>NZ_VTZU01000027.1 GCF_008370685.1 Aquimarina sp. RZ0
AGTAGTTGTTGCAGGTAGATTCTGAATATCCAGAGGCGATATAAACCTTTCTATATCTTTGGTACGCCTTTATGAAGTTCGGTACAGTTCTTTTTGCTTTTTCACAGCAAGACTCAACTCTTTTTTTGATACATAAGTTATAGATTTTAATTATTTCTATTAAATTACGAAATCCAGCAGAAAAAAGTTACCGAAGGTTTAGTTCAACATGAATATATAGTTACCATGGTAACTATATATTTCTTATGTGAGTAGCTAATTTAATAAATCTTTTAAGTTTTTAAACTTTTTTATAGCGACATGAGTGTAAATTTCAGTTGTTTTACTAGAATTGTGCCCTAATAAAACTTAATACTATTTATTGGATTGATTGATATAACTATTGGGCAAAAGAATTCCCTTTAATCCAGGCCATTACTCTAAATTTCTAGAAAACATGATTCAAATAATAAAGCCACAACAGAAAATGTCGTGGCTTTATTTGGCTTTAAAAAAGAAATATCTAAAATTTACGCTGAATTACGACTGGCATTAATATTACCAAATAAAGAGCGTGTCACCATTTTTTCATAGATTTCTAAATTTTCTGTATCCTTTCCTGATCTATTGATATCCTGAATTTTTTTCAGTGCGTATTGTTGTATCGTTAATAATGGTAAAACAATATTTTCTCTAATATCAATCGAAGCCTTTCCTGCCGGTTCATTTTCCATTAATTGAGAATACCCGGATAGTTTTAATAAAAGCCTTTTTGTTAATTTATATTCTTCAAAAATAATACTCCAGAAAGCTCCATATTCATCATCATCTTTCATATACGATGTGAGCTCAAAAAAAGATTTGGTTAAACTCATCATACTATTACCTACCAGCGTTCTAAAAAAAGCAGAACCTTTATATAAAGAAGTTATTCTATCAAATTCATCACGCTCTTCAAAAGCTTTTAATGCTGTACCTACTCCATAAAACCCAGGAACGTTTTGTTTTAGCTGACTCCAGCTACCTACAAAAGGAATTGCTCTAAGGTCACCAAAATCAAGGCTAGTACTAGTACTACGTTTAGAAGGTCTACTTCCAATATTAGCTTTTCCGTAATACTTCAATGTACTCATATGCTCCAAATATGGAAGAAATCTAGGGTGATTCTTAAAATCTACATACGTTTCATAACTTATATCTGCCAGTTCCTGCATTGTCTTCTTATTTTCAGGAGAAAACAAATTGCTCTCATTAGTACTCAACTGATTTTGGATCCCGGCTCCTAACAACTGTTCCAGATTATATTGACAAGAATCTAAGGTACCAAAATTAGAACTGATCGTCTGTCCTTGCACCGTTATTTGAATCTCTTCATCTTCTACAGTTGGTCCAAGAGAAGCATAAAATTGATTTGTATTTCCGCCGCCTCTTGCTGGCGGTCCTCCTCTACCATCAAAGAATACAACTTTGATGTCATATTTTCTAGATATCTCAGTCAAGGCTTCTTTTGCTTTAAATATTCCCCAATTAGCCATTAGATATCCTCCATCTTTTGTACCATCAGAGAAACCAAGCATAATCGTTTGTTTCATTCCTCTACGCTGCAGATGTTCCATATATACCGGATTGCTATATAATGCTTCCATCACCTGATGAGCTATTCTAAGATCAGGAACTGTCTCAAACAAAGGAATAACATCTACCGTAGGATGTTCCCAATCACAAAGTCTGATCATTGCAAAAGTCTCCATAACATTGAGAACACTGCCATTATTACTAATAATATAACGATTCGCTCCCCGCTCCCCATTATTCTTTTGTATTGTCTTTATAGCATATATTGATTCGATAGTCGCTCTTGCTATATCATTATCAAAAATAGAAGGATCTAATTTTCCTTTTACATTTGACAAAACCTTAATTTGTTCCTCTTCTGATAAAGAGTCATATGTTTCTGGAAAAAAGCCAAGTTCCAATTCACTGGTTTTTTTTACAACCTCTGTCAATACCTTGTGGTGCACTCTTGAATCTTGTCTGATATCCAAAGTCCCGAAATGAAATCCAAATATCTTCACCTTATTAATTAAATCCTGAAGCTCTTCGAGAAATAGAGATTGGTGTTTTTCTATCAATTCTTTTCTAACTTCTAAGAGTCCGTTCATTAAGGTTTCTATAGATAGAGGCTCTGCAGTTTTGGCATAATAAAAATTATCATAGAGTGCTTCTTCGAGAACTCCGATTTTATCCTGTAAATTACCAAAAGTGATTCTACGTTTTAGTTTACGCATATCCCGATAATAATTTATCAAAATTGTTTTACGGAGACGTTTTGCAACTTTTAAAGTAGTTTCTGTTGTTACAAAAGGATTACCATCCCGGTCACCGCCTGGCCAGAACCCAAGATTAATCAAATCGTTTTCGAGGTCTTCTCCTTTAAAAATATTTTGTTGGATATAATTATAGATCTTGCTAATTGCATGATAAAACACATTCTCTAAATACCAGATCAAACTTACTGCCTCATCATAAGGAGTTGGTTTCTCTTTCTTAAAAAATGCAGTTTTACCTAATTGAGCCAGTAACTTCTTGATTAATTGAGAATCATTGTTGCGAATTGCGATATCAAGATCATGGATAATCCCTAAAACTGTTCCCGGATAAAATTGTGTAGGGTGTGCTGTGAGTGTAGGTCTGATCTTAAAACGTCTTAAGTATTCTTTGAGTTTTTCTTCCTGACCTTTTCCCTGTGCTTCTTCTTTAATACTCCTTAATGTTCCGCGACCATCCATATTATTAACAACTGGAAATGCAGCATCCTCTATAGCATCAAATAACACCACTTGTCGCTCTATATATTGGATAAATCTGAACAGGAGATCATGTTTTTCCTTCTGATCGGGATTATCCTGATATAGCTTAAAGAAGTTTTCTACGATCTCTGTAGGGTTCTGTTTCTGATCATATCCTTTCTTACATACTTCTTTAAATAGAGGTAATAGTACACCTGTATTGGTGATAGTATCAAAAGGTAATGTCATGAATATACTATTGTATATCTGATATTTTGTAAGAACATTGTGGTTAAAACGTTCTATTTTTGGTTGTCTTGCCATAATTGTGGTTACTAATACAATTGGTTAATTATTCCCTATACTGTTATCCATTATTAAATCAGTAATTAACTGATTATCTCAACACTACATCATAAGGAATCATTTTTACATTAAAAAAACCCTCTAAGATATGTTCCTAAAGGGTTTATATGTTTAGATAATTATTCCCCTCTACATGTCCTGAAAAATAGAATGCATTAGGCGTTTTTTATCATTAATACTTTCCTCTAGAGATATCATAGTCTCTGTACGGTATACACCATCAATATCATCAAGCATAAAAATAATATCCTTTGCATGATTAGTATCCTTTGCTCTTACTTTACAAAAGATATTAAACTTACCAGTTGTTATGTGTGCCACAGTAACATACGGTATTTCGTTAATTCTTTGTAATACAAACTTAGTTTGTGATGTATTCTGAAGATAGATACCCACATAAGCTATAAAAGAATATCCTAATTTTTTGTAATCTAATGTCAATGAAGAGCCTTCAATAATTCCTGCTTCTTCCATCTTTTTAACACGTACGTGAACTGTTCCTGCAGAAATCAATAATTTTTTCGCAATATCCGTAAAAGGAGTTCGCGTATTTTCGATCAGCATGTCTAAGATTTGGTGATCTACTTCGTCTAATTTAAATTTTGCCATAGGTAAGTATTATAAATTTTCCCGGTTATTTATATTGCAAAAATAACAGAAAAACATTATTTTTCTAAATTTAATATTAACTTTTTCTTAATTCTGTTGAGAATAATTCATCATTTAAGTAGAATCTTAACAACTTATTATCCTGAACTACCTCTACTGTAACGTTTTCGTCACGTATAATTCTTTTATTGCCAATAATCTCTCTATGTCCATAAAATTTTCCTAAATCCGCAATTCTAGCAATTATTGGAGTGAATTTTATATGATTTTCGGATAATTCTTCGATATATTGTATTCCAATATCGACATTTTTTTCATGTAAGATTACATCCCTTATAATGATGTCATAAAAACATTTCCCATTTTCGGGAATATCAAAATACATATCATACCTACTTCCGGTAATATCTCTATTAGCAATACACCTTATCGAAGTTATTAATGCATAAAAAATAAATATTCTGGTTTTTTCTCTATCATAATCACCTGGATAATGACCTGCCTCGAATAATATTGTAGGTACATCCATAGCAGATAATGTATCACCAACGCAATTAATATTAAAACCATCATCATACCTACCTACACCACCAGGAATGAATTTCTGTAAAACTATATTCATTTCTGCAATCACCTCCATTGCAACCTTACGGCTTGGCGTTATAGAGCGTTTTTCATCACTTGCCGGCGATAAAAAAGAGACCGTAGCAGGGCTATTCGTTTCTCCTACACTAAAAATAGTACGTTGCCCATGTAAATTAAAAGCAAAATCAGGCTGAATCTTTTGTATAAGATCGTGCAGAATAACACTTTCTTTTTGAGTTCTGTCCTGGGCATCTCTATTTAAGTCTACTTTATTATAATTAAGCCTTGTATATGCTTTTGCCCCGTCAGGACTTAATATTGGAATAATATATAAAGTACATGCTTCCAAAATTTGCTTAGAAAGCTCATTAGAAGCATCCATTAGCATATTAAGAACATCAAATACAGCCTTGGTAGTAGTACTTTCATTCCCATGCATTTGTGACCAGAGAAGTAACTTTTTTGATCCTGTACCAAGTTTAATTAAGTGTATAGGAGATTTATTTTCTGAAAAACCCAAAAGTTTAACTGTTGATTTCTTTGTCAATATATCCAGCAGAGGAGTAATATGTTCTTGATGAATGTAACGTCTGGATAATGTAGTTTCCTTATAACTATCAAACCAATTTTGTAGTGTATTAATGTCCATGTAAGGTAAATTAGATCAACAAAATTACTACTGTTTACCGAGGATTCATAGTATAATTTTAGTTTTTACAAATGTAAATTATATCTCAATTCACAATTGTAAATTCCAACTATTTACAATTGTAAAACTTGGATTATTACTAATTGTTCACTACTGTAAACACTCTTTTTTTAATTATTCTTAAAACTCCTAAAGTTGTTAACAATATTAACGAAAAGATTATTAGTAGATATTTAAATACTTATAAATCAACTAATTAAATAACCTTATCTAAAGTTTTTATCTAATAGTAAATAATCTTATTTTTGTTTTTTTACAATTGTAAACTTATAAATCTAATTAATTGTTTACCTTTGTAACCGACTCGTTTCTTTGTTTTAATTTACAATTGTAAATCAAATGGTAAATACTGAAAATTTTGGAAAAAGAATTCAAGAGGTTATGAAATTTTATCATGTGTCAGCTTCAGGATTTGCCGATGCCATGGGTGTTGGACGTTCTTCTATTTCTCATATTCTTTCAGGCAGAAACAAACCTAGTCTGGACTTTGTAATGAGAATTACTGAAGCATATCCAGAAGCCGAACTTTATTGGTTATTATATGGAAAAGGTTCTTTTCCTAAATCCGAAAAATCTCACGAACCAATTACACCAAAAGCAACTGAGATTATTCATAAAATATCTGAAAACACTACTACTCCAATAAAACCTGAAATAACCGAAAAAGATTTATTCTCACAACATACGCCAGAAAAAGAAAACGTAGCTGCTACAATAATTAACGATTCAGAATCCGTAAGAATTAAAACCACTACTACAGAAAAAGAAATTCACCAAATTGTAATATTCTACAAAGACGGCACATTTGACGCCTACAGGAATTAAAAAAATTACAACTTTTCTTCCTGATGCTATAAATTCTGTTGAAATAAATTTATTTTCGTTTGTCGTTAGTACTATTCCATGAAATATTTGATCCCTTTATTATTTGCTTCTTTGACTATATCTGGTTGTTACCAAAAAGAAAGAGAATGTATTGATTTTCATACAGGAACTTTTGAATTCGAAACATACCTTAATGGAGAACTTGCCAAAACAACTTTTATACGTAATGATTCTATTGAGATTGATTATTTTAATGGAAAGAGTGATACAGCGAGTATCCGATGGATTAATGACTGTGAGTACATTGTAAAAAAGCTTCATCCCAAAAATATGGCTGAAGAAAAAGCAATACACATGAAAATATTAGAAACAAATAAAGGCAGCTATACTTTTGAATACGGATTGGTAGGCGCTACAAAAAATAAAGAAAGAGGAACCGCTAAAAAGATAAAATAATGTTAGATATTTTTGCAACAGCAGACGCCTGGATCGCACTATTAACCTTAACTTTTCTAGAAATAGTATTAGGTATTGATAATATCATATTTATCTCTATAGCTTCCAGTAAATTACCTAATAATGAACAAAAAAAAGCAACCAATATAGGACTGCTTTTAGCAATGATCATGCGTATCATACTCCTTTTTGGTATTTCATTACTAGTTGCAATGGAGGCTCCTTTCTGGCATATTAACCTACCTTGGATAGAAGCGGGAATCAGTGGACAAGCACTAATATTATTTGGCGGAGGAATGTTTCTACTCTATAAAAGCGTACATGAAATTCATGAAAAAGTAGATGAAAAAGGAGAAGAAGAAAAAGAACTGAAAGATAAAAGCTCTAGTACTTTATCAAAAGCTATTATGCAAATTACCTTAATCAATGTAGTGTTTTCGTTTGACTCTATACTAACTGCGGTAGGAATGACAAATGGATTAAGTGATAACCCTAATGATGCATTAGTATTGATGACCATTGCCGTTGTAGTATCTGTCTTAATTATGATGTTGTTTGCCACTCCCGTCGGTCGCTTTGTAAACAAACATCCATCAATTCAGATTCTAGGGCTTTCGTTTTTGATTCTAATAGGGTTTATGCTGATAGCAGAAGCAGCACACCTTGCTCATCTTCAAATATTCGGATCCGAAGTAGGCACCATCCCCAAAGGATATCTGTATTTTACTATTGCATTTTCGCTATTTATAGAGTTTATCAATTTTAAGCTACGTAAAAAAGGAAAATTACACAACCAAGAGAACTAGTTTTACAATTGATGGGAAAATCCATAATTAACTAAAAATGAGCAAACTAAAAGAATTACAAGATCGTAGCGAAACTACTTGTGAATTATGTAACGCCACCGATAATTTATCAATATATGATGTTCCCGAATCTCCAAATGTAGGATTGGATTCTAGTATTTTGATTTGCTCAACCTGTAAAGAGCAAATTGAAGACGTATCCATAATAAACCCTAATCACTGGCGTTGTCTCAACGATAGCATGTGGAGTCAAGTTCCCGGCGTGCAGGTTATCGCCTATAGAATGCTCAATAGATTAAAGTCTGAGGCGTGGCCACAAGATCTTTTGGATATGTTATATCTTGATGATGATACCTTAGCCTGGGCAAAGGCTACAGGAGATGGTGATCATGATAGCGCTAAAATTAAACACTTAGATTCTAACGGAGCTTTGCTTCAAGCGGGTGATAGTATTGTACTTATTAAAGACCTGAACGTTAAAGGTGCTAATTTTACCGCCAAAAGAGGAACTGCTGTTCGTAACATTTCTTTAGTCCATGATAATCCTGAACATATAGAAGGAAAAATTAACGGTCAACATATTGTAATTCTGACAAAATATACTAAAAAGTCCAATTGAAATTTAAAATTGATACCGCATTCAAAATTTTGAATGCAGTATCAATTTTATAAATATAAAGACTTATTGAGATACCACAAATTTTTTGACAAATGTAGCCTGTTGCCTTTCTGGTTTACATGATATGATACGATTTATAACTAAAAATTTCGCATATTCATCGTTTCTTTTTCCTTTCTACTTCGTTTAAAAAATAAACCGTAGCTATAGCTATGCTTGATTTTTTTTGCCTTGCATAAAGAAAAAATAATTCAATGAATTTATACGAATTTTTTAATCACAAATCGTATTAAATCAATCTTATATTTTACGCAATGCCAATAAAGAATACGGTAAATTTTATTAGTATTTACTGTCTGGTCGGAAATGATAAAAATATTGCGTTTTTTATACCTTAAAAAGCATTTGAAAATACGATACCTAATTTTCGCCAAGAATTAATATGGCATTCAAAAGAAAAGACAGAAATATAACCTTAATACCTTTGAATTTTTAAAGTGGAAATCTGAAAAAGACTATAAGTATTTACCCACTTTAAAATAACGAAGTTTGTTCTACATCCCCATCTATTCCTAAATCTTTATCCAAATTAATCGTATCAATGTCTTTTTTTGACGAAGTATTGGTATCTGCACTGTTTGAATCCGGAGATGAGACAGCCTCCTCTCCTACTACTTCTATTGCTTCTGCAGGGAGGTTTTCTGGTTCGTCATAAGGCAAGGGATCTAATAAATTAACCTGTTTAACTTTTTCGGTAGTTAACTGATTTCCTAAAGCTTTAATCCCTTTTATTGAAATAAATTCTTCAAGATTAATCTCATCATTTGGTTTTTGATCTTTACCTCTAAGCTTATTGAATACTAATTCTATAATCGGTCTGTAATCTGTAGATACAATTTCTAAAAACGATTTCTGATGTTCTGTTATAAAAGTCTCTTCTCTATCAGGGTTGTCTATTAAAAAGCGTTTTACATAATAGCGTTCTTTCTCACCATCCCAATATACCGCGGAGATAGGTTTGGTAGGTTTCCACTTTTCAAGCACAATCATATCAGCATCAAAATGAACTGTTATTTCCGGAATAATGGTTTTTACCACTCCTTTTTGATTGATAACCAATAAACGGTCTTCTCCTTTAAATTCTCCTAACAACTCCCCTCTACCATCTACATTAAGTCGCCTTACAGCATCATCAAACCATATCTTTCGAGGTTTCAAAGTAGAAATCCCTAGCTCTTTAAGTTCTATTTTTTTAATATTATATTTTGTTACAATATTACCTTTTACCCCTCTACCTTTTATTAAAAGATCCGCAAAATCAAGATCGAATTTCAATTTCTTTATACTTCCTGCCTGACGCAAATAAATAGATATCACCTCTGCTTCTCCATTAGGGTTTGCTGTAAAATAAGTGATTTTAGATCCTTTTTTACCTTGAGCAAGGTCATATTCTCTATCTCTGGTAACTCCAGTTACCGCAAATCGTTTTACAAAAGAAGCTCCTCCTCTGCCATCCTGATAGATCATATTGTAAATCGTACGCTTATCTTTTTTCTTAAAGACTGCAACATGGATAATATCTTTGCCAACAAAAGTCTTGGCATCTACTTTAGTAATCATCATTTTACCATTACGAGTAAAACAAATAATGTCATCGATATCTGAACAATCGGTGACATATTCATCTCTCTTTAGTGAAGTTCCTACAAAGCCTTCTTCTCTATTTACATATAGCTTTGTATTTCTGATAACCACTTTGGTAGCCTCTATATCATCAAAAATCCTGATTTCTGTTTTGCGTTCTCTTCCTTTGCCATACGTTTCTTTTAATCTTTTAAAATAAGAAACGGCATACGCTACTAAATGTTCCAAATGATGCTTAATCTGTGCTATATCTTCTTCTAGCGCCTCAATCTTCTGTTGCGCTTTATCGATATCAAACTTTGATATCCTTTTAATCCTAATTTCCGTTAGGCGCACAATATCTTCTTCTGTAACAGGACGTTTCAGATGTTTAATATGAGGTTGTAATCCTTTGTCAATTGCCTTAATAACGCCTTCCCAGGTTTCTTCTTCTTCAATTTCTCGATAAATACGATTTTCTATAAAAATTCTTTCTAATGATGCAAAATGCCATTGTTCCTGCAATTCATTTAATTGAATTTCTAATTCTTTCTTTAGCAGTTCCAGGGTATGATCTGTAGAGCGTCTCAGCATCTCAGAAACCCCTATAAAATTAGGCCTGTTATTTTCTTCTATAATACAACCTAGCGGTGAAATTGATGTTTCACAATTGGTAAAAGCATACAACGCATCGATTGTTTTATCAGGAGAAATACCTGATGGGAGGTGTACTAATATCTCTACTTCTGCAGCTGTATTATCCTCTATTTTTTTAATTTTAATCTTTCCTTTTTCATTAGCTTTAAGGATAGAATCTATTAAAGTAGTAGTTGTAGTTGAGAACGGTATCTCATTTATAATCAGCGTATTTTTATCTAATTGAGAAATTTCGGCCCGCACTCTGGCTTTCCCTCCTCGATTACCATCATTATAATTTGTAAAGTCAGCAATTCCTGCCGTTGGAAAATCCGGTAGTATTGTAAAACGCTTACCTTGTAAATGCTTAATAGAAGCTTCTATAAGTTCAATAAAATTATGTGGTAATATTTTAGTACTTAACCCTACAGCAATACCTTCTGCTCCTTGCGCTAACAATAAAGGAAATTTTACTGGGAGATTAATGGGTTCTTTTTTACGACCATCATATGATAGTTGCCATTCTGTTACTTTGGGATTATATACAACATCTAATGCAAATTTAGACAAACGCGCTTCGATATATCTTGATGCAGCCGCCCTATCGCCTGTAAGTATATTACCCCAGTTCCCTTGCATGTCAATTAACAGATCTCGCTGACCTATCTGGACCATAGCATCTGCAATACTGGCATCACCGTGAGGGTGATACTGCATCGTATGCCCCACAATATTTGCCACCTTATTATACCGACCATCATCCAGATCTTTCATAGAATGTAAAATTCTACGTTGTACAGGTTTTAAACCATCTTCGATAGCAGGTACCGCTCGTTCCAGGATTACATATGATGCGTAATCCAGGAACCAATCTTTGTACATTCCGGTAACTTTGGTAATCACTTCCTGAGGTTGATGATCCTCTGGAGCTAACTCGTTATGTAATTCTTCGTTTTCGTTTTCTATATCCATACCTTTTTTGGGGCACTTTTTTGTATCCTTACAATTCTTCTTCTACGGTATCTAATTCTACTTTTAAATTTTCTATAATAAACTCTTGTCTACTAGGTGTGTTTTTCCCCATATAAAAAGACAATAATTCTTCTATAGATTTTTCTTTATCCAACATAACCGGATCTAAGCGAATATCATCTCCTATAAAATGTACAAATTCATCAGGTGATATTTCACCTAACCCCTTAAATCGGGTAATTTCTGGCTTTCCAGATAATTTATTAATTGCATCTCTTCTTTCTTGTTCAGAATAACAATAAATGGTTTCTTTCTTATTACGTACTCTAAAAAGAGGCGTTTGCAGAATATACAGATGTCCTTCTTTAATCAGTTCTGAGAAGAATTGCAAAAAGAAAGTAATCAATAACAATCGAATATGCATCCCATCTACATCTGCATCTGTAGCAATAACGATATTATTATATCTTAGATCTTCCAGAGATTCTTCAATATTGAGTGCAGCCTGCAATAAATTAAATTCTTCATTTTCATACACAATTTTTTTACTCATATTATAGCTATTCAGCGGTTTTCCGCGTAAGCTAAAAACTGCCTGAGTATTTACATCACGAGATTTAGTAATAGAACCACTTGCAGAATCTCCCTCTGTGATAAACAAGGTGCTTTCTAAATTTCGATCTTTTTTACTATCGGTAAGGTGAATTCGACAATCCCGAAGTTTTTTATTATGCAAACTAGCTTTCTTAGCACGCTCTCTGGCAAGTTTACGAATTCCTGACAGGTCTTTACGCTCTCGTTCTGCTTGTAAAATTTTACGTTGCAGGCTTTCGGCAGTGTCAGAATTTTTATGTAGAAAGTTATCCAGTTTTGTTTTTACAAAATCATTTATATAGGTTCTTACCGTTGGTAAATCACCTCCCATTTCTGTAGAACCTAATTTAGTCTTTGTCTGACTCTCAAAGACAGGTTCCATAACTTTTATACTTATTGCCGAGACAATAGACTTACGAATATCACTAGCTTCATAGTTTTTACCATAAAATTCTCTAATGGTTTTTACGACTGCTTCTCTAAAGGCTGCCTGATGCGTGCCTCCCTGTGTTGTATGCTGCCCATTAACAAATGAATGATATTCCTCACTATATTGCGTTTTACTATGCGTAATAGCTATCTCTATATCATTTCCCAAAAGGTGAATGATTGGATATAATCGATCATCATCATTAATAGTATCAGAAAGTAAATCTCTCAGACCATTCTCAGAAAAATATTTCTCACCATTAAAAATAATGGTTAGCCCCGGATTAAGATATACATAGTTCTTAAGCATCTTGGCTACGTACTCTGTACGATACTTATAATTTTTAAAAATAGTATCATCCGGTACAAAAGAAACCTTTGTTCCTTTCCTACGAGAAGTTTCATCCAGAGTATCCTGATTTGTTAAGTTTCCTTTTTCAAACTCTGCCGACGCAGATTTACCATCTCTGGTTGATTCTACCCTAAAAAACTTAGATAGTGCATTCACCGCTTTTGTACCTACTCCATTAAGTCCCACTGATTTTTTAAAGGCTCTGGAATCATATTTACCCCCAGTATTCATTTTTGAAACAACATCCACCACTTTTCCCAATGGAATACCGCGACCATAATCTCTTACAATCACCTTATCACCTTGTATAGAAATTTCTATGGTTTTGCCAGCTCCCATTACATATTCATCGATAGAATTATCTAATACTTCTTTTAATAAAATATAGATTCCATCATCTGCAGAAGATCCATCTCCTAGTTTACCTATATACATTCCTGGTCGCATACGGATATGCTCTTTCCAGTCAAGGGATCGTATATTATCTTCAGTATATTTAGTCTCGTTATTCATAAAATTCGGGTAGAATGCTTGCTAATATAAGGTTTCACTTACAGAATTAAAATAGTCCAACTACAAAGTAATTAACAATTCTAAAACAGTTTTTGTTGATATTTGGTATACAATGAATTGATGAATCTAAAAGAAACTTAAAACTTAATATACTTACATTTTTTTTAATTAAACTATCTCGGGACAAGCTCAAGAGATAGTTATTGGACAAAAACATTTCGATTTCAAGACAAAGCTTGGAGCATTTAAATCTCAAGTATCGATTAAAAGTAAAACTATTTGCGTAACCGAATGATTACATTTATATTTGTAACCAATCAGTTACTTAAAAATATGAGAAGAGATGTTTTTCAGGCAATAGCAGATCCTGTAAGAAGAGATATTATAGAATTACTTGCAAATAAAACATTGACAGTAAATGAAGTAGCTGAAAAATTTGATGTAAGTCGCCCCGCAATCTCCAAACATTTAAA
Source organism: Aquimarina sp. RZ0 (assembly GCF_008370685.1). Classification (GTDB taxonomy): domain Bacteria; phylum Bacteroidota; class Bacteroidia; order Flavobacteriales; family Flavobacteriaceae; genus Aquimarina. Next base: position 13,336 of record NZ_VTZU01000027.1, read on the forward strand.
AATATTAAAAGAATGTGAGATCATACATATTAGCAAAAAAGGGAGAGAACGTTTCTGTCAAATTCAACCTAGAAACTTAATTCCTGCCTTCTTATGGATAGATCAATACAGAAATCTATGGGAAGAAAAACTAGACTCCTTTGAAAATTATTTAACCGAATTACAAAAAAACAAGAAAGATGAGTAAATCAGACAATCGTACATTAACATTAGAAAGAACCTTCAATGCACCAATAACTTTGGTATGGGAAGCCTGGACACAATCTGAGCATATTGCTAATTGGTGGGGACCAAAAGGAATGGAAACCAGAGTGATTAAGCACAATTTTAGCGTAGGTGGTGAATGGGAATATCATATGACCATGCCGGATGGTACTGATTTTGTTTCAGATGGTATCTACTCCGCCATTATAGAATTTGAAAAAATAATTTCATCTGCAAACTTTAGACCTATGACCGAAGGGGTAGAAATACAGGCACTTTTTGAAAAAAACGGTGACAAAACTAATTTTACTTTCCATGTAGTGCATCCAACAGAAGAATATTCTAAACAACAAGAAAAAATGGGGTTTATGAATGGTTGGGGTTCTGTCTTTGATAGATTAAAAGAATATATTGGTACGCTTACTGTATAAATTTGATTCTAAATCCTAACTTTTTAAGATGAAGTTAGGATTTCTCTTTTAATATCTAAGTTTATATAAAAAAATAGTGTTAGCAATCCTGCTATCTTCTATTATTTCCTTTTTGGGAACTGTATTAGATCAAAAAGGTATTATAAAAATCATAGAAATATTACAATTCAAAGTATTTATTAAAAAATGCATTTTGATTTAGAGACAAGTTTTGGAGCATTTATAGACAAAATCCGCAATTCTGGTTAAAAAATAGTCATATTTTCCTTGTAATATTGTACTACTATTTCTGATTTAAAATTTACTCTTTATGTAAGTGTTTTAAGACCAAAAATAGTATCTCAGAACACTACGGAATGCAAAAAGAAAGATATCAGAATAATAGAATTAGAAATGCAATAACCTATATTGAAAAAAACCTGAAGGAGAAACTCACTCTTACCAAAATAGCACGATATGCTTGTTATTCTAAATATCATTTCATACGCATTTTTCATGCCTCCACAGGAGAAACTGTCTCTGATTATATACGGAAACGTAGAATTTCGGAATCAGCGATCAAACTAGTTACCACCAATGATTCAATTCTACATATTGCATTACAATATCAATTTGAATCACAACAGGCATACACGCGTTCTTTTAAATCTATTTATAGGAATAAGTCCTGGACGTTATAGAAAAAAGGAACACAAATTTGTTCCTTTTGAACGATATGTACTATCCCCAGAAAATAAAAATTCACTCAAGAATAATCACTCTATGATACGATTTGTGATTAAAAAATTCGTATAAATTCATTGAATTATTTTTTCTTTATGCAAGGCAAAAAAATCAAGCATAGCTATAGCTACGGTTTATTTTTTAAACGAAGTAGAAAGGAAAAAGAAACGATGAATATGCGAAATTTTTAATCACAAATCGTATGGCTCCAAAAATAAGAATAATCAAGAATAAAACCCTAATCGGAATGCGGATCCAAACCTCTTTATCCGAAAACAAGACATCTAGTTTATGGCAACGTTTTATGCCTAGACGAAACGAAATAAAAAATAACCTGAATACGGGGTATTATACGATTTACGAATAAAAATTTCGCATCTAATGACATTCTTTTTCTACTATATTTTCTTCATAAAATGAAACAATAGCTATGGCTATTCTTTAATTTGATTCATCAATCTAGCGAAAAATCCTTGCCATTATTTTTACGAAATTCTCACCCGTAAATCGTATTACTCCATTCAAGTATATGATAAAGAAATGACATATAAAAAATTTAATGATACTGTAGTCTTTGAAAAATGGGCTGCTATAGAAATTGATACTATAGATACAATCCCAGATGGCATGGGATCCTATAGCTTATCAGGAGGAATCTATGCCGTATTTATACATAGAGGACCTGTAAGTACTTTTAATAAAACCGCAAGCTATATTTACGGAACCTGGTTATCAAATTCTGAGTACGAAATTGATGATAGGGATCATTTTGAGATATTAGCAGATAAATACTACGGTCCTCAGCATCCAAAATCAGAAGAAGAAGTCTGGGTGCCTATTAAGAATAAAAAGAATAATTCGTAAAGCCAAACCCTTCTTCTCTCCTCATTTTCCAAAAATGTATACCTTTATAGATAAAGTAATAAATACACGTTACTATTGGGATATCATATATGGAAATAAAAAATAAAAAAAAAGAGGTGCATCATGAACCTGCATTAGATACGATCATCATAGGCTCTGGTGCAGGAGGATTATCTGCTGCCATATGCCTGGCTCGTGCCGGACAAAAGGTATTGGTCTTGGAGCAACATGATGTTCCTGGCGGATGGTGCCACAGTTTTTATCTAAATGGCTATCGTTTTACACCCGGAGTTCATTATGTAGGTCTACTCAATAAAGGAGAATCTACCAGTAATCTATATGAAGGTCTTGGAATTGCCAATGATATAGCATTTTTCAGAATGAACCCAAAGGCTTATGAACATTGCTGGATTGGAGAAGAACGTATTGACATGCCCGCTGGCTATGATCATATAGCTGAGTCTCTTGGCAAACACTTTCCGCAAGAAAAAAAAGGGATTATTAAATATCTTAAACTAATAAGCGCTGTATGTTATGAATTACAATTGATCCCAAAAGTAAAAGGGTTTTGGCAACACCTTACCATTCCTTTTCGAACAAAAAACATGGGGAAGTACAGTGTATACAGTGTAAGAAAGGTGATAAAAAAATACATTAAAAATCCATTACTCAAAGCTATTCTTAATATACAAATCGGAGATCATGGACTTCCTCCTTCCAAAGCGAGTTTCCCTTTGCACGCCGCTGTAATGGGTCATTATGCTAGTGGAGGTTATTATCCTGTGGGAGGCGGAGGTGCTTTGGTAAAAGCAATGACTAATGCTTTAAAAAAACACGGTGGAGAAATACAAACCGGTAAAAAAGTAAAGAAAATAATAGTAGAAGGTACTAACAAAAAGAAAGCCATTGGAGTAGAGTTAGAAAACGGACAAAAGATTCTGGCTAAGCGTATCATCTCTAATGCTGATCCAGGTAAAACTTTTCTGGAATTGATAGGCAAAAAAAACATAAGCGCTAAGCTTTTTAAAAGATTAAGTAAAACAAAATATTCTTGTACCTCATTGATGCTTTTTATAACGGTAGATATGGATGTGCGAAAAGCAGGTTTAGACTCTGGTAATATCTGGATGATGCAACACGAAGATTTAGACACCGTGTTCGAAGAAACTCAAAAGATTGATATCCTTGAGGGAGATGTGTTTCCTGGAATGTTTATTAGTTGCACCACATTAAAAGATCCTATAAGTTTTGATGGAAGATATCACACTATAGAAGCTATTACCTATATAAACCATGAATCTTTTAGTCAGTTCAAAAATGAAAAGTATAGAAGAAAATCCGACGCTTATCTAAAATTCAAAGAGCAATTAACTGAAAAAATGATTCGCACACTAGAAAAAGTGATTCCAGATGTACGAAGCAAAATTGTACAAAAAGAATTAGGTACCCCCATTACTAACGAATATTATATTAATTCTACAAAGGGTTGTGTTTACGGTACAGAAAAAAATATGTGGCAAATAGGTCCATTTGCTTATAAATCCAAAAGCGAAATTAAAAATTTATATCTCTGCGGCGCCAGTGTTTTATCACACGGCGTTGCTGGTGCTGGATATTCTGGAGTAGAAACAGCTGCAAAGATTCTCAACTGTAGACAAGATGACCTGATACAACCTGATCCCTCTCAAAATATTCGTATTTATGAAGCTGAGGATGATACCGAATACCCTGACTGGATACGAAAAAAGATTCAAGTAAAAAAAGATCGTCTGGCCGCTGGTGTAGGTGGGTTCTCTGTCAGTGACGATTAATCATATTCTTAAGGTTTTTTTTATAGCTTATTATAAACATTGTTCACATTAAATAAAGATAACAATTCCTTATCTGATAAATTAGTAGTGGCTACATCATCCGTAGAACCGTTCATCAAATAATCGGTTGTGGTATCTAATGCTTTGCAAAGTTTTTAACTTTGCTGTAATACGATTTATAACTAAAAATTTCGCATATTCATCGTTTCTTTTTCCTTTCTACTTCGTTTAAAAAATAAACCGTAGCTATAGCTATGCTTGATTTTTTTGCCTTGCATAAAGAAAAAATAATTCAATGAATTTATACGAATTTTTTAATCACAAATCGTATAATAAGAGTAAACTACCTCATGGCAACTCCAAGAAGTAGCTATCAGAAAAAAAAATCAATTTTGAGGTAAGCCTCCTTAAAAACTCGATTATCGAGTAAACTACCTCGGGGCAAGCCCACAAGGCATTTATTGAAAAAAAACATTTTGATTTCGAGGCAAGCCTCGGAGCATTTAAATCTCGATTATCGAGTAAAATATCCATTTTCAAGCTTACTCATCATCGTGCTCCCCTAAAAAATGAATATTTAGGAAATAAAAAAGTATCGCAGGGTTACAAGCTACGATACTTTTTGAACTATCTTAATTATAAAATACTAATTGTCATACATAACAGAGACTTTATCTTAGACCAACCCTATATGAAATCACCGTAAACTGAATCAAATTATTTCTTAATTCAACCGAGAAACAAAAAGAAATGACATTAGCAAGTAATTTCATTTGAGATGGTATTTCTACATTACCAGATAACTATTCAACAATCTGATAAATTCTGCTCGATACCCCTGATCATCACTAGTTCTATTGCCAGAAGCTAATGCAATAATATCTTGCAGATTATCATTATCTATATATTTTGACTTTCTGATTTTCATCCCAAACCAGGCTACAGCCGCTGCAAAATTAAAGTCCTCTGATACTTGACCGTCATCAGCTTTTACTACGTGAATCATTTCAATACTTGTATTGGCTGTTGGTTTTTTATACCTGAATTTTACGGTTAATAATTCATCTCTGTAATCACTTTGGGTTGTCTTATTCGTAGTATATTTTAAGTCTGAAATATCCTTTAAATAATTACTTTCTACACCTGCTGGTATTACTTCATACAATGCCGTTACTGTATGCCCGCTACCTAATTCACCCGCGTCTTTTGTATCATCTACAAAATCTTCATCTGCGAGTAATCTGTTTTCATAACCAATCAGGCGGTATGCCTGTACTTTTTCGGGATTGAATTCTACCTGTATTTTTACATCTTTTGCAATCGTATGTAAGGTTCCTCCAAACTCTTTGCCTAATATTCTTTGTGCTTCTTGCATGGTATCAATATATGCATGATTTCCATTTCCTTTGTCTGCCAGTGTTTCGAGTTTACTGTCTTTATAATTATTCATCCCAAAGCCAAGGCAGGTTAAAAAGACACCGGACTTACGTTTTTCTTCTATAAGTGTCTTCATATCTTTATCACTACTCATACCCACATTAAAATCTCCATCTGTTGCCAGAATAACTCTGTTATTACCATTTTTTTTATAATTTTTCTGTGCAATTTTATAAGCTAGTGCTATACCTTCTCCTCCTGCTGTAGAACCTCCGGCACTCAACTGATCCAATGCTTCATTTATCTTGTTTTTATAGACCCCAGAGGTTGGTTTCAATACCATTCCTGCTGCACCTGCATAGACTACAATAGACACCATATCTTGTTCTCTCAGCTGATGCACCAATACCTTAAAGGCTTTTTTGAGCAGTGGTAGTTTATTTACATCATTCATAGAACCTGATACATCTATTAAAAATACAAGGTTGGATGCTGGCATGGTTTCCTGAGAAATCTCTTTTCCTTTGATTCCTATTTTCACCAATTGAGTATGTGCATTCCAGGGAGTCGTTCCACGCTCTGTATGAATGGCAAATGGGTGCTTATCTACTGGTTGTGCATACTCATAATCAAAATAATTGATCATTTCTTCGAGTTTTACTGCATCTGCCGGAATGGGTATCCCATTATTGATCATTCTGCGTACATTGCTATAAGAAGCTTTATCCACATCAATAGAAAATGTGGACAATGGAGCGGTTTGCACTCTTTCAAAATTGTTTTCTACAATCTCCTTATAAGACTCATTATCCGTTATTTTATAATCACCATTATGTGTTGTAATCACTACACACCCGTGTATTGCTCTGGATCCATATATAGCCGTTGCATTTGTATTTTTAAGCACTTTTACCGATGCTATTTTTGATGGATCCAGTTCCTGAATGTGAGCAACTTTTTTCTTATCAACAGGCACACCATCTACTATATATAAGGGTTCAGTTGAAGTGATACTACTCTTGTGTCCTCTTATCTGAATATTTGCATTGTTAGTAGACAATCCAGATACAACAGCGCCACTTCTCTGCGGTGTTGTCGATAGCGCATTTGATTTTTTTCTTGCTCGTCTGGATTTTCTTCTTTCTGATCTTGTAATACAAGACCTCCTGCTGGCCCCATATCCAACAACGATAACTTCATCCAATGATGCAGTATCCTCGATCATTTCTATATTCAAGATTGCCATATCAGACTTCACCTGTACATTTTCAGTTTCAAACCCCAGAGATGACACTACCAAAATATCACCAACATCAACTTTAATAACATACTTGCCATCAAAATCTGTTAGTACTCCTCTGTTAGTTCCTTTTACCAGAATATTTACGCCCGGTATGGAGACTCCCGTTTCTTTTTCTGTAATAACTCCGGTAATTGTTAATTGCTGTGCAAAAGACATTCCTGTATATAAGAATATCATCATAAAGTAGTACAATACTTTCATAATCGATAGTTTTTGAATTAATACCATTTATACCAATTTACTGGTATGATATCCTAAAACTAAGGACAGATGATTTCTGCTACAATCTATAATGAGGGAAGTAGATATTTCATTTAGGGAAGTGGTTATATATTGAGAGTACAATCAAGATAACCCCTGATCTGATCATATCATAGAAAATGTATATCTATTAAAAGTTTTAACCGCCGTTATCTAACCTTTTTAGGATCAGTTCGATGTTACGAGACCGTTGTATTTTTCCGGTTTCGGTTTCAATAAATTGAGGTAAGAAATAAATTTCTTTTGGCGTTTCGTACTTTGTGAGAATCTTTAGATGTCGCATAGCTTCTTCCAGAGTTTCTTTTTTGGTAATATCATAGTCTTGTTCCAGAACTAAAACAACTTTATCTCCCAGAGCATCATTGGGCATACTTGCAATAAAAAAACGATGTCCTATCAGTAATTGGAGCTTTGTCTCGATTTCTTCTGGATACAATTTAATTCCTCCGCTATTGATGACATGATCGTAGCGTCCTTTCCAATTAAATTTTTTATAGGTCTTTAATTCTACTACATCATTGGTTACAATGGTCTCATCATTAAGTTGAGGCGCCTTGATAATCAAACAATTTCTATCATCTGTACTCAGTGTAATATTGGGTAAGGCTTTAAAAAATCTAGCATCCTTTTTGTCTTTTTTCTTTGGATTGATTCTTCTTGCTGCAATATGGGTAACCGTTTCGGTCATCCCGTAGGTTTCAAATATTTTAGTTTTGCTTCCCTGAACCAGTTCTTTCAGGTTTTCGGATAAGGTGCCACCCCCTACAATTAATTTTTTCAGTAAATGTAATCTGTTGATAGAATTATCCAGTTGTAAGGGCACCATTGCGCAGAAATCATATTGTTTGTAGACGGCATCCAAAGGATTTGTCTTTGGAGGAACCAGATCTATCTTCCATCCTAGTACAATAGCTCTTACCAACATCATCTTCCCTGCAATATACGTAGCTGGCAAACAAAGAAGTGCTGTTGTTCCTTCAGCAACTTTAAAAAACTTGGCGGTAGCTTTTGCACTATTGATCATGTGTTGCTTATAAATTTTTATCTGCTTAGGTTTTCCTGTAGAACCCGATGTTTTTACAACTATATATTCTTTCCTATTTAACCAATCTAATAAAAAAATCCCTACCTCTTGCTCGTATACTTCGCCTTTTTTTATGAAATAATGTGCTATTTTTTCTAAGCCTTCTTTATCCAAAGATTGCTTATTGATACTAAAATCTTCGTGTATTTGTGGAATAGAAAATGTATCTTTCGTTTGCATATTCAAATTTCATTTTTCTGGCATATCCACACGTTATCTAAGTGTAAATTGTATATTAAGAATTAGTTAATATCTTCAATAACAGCTATGGGTTCTACTTTGCCAAACAATTTATTTTTCCATCCCGACCATTTGTATTTTTTTGCTAAAACAAGTATGATTAATGGATATTGAATTATAATAGGTAATATGATATCAAATCCGGCAGAAGGCTCTGATATATCTACAAACAGTGCATCCGTCTGAAAAGCACTCCAATCTGTAGTTACCAGTATTGCTGCAATAATATTATTTGCTGCATGAAATCCTAATGCCAGCTCCATACCATCGTCCATCAGCGTCATAATGCCTAATAAAAAACCTGTACCAATATAAAATACCATCATTATATTTCCCAGTTTTTCTACTTCTGGGTTTAATCCATGTAACAATCCAAAAGTAACTGAGGTAAATATTAGTGGTACCCATTTATTTTTGGTCATTACTCCCAGTCCTTGCATTAAATATCCTCTGAATAGATATTCTTCAAAACTTGTTTGTAAGGGCAATAGAAATATGGCGATCAGAAAAAGTAATAAAAAAGGAATTACTTTAAAATTCCACACATAAATTTCGGGTTCTACAAAGTATCCTATTACGAATAAAACAGAATTCACTCCCACCACGAGAAGAAATGAAAACCATATTCTGCTCCAGTCGACTGCATTTCTGGAAGTAGTTAATTTTTTAAATTTCTGTTCGTGTATAAATCTAACGGCAAACCATACCCCTAACAATCCCATTGCAAAACTAAAAATAACCAGCACTAAAAATAAATTAGCGTTAATTCCGGATTCCATAAAACTAGTTTCTGCTTTTTTTATAAAATCCTGCAATCCTTCTGACTTGGCAAAAGCTACCACCGAGAGTGGAATAATACCTATAACCTGCCAACCGGTAAATACCATAATAATACCTACTAAATATCTCCACCAGTCATTTTTTGATTTAAACGCTTGTTCTATATACATATATTTATTCTTGTTAAAAAATTAAGTAAGATATGACACATTCCATTCTTTTTTTGTGTCATACTGTAATGCTCCCTGATTGATTACCAGAGGTGCTTCTATATTATTGACATATAAACTACCTGTACCTAATCCCTGAGGCATAGGATTTTGGAGCATATAAGTATATTGTGCAATAGCGTTTAGCCCAATATTACTTTCTAATGCGCTAGTAATCCACCAACCAATTTTTAATTTCTCTGCCAGATTAATCCATTCTTGAGTTCCTCTAAAACCTCCTATCAAACTCGGTTTTAGAATAATATATTGCGGTTGTATTGTTTGTAATAATTTTTCTTTTTCTGTTACCTCAAAAACACCTATTAATTCTTCATCTAATGCAATAGGCAATGGTGTCTCTTTGCATAATTTTTTCATAGCCTTATATTGCCCCTGCCGTATCGGTTGCTCTATACTATGAAGATCATAATTGCTAAGTTGTTCTAGCTTTGTTATTGATTCCTCTGGACTAAAAGCACCATTGGCATCTACGCGCAACTCTATACTTTCTTTTGAAAATTGTGACCTTATGTATGATAATAATGCCAATTCAGTATTAAAATCTATCGCGCCTATTTTTAGTTTTATGCAGCTAAACCCCTGATCCAGTTTTTCTTTAACCTGATTTTTCATAAAGATCTCATCTCCCATCCAGATCAATCCATTGATTGATATCGAATCGAATCCATCGGTAAATGCTGAAGGAAACAATACAAAAGGAGACTGGCTTTGCAAAGATCTAAAAGCTATTTCTACACCAAATTGTATACTGGGGAACGCTAGTAAAGCTTCCCATAATGTATCTGCTCCAAGTTGTATATTATCACAAACCCATTTTAATTTCTCTTCATAATCTGGTCGATCATCAATACTCAAAGTTCTTAAAATACCACATTCTCCAATCCCTTGTTTCCCCTCAGAAGAAATTACAATAAACCAGGTTTCTTTCGTTTTTAATACCCCCCGGGAGGTGCCGCCAGGTCTTTTGAATTCTAAAACATGCTTATAATACGCTGCGTTCATTTAAAGTTCTATACGTTGCCCTATTTCTAAAAGCATTAACTCTTTGTTTTTCTCTTGAAACTTATGTTTGGCTTCTTCATGATTAATTTCTATGTATCCAAAGGTATCATAATGTACTCCTAATATTCTATCACATGCTACAAAATCACTGGCGATAATAGCATCGTCAATTCCCATGGTGAAGTTATCCCCGATAGGTAGTATCGCCAAATCAAGTTTTACAAACATAGGAATTAGCTTCATATCCATCGTTAATGCTGTATCCCCAGCTATATAAATATTTTTCTGAGCTCCCTGGATCACAAATCCTCCTGGTTGTCCTCCATAAGTTCCATCAGGAAAACTACTGGTATGTATTGCATTTACATATTTCACTTTACCAAACTCAAACGCCCAATTGCCTCCGTGATTCATTGGGTGTACCTTAATACCTTTGGCTTGATAATACATGGCAATTTCATAATTAGAAACAATCGTTGCATTACAGTTCTTTGCTATAGCTTCTGCATCTAATGTATGATCCTGATGTGCATGAGTAAGTAATATGTATTCTACTTTAAGATCTTGTATATCCAACATATCTTTTGCCAATGGATTCCCTGAAATAAACGGATCTACCAAAACTTTGGTTGTCCCCATTTCTAATAACAATGTATTTTGACCGTAAAATGTAATTTTCATTGTGTAACAATTTTTAAGTGAGCTATCAAAAGTTAAAAAATCTGCCCTAAACTAAACAATATAGCCAATAAAAAAGTAGACAAAGCTACTTTTTTTAATTCGGGATCCAGTGCCGTTGCATTTTTGTTTTTTTTAACTTTAATACTATGGATTACTAATGGAACAAAGGCGGGTAAAAATAAGAAATCAGTATAATCCTGATAGGTAACAGATAAAAATATCAGCATTGCAACCATTGCACCAATAATTAAAAAATAGTGATACTTTTTTGCATTTGCCAACCCCATTTTGACTACAATTGTATTCTTCTCTGCCTTTTTATCACTATCGTAATCTCTCATATTATTTAGGTTTAATACTGCTGCACTGAGAAAACCTATAGCGGTAGCAGGAAGAAATACCACCCAGTTTAAGTTTTTGGTAAATAAGAAATAGCAGCCGACGACGCTTACCAATCCAAAAAAAATAAATACAAATACATCGCCCAATCCTCTGTAACCATATGCAGTATCTCCCATCGTATATTTTATAGCTGCTATTATAGCTGCCAGTCCTAAAAGAAAAAAGAATATTGAATACAGAAAATAGGTCTTGCCAAAAGATGTATAAATCAACACTATAGCGAGCATCAATGTAAGAATAGCTGTAAATACAATCCCTGTAAACATTTCCTGTCTTGATATGGCTCCGCTCTGCAATGCCCGTTGCGGTCCTACTCTATCTTCATTATCTGTTCCTTTTACCCCATCTCCATAGTCATTCGCAAAATTAGATAGTATCTGTAATCCTAATGTGGTTGCTATAGCCAGCCAGAATATCAATGTTTCAGAAAAAAATAACTGTTCCCCTCCAAAACCAACCTGGTACTCAAAAGAAGGATCTGTATTTAGATACATATTATTGAACATAGAAGATCCTACTATAATTCCTGAAATCGATAATGGTAATGTGCGAAGCCGAGCTGCAGAGATCCAAGCTTTGAATTTGATCATTAGAGATAATTTATTTTTCAAAGGAACAGTATTTTCATTTAAAAAAAAACAAAAAGTATCTCAATATAAATCTACCTCTTTAGAAATTCTTCCTTTTAGAAGATAGACTAATACTTTTATATTCTATAACTACTCATTAAAAAATTACTCTTTTCGGTTCATACAAAAACATTTTTTTACCATAGCAGTTATAAAACGAAAAAGGGATAAAACAAAAATGTACTTTGCATGCGATTTTGAGGCACTTCGACAAATACTTACTTATATTATAATCTATACCCAACAGATAGTTGTATATTTCTGCTATTACCATCTAATCCAACAGGACTACCATCTTCATCAAAGACATTAGATAATCCAATAGAATATCTTAAATCAGCAAAAAAATTGTCTGTAATGTTCACACCTATACCGGCAACTCCAGCAAAATCGAAGGTATTAAAATCAGTTATTCCTTCTTGATTATCCTCCCATTCCCAAATTTTTATTCCTGCTTGTGGCCCTAATTGAATATTAAAGATGTTCGTAATATTATATTTTAGCATCAAAGGTACCTGTAGATAATCAACTCGTAAATCCTTATCTTTATTCCCTTGTCCGGAATACTGAAATTCTGGCTGTAACCGTAGTTTTCCTGACAGTCTAAAATCTGCCAAAAACCCTACCACAACTCCTATTCTACTATCATCGAGATTATCAGGAATATTATCTGAACTAATACTACTCAGATTTGCTCCTATTCTGATTCCATACCTGGATTCCTGAGCATGAATTCCTAAAAAAGTGAATAATGAAACAACGACAAAGAATAAAGTTTTTTTCATAGCTTATACATTTAGATACATTGACAATTTAATACAAAAAAATGATTTTTTTAGAATATTTTAACGAATTAAGGGAAATTTCCTCTATTTTAAACCTTTGATTATCGTAAGAAATATTATTTTCCCTGAAGTTTGTCATTATACAATGATTTAATGATACCATCAGAAAGCCCAATTTTTGGCACATAAATCTTTCTGGCTTTACTCCATTTCATAGCTGATAAATAGATTTTGACTGCGGGTAAAATTACATCTGCCCTATCTTGATTGAGGTTAAGCTCCCATATCCTTTCTTCATAGGACAATGAATTAAGTAACTCAAAATATGAACTCAAATATAAAAAAGAAAGTGATTTCCCCACAGCTTTTCCACTATTCTTAAAAATATTATTAATATTTCCTCCAGATCCTATTAATGATATTCTGGAATATCCCTTTGTATTTTTAGTAATCCATTCTTCTACTTCTTTCCAGGTAGTATCAGAAACAAGTTCATTCAGCAATCGTACAGTTCCTAATTTAAATGATCTGGATATAATTGTTTTACCATTATCATATAAAGTAAACTCAGTACTTCCTCCACCAACATCGACATATAGATATGTAGCATCTGTATTTATCAATTCGTGTAGATCTGTCATAGCAATTATAGCGGCTTCATCTGTGCCATCGATGATATCAATGTGTATCCCGGTCTTTTCTTTGATTAGCGCTACTACTTCTCTTCCGTTATCTGCTTCTCTCATGGCAGAGGTCGCACAGGCTTTGTACTTTACAACCTTATGAGTTTTCATTAAAAGCTGATACGCCTGCATTGTATCAATCATTCTATTTATATTTTCTTCAGAAACTCTTTTGGTAACAAATACATCTGTTCCTAATCTAATCGGAACACGAACTAAACTGGTTTTTTTAAACCTGGTTTGCTTGCCTTCTTCCTCGTGGATACTACTAATCAGTAGTCTTATTGCATTGGAACCAATATCAATGGCTCCATATTTTTCTATTGTTAACAAAATATCTAATTTCCTAATTTTCTTAAATAATAATCATATGTCGCTATCTGTGATCTTACCTTTACTTTATCATTCCTAATATACGCATTATCACGATCTTTGGATAAGCTTCTTGCTTTGACATTATCACTCCAGCAAATATCAAACGTATCCATCAGTTCTTCTTTTATATCTTCGTCATAAATAGGGCAAGAAATTTCTACTCGCCTATCCAGGTTTCTTGTCATCCAATCAGCTGAAGATATATATACCTTTGGAGTCCCGGCATTTTTAAAAATATAAAGCCTGGGATGTTCTAAAAACTTGTCGACTACACTAATTACTCTAATATTTTCACTAATTTCAGGAATACCAGGAACCAAACAACATATACCTCTAACGATAAGGTCTATCTTTACTCCTGCACTACTAGCTTCATACAACTTATCAATCATATCATAATCACTGATACTATTTAATTTCAGTTTTATACCAGCTGCAATACCTACTTTGCTATTCTTAATTTCATTATTTATTAATTTTAACAAAAAGCTTCTGGTATAATGTGGAGAAATCAACAAGTGCTTATACCTACTAACTTTATAATTTATCTGAAAAAATTTAAAAACTTTATTCGTTTCTTTTAGAATGGCTTCGTTTGTCGTAAATAAGGTATAATCTGTATATATTTTTGCAGTAGATTCATTAAAATTTCCAGTGCTAATAAAACCATATCTTTTTAGTTTACCTTTTTCTTCTCGTTCAATTACACAGGCTTTACAATGTACTTTTAGACCAGGAACCCCAAAAATAAGATTCACTCCTTCTCGTTGCATTTGCTCTGCATATTTAATATTTGCAGCTTCATCAAATCGAGCCTGTAATTCTATTTGTACCGTAACCTTTTTTCCATTCTTTGCGGCATTGATCAGAGAGCTGGCAATATGTGATATCCTCGCCAATCTATAGATGGTAATTTTTATAGTCTTTACTTTGGGATCTATTGCTGACTCTCGTAAAAACTTTACGGTATAAGAAAACGTATGATAGGGTGTGTACTGAAGAAAATCTTTTTTTGCTATTTTATTTAATAAACTTCCCTGTAAGCTCAATCCAGGAATTGTTAATGGTATTAAAGGTTGATATACAAGTTCTTTTTTATTTAAGTCTGGAAAATTCATATAATCTCTACGATTATGATACCTTCCTCCTGGTATAATACTGTCTGTATTATCTATCCCCATCTTATCCATCAAGAAACTCAATGTATCTTTGTCCATCGTTTTATCATAGACAAAACGAACAGGTTCTCCATCTCTTCTTGATTTAACACTACTTGATATTTTTTCTATAAAACTTTTGCTGAAATCATTATCAAAATCCAACTGAGCATCTCTTGTAATTTTGATCATATGGGCTGAAGCACTTATATAATCAAAAATACTGAAATTGATCTGCATACAATATCTAATCAAATCGTCCAGAATAATTATAAACTGCTTACCATCTTCTTCTGGCAATGCAACAAAACGATCAGAAAGCTTTGGGATTTCTATAAGTGCATAGATTTTTTCCTTTGTCTTTTGTTGTAAAATTTTGGAAATCTTCCCTTCTTTAGGGATCTTATCCTTAAGTACTAGTTTTACGGCTAAATATGCTACACTATCCTTTAAATGAGGAAATTTATCTAAATCATTTAGTATATAAGTAACCAGAGCAGGACTCACTTTATTGATGAAGTATTCACGAATAAAACTATCTTGTTTAATGGTGACTTCTTTTTCATCAATAATAAAGATATTATGCTGCTTTAATTTTTCTCGAATGGTCTCAATTATTTTTAAACTCTCTGATTGTTGCTTGATTACTATTTCGGTAATCTGTTCCAGTAACTCACTAGCAGTCCTTCCCTTAAGAACATTCTTACCATCCTTTCCCGCTAAATCTATTCTTTTTATAGCCGCATATCTAACTTTAAAAAACTCATCCAGATTGTTAGAAAATATTCCTATAAACCTGAGCCTTTCCAGTAGCGGAACACTATCATCAGAGGCTTCTTGCAGTACTCTTGCATTGAATTGTAACCAGCTTAATTCTCTATTTATGTATTGATTTGGTGGTTTTTCTGTCATTTATCTTATTTCTTTAGGGAACAAAGTGAATAGGTTTTCCCCTACACTTACATCTTTCCAATGTAAAACATCAAATTGAACTGCAACGACTCCTGATGTTGGCAAATTATCGATTAATTTACTCCCGTATGCATTGGCTATAGAAGTTAATGCATGGTTATGCCCAAAAATCATTAAAGAATTAATTTTATCCGAACAATTTTTAATCACTTCTACCACCTGATACCCATCAAAATCATAAAGCTTTGGTTCTAACCTAAAGATGGTATCCGAAAAATCCAGATGACTCAAAATAATCTTTGCTGTCATTTGGGCTCTCTTTGCATCACTACACAACACCTGATCAACTGATTTTATTATAGTTTTAAGCTTTGCTCCTATTAGATTAGCATCGTTAAGACCTCTTTCATTAAGAGGTCTTTCGTGGTCAGTTACATCAAATTTCCAGGAAGATTTTGCATGCCTGATTATATATAAAGTCTTCATTTACTTTTAAAATTTCATAACGAATTAGCTTTCTGCACACAAGTTTAAGAATTCACATTCACAATTCTTACTATTATGGAATAAAAAATTTTTATCACTATTGGTCGCTCTAAAAAACATGTGAAAAAAAATAGTTTTGTTATTACATTTTCAATCGTTTAAGCTGATAACAAAAAAGCTAAATTAATGATAATAAGACATCTAAATAATTGCTTTTAGTCGGTAAAATCTATTTATACATCGAAAAAAGCATTTTTTGTTTACATTATTAAACGCTAAAATCTAAATTTACCTACGGTTTTCCCTTAAATCTAGGATATACGTCCTATTAATTGCACAATTTATTTTATTGTTGTAAGTTAGTATATACGGGGAATAAAATGACGGAATAGTGGATAAAGTTTATGACCATATGAATAGTATAAGAAGGATACTTACCTATATATTGATTGCTTCCGGTGGTATTCTGTTTAATGGATATAGTCAGGTAGAGGTTCCCCTTAGTAAAAGAACAGAATTTACAATTAAAGGTGATTTCCAATTTGTTTCTAATACAATTTTAGGAAAAGTTAGCAATGATGATGGTACTAATGTTTTTGACCCTAATCAAAGTTATAACGAGGGAGGATTAAATAATCAATTCAGAATGGGATTTATTGATATTGACAATGATCCTGCCACCTTTAACTCTAGTAGTGCCGATCTGAATCTAAGTTCTGAGTGTGCTACTATAAAACATGTAGGACTATACTGGACTGCCTCTTATGCCGATCAGGAAAGAAAGCATGACATAACTTCTATCAAAATTAAATATCCCGGAAATACATCGTATACTACAATTAGGAATGCTCAAGTCATTCACGATTATTATGAAGATTCCAAATCTGTATTTAAGCAATATTCTTGTTATAAAGACATTACCGACCAGATATTAAACCTAACAAAGCCTACAGGTACGTATACAGTAGCAAATATTCCTGCTACAACTACAGAGGTAGATGATAATGTGGCACTCGGGAATGGACTTGCAGGAGGATGGACAATGATCGTTATTTATGAAGATAACGCTAAACAAAGAAAAAGGTTTTATGTATATGATGGATTTGTCAATATTGATTCTAAGGCGAAACCGGTAGATTTTTCTTTTGAGAATTTCCAGACTATTCCTGAAGGTGGGGTTCACGGAAAAATTGGAGTCATTTCTTATGAAGGTGATAAAGGAATAAGAGGAGATCGTTTTCAAATACTCTCTAATGAAACCAAAAAATATAAAAGTATCTCTGATAATACTAATCCGATGAATAATTTCTTTAATGCTAATATTACTGAAAACGGAAGAAATATTACGACAAGAGTACCTGCAAGTCAAAATACTTTAGGCTATGATGCTGACCTTTTTGAAATAAAAAATTCAAGAAATGCATTAATAGGCAACAATCAAACAAAATCAAGTTTTAGATTATCAACTGATAATGATGGTTATTCTGTAATGGCTGTTGCTTTTAGTGTAGAGATTTATGAACCTGCAATTCATATCGTAAAAAGATCCAGATATCCAGATGATAGTTTTGTTTTTCCTAATGACATTATCGCTCCGGATCAAGAATTAAAGTATAGTCTTACCATCCATAACGATGGAAATGATAATGCAAAAAACACAGTTATCAAAGATGTTTTACCCGAGAATGTGATATTTTCTACAGAATCCGTAAACTTACCGTCCAAAAGGATAAAAGTAAATTATGATGAGTCGTCCAGAATTTTGAGCTTTATCATTCCTAATAAAATGGTCAAAGTTGATAGTGATGCTTTTATAATTGATTACAGTCTAAAAGTTAACACTTCGTGCGAGTTATTAAACGAAACTGGAGAAGTCATTATTATGGACCAACCTGTTACAGCAGAGTTTAATGGCTCTCTGAATGAAACAAAAAAATTCTCCAAAGGATATAATCATATCAATAAATGTAATCTTCCTGATTATTATCAGCTAAAATTACCCGTTGATATAAGCGGTTTAAATTGTCCTAATGCCAATACTGATTTTGTTTCCAGAACAAAAGACCTGGAAAGAAACACTTCGGAAACCCGTACATCAGACACATCCAAAAACACTCAAAGCACTGGCTTCAACCCTGTTAACCCAGGTGATGTTACAAAAATGAAACCTTCTCCAAAATCAGGAATAGCCTTAGCCTCTGATATTAAAATTAGCCGCACCATAAATGATTTGATCAAATTAAATGAAATTTATTTTGAATTTGACAAATGGGACATTACTGAAAGAGCTATCGTAGAGTTGACCAAAGTAGTGAAATTAATGAACGAAGATTTTCCTGATATGGTTATCAAAATTGAAACACATTCTGATAGTCGTGGAAATACAGATTACAATCTTATCCTGTCTCAAAAAAGAGCAGAATCTATTTATAAGTATTTGATAAGTCAAAATATATCTAGAAATCGCATCTTATCGTACACCGGTTTTGGGGAATCAAAACCAATCAACAAATGTGCTGATGGAGAAGATTGCTCTGAAGAAGAATATAGAAAAAACCGACGATCTAACTTTGTTATTATGTAAATCTACACTCTTTTATCAGGGTGATAGTCTATCAATATTCCATCCGTTTGTACTTGCTGCTTTCTGAGAATATCTAATACGATCATGCAAACGATTGGGTCTTCCTTGCCAAAATTCAAATACTATCGGAATCACACAATAACCACCCCAAAATGGTGGTTTAGGGATTGTTTTATCGACATACTCTGCTTCTAACATCTTTAATTTATTTTCTAAAAACTCTCTAGACGTTACCACTTGGCTTTGATCAGAAGCCCAGGCACCTAGCTGACTACCTCTAGGTCTGGATTGAAAATAGGCATTACTTTGTTCTTCTGATGTTTTATGAATAGTCCCCTTGATAATAACCTGTCGCTCCAGATTAGGCCAGAAAAAAGAAATACAAACTTTATTATCTGCCACAATAGCTTTTCCTTTTTCAGACTCATAGTTCGTATAAAACACAAAACCCTGAGCATCATACTGCTTTAACAAAACTATTCTTCCTTTCGGAAATCCATCCAATCCCAATGTCGTTAATGTCATTGCATTGGTTTCTTCTACTCCACCTGCTGCTTCAACTTCTTTAAACCATTTAGTAAATAATGAAATAGGAGATTCTGGTATATCTTTTTCTTCCAGAACTGTTTTTTCATATGATTTTCTATAATCAGTAAGATCTCTATTCATTTGTATATATGTTAAAAATTAAAGTTCAAAAACTTTACCGTCATCTCCAACCTCTACATTCATAAAAACGGTTTGAGCTTCTTCTTTAAACAATTCTATGTTATTGTATCTGGTAGAATAATGTCCTAAGATCAGCATTCCTACATTTGCTTTTTCGGCAATGGTAGCTGCTTCAATAGCAGTACTATGTCCTGTTTTAAGACATAAACTTTTTTTATCTTCCAAAAATGTAGCTTCGTGATACAATACACTAACTTTATCAATCAAAGGAATTTTCTTTTCATCATATCGAGTATCACTACAAAAGGCATAGCTTTTTACAGGTTTTGGATCATCTGTCAATTCTTTATTAGGAATTACAACACCAGTATCCAACATTACATCTTTACCTTTTTTAATAGACCTGTAGTATGCCATATCAATATTATGATGAAGCACTTTATCCATCAAGAGTTTTCTATCTCCTGGTCTTTCCTTGAACAAAAACCCATTGCAATAGATACGGTGCTGAAGAGGGATTGTACTCACTACAACTTTCTCATCTTCAAAAACCACTTCAGAATCCAAACTATTAAGTTCATGAAAATGCAAAGGATAATCAGTCCAGGAGTTAGAAAGTTTTAACTGTAAAGTAATAGCTTCTTTAATGCCTTTTGGTCCATAAATATGTAATGCATTTTCTCTGTTCAACATTCTAAATGTAGATACCAAACCAACCAATCCAAAAAAATGATCCCCATGCAAATGAGAAATAAAAATATGATTAATTCTGGAAAACTTGACTTTATTCCTCCTGAGTTCTACCTGAGTACCCTCACCACAATCTATTAAAAAAATGTGATTATTTATTTCTAATACTTGAGAAGTTGGATTTGTAAATGTTCTTGGAGTTGCAGAATAGCAACCTAAAATTGTAAGTTTCAAAATTTTCTACCTTCTTTATTAACTAGAAGGTGAAGATACTCTAAACCTTTCTATTAATCAATTTCAATTTCCAAAAGTATCAAAAGTGTTTAATAAATCAATGTATTTTTTGGGAGACATTTTTCTATAACCTGTTGCTCCCAAAACTGATCCTTCTTTATTTATAACCAAAATAACAGGAAAAATCATTTTTTTATTATAACGCCTTGCTAATTCTTTATTTTTTTGTTGCTGTACTACTGATGGTTTATTCTTTTTCCGTTTGGTAAAATCTGCCTTAACCCAAACAAACTTCTTATCCGCAAATTGTTTGAACTCGGGATTAGAAAATATTTTCTTTTCTAATTTTATACAAGGAGGACACCAGTCTGATCCCGTAAACAACAATACAATATTTTGATCTTTTTCTTTTGCTAAAGCCATTGCTTCTTCAAAATCATATTTCCAGTCCTGTGCGCTAATTTGATTAAAAAGCATAAAAAAGAGCACAAGAATAATTGGGGCTAATTTATTCATACACAGTAAGACGTACTAATTTTAAATTCATTACACAGAAAAAAGAGCCTTTTATTAGAATTCCAGATCTCTCTCTATTTCTTCCATTTCGACTAGATCAAGAGCCTCTATTAATGTGGGAACGATTGTCATTTCTGCAGGGGATTCATCAAAAGAAATTCTATCTGTTACAATAACAAAAGAACGTTTTGCCGCTTTATGGATATTAGAAATCCTAAGAAACTCATTGATATCTTGAGGTTTTATATCTTTTAAAGAAAAAAGATTAACAACAATATTATCATTTTTCATGGATTCATATTTATTCTCTAAACCTTTTACAAATTCAATGATGGTAGCTTTTTCCTGTGTAATTATGGTTGTAGAACCTTCTTTATTAAATATCATATACTTATTGTTTAATTTTTGAAGCTAATAGATAAATAACTGCCATTCTCACTGCTACTCCATTTTGTACCTGATCCAATATTATGGCTTGATTAGAATCAGCAACATCACTCGTGATCTCTACTCCACGATTTATGGGCCCTGGATGCATTATTACAATTTCTTTATTGAGGCTTTCTAATAATTCTTTACTTACTCCAAATTGTTGGGTATATTCTCTTGTAGACGGAAAATAGCTAATTTCCATCCGTTCATTCTGTACGCGAAGCATATTTGCCACATCACACCACTCCAAAGCTTTCTTAAGGTCTGTTTCTACGACAACCCCTAGCTTTTCTATATATTTAGGAATTAACGTTTTAGGACCACACACTTTTACTTCTGCGCCTTGTAACTTAAGTGCAAAAATATTAGACAGCGCAACTCTGGAATGCAAAATATCACCAACAATCACTACTTTTTTTCCTTGCACTTCTCCAAGTTTCTCTCTAATAGAGTATGAATCCAGCAATGCCTGAGTAGGATGCTCGTGCGCTCCATCACCTGCATTTACAATACTTGCATCCACATGTCTGGATAGAAATACACCAGCACCGGGATTGGGATGTCTCATTACGACCATATCAACTTTCATTGATAAAATATTGTTTACAGTATCTATTAGAGTTTCCCCTTTTTTAACCGAAGAAGAAGCTGCAGAAAAGTTGATTACATCCGCAGAAAGTCTTTTCTCTGCTAATTCAAAAGACAACCTTGTTCTAGTACTATTCTCAAAAAATAAATTAGCGATCGTAATATCTCTGAGCGAGGGAACTTTCTTTATTGGACGATTAATTACTTCTTTAAAATGATCGGCTGTTTCAAAGATAAGATCAATATCCTCTTTGGTCACATATTTAATTCCTAGTAAGTGATTTACACTTAATTCGCTCATTAATTTTAATTCTTAATTTATTTTTATTTTAATTATTGATTAGATATACAGCATCTTCTCCTTCATTCTCCAACCAATGCACCTTTACTTTTTCTTGATTAATCGCATCAACTTGTCGTCCCCGATAATTAGGTTGTATTGGTAAATGCCTGCTAAAACGCCTATCTATCAATGTGAGTAATTCTATCTCACTAGGTCTCCCAAATGATTGTATTGCTGTTAATGCAGAACGTATACTTCGCCCTGTATACAGCACATCGTCAATAAACACAACCCGCTTATCTTCTACCACAAAATCAATATGTGTTTTATTAGCTTCTAAAGGCTTTTCTCCTCTTCTAAAATCGTCTCTATAGAAAGTTATATCAAGATAGCCCAACTTGACATCAGAAAGTGAATAATCTTTCTCTAAAACCTCTTTTATTCTATCAGCAAGAAATACGCCTCTAGGCTGCACTCCTATTAGTACTGTTTCTCTAAAATGAGTATGATTTTCAATTAATTGACAAGCTAAACGGTGCAGAATTATATGTACCTCTTTCGCACTAAGTAGTAGTTTCTGACTCATAATCTCCAAATGGATATCTGGAATACAAAAGTAATGAAAATTTAGAATTATTAAGGCAAATAGGATAGTATAAGTTTTTTATCTGTTTGTATACTTGAAACCAAAAACATTTTAGTCGAAACAACAGAACCCATCAAAATTCGTCATGACCTATGTAGATATGAGCACAATTGCGTATAAATTCGATCTAAAATTAATAGAAAATACAAAAGGAAAAAAAATAGACTATATTGATCGAGCGTGTAACCAACGTTCCTAATAATTTGGAAAAGGTTATTTGTTTTCAGAATTACTCAAAGCAACGCGAGAAACCACTATACTTCTACGTTTTGCAGACTACAGCTAATCATTCAGGATGTATCGTTATAGCCAGTTCAACAGAGATGTTAGAGAACATACAGAAATAGATTATGGAATCCTTGCATACTTACAAGGTAATATCATGACAATAAAGAAGGTATTGAGTACGCTTTGAGTTGACTTTTCACTCTATAACTTGTCTATCAAAAGTGATCTGCAATACTATATATTATTATTGGATTGCAACACAGTCACCACATAAAGACAGTGTCACAATCCAATACAAAAAATACAAAAAAATTATCTTTAAGAATTAAGTTCGAAAAAAGGCTTTACACCATTTTCGTCTTAAAAATTATTAGTTTTTGATCAATTTTTTAATTAGCGTATTCCCTGAGTTATTAATTTTCAATATATAAATACCTCTTGGAAGAATTGATATATCTATAGGATTTGAATCAATTGATTTACTCATGATTTGTTTCCCTTGAATATTAAATATTTTGATAGATGTAATACCACCTCTATTCAAATTTCTAATATTTATATACTTATTTGCAGGATTAGGATACAACGAGATTGTTTCTGAATCTGGGTTGATATCTCCATTAGACAGAACAGTATCGTGAGTAAACTCAACTATTCCCCAGCAAGCATCAAAAGTTCCGATATCCAGAGTTATAATATCCGAATCATCTGTTTGAAGTGATAAATCAATTGAGGGTTTACCCGGCAGGTGAAGCTTAGCTCCTATTATAGACTTCCCAAACATATCTTTAGGGATTTTTACTGAGATACCATCATGAGTTTGCGCACTATCCTCTGCTGCATTGTATTTTCTGTTCAGAAGATGAAGCACATAAGGTGCTGACAAATCAGAAGAGGAAATTCTAGGGAAAGTAGAGATTAGATCATTACGAACAGTATTCTCACTTAAAACATCTATTTTCCAGGAAAGACGTTCTATCATACTATCCGCGTTATCAATGGAAACAACATTAGAACCACTCTCGTTTAGTATTTGATTCTGCTCTGTTGTAAAGTATTGAACATCACTATCGTGAATAACTATTTCGTATTCTTTCAGTTGCTCGGCAGTAGGTGCGATTGGACGATCGGGATCCCCAAATATTTTCAGATCAAATGAAATATTCTCTTCTACCAAGCGCTCTAATGTCTGACGTGCTGTAATACTACCGTCCATTCCTCCTTCGAGGAGTGAAGCATACACAGAATATGCAAGTGCCACATTTGAAACCGCTTTATAATCGTCAAGTAATTCACCATGATTATGAATGAATTGATAAAGATCGGCAAGATTTTCTGACCCCAGATCCCAGGTATCATTGCCTCCTATCCATACATTTCCTGGAATAGTAAAAATAGAGCCTGTGGCATATGCTTGAGCAATCCAGCCACGAGACTGACGAGGAGCACTCCTGTCATACAAAGCTTTAAACGCATCAGGATACGGGAAGTATATCAAAGTCTTATCAAGTTCCTCAGCTGCCTTATAGTGTAATATTGGCTTAAAAGGGGGGCTTTTTTCAGTTTCATGAGCATGGAAAAATTCACCAGCAAGATAGGTCATACGATTAGAGAAAATATACCCTCTTGGTTCAATTAGATTCGTTGTTGCCCCAATTGCGATTCCAGGTCTTATCGTATCAATATATTCAAACAACTCTTCCATCACCTCATTAAGTGCTTGGCGCTGAAAGTAAACAAAATCTTTATAAAGAGGAATATTCCCTTCAATACTATATGCTTGACTTTTATAACTTTCAAGAGTGAACCCTTTATCTAATAAAAATTCACGGTAGTTGAAACTATCAATTTCAGAAATTTCCATACCGTTCAATTCTTCAGTCGTGTATTTCTCTTTCATGTATTCTCTAAATCCATTCATGGAGTGAATAGAAAAATCTCCTCCCAACCAATGCACCGTTCTAGAAGCGGATGTTTGCGAATCGAACATCATATGAGTCACCTGACTTAGATCCATTCGATCAACCTGATACTTAAGCCATTCCAGAAATTCTGGTCCGTGATGGCTCTGCCAGTTATGAGTTTGTCCCATGTACGACTCTGTACTCCAGGGGATATTATTACCATTGAGATCCTTTGCCCAGTTAGATTCTGGATCTTCCATAAAGTCGATCATCCATTTCCAACCCCAGTCGAATTCTCCACGACCAAAGTAATACTTGTCATTTGATGTTTGATTTTCTACCCTTGTGATCCATTCATCCATGGTCGTATCGGATTCAATACTTCTATTTGGCATATGTCCCCAGAAGACTCCATCAGCTTTATACTGATCATAATTAACAGGAGTTGCACTTGATTCCTGAGTAAACAATATCATAGATTTTTTAATAGGGCCATTTTGCGTGCTTGTATCTATTTGTGCAAATAAATTATTCAAAACAAAGCAAAAAGCTGTAAAAAGAAATACTTTTTTCATTTGTGAGGTTTTAAAAGTGTTAAGTTTTAATTGTGGTTTTAATTTTAATGTATTAAATTCTAATTGTGTATCATATATTACTTTATTAATGAGTTTATTAGGTTATTTTTTTTTAATATTAGTGTTATCTTATATTTCAAATTCTTTTTCCGTTTCTACAAAACATACACCGTTAGGTACATTGTTAAAATGAAAATATATGAGTAGGATGATATTTTATCTAATTTATTATTCAATAGCACTTTTCTATTATAATCCCTAAGAGATAATTTTCACCCTTTATAATTTCTGTTAATATATAGTAACCATGAATGATCTCTCCTGAAACTCTCCTTGACGCATTCGTAACATTACTGAATACAACTACTATATGGTACTAACAGACATCGATCAATAATAATCCTCATAATTTTTAGGTTTTATCATTCCTATTATCCGTGTTGCAAATATATATTGGAGACATTTTCTTTAACTCATCAATATTTACAAGTATATATTCTATTTTAACCCAAAAGTACACTTATCATCTTAAGTAAGTTTATTTGTGATATATTTTACAATTTTTAACAATTAATTCACATTATAATTTAAGTATCTTAAAATCTGAATCATCGCACTTTGATTAGTAGCTAGCAGTACTCTAAAATGTTAGCCCATTTAATAACATATTCCATCCAGGCATTTTGAATATTTTGCAAAAGATGTTGATGAACTACTATAAAAATTCATTGACATTACTATCTAAAACAGAGAATGCACTTTCTCGAGGCAAGTCTCTTAGTATTTGAATCTCGATTATCGAATAAAAAAGTAAATATATAAATTAAGTTTTTCTAGATTTAGAATTGAACTCAAAATCATAAATCTGATCGAATCAGCATAAAATCATGCGAATAGACCTCCTTATAAATTGAGATGCCGTATTGAGATCGGTAAAACTGTTGATCGCATCAATACAACTACAGGAGATCCGTCCTCAATACTCTACTAACTAACATTAAGGTGTTATTTCTACTATACTTATACGATTTATAACTAAAAATTTCGCATATTCATCGTTTCTTTTTCCTTTCTACTTCGTTTAAAAAATAAACCGTAGCTATAGCTATGCTTGATTTTTTTGCCTTGCATAAAGAAAAAATAATTCAATGAATTTATACGAATTTTTTAATCACAAATCGTATTATACAACTGTAGCACCCTCAAATTAGACCGTCAGTGTAATTATAGTTTGACAACCAGTAGGCATAACCTAATCTGAATAAAGCAAAGTGATCATTAATTAGGAAGTATGCAAATGCAGGAGAAACAAGAAAATAATAAGAACTTATTCAAGATCTTCCTATACGTACATAATAAAAGCCACTAAGAAAAGTATTTAATTTTTTTCATAAAAAATAGTAGCCTGATTGGTTACCAAATTTATCATAAACGGCTTTTACAATAATGTAAATAGATCAAAAATATAGGCAAAAAAAAGAGGTCGTTTACCAGACAACCTCCAACACAAATTTATAAAAATACATTAGACATTTTTTTTATTTGCGCATCGCATAACTAGATGCACCTGGAAGGTCTCTTAAAAAATCAATAACACTTTTTAAGATAAGTTCAATAGAAGCGTAAAAATAATTCATCTCTGTGTGATTTTAGGATTAATTATAGTAAATATAATTATTTATTAACAATTAATCAAATATTATGTTCATTAATTGTTAATAATATTTCATAATACTAAATTTTATAGTTATAAAATATAAAAAAATTCAAATAAAACATATCTAAGTAGTTTTTTTCTTACTAAAATTGTTGATAACTATTGTTTTACTCTATTTGTTAAACACACAATACTATCTGCGGTTTTCATACTTGATAAAACCGAATTTTAGTCTTCTTCTTGTCATTCTCCGTATAAAGGACTCACTCAAAATAATACATATACCAGAGTTCGTTATTACACTCTTAATAATTCACAACAAGCCATCACAAAACAAGCGTATGTTTGTATTAAACTGTACCTTTGCCCTATGGTTAATACGATCAAGCAAAGACACATCCTTAATAAATTGGGAATTGAATCATTGAATCCCATGCAGGAAGAAGCTAAACTAGCAATTACCTCAAGCGATAATATTATCCTGCTTTCCCCTACAGGAACAGGAAAAACATTGGCTTTTTTACTACCTGTCATAGCCGGATTAGATAGTAATTGCATAGAAATTCAGGTTCTAATACTTGTGCCATCCAGAGAATTAGCCATTCAGGTCGAACAGGTAGCAAGAGACCTGGGATCAGGTTATAAAATTAACGCTGTATATGGTGGAAGATCCGGATCACAAGATAGGTTAGACTTAAGACATCGTCCAGCTGTTCTTATCGGCACACCTGGTAGAATAGCAGATCGATTAAGAAGAGATAGTTTTTCTGTGGAACATATTCAAACTATCGTACTTGATGAATTTGATAAATCTCTAGAAGTAGGTTTTGAATCAGAAATGATCGAAATATTCAATGCACTGCCCAAAATTCAAAAAAGAATACTTACTTCTGCTACACAAGGTGTAGAAATTCCGGAATTTATCGGTTTAGAAAAACCAATACAAATAAATTATTTAGACGATAACTTTTCTCAATTACAGTTAAAAACGATTGTATCCGAAACAAAAGATAAACTCCCTGCATTAGTGAAAGCATTGTGCAATCTAGGCAACCAACCAGGAATCATCTTTTGTAATTTTAAAAATACAATTCAGCGTGTCAGTGATTTTCTCCACCAGAACTCAATCAGTCATGGTTGTTTCTATGGAGGTATGGAGCAAAAAGATCGAGAAAGAGCATTGATCAAGTTTCGTAATGGTACACATCAGATTATTATTGCTACAGATCTTGCGGCTAGAGGCATTGATATTCCTGAGATTAAGTTTATTATTCATTATCATCTTCCTCTCAAAAGCGAAGAATTCACTCATAGAAATGGTAGAACTGCCCGAATGAATTCTGAAGGAACTGCCTATATTCTAAAATGGAAAGATGAAGAATTACCTGTATTCATAAAAGATGCAGAAATCGTAGAATTAAAAGATGCTGCTGCCCCATCTGTCCCAGAATGGAAAACATTATTTATTACCGGCGGAAGAAGAGATAAAATATCTAAAGGTGATATTGCAGGATTATTCTTTAAACAAGGAAAACTTAACAAAGACGATCTGGGTGTCATAGAAATTAAACAAGATTGTGCATTTGTTGCTGTACGTACCTCTAAAGTAACGAAAACTATAGAAATGGTCAATAATACCCGATTAAAAAAGAAAAAAGTACGTATCTCTATTATTTAATGAGTTTTACACCTATTTCCTTGTTTTAAAAACACCTGATTAAAACCAGAAATCTGAATGGATAACTTTTATCAGAAAAAGGTATTCTACCAGTCTTAGATGAAATCGCCGTAAACTACCTCGGGGCAAGCTCAGGCATTTATTGAAAAAAAAAAAACATTTTGATTTCGAGGCAAGCCTCGGAGCATTTAAATCTCAATTATCGAGTAAACTGAATCAAATTATTTTTTAATTCAGGCAAGAAAGAAAATTCGTAGATAGTAGACACTATCAATGCTTCTTATTTCATAGCACTCATCTTATAGAACAAAAAGAAATGATTTTAAGGTAATTTTATGCGAGAAATGGTATTATACGATTTATAACTAAAAATTTCGCATATTCATCGTTTCTTTTTCCTTTCTACTTCGTTTAAAAAATAAACCGTAGCTATAGCTATGCTTGATTTTTTTGCCTTGCATAAAGAAAAAATAATTCAATGAATTTATACGAATTTTTTAATCACAAATCGTATTACACCAAAATGACCTTATCATTCAAATAAAAAAAGAATCGCATACAACAACGATTCTCTTTTTATTAAGTAAGATTGAAATAAATATTATTTAGCAATATTCACAGCTCTTGTTTCTCTAATCACTGTTATTTTAACCTGCCCCGGATATGTCATATCGGTCTGTATTTTCTGAGAAATTTCAAAAGACAAACTAGCCGCTCTTTCATCATTTACCTTCTCACTTTCTACAATCACTCGCAATTCTCTACCCGCCTGGATAGCGTACGCTTTCTTAACTCCATTAAATCCAAAGGCGATCTCTTCTAAATCTTTTAATCTTTGGATGTAAGAATCCAGTACCTGCCTTCTTGCACCTGGTCTCGCTCCACTTATCGCATCACAGACCTGTACAATAGGAGAAATCAATGCTGTCATTTCTACTTCATCGTGGTGAGCACCAATAGCATTACAAACATCAGGTTTTTCTCCATATTTTTCTGCCCATTGCATTCCCAGAATGGCGTGTGGCACTTCTGTTTCTGTGTCTGGTACTTTTCCTATATCATGCAGCAATCCGGCTCTTTTTGCTAATTTGGGATTAAGCCCTAATTCTGATGCCATAATTCCACACAGTTTTGCAACCTCTCTAGAGTGTTGTAACAAATTTTGCCCGTAAGAAGAACGGTATTTCATTCTCCCTACCGTTTTTATCAGCTCAGGATGTAAACCATGAATTCCCAAGTCAATGACAGTTCTTTTACCAACTTCGATGATTTCTTCATCAATCTGCTTTCTGGTTTTCTTTACAATTTCCTCTATACGTGCTGGATGAATTCTACCATCTGTCACCAATTTATGCAGTGATAATCTGGCAACTTCTCTTCGTACAGAATCAAAACAAGACAATATGATCGCTTCTGGAGTATCATCTACGATAATCTCTACTCCCGTAGCTGCTTCTATTGCTCTTATATTTCTACCTTCACGACCAATGATTCTCCCTTTGACATCATCGCTTTCGATATTAAAAACGGATACACAATTCTCTATCGCCTCTTCAGTTCCTATGCGCTGTATTGTATTAATAATAACTTTTTTGGCTTCTTGCTGAGCTGTCAGCTTCGCTTCTTCGATAGTACCCTGTATAAGTGCCATAGAATCTACTTTAGCCTGCTCTTTCAGTGAGTGCATAAGTTGCTCTTTAGCATCTTCTGCAGACAAACCTGATATAACTTCTAGTTGTTGAACCTGGCTTTTGTGCAATTTTTTTAATTCTGATTTTTTCTTTTCGAGATAATCAATACGATGATCATAATCTTTACTCTTCTGCTCAAGATCAGTATTTAACTTCTTATTTTTAGATAATTCATTAGACACCTGAGATTCTTTATCTCTTGTTCTTTTCTCTGCTTCAGCCATTTTCTTATCGCGAGAAAGAATTACTTTTTCATGCTCCGATTTTAATTCTATAAACTTTTCTTTTGCCTGAAGTATTTTATCCTTTTTAATGGTTTCTCCTTCACTTTTAGCATCTCTTATAATGCTTTGAGAAGTTTTTTTAGCGTTTTTAATAATTTCTGATGCTTTATTGCGCTCCAAAATCTTAGCGATGATAAAACCTATCACCAAACCTGCCACCGCAGCAACAATCAAAAATATAATGTTATCCATAATTCTAGTTAATGTTTATATATAAAAAAAGCCTGCACTAGTTTGGGTTTTGTATAAACTCTGTAAAAACAGGTTTAGGGTTAACAAATTGCTCAAGAATCCGCGACGAGGCGGCGCGCTTTTACAACTTAAACTCACCCTTTTTAAATAATTCTTGTTGAGTTTATCAAAAAATAATAACTAGTGCAGGCAGTAACCTATTTATTTTAAAGAACGTTTTTTAAGATAAATGATCATGTAACAACGTATTAAGAGCATTCAACCGCTCAGATAC
Organism: Aquimarina sp. RZ0; assembly: GCF_008370685.1. Taxonomy (GTDB): domain Bacteria; phylum Bacteroidota; class Bacteroidia; order Flavobacteriales; family Flavobacteriaceae; genus Aquimarina. The sequence goes on from NZ_VTZU01000027.1 coordinate 44,881, forward strand.
GTTTACATCATCACTATCTTTATCTATAACTTTTTGTTCTACTTGTGCTGCAAATTGTAAAGCACACATGGCTAATACATCTTGCTTATCTCTAACTGCATAACTTTGCTCAAATTGCTTAATCATAGCTTCAATCTTTTTAGCAGCTTTACGTAATCCCTCTTCTTGATCAGGATTAATTGTAAGCGGATATACGCGATCCGCAACTGATATTTTGATTTTAAGCTTGTCTGCCATATTTCAATCACTCTGATAACTGTGTAATACACACATCAATTTCCCTTATTAAAGCATTTATTTTGAGCTTAGTTTCCCTCTTGTATTTGTCACTGCCTAGCATTGCATTTGCATTCTTGAGTGCACTAAATTTTTCTTCCCATTGTTTTAATTGATCTGCCAATACGTCTGAATTAGATTCTAAATCCTTAATTTTATTTCTAAGATCAGCATTTTGTTGTTTTACTAATTCATATTTATGGAGTAACTTGCTTATCTTATTCTCCAGAGAATCAACAATTTCAATTAAATCACTCATTATACTTTTACACAATACTTCGTTACACAAAGTTAACATACCAATTGAAAAAACCCAATAGTTTTTAAACTAATTTTAACTCTATATTATCATATCAAGCAAGTGATTAATTTATAGTCTTTTAGTTTTTAACGAAACATCACTTTAATTTTAAAACCTAAATATTTACATTTACTCTCTATGCGAACAACTTTATTATTAATTATCCTTAAATTTTATATAGGATATGGTCAAAAAGACATTCCTCAAAATTATTTTATGCATCCTCTGGATGTCCCCTTGGCGGTTTCTGGCACCTATGGAGAATTACGATCTAATCATTTTCACTCGGGCATCGATTTAAAAACAAATGGTCAAGAGGGCTTAAACGTATATGCTGCTGCTTCTGGTACTGTAAGCAGAATTAAAATTTCTAATTTCGGATATGGAAAAGCTATATATATATCACATCCCAACGGATACACATCTGTATATGCTCATTTACAAAAGTTTTCTCCAGAAATAGAAGCCTATATCAAAAAACGACAATATGCCAAAGAATCTTACGAGATAGAACTTTTCCCTACATCAGGAACTTTAACAGTAAAAAAAGGAGATATCATTGCATATAGCGGTAACACAGGAGGAAGTGGAGGTCCGCATTTACATTTTGAAATCAGAGATGCCAGAGCCAGACCCATGAATCCATTAAGTTTTGGTATTGATGTAGAAGACACTAAAAAACCCATTGTAAACAGTGTGTGGATATATGACTTAGCACAAAATGCTCATATTGATGGAGCTCAAGAACCAAGTAGATTGAGACTAACACCTCAAAAAGATGGCAGTTTTAAAGCAGCTGCAGTGAAGGCTTTTGGAAAAATAGGGATTGGAGTCTCGACTATAGATCAACAAAATCTATCCACAAATAAAAATGGGATCTATAAAATTTCTACTTCTGTAAATGGTCAAGAAAATTTTGAACTAAAAATGAATCGTTTTTCTTTTTCTGAAACTCGTTATATAAATAGATTAATTGATTACAAACATTACAAAAAAAACAGAAACAGAATAAGTAAACTTTTCATTGAAAAAAACAATCCACTGACTATCTATAAAAATGCTGTAGACAATGGAATTATCAATATTGAGGATAGTTTATCTTATACTATCAAAGTTTTTATCAACGATTTTAAAAATAACACCACGCTCATAGATATTCCTGTGCAGGGGCAATTTATGGATAAGATCACAAAAAAAGAAGTAACAAAAACCAATAACTTTGTTAAGTCAACAGAAAATTTCACATATAATTCTGGAATTTTTGATGTATTTATTCCCAAAGGAAGTCTATATGAAAATACATATTTAGATATTGAGGCAAACGGAGATACCTTGAAGCTTCATAAAGACGAAATACCCTTACACAAAAAAATTTCTATTGTTTTTGATGTTTCTAATTATGCGGCTGCTGACAAAAAGAAACTGTATATCGGGCAATTGGGGTATAAAAACAATCATTATTATTCTAAAACGTATCGGAAAAAAAATAAATTATCGACAAGAACAAGAACGCTCGGTTCTTATTCTATATTTTCTGATATAGAAAAACCAATAGTTGTCCCGATAAACGTAACAAATAAAAAATGGATGTCTAAAGCTAATTTCCTAAAAATCAAAATAAATGACAAAGACACAGGCATTGCAAGTTATAGAGCTACAATCAATGGAAAATTTATCTTAATGGAATATGACTATAAAACAGGAATGTTAATTTATGACTTTAATGATAAAGTAATTACTGACACGGAAAATAAATTCAAACTTATTGTGTTAGATAAAGTAGGAAATAATACTACATTTGAAACAACATTCTTTAGAAAACCCTAAACAATATACTTTTTTGAAAAATCTTCACTTGTTCATGCTTTTTTGCATAGTTTTGATAAGCTTCAGTTCCACTGCCCAAAATGCTACTGTAAAAGGTGTCGTTTTAGACGTATCCAATAGACCTATATTCGGAGCAAACGTTTCTTATAAAACAAATGGAACGCTTACTGACAAAAACGGGGTTTATATACTGTCAATACCCGCTAATAAAGACATAAGGATTAAAATAAGTTATATTGGATTTAAAGATATCGTTTTTACAATAAACTTAAAAGATAATCAGGAATATGAGCTAAACCCTATTCTGAAAACCAATATAGAACAGATCAGTGAGGTGATTATTACGGGACGTGAGCGCAAGGTAGTAGAGGGAATTACCACGCTGGATCCAGAAACTATCAGAATAACCCCTTCTGCCAATGCAGGTGTAGAAGGATTACTAAAAACATTGCCCGGCGTTAGTTCTAATAATGAATTAAGTACTCAATACTCTGTAAGAGGTGGTAATTTTGATGAAAACCTTGTATATGTAAACGAGATTGAAGTCTATCGCCCTTTTTTAATCAGATCCGGACAACAAGAAGGATTAAGTTTTGTGAATACAGATTTAGTGAGAAACGTTGATTTTTCTGCAGGAGGTTTTCAGGCAAAATACGGAGATAAACTATCCTCTGTATTAGACATTACCTATCGCAGACCTACACGTTTTGGGATCACTACGGATCTTAGCTTCTTAGGAGGAAGTATTTCTGCCGGTACGATATCCAAAGACAAAAAATTTGCAGGAATCGTAGGTGTACGCTATAGAGATAATAGCTTATTAGTAGATGCCAGACAAACTGAAACAAATTTCAGACCTAGATTTACAGATGTACAAACATACCTCTCTTACAATATCTCCAAAAAATTCGAATTAGGGTTTTTAGGAAATATTGCTATAAACAAATATGATTATGAGCCGCTTACAAGACAAACTAACTTTGGCACTATCGCTAATCCGATAGCACTTTCAATTTTTTATCAAGGTCAGGAAGAAGATCAATACGAAACTTATTTTGGAGCCTTAAAAGGCACATATCAAGCAAATGAAAATCTAACGCTAAAATTAATTGCTTCTGCTTATCAAACACAAGAGCAAGAACATTTTGATATACTTGCAGAATATTTTTTAGGAACAGTTAACAATGATATAGGAAGTCAGGATCTGGGAGAAGTAGAATTTAATGAAGGGATAGGGTCTCAACTTACACACGCCAGAAATGATCTGGATGCATTGATATTTAATCTAGAGCACAAAGGAACGTATATTGCGGATGACCATCAGTTTGATTGGGGTATTAAGTATACATCAGAAGATATAAGGGATAGAATTCAGGAATTTGAAATTATTGATTCTGCAGGTTTTTCTATTCGCCCCCCAATAGATGATTTTATAAATGATCAGCCCTACAACCCTTTTGCAAGTCCAATAGTACCTTTTACCAGTGTAAGAGCAACTAATATGGCAACCATAGATCGAATTTCGGGATACGCCCAATACAGTCTTAGAACGAATATAAAGGAACACGAATTATGGACCAATATAGGAGTCAGATCTCATTTTTGGGATGTTTCTGGTGATGGGATTACTAGTAATTCGCAAACCGTATTTAGCCCAAGAGCTCAGGTTGCGATCAAACCCAATTGGAAAAAAGATATGATCTTCAGGCTCTCTGGCGGGTTTTATCATCAACCTCCTTTTTACCGAGAACTTAGGGACTCTTTGGGAGTGGTGATACCAGAGGTAAAGGCACAACAATCCATCCACGTAGTTTTGGGTAACGATTATAGCTTCCAGATGTGGAAAAGACCGTTTAAGCTTACCACAGAAGCCTACTATAAAAAACTAACTGATGTCAACCCTTATACTATAGAAAATGTAAGAATCCGATATAGGGCAAGAAATAATGCAGAAGCCTATGCGGCAGGTTTTGACCTTAGATTAAATGGTGAATTTGTTCCCGGTACAGAAAGCTGGATAAGCCTTGGGTATTTAAAAACAGAAGAAAATATTGATAATCGTGGATATATCTCCAGACCTACAGATCAGCGACTAAAAGTGGGAATGCTTTTTCAGGACTATGTACCAACAATTCCCAATCTAAAAATGTATCTTAATCTGGTGTATCAAACAGGAGTCCCTGGGGGTACCCCAAGTTTTGCGGATCCATATCAAGAGAATAGTCGGGGAGAGAATTTTAGAGATCGCCGTCTTAGAGATTACAGAAGAGCAGATCTGGGAGTATCTTATATCATTGTAGACCAAAACAAAAAATTCAAAGAAGGTAGTTTCTTTAATAAATTTAAAGAATTAAATCTTGGTTTTGAGATTTTTAATGTTTTTGATAATAGAAACTCAATCACAAACACCTTTGTTAGAGATGCTGCTACCAGACGACAATTTTCTATCCCTAACTTCTTAACACCAAGAGTATTTAATGTGCGTTTAGGAATGAAATTTTAGACACACTTGATTATCAAATAAAAAAACAACCTTTATTAGTAATTCATCTTGACTTTTTCTATTTCCTAAAGAATGGATAAAATTGACTCATACTTTGTTACTTTTTTTAGGTGTAGCCAGGTTATGGCTTTCAAAAAATGTCTCATCTGTACAAATTTCATCTCATTTTCGGTTAAAAACAAAAAGTCAAAATGATTTCTATGATATCAAGTTAGTTTGAAAAAGCAACCTTTTTTTAAAAAAAATACTGCTACTCGACGCTATCTTTTAAGACCTTAAAAAAACCTTACCGTTTATACGGCCCTATTGGTGTATTGTTTCCAGATGATCTCAACACCTGTTTTTTTATATCTTTTCGAATACTTTTTTAAAGATATACTCATAACTTCTAAGACTATTTATGATAATATCTCCTCTTATAATGTAGTCTGCTTTTAAATGAATATTTGAATTTCTGGTATCAAAATCTACTATACAATAAAAATCACCATCTATTTTTGATGGTGAAACATATCTAATACTTCCCTGGATACCTCCGTATTTATAATAATTATATGCATCAAACTTTAATTGAACTTTTTGACCTTTTTTGATATATAGTAAATTCTCCTCTCCCAGATTAATTTTTGCATAGAATTCTTCTTTTGCAGGTGATATAACAACTAGCGGAGTACCTGCTTCAATAAGTTTCCTGTTTTGTCTGGTATTAAAAAGAAAAGAGATGGTTCCGTCTCCGGGTGATCGTATAATTAATTTGTTTTTCTCTTCGGTAATATAATCAAGATTAAAAAGAGAGTTTTTTATATCAATTTCTAATTTCGCCATTTCTAATTTGTAAGAATCAATATCTCGATCCAGATCCAAAATTTGCTTTTCTATTTTTTTTCTACTTTCTAATTTTTCATTGAATAAGTTCTCCTGTTCATACTTCTTCTTGGCATATGTGAATTTTATTTCAGAATTCTTTTTTTTGTTTTCCAGTACTACTTTTTGCTGACGTTCAAATTCTATTCTAGAGATGACTCCTTTTGAATATAAAATTGAATCTGCTTTATACTTACTTTTGGTGAGCATATAATCTTTCTCGGCTAAAATGTTTTTTTCTTTCCAGTTAAGCACTTCTTTTTTTAAACTCAGTTTACTTACATCAAACATATCTGATTTAATTTGTATTTGCCTGAGATAAAGTTCTTTTTCTTCCTGAGCTTTGGAGACTATTTTTTTCAAAATAATTATCTTATTTTTTGCCGCCTCTATCTCTAAATTAAAAATATTATATTCTGAGGTTACCTTTGCATTCTTAAGAATTACGAGTGTATCTCCTTTTTTTACTTCCTGTCCTTCCGTAACTTTTATAGATGCTATAGTTGATTCAATAGGCGAATTGATCTGTGTTTTAGGATTTTTGGAGTATACTAAACCATTAGCAAAATAAACAGTATCATCTATTTTCAGAAATATCAGTGACATCAAAATTATGGCACTAAACAGTAAAGTGATTTTAAAAAAAATCAAAATCAACCGCATCGGGGAAGTCCTAAAGAATATTGAGTTTTCCATCTTTCAATCTATATTTTTTTGAAAACGAAATATTTTCCACAGGCTCGTGGGATACTATTATATATTTCCTTTTATCTTGATTTATGTATTTTTCTATTGCTATCCTGCTTTCTGTATCAATTCCTGATAAAACTTCATCCAAAATGAATATTTCTGCCGGTGAAAAGAAGGCTCTCAATAATATTATTTTTTTACGCTGACCTGTTGACACATTCTTTCCATTATTCGTAATCAAAAAGTCAAAACCATCTTCTTTTGAAGCTATGAACTCATAAAAACCAATTTTCCTGGATAATTCTATAAGTTCTGAAAGTTCTATATCCTTACCCAAACAAATGTTTTCCAGGACAGTATCATTGAATAAAATATCATCACTGGTTGACAATAAGATTTTACGATTTAATGAGTTCGTATTGTAGAATTTAGAAAGTGTATTATTTATTAAAATTTCTCCCGAATCATAATCGTATAAGGCAGTCATTACCTTACTCAAGGTAGATTTACCAGAACCATTAGAACCTTCTATCTGTATTTTTTCCTGGTTATTTATAGAAAAATTTATCTGATGTAAAATGGGTTGGTTTGTTTTATAACTAAAACACATATTTTTGATCTCTAATGTATCAATAGTAAAATCTGAAATATCATTTTCTGACTCTTTTTTGTACGTCAACTCGTCAAAATCAAAAAACCTTTTTAATATAATTTGATTTTCCTGAAGTGTTAAATTTTGATTCAGTATACTCTTGAAAGCACTGAATATCTTTGTCGACAATGCTATAAATGTAATAATTTGTCCTAGAGAAATTTTTTGGGTGGTAATCGCAAATTGGGATAATACCAAAATTACAACTACCGTCATAATTCCTACTATCAAAGACACTACCGTTGTATTTGTAAGATTCAGGTATTCATTTTTTAGTTGAATACTTAAATACGCATCAATCTTTTTATTAGTTTTTTGAGATTGCTTTTTTTCTATCCCAAAACTTTTAATGATTTGTATCGCTTCTATCTTTTCGATTATATTAGAAAGAAATGTTGCTTTTTCATGAAATCTAATCCGTTCATTATGCTGTAGTAATGGGGTAATAAACCTAAACCAGTAATAAAAGACTATTAGTATTAAAAGTATCAATAATGAAAGTTGCCAATTGATAAAAAAAAGGATTACTAAAGAATATAATGAAATGGATAGATCAATAAATACACTTGTAAAAAACTTGGTGAAAAATCGTTTCAGTTTCATAGCATCAGAAACTCTTTCCATCAGATCTCCTTTTTTATATAACTGTAAATATCTTAATGAAAATGTACTAATTTTTGTATCAAACTTTTGTAAAAAAAAGCGATCTAACTGATTTTTAAGATGTATCCCTACAAAACGCTTATAAGCAGAAGTAAAAATGTTAAATATCTGATATATGACTAATCCAAAAGCAAATAGAAAAAGGGTTCTGGTATTATAGGCTGGTAAAACATAATCAATCAGCACCTGATTTATAAATACCGCAAGCTGAGTAACAAATGCTGAAAAAAAAGCTGCAGTAATATAGATGTACCATAGCTTTTTTTGAGATTTTAATTGTTTGTACAAACTCCAATAAACAGATTTTTTCTTTTCTTCATTTTTGATTTCGAGTTTGTCACTTTTCTCACCTGGTTTTATAACCAAAATCGTAGGAACTTTTACTCTTAGTTTTCCTTCTTTGTAATATAGCTTACGAAATTTTTCTGGAACTTTTGATATCTCCTGATTTTCCAGCAAATCGATCAGGAATTGTTTTTCACTTTCTTTGTTTTTAAACCCAAAATTATCTTTAATATATTTAAAATAAGATAATTTATTTGTAATCAATGAAATATCATTTTCTTCTAAAAGTTTCTCGCTTTCCAGATCATAAACAGATAAATCATTTTGAATGATAGCAGTATAATAAGCTGCTTCTTTGACAGGCGCATACTCCTCATCTGTTTCGTAAAAACGAATACTACTTTTTAGGTCATCAAAACTTGCAAAATAGGTAGTACCACTACCGGGGTCATGGATTTCAAACGTATCTTTCCTTTTTCCTTTTCCTTTTACAATTAAAAAATTATTATACTTTGTATTGATTACAGGAAGAATGAAAGGAAAATAATTATCCGAAGAATCGATACTAGTAGTACCATTCCATAATTTGTATTCTGTAATAAAACCATTGTCCTCAAAAAAATCTTTTAGTCCGGATACACTAATCCCTTTTTTTCCTATATCAATAGAATTAATTATTTGATCTCTACTTATGTATTTGTTATAAAAAGTATAAATAATACGTATGGTAGCTACTCCACAATCATTTGATTGTAATTGTCGCTCAACCGTTTTAAAAAACATCTGTTAATTCTATAATAGTGTTAAAATAAATGTTGAAACTCTCATTTAAGAGGCATTTAGATTTTAATTTCATTAAGGATTGGTTTATTTTCTGAATTTTCGTGATAATCCGCTATTTCCATGGTAAACAGCATCTTAGGTTTTTTATAAAAAACCGTTAATTCTGCGATATCTTTTAAAAAATCAATAGAATGAATTTGATATCCAATCACCTCAATCCCTAGACGATTGCTGAGATCTTTTTTCAAAGCAGCTTCTTCTTTTGTATGAATATTTTCTATTTTTTCATATACTAACTCAAGTCTCTTAGTTTTTGAAAAAAAACTCCTCTTATATATAGAAATGCCTTTTATTTTGAGTACTATGATTATTGTTATCAAATTAAAAGCAAAACTGGCTATAATGATAATATGTTCACTATTTATATATGGCATAAGTATTTAATTTATTTATTTCTCTAAGCTGTTGCTTAAATCTGTTATATTTTAATCCTGTCGTTGTTGTTAGTTTGCCAATGCAATATTTACTAAAACCTGCTTGCTTTATTCTATTCTCCTTTAATAACTTTGTGATTGCAGTGTTACCATTTTTTTTAGCTGTTTTAATTTCTAAAACTACTATATTTTTGAGATCAGATGCCTTGTCTTTTCCCGTAAAACAAATGTCCAAATCAATGGTACATCTTTCATCCAATGTTTTATTAACAAGTGTAATTCGCTTAAAGGTATTCGTTAAACTAGGCGCCAGGTTGTCACTGTCTATGTTTGCGTGAGTTGTAATATATTTTTTCTCATCTTCAGAAAGCGTAATAGCAATGGTGGTTTGTATACGTTTTTTAAGTGTTCTTCCTTTGTTATTTTTAATTTTAAGCTCCATAAAGCTTGTATTTGTATCAATATAAGTGCGTTTTCTTATTTTTAGTCTATTAAGTTTATTATTATGATGTGCTAAATAAAAATCATGTGTAGCTGTATCATAATACACTGTTTTATATGAGAAAATTCTTTTCTTATCTATTGTCAGTATATAATAGTTCTGAGAGAGTTTACTTATGATTTCTGAGAGCTGTCTTTTATCAAAATAATATTTTAGATCGACCCTATTCATTAAACGCACCTGATCCATCTGATCTAGAGCAATAGGTTCAAAATCTTCTAATACATTTACTTTCATTTATTTACATTTGAACATAAGAGAACATCCGTTTTTATTAACCAGATCCATGAGAATATACTATGATCTGGTTAATAAACGAGTGTAATCATGCTTATTGTTTGATAACTTTTATGTTAGCGATATCATTAATATTTAATATGTATATCCCTTCACTAATTTCTTCTAAGTTGATTTCTTTTTGAGTTCCTGATTTGATAATTTTTCCTGCGATATTGTACAATTTCCATGTGAGTTGATTTACATCACCGGGCAGATTAGTGATGGTCATCAGATCTATTGTTGGATTAGGGTACACACTGATATTTTTGTTAATCAATTCAAAATCATCAGTACTCAATGTAACACCATTACTAGTACCCGGAGTAGGTACGCTAAAAACAATATATTCTGAGTCTGCATCTACTTTGGCTCCATAAGAAGTATCTGTATCTATATCAGTAAACGAAACTTGTTGTAGTAATGTGGTAGCATCTGGCGCAGTGAGCAGTACTTCATCTGTTCCTTTTAGACTAAACCCTAAGTGATTTTCTCCTTGACTCAAGTCTTTATCTGCCCATAATAATAAATATCCCTTAGCCTCCACCATAGTTTTACTGGCATCTGTGTCCGGAATTCTCCATTTTAGGGGTTCAGTAGGCTTATCCGAAATATAATATCCTGCTACATTAACAGGAATATCTGTTGGGTTGTAGATCTCAATCCAATCATCAAATTCTCCATTTTCGTCCGCAATAGTAGTATCATTTTTCCCTTGAACTTCATTAATAACTACATCAGTAGTCGCCGTAATTATAGGTTCAAAAATTGCCGTAACACTAGCATTTTTAGAAAAAACAGGAGCTATCTCTATAGCGGTACCAGTAACATCTCCTTCCCATCTCACAAATCTATATCCTGGTAATGCTTCTGTAGAAAGTTTTAAAGGAATATTACTAAAATAAGTTCCTGTAAAAATTTCTTTTATAGATTTTACGCCATGTACTCTTACAAACCCTTTATTGATATCTGAACTTTCATAGGTTACTTGTATAGGGGCTTCTAAAGAATATTCATTTTTTATTCTTGTAAAAATAGCTGTATCCAATCTTCCTTCTATATCTGTTCTAAGGGCATCAATATTCTCTTTCCACTCTGCCAGATTTGCAAAAGGAGGCTTATTAAAATCATTATAACCATGATCTATAGCTAATTGAGAATTTATAACTGCGTGTGCAGGGATCTCACTTTCTAATTCTCTTTCCATAGCATCTAGAATACCAACAGAACGTTCTCTATTATAAATATGATTTATAATAGTTGCAATAAATTGTAGCGCTTCATTTTTATAGGGTATATGCAAAACCATTTCAGAAGGAACAAGGGAAGAAACACGCATCGGACCAATCAATGGCACATGATCTTCTCCACGTAATCCAAAAATTGCATCAAAATCATGCATAAAATAATGATTTTCATGTTTTGTTTTATCTGTTAAATCTTTCCAACTACCAAAACCATATTCGTTAAGTGCTGAATATTTTTTCAAAAAATGGACATTAACATGATCATTAAAGTTTAATCTCTTCTCTAATACTTCTCTATCAGTTGTAAAATCATATCGAATCAGATCTCGCTCATTTATAGAAAACTCACCTTCTTTTAACTCAAAATTATGTCGTATATAAGCGTTATCATCATCTTCTCTAACATTTATGATTCCCTGGTATATAGAATTCACATATAATACTGCCGGTCGATAGCCTTCAAAAGGAAAATCTGCCAGATTATCTTCACTTAATAACCTTGAAATAAAAGCGTCTCTAATATGCGTCTCTGACCAATCTTGACTCGCATTTCTTAAAAGAAATCTTTTAAATTTATTTATATTTTTATTTGGGTACATCTTATGATCAAAATCCCCATCTCCATATATATTATCTGCTTCTACCCTACCATTCAATTGTGGTTTGTATTTTGATGAATTACCAGAGCCTTCAAAATTAGCATATTGATTAATGACCGTAGTCCCATCAGTTTCTATAAAATTGAATTCTACCCTACCATCAATAAATTTATTACTCAAATGATTATCAGCAGTTAGTAATATAACTGGTAATTCATGAGTTGCTCCAATAATGTATGATCTATATTCTATAATACTATATTCTGATGGTGATTTTATTACAATTACTTTTAATGGTGTGTTTTTATCAATAGTAATTGGTGAGTTATAGCGCATAGAAGAGGCGTTTGGTGTTGTGCCATCTGTTGTATAATATATTTGATCTTCACCAGTACTTGTTATTGTTACTATCTGAGTCGATGCATATACTCCAGAGGGAACACTTATAGCTATACCTGCATCTATGTATGTAAATGCAGAACTGTCAATATTTTCTATAGTAGGCGTCGGATTGCTTAGAAAAGAATAACTTGCATCACTAAGACGACCATACGATATATCATTTTGTATGACTGGATATTCTATTTTGTGTACTTCAACCTTATCTGTTCCAGAAAGAATAATTGTTTCTCCAGAAGAAGACAGCTTAAAGTTTGTATGCAAACCTGAGTTCTCGCCATCTGCAAATACTAATAAAAAATCATTCCCAGGAATAGCAGTCCCTATAGGGAAAGCCCACTTATCAGGTTCATCAATATCGTCACTCAAAAAATAACCGCCAATATCCACAGGTAATGAACTTGTATTTTTCAATTCTATCCAATCTGTATATTTATTACTATCAGGGTCTTTATACGTATTAATATTTTTTGCCAGAATTTCATTAATAATTACTTCTTGAGAAAATGCCGAAGAAGTAAATATCCATAATAGAAGAAGTGTGTGTTTCATATTATTTATGTGTTTCATATTATTTATGTGTTTCATATCATATAAAACTATTTAAAGCATAAATACCCTACCCACAACCCTACGAATTTTATTTATTACGAGAGAATATTATAAACTACCTCAAGCATTATATCTCTTTTTATAAAGCACATACCCTATTCATTGTTTTTATACCTGGCTAAAGCTTACAACATTTTTTTTGAAAAATGGTATTAAATTTTAATTATAAATTCTGCGGCAAAACATGTAGGTTTTTTTATTCTAAATATATACATAAAAAGAGGTAGGGTATATAGAAATACATCCGTTATATCCCTAAACAATTATAACTATGAAACACTTATCAATCATTTTTTACTTTTTAATTCTAACAACAAACGCTCAAAATATTGTAATTAATGAACTGCAGGCCAAAAATGTAATAACTCTTCAAGAAAACTGTGATGGTAGAGGATGTCCTGATTGGATAGAATTACACAATACAACCAATGCAAATATTGACATAAGTAACTATTTTTTAAGTGATGACCCCAATGATGTTATGAAATGGCAAATGCCTGCAGGAACGGTTATAAATGCAAACGGATTTTTGCTGTTATTTGGTGAAAATGCTTTCTCTACAACTGCTATCAAAGTTAATTTTAACTTATCTACAAGTGGAGAAACACTTGTATTATCAGATGCATCAGGAACAGAAATCCAACAATTAACGTATCCAGCCATCCAAAATGATATTTCTTATGGCAGAATTGATAATGGTACGTATACCTTTATGACTCCCCCTAGTCCAAGAGATACCAACCCGGATACTACTGCTTTTGAATATTTGGATAGTAACCTAACAGTTAGTTTACCATCAGGACTTTATCCATCATCTCAACCTGTTGAGTTAACGCACAGCGGAACAGGAACTATATACTATACCCTTGATGGTACTACGCCAACAATAAACTCTACACCATATACAGGACCTATTACTATTAGCAATAACACTGCACTAAAAGCAATAGTTATAGAAAATGCAAACCTATTTAGTATTGTAGAAAACAGATCATACATTATTGGAGCAACTCATGAATTACCAATAGTATTATTAACCTCTGATAATTCTTCAAAAACTGTCGCTCGAAGAAACAAAGAGGTAATAGATGGTCGGGTAGAATTCAATTTTATAGAAACTGATGGAACTACGGTCATTAGTCAATACGCAAATTTTAGAGAATCCGGTAATGCATCCAGAGCTTTAATACCCCAATTAAATGGAAAGATTGAAGCTAGTAAATTATATGGTGATAGCGATTTTGATCATAAAATGTTCCCAAATAAAACCGTAGATGAGTTTGGTAGTATTTATCTTCGTAATTCCAGTCAAGATTGGTTTTATACACACCTGAGAGATGCTTTTGTATCAAGACTTATGGGAAGTGACAATCTAACAAATTTTTCTTTTGAAGGCTATCGCCCGGCAGTATTATATGTAAATTCCATATACCAGGGAATCATAAATATAAGAGAAGATGATGATAATGATTATATAAGACATAATTTTAATTTAGAGAATGGTGAATTCGTAATACGAGGGAGTAGGTCTAATTTATTTATTAAGCCTGATGCACCTTTACCTACCGACAGGGAAGCACTGAATAGCATAATTAATTTTAATAACTACACCAATATCAGAATGTTGATCAATTATTCTGATCTAGGTGAAAGAGGATTTAACTGGTGGGAAGACCTTTCTGGTAAAACAGGGCAACGTTATCATTATCTTATACACGATTTTGATTTTAGTTTTGGTAGAGGTTTTAGTGGAGTCTCCAACCTAACAGATCCAATGGAAGTATCATCGCTTTTGGATAATGAAATAGATACTAATCCAGCATACCGAAGCGAAGCTTTACAATTTGTAGCTGCAGCATTGAATCACATATATAATACCAGCAGAGTCATTGCTATATTGGATGAAATGGAGGCTGAATTAGAAAATGAAATCCCAGCACACGGTCTTGTGAATACGAGATTAAACATGGAACGACCTCGTCCTTTTAACACACCTCCTTTTGCCAATCTCACTGAATGGAAACAAAATATGGAAGATCTGAGAAATAATATTAGAAATCGAGTAGATGATGATATTTTTAATAGAATACAGACTGAGTATAGTTTGGATACTCCCATAGATGTAAGTTACAGTAGTTCTGATATCAATCAGGGATTTGTGCGAGTTCATGAAATAAAAATACAAGAAGAAACAGCTACAGGCACATATTTTAGTAATATTCCTTTAAAACTTACCGCAGAAGCATTACCAGGATTCAGGTTTGTACGTTGGGAAGGTGATGCTACAGGAAATACAGTTGATATCGCTCCTGTTTTTAGTGCTAATGCAGCAGTGACTGCCATTTTTGAACCTATTACGGCTATAACAAATGACGCAGTAATTAACGAAGTACAAGGAAAAAATGATAGTACAATTACTGACGAAAATGGAGAATATGATGACTGGATTGAAATTTACAACCCAGGATCAACGCCGATTAATCTGGCAGGACTATACTTTTCTGATAGTTTTTCGGATCCTCTAAAATGGCAAATCCCAGATACCGATGCTTCTAAGACTACAGTAGCTGCTAATGGTTATTTGTTACTTTGGGCAGATAATGACCCGTCACAAGGCGAAAATCATTTAGGATTTAAATTAAAAGGATCAGACCAGATTGTAGTAACGTATTCTGATGGTATTACCGAGAAACAACGTATTGAGTTTACAGATATAGAATCAGACCAATCTTATGGAGCAGAAAATGACGTAGCTACTAATTTTATTTTATTTACAGCACCTACTCCTAATGCTACTAACAAGACAAGTACTTTAGATATTTCAGACTTTGAAAAAGACAGTTTTAGTGTTTATCCAAATCCTACGCGCTATGGAGTAACTATTAATACGCCTCCGTCTCAACTAAGTACTTTAAATTGGAAAATCTATACTATTAACGGAAGCCTACTTGATTCTGGAACAGGAAATAAGGTAGCTATGCAAGACTTAAGTAGTGGTTTTTATTTTATTAAAATCAATAATAAAACTACTCTGAAAATAATCAAACAATAATTTTTTATGACGATCTTTTGATCTATTTCACCAGAATATAATTATTGAATTTTGACATTATAAAAAGTAAAAATCATCATTGAGATGATTTTTACTTTTTATAACCAGATATGATTTACACTAGTCAATTACAAATCCCTTCAGTACTCCAATAACATAATCTACTTCTGCTTTAGTATTGTATCTGGAAAAAGAAAATCTAATAGACGGTTTTAGCAGGTCTTCTTCAGAAAGAATCTCTGTAAGTACGTGAGAACCTTGATTACTTCCACTCTGACAGGCGCTTCCTTTAGAACATGCAATTCCGTTTATATCTAATTGAAATAATAAAACTCCTGCATTTTCTGGAGCTACAGGAATACAAACATTAATCAGAGTATAAGTGCAATGCAATATATCATTGCAATTCGCATTGAATTTAACACCTCTAATATGTTGCCGCAATTGTTCCACAAAATATTGCTTAAGTTCAGATATATAAGCCTTTTCCTCGTCCAAATGTTCATATGCCAATGTTAAAGCTTCGGCCATGCCTACAATATTATGAACTCCTTCTGTACCTCCTCTATAGCCTCGCTCCTGTTCTCCTCCATAAATTAAAGGTTTAAGCCCCGAATTTTTTCTTAAATAAGCAAAACCAACTCCTTTAGGCCCATGAAATTTATGAGCGCTGACAGCCGTAAAATCAATATTTAATTGCTCTAAATCAACTTTTAAATGCCCTATCGATTGTACCATATCACTATGAAAAAGTGCATGATGTTCTTTACATAAAGCACCTACTCTATCTATGTCTAAGATTGTACCAATTTCATTATTAACATGCATAAGGCTTACCAGTACTTTTGAATATGTACTTCTTAACAATTGTTCTAAGTGTGTATAATCTATTGCCCCTTGTGAGTCAACAGCTACATAACTCACTGCTATTCCTGTTTGTGTTTGTATTTCCTGAACGGTATGCAATACCGCATGATGCTCTATTTTGGAGGTAATAATATGCTCCACTCCTAAATCTCTGACGGCACTATTAAGTGCTAAGTTATCAGCTTCTGTTCCTCCAGAGGTAAAGATAATTTCTGAAGCTTTTACTCCAAGATGTTTAGCTATATTCTTTCTAGCTTTTTCTATATGGTTTTTGGCTGATCTTCCATACCCGTGAGAAGAAGATGGATTGCCATAATCTTCTTGTAAAACCGTTACCATTTTATCAATTACCTCAGGACGTAATTGCGTAGTCGCTGCACTGTCAAAATAAACCTTTTGCATTAAATTCAAAAATTAGTAGATAATTCAATAAAAAAATGAGGTATATCAATAATATATTTAATACTAATACCTTTTTATAAGAGGAAGTGGTTTAAACTTTTTTGATCGAGACAAAAATCTATACCACCTGCCAATATTTATATTTTAGAACACAAAACTAGTTCAAATAAAATTATTTTCATCACGGTACGTTATAATCTTTCAATTCGCCTATTTTTGTCAAAAAATATAATTGAGATAGCGATTGAATAGGAACATTTATAAATTTCATTCGTCTTTATCCTTACAAACTCTAACGTTTGCTCTATAATTTTAGAGAAAATTAAGGTGTTACTAATTTTAAACATACGATCAGTGAGAAGCTTTTTTATTTTTTTCATACTTCTTTTGGTAATCTCTTGTGATGATGGAGATATTATCATTACCAGTTTTGAGTTTGATGATGTTAACCTCCAACTTTGTGAAGGTGCACTCCCTAATGAATTTGTTTTCTTTAAAATAAACACTTCTACGAATGAAGCAATATCTTATAATTTTATAGATGATACATATTCTGAAAGGGAAGAAACTGAGGAACCCATACTTATAGATTTAGAAAACACCAATAATACATTAATATACCGACAGTTTAATACTGCTATTACTGCAGATTATTATTGCAATAATATTCCTGATAGTGATATTATAGTAACTGAAGAATTGATAAGTATAGGTGGACAAGCCCGAATAATTAATGAAATTGTAAGTGAAGATGATAATGATGGTGTAGAAGCTACATTAGAATCTCCTAATCAAGTTGATCCCCTTGCTGACCCGGATGAAGACGGAGTCCCTAATTATCTCGATGATGACATGAATAATAATGCTATCGGAAATGTTGACAATGCCATTGAACCAGGATATGATTCTGACAATGACCAGATTCCTGATTTTAAAGATCAGGACGATGACGATGATAATGTAATAACCAGTGCAGAGTTGCCTAATGGAATTCCTGATGATGATAGTTTTCTGGATACAGATGGTGATACAATTCCTAACTATCTGGATGAAGATGATGATGGTGATGGTGTTTTAACCCGCGATGAGGATGTTAATGGTAATGGTAATCCCAGAGATGATGATACCGATATAGATGGTATCCCTAATTATCTGGACGATGATGATGATGGAGATGAAGAACTTACGATAGATGAGGATATCAATAATAATGGTAATCCAATGGATGATGATAGTGATAACGATGATATCCCTAATTATCTTGATACAGATTCACCTGATGATGTGGCGAATACTAATATGGACAATCCTGATAACCTTCCTAATACCGTAGTAACAATTTTTAGAACTACACTTGTTATTGATAACCTGGGCTTTAATCAAATGAGTGATCAATTTGCTCAAGAAGGCTTTTCATTTGGTTTTAGAGATTTTAGTACTTCAATAACAACCCCCAATAATAATTAAGATTGATAATATGGTGCATAGATTTTACATATTACTACTCCTTATAGTTGTCAGCATCAGTTGTAGCGAAGGAGATATTATAGATCCATCGGTTGATTTTAGTGCCGAATTACAAAGTTGCTCTAATGAAAACAATAACACCTTTGTTTTTTATAAAATAGATAATCAGATCAATCGATCACTATCTGTAAACTTTACCAGCTCTACCTTTAATCTTACACCAACAGCGGCAAATATTCCTGCTGAACCTATCGAAATTGATTTGAATACTACTACCAATCAACTTATATATAGAGAATTTGGAGTGACTATCACCGGCGATGAATATTTTTGCACCAGTGTTCCTCCAAGTAATATTGGGGTTAATCAGGAATTAACAAGCTCTAATGGTACCATACAAATTGACTATGAAGCAACAGACACCCCAAATATGTTTACCAGAACAGTCACCCTTTTAGATATAACATTAGCAGGCGATGGGATCACTATAAGACAGGAATTCTTACTATTAGGCTCTGATATTATTACAGCAAACTAATTGGCGTATAGAAATTATTTAGGATTTTGTACTATATATACTTCCATAGCTCCCAAACCATATTTTTTATAGTCAGCATCAGATATCCTGATATTATCATATCTGTCAAATAAATAGTTAAGTTCTTCCTTTAAGACCCCTTGTCCTACCCCATGAATAAAAACAACTTTCGGGATGCGCTTACTAATCGCAAAATCCAGTTGTCTCTTTGCGGTATCTAATTGTAGGGTAATAATATCGTGATTCGCCATTCCTTTTGTAGATCTTACTAATTTATGGATATGCAAATCTACTTCCATTACCGGAACCTCCCGTTCTTTTGGTTTTACCAACCTTCTTTTTGGTTTCTTTTTAAAAATTTCTTTTTCCAGAATATTTTTACTCACCTCTTCATAAGATGGAATTATAAGGTTTTCTGATTGCTCTTTTACTAATTCATGAAGCAAAAATATCATATCAAAACCATCTTCAGATTCGATTGTAATTTCATTTTTCATAACAGAGACTACCTTACCCCTTATAGGTTCATCCAATACAGAAACTTTATCCCCTACTTTAATCATAACACTTATTCTTCTTCTTCAACATCTGTTTGATACATATCTTCTTCTTGCGCTGTTCTCGAAGAAAGACCAGAATTTACCAGAAACAACCCTAACATCAGGCAGATGATCCCTGTACTCTGTATATAGTAATTTTTCTGAGAAGAGCCTAGTTCTATTATCAAAGCCAAGGCTCCAATCACAATTAGAAGAATGCTACCAACTTTTTTGAGTTTCATTTTATTCATACCGCAAAAGTATCAAATATTAGATTTTTCAACAAATTATGTATATTGTGCATTACTTACCATAAAAAGATTGCTATTGGATAAATATATGCTTCCTTGTTTAAATAAAAAACTCTTTGGTGTAGATTGTCTGGGATGTGGCATGCAACGTTCAATTGCACTACTTCTAAAAGGAGAATTTGTTGCCGCATTTCATATGTACCCAGGAATATATCCACTCTTATTACTTCTTGTATTCTTAGGCTTTAATTTTTTTATTAAATTTAAGAATGATTGGCTTGTAAAAATGAGCCTTATTATTATTACCGTGTTTACAATCGTTGTAAGCTATCTAATCAAAATGAAATTTATTTTCAACTAATCAACGTTCTTTATGGAAAAACAAACATTACCTAACGCTACCCTGATCCTTGTATTCGGAATTTTATCTATTGTAGGATGCTGTTGTTATGGAATCATTGGTCTTGTCTTCGCAATAGTCGCACTGGTTCTTGCCAAAAAAGCAACTGCCTTATATACAGAAAATCCAGAACTATATGAAGGGTATACCAATGTAAAAACAGGTAAAATATTAGCCATTATCGGTTTAATAATAAGTATTATCTATATAATACTACTGATTATTTCTTTCTCTATGTATGGATTTATGACTCCCGAACAGATGCAGGAAATATTTGAACAATATCAATAATTATATAAGTAATTTTTATAAAACTGCCTTGATAAACAATATAAAGGCAGTTTTATAAACCACTTAACAATAAACATCTAACAAAAAACACGTTACATTTTATCATCTTCTAAAAATTATATCCTAGTAATCATTTTACTAAGAGCATGTTTAAAAAGAATACAAATTGAAAATCAATAGTTTGAGGTTCCGAGGACACTTCAAATGATGAGAATATCGAGATATTTTAATTATTTGAAGTAAGCTCACGGTTCTTAAAATATTTGTTTGGACTACCTAATAAATTTGGTACAAGTTTTCAGTAAGTAAGGTTTTTAAACAAGCTCTAACTATAATTTTAAGAATACCGAATTTATACTCATTCTGGTTTAACAACACTCAAATAAAAAACAGCAATTTCTTGTTTAAGCTAAAAAAAGACTGAATTTAATGGGTGATTTATACGATTTGTGATTAAAAAATTCGTATAAATTCATTGAATTATTTTTTCTTTATGCAAGGTAAAAAAATCAAGCATAGCTATAGCTACGGTTTATTTTTTAAACGAAGTAGAAAGGAAAAAGAAACGATGAATATGCGAAATTTTTAGTTATAAATCGTATTAAATCGGAAATACTCTTAAATCTGATGCAAATTTCTACTTTAGATTTGAAAATCTAGAAATTTTTGAATGAAGAATCATTCATTTTTTTGATAATTATCATCAATGAAAGAATTTATATTATTTCTGGAAAACAATCTTTTATATTGCCCTTCAAAAAAACTTATGGGTATTGATTGCTTAGGATGTGGTCTTCAGAGAAGTTTTATTTTACTGATAAAAGGACAATTAATAGATTCAATACTGATGTATCCGGCTTTAATTCCAATCCTTATTATGTTTGGTTATTTAATCAGTCATCTGTATTTTAATTTTAAAAACGGCGCTAGTATTCTTACTTATTTTTATTTCTTGAATATAATTCTTATTGTTGCCAATTATATCACTAAACAATTTTTACATACATAAATGGAAAACAAACAACAACTGCCCAATGCTACACTTGTATTGATATTTGGGATAGCTTCTATAGTTACTTGCTTTTGTTACGGGATATTAGGTCTAATATTTGGCATTGTAGCTTTGGTAGTATCTAAACAATCTATTAAATTATATACTGCCAATCCTGAGTTTTATTTTGGATATGAAAACTTGAAAGCCGGTAGAATTTGTGCGATTATTGGCATCGTACTTAGTTCCTTGTATTTATTACTAATTCTTGGATATATCATTTTTATGGGAGCTATGTTTCCCTGGGCAGAGATTTTAAATCAATAAAAATAATAATATCTACATAAAAAAAGCTATGAGACAGAACTTTCTCATAGCTTTTTTATTAATCTCGTTAAAAAAGTTAATTTATTTCAAACGCTTTCAGCGTTTTAGTAATGATATGAACACAGTCTAACAGTTGCTCCTTATTCATTACTAATGGTGGTGCAAATCGTATAATATTACCATGAGTTGGTTTTGCCAATAATCCATTTTCTTTTAATGCAACACAGATATTCCAGGCGGTTTCACTTTCTTCATCATCATTGATCACTATAGCATTTAATAAGCCTTTACCTCGCACCAAGTTAACAATAGATGAAGTTTTGATATAGTTGGTAAGCTCTGATCTAAACAATTCTCCTAGCTGATACGCATTTTCTGCAAGATTTTCATCTCTTACTACTTCCAGCGCGGCAATCGCCACAGCTGCAGCAACTGGATTACCCCCAAAAGTACTTCCATGATTACCGGGCTTAATAACCTCCATAATAGTATTATCTGCTAGTACTGCAGATACTGGATATGCTCCGCCACTCAGCGCTTTTCCAAGAATTAAAATATCTGGTTTTACATCAGGAGTGGCAGAACAATTTTTATCACTACAACTACACTCACCACAGGTTGCCAATAACCTTCCTGTACGTGCAATACCTGTTTGCACTTCATCTGCGATGAATAGTACCTTATATTTTTCGCATAAAGCCTTGGCTTTACTCAAGTAATCTTCTGAAGGAACATATACACCCGCTTCTCCCTGTATTGGTTCTACCAGGAATCCTGCAATATTTTTAGTTTTCTCTAATACTTCTTCCAGCGCAACAAGATTATCATATTCAATTTTGATAAATCCAGCTGTATAAGGTCCAAAATTATTTCTGGCAACAGGATCATTAGAAAAAGATATAATGGTCGTTGTTCTCCCGTGAAAATTATTTTCGCATACTATAATTTGGGCTTCATTTTCTTCAATTCCTTTTTTCTCATAAGCCCATTTTCTGCATATTTTCAGAGCGGTTTCTACAGCTTCTGCCCCAGTATTCATTGGTAACAGCTTATCAAAACCAAAATATTCTGAAGCAAATTTTTCGTATTCTCCTAATTTATCATTGTAAAAAGCTCTGGAAGTCAATGTTAACTTCTGTGCCTGCTCCATCATAGCTCCTACTATTTTAGGATGACAATGTCCTTGATTAACCGCAGAATATGCACTTAAAAAATCATAGTATTTTTTTCCTTCTACATCCCACACATACACTCCTTCTCCCCTATTCAATACTACAGGTAATGGATGGTAGTTATGAGCTCCGTATTTGTTCTCTAAATCAATTGAATGTTGCGATGACTTTTTTTCTAAAACTGCCATGGTAAACGATATTAATATAAAACTTTTCGATTCCTACTTTAATCCAAGATTCGGGAGAGAAATCATCCCCATGAAGTTGTGCGCAAAATACTAAATCTTTATTGAATATTTAATTTTAAGATTAATAGAATGCTTTTGAATAAGTTTGGTTTTTTGATTTTAGTTACATTATTCCCTCTTTTTAAAATCATTTTTTTATGCTTTTTTCGGACTTTTTTGACCCGAAAGGATACACGCCCCCTTAGATTACCTTTTATTTAACAGGTAAGCAGCTTTAAAAATATTGTATAATTTGCAATTGAAGAACCTTTTTCAAAAGGGTTCATATAGTCTTTTTTTGTGATTGAGGTAACACTAAAACCTTACTTATAATCGTTTTAGGCATAGAAACTAACCAAACCAACAAATTATGAAAAAACTAATAGTTGTCTTACTCATGGGCATATCAAGCTTATTATTAGCTCAAAAAAATGATTACGCCTATTTAAGTACTAATGGAAATCTAGTAATGGTACCTGATAACGATGGCAATGTTATACCTGATTACAGTAATGTCGGGTATAAACTTAGAAATGAGCCAATACCAAATATTGGAGTTGAAATTACTTTGAACCCTAGTAATAATCCGACAAAAGATAGAACTACAGATATTCAAAATGCTATAAACACCTTATCCAATAGACCTATTAAAGCTAATGGATTTAGAGGTGCCATACTGTTTAAAAAAGGTACCTACACTCTCAAAAACACTTTAAAAATAAATGCTAGTGGTATCGTTTTACGAGGTGAAGGTGACGGTAATAATGGTACGATTATCCATTATGATAAGCGTGAAAAAAGTAATGCAATTGAAATTCATGGTACTAGGAATGCTATTGGAATTACTTCCTCCAGAAAACAAGTTACTGATAATTATGTACATATTGGACAAAATACCTTTACAGTAGCTTCAAGGCATTCTTTTACAGAAGGAGATGAAGTATTTTACATAGATCAAAAAACGGATGCCTGGGCTTCAGCTATTAAAATGGATAACTTATCCTCCGATTGTGCCAGTCATGGTGATCCAGCTCGAAGAGATTGGACAAAAGAAGACTATACTTTAAATTATAAAAGAAAAGTAGTTCAGGTAAATGGAAATAAAATAACGTTAGATGCGCCTGCTATGGAATTTTCCGATGGTATACACTCTAAAGCATTTATAGAAAAATACACTTGGAATGATAAAATAGAGCATATCGGTATAGAAAATTTAAAAATGACTTCTTTTTTCGCTCACGGAACAGATGAAAACCATGGTTGGAATGCACTGGATGTAAATGCAGTAGAAAATATGTGGATTAGAAATGTCCATATTCAGTATTTTGGAGGCTTGGTAATTGATTTGAAAAATGCTTACAAAATTACTATTAGAGACTCCAAAATTTCAGATTATAAATCCAAAGTTACTGGTGGCAGGCGTTATGGATATCACGTTTCTACTAATACGCAACGCGCTTTTGTATTTAACTGTACGTCTGAAAATGGAGGCAGACACGATTATGTAACAGGGTCTAGAGCTTTAGGTCCTAATGTATATTTAGATTGTAGTGCTACCAATGTGGCTTCAAATAATGGGCAATTTTCTGATTCTGGACCTCACCATCGATGGGCTACAGGGATATTATGGGAAAATATAGTTTCTACAGGATCAATAAATATCGAAAATCGAGGTTGTGCGGGCACTGGACATGGATATGCAGGCACACAACATACTTTTTGGAATTGTATTGCAAAATCTATGATTGCGCATAGCCCGCAATTGGCTTATAAAAATTGGATCATAGGCTGCTCAACTAGTGATGGTATAAGTGTTACAAAAAGAAGGTTTGGTGCAAGGCGTGGAACCCCAGGAGCCGAAATAGATGCAGAAAACAACGCAAGAGCTTTTAGTTTATTCAGAGAACAAGATAAATCTAGAGGAATATCCTCGAATCCAAGCGATAACTGTCAGTTTAGAAAATTAGATGGTAGAGCTAGAGATATAGGAAGCGGTGGTGGAAAAACATACATTGTTGGTAACAATCGCAGAGTTTATGAAAGAAGAAATAATAATTGGAAAATTTTACCTGATGGTGGATTTGAAGCAGATAAGTTAGATGTGAATAGTAACGGTGCTGTATGGGTTATCGATACCTATAAAAAGATCCATTTATTTAAAAATAATACCTGGTTTACTATCAATGGTCGTGCTACTGATGTAGGAGCAGGTAATAATAGTGTATATATAATTGGTGAAAATGACATAATTTTTAAACGACAAAATCAAAGTTGGAAAGCACAAAATAATGCTGTTAAGGCTAAAAGAGTTGATGTATCGGGAAGTGGCTTTCCTTGGATCGTTGGTAGTGATGATTATGTGTATCAGCTTGTCAATGGAAAATGGTTTAGAAAAGGAAATTTTAAAGCTCAAGACCTAAGTTTTGCTGAAGGAGACAATAATTTATGGGCGCTTTCTCTAAATAATGGAAAAGTAAATTTCTATGAAGGAAACAAAAAATGGAAAACACAAAGTGGTAGTGGGGAGCAAATTTCTGTAGGTACTGCCAATGAAGTATGGGTTGTGAATAATAAAAAGGAAATTTTTGTTGGTAATTGTTTAAATAGTTCAGACAATAAAGAAGATTTAACGGAACTGACCCTTACTAAAGAAATAGAAGCGTATCCAAACCCAACAAATGGATTGGTAACTTTCTCAAATATTTATAATACTTATAACGTTGAGGTTTCTAATATTCAAGGGATAAAAATAATTTCTAAAATTGTCGATAAAGATAAAATAACTATAGATTTATCTAGTATAGCTAATGGCATGTATCTGTTACATTTAAAGCAGGTTGATAACAATAACAAACCTACAAATAAGTACGTTTTCAAGTTGGTAAAGGAATAATATGGATTGCTGTCAGTCAGCACTTGTTTTAGGATCTCAGAAATTAAAATCGTTAAATCCTGGTAAGATGCTGATATATACTAAACATTAATGCTTTTTTGAAATTCCAAAGGCATTAATGTTTTTTATACTTTTTATTAAGATATAGCGAATAATTAATAAGTATATGTTTTGTATTCTTATTTTTGCGCTATGGCGAGAAAAAATAAAAAGCAAATCTTCGAAAATATTGAAATCACGGATGCCGGTGCAAAAGGTAAAAGTATTGCAAAGGCTCCTGATGGAAAAATTATATTTATTAACAATGCTGTTCCTGGCGATATTGTAAATATACAAACTACAAAAAAACGTAAGGCCTATTATGAGGGTACTGCCACTGTTTTTCATAAAAAGTCAGAGAAACGTGTAGCTCCTGCTTGTGAACATTTTGGTACCTGTGGTGGATGCAAATGGCAATTTATGGGCTATCCACACCAACTTGCTTATAAAGAACAAGAAGTCCTAAACAACCTGACGCGTTTAGGTAAAATTGAACTACCCAAGGTAACCCCTATTGTAGGATCTGAAGATCAATTTTTTTATAGGAATAAAATGGAATTTTCGTTTAGTGATAGTCGATGGCTTACGCTACAGGAGATCCAAAGTGATACTGAAATTGAGAATAGAAATGCACTGGGCTTTCATATTCCTGGGATGTGGGATAAAATATTAGACATTGATATGTGCCACCTACAAGAAGACCCTAGTAATGATATCAGAAATAAGGTTAAAAAATTTGCCACGTCAAATAACCTGACTTTTTATAATGCCAGAAACCAACACGGATTTCTACGCACCTTAATGATGCGCATAGTATCTACAGGAGAAATTATGGTACTTGTTCAATTTTTTCATGAAGATGTAGAAAAAAGAACTTTATTATTGGATCATATCATAGCAGAGTTTCCAGAAATTACTTCTTTACAATATGTAATAAATTCTAAAGGAAATGACACAATTTATGATCAGGATGTGATCTGTTATCACGGAAAAGATCATATAGAAGAAGAAATGGAAGGATTACGTTTTAAGATTAATGCTAAATCTTTTTATCAGACCAATTCTAAACAAGCTTATGAATTATATAAGATAACCAGAGATTTTGCCGGGCTTACCGGAAATGAATTGGTATATGATCTATATACAGGTACTGGAACCATCGCGCAATTTGTTGCTAAAAAAGCGAAGAAAGTGATTGGCGTAGAAGCTGTACCAGAAGCGATTGAAGATGCTAAATCAAATGCAAAACATAATAATATCAGTAATGTAGAATTTTATGTTGGTGATATGAAAAAAGTATTCACCTCAGAATTTATCGCTGTTCATGGGCAACCCGAAGTAGTAATTACGGATCCACCCAGAGATGGTATGCACAAAGATGTAGTAAGTCAATTGCTCAGTATTTCTCCTAATAAAATTGTATACGTGAGCTGTAATAGTGCCACACAGGCCAGAGACTTGTCGTTATTAGATACTATGTATAAGGTAACCAGAGTACAACCTGTAGATATGTTTCCACAAACCCATCATGTAGAAAATGTAGTCTTACTTGAAAAAAGAGAGGTAATTAAAGAACTTTAAAAAATCTAATTAAAAATCATACTATTTTGAAAATACTGTCAATTTTTTAATAGAAGCAATTTATATTTTTTTGATTCTGGTGAAAAAAAGGTGTTTATTGATCAATTGAAGTGTTTTCTACAATTTAGCAGAAGTCCATGAACGAAGTATAAAAATTTCAAAAATTGAGTCAAAAAGAGCATTTTTATAGCGAATTAAAATTGTTTAAACCTCTTCATATTCTAGTAAGATATTTTTATTTAGTTGATCTTAAAAAAACTTTTTACTACATCCACGCAGTATGTTTTATGGGGAATTTTAAGCACTATAAATATACAATAAATGTCTTCTCCATCAATAGGGAATCACAAGAAAATCAGAAAGTAAAAAAAAAGAGATTGTCTGAAAGGACAATCTCTTTTTTATAAAATCTATATAAAACACTTTATGGTCTTGTTACTGTCCCAAAAGGTCCTGTCCCATTTCCTGCAAGTGTATTAACCGATGGATTTAATTGTTGTCCTGCAGTTCCTTTAAGAGGCTTAAAGAAGAAAGGTGTTGCCTGATCAAAATCTGGATCTGGCTCTAAAGAAATTACTACTTCTTTTCCTCTCACATCGCCGTCAGCAGGAAAATTTAATGGTGATGGAGCATTATTTAAGAAATCTTCTCCAGGAAACTCTGGTGCATCCTCATTTCCACTAAACGGTGAAGAATCGTCTCTTCCTGATAAAGAGGAAAAAGTACCTGTAGATACCGGAGTATTATTAAAAATAACCCAACCTTCATACTTCCAACCTTGTGGAAGTGTAGGCAAGTCTAAACCTGCAACAGGCATCCCTCCGTTAGGATCCAAGAACCAAATACCATTTTGCTCATTGTCAGTAATCATATCTGTTGGACTTGCAATTATAAATTTACCAGAAACACTTGTAAAATCACCCACAACAGAATTTACTCTAACCTCGGCAGTAGTACCGTTAAAATTACCACTCAATAGTTTAGCATCAGACGGTGCCGGATCAGAATCATTTGGTGGCTCTACTGATAATACAAACGAAGTCGCATTATTAAGCTGATCTGCGTTTACCACAAAAGTTTGTGTTGTAGCAGTACTTGTAAATTTCCCGGTAGAGATCGGATTTCCTTCTACAATAATCCAACCTTCATACGTTGCATTATTTGTTAATGTTTCTAGACCTACAACTTGCATTGTTAAGACCGCTGTTGGAGGTCCATCATCATCTCCTGAACAGGAAACCGCCAATAAACTCATAGCAATCATACCAATTGCCAAAATTCTTTTTTTCATCATTTTTGCTTTTTTAATTAACTATATTGATCGTATAAATACCAATATTCAAATTAACTACAAAAACATGACAAAATTGTACGTTAAAACCATTATTTTTTTGAAGGATTACCATAAAATCTATTTTTCTAAGGCTATTTGTTGCTCGGGTTGTTTAAATAATTCTAGGTAGGATCTTCCTATATTAGAGACTATATCACTGGCTAATAATCCCTGATAACCAGTTTCTTTTATAGCTATATCTCCAGAACTACCGTGTAGGTATACTCCAAAAACTGCAGCATGCAAAGGATCATAACCTTGCGAAATAAGTCCTGTAATAATTCCCGTTAATACGTCTCCACTTCCAGCTGTTGCCATTCCTGGGTTTCCAGAAGTATTTACAAAGACCGTATCTTTATAAACAATGAGTGTATTTGCACCTTTTATGACAATAATACACTCATGTGCATTCGAGAAAACTTTGGTCTTTTCTATCTTATCAAAATCATCTTTCCAATCCCCTAGTAACCTTTTTAACTCTCCAGGATGC
Organism: Aquimarina sp. RZ0; assembly: GCF_008370685.1. GTDB lineage: Bacteria > Bacteroidota > Bacteroidia > Flavobacteriales > Flavobacteriaceae > Aquimarina. The sequence goes on from NZ_VTZU01000027.1 coordinate 74,654, forward strand.
GGAGTTAATACCGTTTTTGCAGGTATCAGGTCCAAAAACTGAGGTTTTTTGGCCAAAATATTAATCCCATCAGCATCAATCACCAGATTAGATTTGTTCTGCTTCAAAAATGTTTCGAATCCCTGTATCGTCTTGTCATCAATACCCAACCCTATTCCTATTCCAATTACACCAGGTTCAAAATCTATGGATATATTTGTAATAAAATTATCTTCTCTATCTGTAACAACCATTGCTTCAGGAACAGAAGTCTGCATAATTTCATACCCACATTCTGGGATATAAGCAGTTGCCAAACCGGCACCAATTCTCAATAATGCTTCTGTAGCTAGCACAACACTTCCTATTTTACCATAGCTACCACCAATAATTACACCATGTCCATAATCTCCTTTATGAGCAAATTTATGCCTGGGTCTATATAAAGATAATACTTCGTTTTTACCTACCAACTCTGCAAAACCAGGAGTTTTGTTTATAAAATCGCGATCAAGTCCGATATCTATAACCTCAAGATCACGGGAGTACTGCCCTGTTTCAGGAAGGAAAAATATTAGTTTGGGAAGCTGAAAAGTAACAGTTGTAGCTGCATAAATAACTCCCTCCGGATCATCAGGCACTTTGTCAGCATACAATCCCGAAGGCACATCAATAGATATTACAAAACATCTGGAGGCATTAATATGCTTGATTAGTGAAATCACCCATGGCAATAAAGGACGGTTAAGACCAATACCAAATATGGCATCGATTACCATATCATCCTTTTTTATGACAGGAAAATTATCATCAGACTTTAGCTGTATTGGCCATTCTGATAAAATAGATTTTAATCGATCATAGTTTTCCAAAAAGTCTTTGGATCTGTTGTTACTGAAATTTACAATATAGGTCTTAACATCATATCCATGTTCTATTAGTAATCTGGAAACAACCAACCCATCGCCTCCATTGTTTCCTAATCCACAAAAAACATGAATTGGTATGGGTGCTCCCTGTAATCTTTGATGGAGCATATTAAATATTTGTGTGGCCGCTCGCTCCATTAAGTCTAAAGATGTAATTTTTTGTGATGCTACCGTAAACTCATCGGCCATTCGCATTTGTGCTGCAGAAAATATTTTCATTTATTTTTTTTAGGAATACTTTAATGAATCAATGTATTAATTAAAAGATCAACAAAAGTTTAAGATTCAGTTGACTTTTATTTTGTTCAAAAATAAAAAATTATACTTTTGGAGCTTAATATAAAGCAAACTAATGTTTAGTACGGTTTCAATCTCGGTTTTACTTTTCGCGTTAGGAACGATTATGATGTTTATGTATATTTCTTTTACACGTACTACTACTGCTACCATTACCCTTAGGGGTTAATCATCTTATATTTTCAAAAAACAAGTACGTAGTTCATTTTTAGTAAAAGAATTACCGAAATACTCCTTACTAATTATATAAATTAAAAAAATATCATGAACGTTCTAAAATTTGGAGGTTCTTCAGTCGCAAATGCTGCAACTATAGAAAAAGTAATAGAAATCATTAGAAAACACTCTAATGACAAACCCTTATATGTTGTAGTTTCTGCACTTGGAGGGATTACAGACTTATTAATGCAGGCTGGCAAAGAAGCTTCTTCTAATAATGATAATTATAAAAAAACGCTTGCTATCATTGAGTCCAGGCATCTGGAAACTGTAAAAGAACTAATCCCTGTAGTTTCGCAAAGTGCAATCATTAGTAAAGTTAAGTCAGAGCTAAACAAATTGGATGCTTTGTGTGAAGGTGTATTTCTATTAAGTGAATTATCTCCCAAAACAGCCTCTGTACTGGCGAGTTTTGGAGAAATGTTATCCTCTTTTATTATTTCTGAAGCTGCAAAAATAAAAGATCTGGATATAATACTAAAAGATGCCCGAGACTTTATAATAACTACGGATGCATCTAAGCTGACAGTAGATTATAATGAAACGAATTTCAGAATAAAAAGATATGTAGAAGATAATACAAGGCAAATTACTCTTTTTCCAGGTTTTGTTGCCAGAACCTCAGAAGGAGAACCTACTACGTTAGGAAGAGGTGGCTCTGATTTTACTGCTGCAATAATAGCTGCCGCAATTAATGCCTGTAAATTACAAATCTGGACAGATGTTAGCGGAATGTACACTGCAAATCCTAAAATAGTAAAACAAGCAAAACCCGTGAAACATATATCGTATCAGGAAGCGATGGAGTTATCACATTTTGGAGCTAAAGTAATTTACCCTCCTACAATCCACCCTATTCTGGATAAAAACATTCCTATTGTTATTAAGAATACGTTTAACCCAGAGGATCAGGGTACATTAATTACCAGAGAAATTACGAATAAACAAAAACCGGTTACTGGCATTAGTCATATCGATAATATTTCGATAATTTCTCTAGAAGGAAGTGGTATGGTAGGAATTCCTGGATTTTCGAAACGGTTATTCGAATCTTTATTTCTTGAGAATATTAATGTAATCTTAATTACTCAGGCATCCTCTGAACATTCTATATGTCTGGTCGTTGAGGAATCAGATGCCGAAAAGGCTAAAAATGCTTTAGATCAAACCTTTGAATTTGAGATTTCAAAAAGAAAAATTGATCCTGTAAAAATTGAAGACAATACAGCTATTGTTGCGCTTGTAGGTGATAATATGTATCATCATCAGGGGCTAAGTGGAAAAATGTTTAGCACACTAGGTAAAAACAATGTGAATATTAGAGCTATCGCTCAGGGAGCCTCAGAAAAAAACATTTCTGTTGTCATTGAGAAAAAAGATGTAAAAAAAGCACTTAATATATTACACGAACGCTTCTTTGAAGTAAAAACAAAACAGCTAAATTTATTTATTACAGGTGTTGGAAATGTAGGAAGTAGGCTCTTAGCACAATTAGAACAACAAAAGAATTATCTTAAAGAAAAACTCCGACTCAAAATTCGTGTAGTAGGAATTGCCAATTCCAGAACCATGATTTTTGATGAAAACGGAATTAAATTAGATTCCTGGAATGAGTTGTTAGCTAATGGAGAGAAATCTGAAGCTACTGTTTTTTTTGAAACTGCAAAAAAAATGAATATTCGTAATTCTATATTTGTAGATAATACCGCTGATCCAGACATTGCCAGGATATATAAACATTATCTTGCTGAAAGTATGGCTGTAGTTACCTGTAATAAAATTGCCTGTGCAGATGAATATGCAAATTATGCCGAATTACAGGAACTCTCCAGAAAGTTTAGTGCATCTTTTTTATATGAAACAAATGTTGGTGCCGGACTACCAATTATTGACACGCTGAACAATCTAATTGCTTCTGGTGATCACGTCCATAAAATACAAGCTGTACTCTCCGGAAGTCTAAATTTTGTTTTTAACAACTACAAACAAGGCACTAACTTTTATGACATTGTGAAGCAAGCACAGGAAGAGGGATATACAGAACCTGATCCTAAAATTGATCTTAGCGGAATCGATGTTGCTCGTAAAATATTGATTCTTGCCCGTGAAAGCGGGAATATTTTAGAATTAGAAGACATAGAAAATGAAGCTTTTTTACCTAAAACGAGCTTAGATACCGCTAGTGTAGCTGATTTCTTAGAATCTCTGAAAGAAAATGAAACTCATTTTAAACAAATTCTGGAGGAAGCAGATAACAAGCATTGTCGTCTCAAATATGTAGCGCAATATGAAGAAGGAAAAGCCAAAGTAGGATTGCAACATATTTCTGAAGATCATCCGTTCTATAACCTGGAGGGAAGTGATAATATTGTTTTATTTTATACAGACCGATATCCCAAACAACCTCTGATTGTAAAGGGAGCTGGTGCTGGTGCAGAGGTTACTGCTTCGGGTATTTTTGCAGATATCATTAGAATTGGAAAAAAGTAAACTACCTCGGGGCAGACCCACGAGGCATTTATTGAAAAAAACATTTTGATTTCGAGGCAAGCCTCGGAGCATTTAAATCTCGATTATCGAGTAAATTTTCATAAAATGAAAACCATACAATTTAAAAAAACTTTAGACACAAGAGTGAATGATTATTGTAATCATCAAAAACTCCATCTGATCTCTAAACAATACGCATAAACAGATGAAAAGTATAAAAGTATTTGCCCCTGCCACTGTTGCTAATTTATCTTGTGGGTTTGATGTTCTGGGATGTTGTCTTGATACTGTTGGAGATGAAATGATTATTCATATTACTTCAACCCCAGGGGTCAGAATAATAAAAATTGAAGGAGCTGACTTACCACTAGAAACAGAAAAAAATGTTGCAGGAGTAGCTGTACAAGCTTTATTAGCTGAGTACGGAAAAGAGATTGGTGTAGAAATTGAAATATTTAAAAAAATAAAAGCAGGTAGTGGGATAGGCAGTAGTGCTGCTAGTAGCGCGGGCGCTGTATGGGCTGTAAATCACCTTTTGGGCACTCCTTTTTCTACTTATAAACTTGTAGAATTTGCAATGGTTGGTGAGAAACTGGCTAGTGGTAATGCACATGCCGATAATGTAGCCCCTGCCCTTTTGGGAGGATTCACATTAGTTCGAAGTTATACACCACTAGATGTGATCAAATTGAACAATCCTAAAGATTTGGTGATGACTGTTATCCATCCGCAAATTGAAGTTAAAACATCAGATTCTAGATCTGTCATTAAACAAAATGTTTCCCTAAAACAAGCAATCAATCAATGGGGAAATGTAGGTGGATTAGTTGCTGGTCTTTTTACAGAAGATTATGATCTTATTGGCAGAAGTTTAGAAGATGTGATTATAGAACCTATGCGTTCTATACTCATTCCGGAATTTCAGAAGGTAAAAGATACTGCTATTCGACAAGGAGCACTTGGTTGTGGAATTTCAGGGTCAGGACCTTCTATATTTGCTTTGAGCAAAAGTATGAATACGGCTCAGAAAGTAGCTCAGGGTATTAATGAAGTATACAAAAAAACGGGCCTTGATTTTGATATTCATATATCAAAAATAAATAATCAAGGAGTAAAAATAATGGAGTTATAATCCTCAATGGAAGAAAACAAATTAGAAGGAGACTAGAGATAGTTAAAAAAGCGTTTGTAAGCAAGGAGATGAATATTTTAAGCATCAAAGATGCTATCTGACTTCTAAAACAATAATTATATAAGTGATGAAAGAAATAAAAAAGATTAGTACGGGTTCTCCCTGGGAAGATAGTGTAGGATATTCCAGAGCAATCAAAATCGGAAATATTATAGAAGTATCAGGAACTACTGCAAAAGGTGCTAATGAATATGAACAAACAGTTGCTATTATTGAATCTGTAAAAAAAGTATTGATAGAATTTGACGCAGACCTGGCACATATAATTAGAACCCGAATCTATTGTACTGATATTACCAAATGGGAAAAAATTGGAGAAGCCCACGGAGAATTTTTTAAAGATATCAAACCAGTAACATCCATGGTAGAAGTTTCTAAGCTTATCGATCCGGATATTCTGGTAGAAATAGAATTTTCTGCAATCGTTTAATTAATGATTAATAAAGACACAAATGCTCTATTACAGTTTACATAATAACGCTCCCAAAGTATCTTTTTCTGAAGCTGTTGTAAAAGGATTAGCTCCAGACAAAGGCTTGTATTTTCCAGAAACTATTACTCCTTTACCATCATCTTTTTTTGATACCATTGAAAACCTTGATCCGATAGAAATAGGATACCAAACAATCAAACAATTTATTGGAGATGAAATCCCGGAAGCGGTTTTAAAAAGCATTTTAAAAGATGTATTAAGTTTTGACTTTCCTGTCGTTTCTATAGAAAAAAACATTGGCACTCTAGAGCTTTTTCATGGGCCAACTATGGCGTTTAAAGATGTCGGGGCCCGATTTATGGCTCGGTGCTTAGAGTATTTTAATGAAAATAATAAAAATCAAGTGACGGTTCTTGTTGCGACTTCTGGAGATACTGGAGGAGCTGTAGCTCAGGGTTTCCTGGGGGTACGAGGAGTTAATGTTGTGATTTTATACCCATCGGGTAAAGTGAGTGATATACAGGAGAGACAGCTCACAACATTAGGAAAAAACATAACAGCATTAGAGGTAGACGGGGTTTTTGATGATTGCCAGGACATGGTAAAGAAGGCATTTCTAGATGAAAGCATTACCGCTCACAAACAACTTACTTCTGCTAATTCTATCAACATTGCCCGGTGGTTACCTCAATTATTTTATTTCGTTTTTGCCTATAAACAACTAAAGAATAAAAAAAAGGATATTGTCTTTTCTGTTCCCAGTGGGAATTTTGGGAATATTTGCGCAGGAATTGTAGCTAACAAGTTAGGATTACCTGTTAAACATTTTGTTGCCGCTACTAATATCAATGATACTGTAGTAAGATATATGGAAAATTCTGAATATAATCCACAGCCATCAAAAGCAACTATCTCTAATGCTATGGATGTTGGAAACCCAAGTAATTTTATAAGAATTCAACAGTTATTCGATAATAATTTTGAGTCTCTTAAAAACAGGTTTTCAGCCTTTAGTTTTGATGATTCTACTACCAAAGAAGCCATGAAACAAATTTATGAAGAAACTAAGTATATTGCAGACCCTCATGGGGCTGTAGGATATCTGGGGCTTAAAAAATATCAATTACAAGAAAATGAATATGGGGTATTTTTAGAAACAGCGCATCCGGTTAAATTTTTGGATATTGTAGAAGAAACATTGAATACAACTGTTGAGATACCATCACAGATTAAAAAGGTATTAAACAAGGAGAAGGTTAGCTTAAAAATAAAAGATTATCAAAAATTAAAGGAGTTCTTATTAAAATAGTAGAACTCCTTTAGAGTATTTTTAAAAATAATTTTCAATTATTTTGTGATTCTATTGAGAATCATTTGACAATTTTGCCATAATATCCAAGATTCTTGACTTTCTGTTGTTTTTTCATAGTCTTTGTCAAGCCTTCGGAATAAATTAAAGATTCCAAAAGTTCTTTCTGTTACCCATCTCCATTTTAACGGAACAAATCCTTTGGAGGAAGGAGGTGCGGATGAGATCTCGACTTCGAGTCCAGCTATATTTCCTTCTACCTACTTCATAAATGTTTTCTTGTAAGCATCATCTGCCAAGATTTTTTCCATACGATCTAAATACCCTAATAGAGGTTCTACCACCTTACTTGCAACCACACCATCCGCTTGATTAGCTGCTCCTACAATTACTCCCCAAATTAATCCTGCGGTATCTGTGATCACATGTCGTTTTCTACCGTTAATTTTTTTATCCCCATCTATTCCTTTGTCCAGATGTGTAAATGGT
>NZ_VTZU01000028.1 GCF_008370685.1 Aquimarina sp. RZ0
AAGATTATGATATGTATGATGCAGTAAGAACGCTTTCTATTCTAAAAGAAGCAGCTGATACTAAACCTGAAGAAATCCAGATCGCAGAAAATCGAATTACAGCAATACAAAATCAGCAATCAGAACCTTCAGAAATGGCACTTATCCGAAACCTGCATTGGTGGACTGTAGAGTATGGATTGATAGGAACTACAGACAATCCAAGGATATATGGCGCAGGCTTACTTTCTTCTATTGGAGAAAGTGATTGGTGTATGACTGAACAGGTGAAGAAATTACCATATGGTCCTGAAGCGGCATTTCAGGATTTTGATATTACAAAACCTCAACCCCAGTTATTTGTAACCCCTGATTTTGCTTATCTATGTCAGGTATTGGAAGAATTTGCTGATACAATGGCATTACGAAAAGGAGGACATCGAGGACTTACCAAACTTATTGAATCCCAAAATCTGGGAACCATAGAACTAAGTACTGGTCTACAAATCTCTGGAGTATTCACAAGAATGCTAAAGAATGAGGACAATGAGGTTATCTATTTTGAGACTCAAGGACCTACAGCGCTTTCTTTTAGAGAAAGAGAATTAGTTGGTCATGGAGTTGAGACTCACCCTAATGGTTTTAGATCTCCAATAGGCAAACTAAAAGGAATCAATCTGGCTATTGAGAATATGTCTCCGCGAGATCTCAAAGCTTATAATTTTTATGATGGAGAATGCATAGAATTCGAATATGAAAGCGGAATTACTGTTTCTGGGATCAATATTACAGGAATGAGAAATATTCAGGGAGAGTTAATTCTAATTCAGTTTAGTGAGTGCACTATAAAATATAAGGGTGAATTTCTTTTTAAACCGGAGTGGGGTACTTTTGACCTGGCGGTAGGAAATCAAATCGTATCTGCGTTCTCAGGACCTGCTGATGATTACTCTTTTGACATGATTACACATCAATCTCATACAAATACAACAAAAAGAATATACTCGGCAAATGAAGAGGAATTACACGCATTATATCTAGCCGTAAAAAATGTAAGAAATGGAAAAAATACTAAATTCTCTCTGGAAGCAGTTTTTTCTATTCTGAAAGCAGATCACAAAGAAGATTGGTTATTACCTTTGGAAATTTATGAACTTGTATATAACAGAGAGCCAAATTTTGCAAACCATATCTTACAGCATCTGGATACTATAAAAAATAAAAAAACTCATCTAAAACAACTTATTCATAGTGGTATCGATATTATTCAGCAAAACCTCAAGTATCAAGATAATTGATAACGTTATTTTTCTTTAAGAAGTGGTTTAAACTTTCACTTATCCTCCAGATATTTTTTATCCCATTTTTCCTTTAAAATTACCCAAATAAAATACAGTTGTTTTTTCTTTAGGCAAAAAAGAAAAGTTCAGCATAGTCTACCCTTAATTTTTATTTTGAAGCATAAGGGGAAAAGAACAAATTTTAGTGAGTAATTTTAAGATAGAAATGGTATTATACGATTTACGAATAAAAATTTCGCATCTAATGACATTCTTTTTCTACTATATTTTCTTCATAAAATGAAACAATAGCTATGGCTATTCTTTAATTTGATTCATCAATCTAGCGAAAAATCCTTGCCATTATTTTTACGAAATTCTCATCCGTAAATTGTATTATACTGAAGGTGAGGTGAAAAAGAAACATTTTATTGCAGTAAATTCAAATGACAAATCATAATCATACAAAACACGCAACCCATATAATAACAAAGGCTTAAGCACATAGTGCCTAAACCTTTATTTTATTTATAAAATTTTATATAATCTTTATTATTGAACAATAATCTTTCTCGTGGTTATTGAGTCATTATCTGGATTTGTAATCGAAATAAAATAAATCCCGTTACCATTTCCTGAGATATTTAATGTTTCACTTTCACTTGACAACTGACCAGAACTTATTTGCTGTCCGGTTATAGTAAACAAATCATATGACAATCGATTTCCAGATTTATTACTAACCGTAAATATCCCTTGAGAAGGATTAGGATACACTACTATATTTTTGGAAAGCTCAATATCCTCTACACTCAGTAATATTTCCTGAGAATATGTATCTAATGTAGTTCTTCCAGTATTTGTAGGATCTAACCAGTTAGAAAGCCTGGTAGCATTTGTTGTACCAAAATCCCATGACACCTCAAACCTACCATACACATCAAACTGATTATTATCATTAGTTCCGTTACATGCAGCTGCTCCACCTGATAAATCACCTATGATTCTACCATCCTGATCAAAAAGAGCTGATCCTGATGATCCTTCTTCTGTAACTCCAAGATCCCAATTAGCAACTCTCCACATTTCTGTACTGGAGTTCCCATTAAAACTTATTGCAGTTTTGGTAGGAGACTGATTCTCTCTACATACCTTCATAATATCACCCGATGGATGATGAATCCCTACTACAAAATCAGGGGTATTACCTGTTCTATCCCATCCTGCCCACTCTAAATTCCAACTATCCGGTAGTGCAGAATCAATATTGACCAATAACATATCAGACTTATTATTATTTGCTAATAGTGTTGCTCCACTAGTGGTCTGGTCAAATGACCCGTTTGTACTAGGTGTTGTTGTCGCGCACGATGGATTAGGACTCACCCAATTAAATCTAAACGCCCAGGTTGAAGGGTTACTAAGTGTTGTTCCGTTCGCATTTTTAAAACAATGGTTTGCAGATAAGAAATATGGCTTTCTATCATTCCCTGTATTATTAATCAATGTTCCGGAACAAGTACTTCCCCCCAATATAAAAAGAGCTACAGAGCGTTTTAAATCGTTTTTTAAGGTATCAAAATCGCTTCCTACAGAACAGTCTACATCTTGATTACAATCACCAGAATCGTTCAACCCTTTTTGTATGATATCGTCATCCGTAACAGATCTATATCCATGAATTACCTTAGAGAGATTCAACATTCCTTTACCTTTAAGAGATGCTGGTACGTAATATTCAATAATAACATCTCCACTTTCAACCATCCAGGTTCCCAGCATTCCGTCTTCTCTATTAAAAGTATGCGTATATGCTCCTAATAAATCTTTTTTATCCATACTATATAAATAAAGAGAAGCTCCTTTTGGTAATTTATATTCGTTAAAAACAAAATTTAAGGTTTTAGCTCCTTCTGATTTGATACGGATTCTCCAAATGAAATCACCGTTTTCTAATTCACTCCAGGTTCCTGCATTTTTAAATCCTAAATCCACATTAAACTCATATCCAAAGCGATATACTTTAGACCTATCTAAATCATTCACAGCATCTTCTGCTCTAATCTTTGCCAAGTCAAATTTTGGCATTTCTATCGTAAAAAGTTCTTTTTGACTTTTTTTATCACTGTCTTTCCAGCTTTCAGGAACTCCATCATTAGTAACCTGACTTTTGGCAGCTATACCTAAAAGAAGTATCGCGATCCATAAAATATTTTTCTTCATAAGACCAATGCAGTTTTAAGATTATTTAGTTTTCATATTAATTAAGCTGCTCAAAGATACAAAAAGTATAAATCCTCTATAATTTAATGGGTATTTACTTTATTGTAACCCTAAATATCTTGTTTAAATCAATCATTATGAACATTCTAAATCTGTAAAAACAGAAATCACTAAACAATAAAAATAGGACAGATATGATTATTTATTTATTTATTATATAAAACTATTATTAGGTCGTAATCAAAATAAAAAAATAACTGAATATCAGCAGTTTTATCTATGAAGTGGTGTAAACTTCTTGATCCATTGGAGTTTTTTTTTGCGTTTCACAGAAGTCTTGTAAAATATAAAAAGAATATCCTTGTGATACTAGAATAAAAGCTTACACCACTCATTGTATTATTTATTTTTTTCCATCTTTAGGTAGCCCTTTTAAAGTATCAGAAAGACCTCCTGACTTTAAGGTTCCTATTAAGGCTTTAAAAAGATCTATTCCATAGATTTTATTGAAGTTTTCTAAAATTGATTTTATTTCTGTAATAGCAATAAATCCAGCAATAATCTTAAGAAAAGGAATCTCATCAACAATAAACTTCTCCAGCAGAAAAGATGCCAGAATCACCAAATTGTAAATAAAAAACTTAGAGACTGTATTACTAATCCGCAGACTACTGATCGGGAGCTTATTTTTATAGGATGCATACCAACCCGTAATAAAATCTACAAAAATCAGGAAAACCATTGTTAACATTACACCATTCACTGGTGATAAGATCGTAAGTAACCAAAATATTATATTCATTATTTTATCCATGCTTAATTAGTTTTTTAAATTCTAATACCTGACTTTTGGGGTATGCTTGTATACACACCCTTTTTCTCTGATTACCTCCCAGGACATATATGAATCCGCTAGTTTCTTTAATATAAAAACCCACGTGCCCTTTCCAACTAACTGGGTTTTCTCGCCATAGAACTACCACATCTCCTAACTCTGGAGTATGAATAGATTCTCCTACAGTAAGCCAACTGCGGGCATTGAGTTTTCCGGAAAAAGAATAGCCGGATTTCTTAGCCACCCAATTGACAAAGGCACTACACCATCCAGTTTCTTCATTCAGCTCTAAACCTTTGTATCCCAACTCATTAAAATAGGAAATGATTTTTTGATTATCATTAGAACCGCTAATTTCTGAAACGCCATACTGCGATAGCGCAATTTCTAAAATATTCATGTGCTTAAAATGTTTAATTACCTAAATACAAGCGTATTATTCTTTTAGGATATTATAAATTGTTTTCTCTGATATGAAAAGTTGTTCAATCAACTCTTGAACAATAACTTTCATTTGTTTTTCGGAATTGTTTTCGACATAATTCTGAACAAACTGTTTGCGCTTTTCTAATAACAGTCTATTTCGTTGCATAAGCCTTTTAAATTTAAAAATTGAACAAAGAAATATACTCTTTTCAAACTTTTGTTTGAAAAGCTAACCATCCGAAGTGGTTTTACTATGACACCACATTCTATTTCACCTGAAAATGTTGTAATATATAATACAAATGTTTGACTATTAACTATTTTTTGTATTTTAGCAGCTAATTACGGTGTAAATATAAAACATTTTACAGAATTACACAACAAAACACAGAGGTATTCTGTTAAATGTTGAAACCTATATTCCTCATTTGTTTTAATTAAATATTTAAAAAAATATGGCAGAAATCAATCAAAAAATAAGGGATATCATAAATTTTTTAGATTTAAACAATCATTCTTTCGCAAAAAAAATAGGTGTAACAAGCACAACCATAGACAGTATCACTACAGGCAGACTACAACCTGACGGCTCCAGAAAACGCACTAAACCCGGGTATGATTTGATAAAAAACATCATTACAGAATTTAATATCAACCCTGAATATCTTTTCGGAAAAAGCAACACTATAGTGTCTCTGAAAAAACAAAAAAATCAAACATATGATGGAATTCCCCAGGTGATTGCAGTAGATCAAGAAGGTGACGAAAACATCGTATATGTACCTACAAAAGCGAGAGCTGGCTACCTGGATGGATATGGAGATACAGAATTTATAGAAACACTTCCATCTTTTAGCATGCCGCATCTCACGAATGGTACTTTCAGATGTTTTGAAGTGCAAGGAAACTCTATGGTTCGCACTTTTTTTGATGGAGATCTGGTTTTTGGGAAATATATAGAAGATCTAAGTGACATTAAAGATGGAAGGATCTATGTAATCGTAAGTAAAAATGATGGCATCGTACTCAAAAGAGTAATTAACAGAATTGAAGAGCGAGGAAAGTTGATTTTAAAATCCGATAACAAAGATGGTAATTACCCTACCTACACAATCAATTCTGAAGAAATTATGGAAGCCTGGTACGTTACTATGTTTGCTTCTAAGCAAATGCCAGAACCTGTAGATGTATACGACCGACTGCACGACCTTGAAACCAAAATTGTAATTCTGGAAGAGGAATTGAGAAGAAATAACTAACCCACAGTTTTTAAAAAAAAGAGACCGAGTACAATAAAATTATTTAACCTACCCGATCTCAGTGTAAAAACCTCACAATAAAGATCTTTATATCAACTATTTCTGTTTTTTACATATTAGTATTATTCATTAGAGATAGGTTAACATCATAAAGTAAAAAATTATAAAATACTCATAAATGAACAAGGGCATTCTGCTCAATACAGAATACCCTTGATATGATATTACCTTTGCTGATTTAAAATCTGCTCTTTTTATTTGAATCTTTTTAAAACAGAATTGGTATAAAAACCTCTTTGATAAGAAAATTACTTTTTAATCAATTTCTTTATATATGTCTTATCATTAGTTTTTATTTTGACCAAATAAGTTCCGGCCGTTAGGTCTGCAAAAGATATTTTTACTTTACCTTCAAAAAATGACGCTGCATCGGCATATGTTTTTATAAGTTGTCCCTGTAAATTGAATATTTCTAATTTTATATTTTCATCTAATGAAAGGTATTTACTCTCTATAACAACCTCATCTTTTATAACCGGATTAGGATAAATTCTAATCTTCTGTTCCTGAGAAGCATCAAGATCACTAACACTTAGCAAACCTCCTCTATATATTCCTTTAGCCCAAGCACTTCCTTTTAGGGCAAGCCAGAATATATTTTTCTCTTCGGGATCTGGTTTAAGATCAGTAATCAAATCTGGCTGACCCAAATCATTACTAATTTTTTCCCAGGTACTACCTCCATCAAATGAGACATATGCTCCTGGGTTAAAGATCGTAACATTTCTTCCTTTAACATCCTGAACCGGAACGTTTACTGTAATAATATTAGGATCTACAGGGGATGTTTCTGTTTGCCAAACATAAGGCATATCAAATATTTTTTTCCAGGTAACTCCATCATCAGCGCTTTTCCAAACACCTCCTTCATCAGGATCTGTACTCTGAAATTGTCCACAGGAAATGTAAATATCATTTAAATTCCCTGCATTTTTATGTGTATCTACAAAGACATTATTAACAGATTTTATCTTTGCAGGAATTGTTACTTTATTCCAAAATTGGCCACTATTATCTGACACATAAAGTCCTCCTGTAGTTCCATTCTTACTAATATTAAGCGCCGCATACATTTGCCAGGGCTTATCCAGATTAAAAGCAATACGACGCACACTAGGCTTCGCTGGCAATCCATCATTAGCAGAAACCCACGTCTGCCCCCCATCAAAACTCCGTCGTACTCCAAAATCTGCATCTCTTGTAACAATTCTAAAAGATGCATTCACTTCGGCAACTGGATTTTCCATCACGCAGAAGTACATTCTATCCGGGAGATCTGGCCTTATCAATAAATTGTACTGAAAAATATGTTGTAAGGATTCATTGGTTCCAGAATAATCTCCTTCAAACGGAAATGCCATATTATCCCAAGTTACTCCACCGTCTACTGATTTTCTCAGATACCCTCGATGCTTCTGTCTGAATTGTAATGTAAAAATTGTATTAGGATCATTAGGATGCACAGCAACCGATGCAATTGAATGCGCTCCGTTAGGATTATTTTGTCCTTCTATTTGCTCAGCAGCGACAGTCAATTCATCTGCATTAGGGTAATCATCATGAGGAACTGTCTGCCATAAACCATGTTCTCCAGAACACAATAATTTTCTACCAGGAACTCCTGTTTCTGTCAAAATAAATCTACCTGGAAGATTACTATCACCTCTCCCTATCCACTTTTTACTCCCAGGAGAGGTTTCTATATCATCTATTTGTTGCCAGCTGCTACCATTATCTTTAGAGCGAAATGTTTGCTGATCTATACTAATAAATACTTCTCCATTTTTATTAATCTCTAAAAAGCGACATCCGGAAAATTCTTCGCTTTCCTGCATTTCTCTCTCCAAATGCGCAAATTTAGTATTTACATTATTCGGACTATTTCTTGCACTCCAATAATCATCATCACGGGAACCATTCCAATATTTTCCGGTACGCACACAGGGAAACCAATTTTGACCTCCATCTTCTGTTTTCCATACGTCACCCGGACCAAAGCTGAAATCGTGTTTTGAATTAAAAGCAATATATAATTCGTTTTTATTAACTGGATTTACAATTAATCTATTATACACAGATAAAATAGTAGTTGCAGGGAGTTGATTATAAGTAGTTTTCGCCTGATTTTTATCAATCCCCAACCAATATGCAATAGATCTGTAATATTTATCTACAGATGTAAAATTATCCACTCCATCAGCATTATCATTTCCTGAGTTAGAATCTGAAGTAAATCGTACTCCCAGATTCCCTGTAATGCTTGTCCACGTTTCACCAAAATCAACACTCTTATATACTCCTCCTGTGGCACTAACTGTATTACCATTAGGAGTGTAATGTGTTTGCTCTACCAAATATAAAGTTGTCACAGGATTAGAGGGATTACTTCTGTCTATATGGTAATCCATATCTCTGGGAAGATTGTGTGGCAAACCGGTAACTGTCGCCAACTGCCATGTAAGTCCCTTATCACTACTTTTATACAAACCAAAATTAGTCCCTGCTATAATAGAATTAGAATTTTGAGGATCCACAATTATCACTCCTATAGATAAATCATTCTCATGAGCCGGATCCACTATAATTTGTTGCCAGGTATCTCCTTTATCAACACTTCTGTATATATGGCCATAGGCAATAAATCTATCGATATTTCCCTGGGGATTTGCCAGATTTCTATGATACCCTTTTACATTCCAGAAATCTCCTGCTCCAATATACCAATTATTATCATCTGAGGGGTCTACTACTAATTCTGAATGTCTACCTTCTTGTAGTTCTAAAATTTTATTCCAGCTTCGTCCTTTATTTGTTGATTTGTATAAAAAACCCCTCACGTTAGTTGCATATCCCAGATTAGGGTCTTGATGAGAAAATGTTATTGCCTGAACCCTTCGCATCCCTCGCCCGTTACCATCAATTTCTTTTATAGTCTGCCACCTTTCTCCATTATCAAAAGTGCCATACGTGTTAGACAAATCAGGAGACATATAATAGCAGTCAGGATCGGTAGGATGTACCCAAAACTCTTCACAATATCCAGAATTACCTGGACCAAACTGTCTCCACTCAAAATCAGGGTTAGACAATTGTTTTGATGCTTTTAATGCATTAAAATAATCCTCATCTAATATTTGTCCGTAACTACTAAAAAAAGCAGTATACAGCATTAACAAAAATATTCTTTTTTTCATAAGTTAAGTTTAATAAGTTCTATACAATAATACAAGTATATAAAAAGCTGTATCATATTTATAGCAATAATCACCAAAAATTAAAAACATATGATTAAAAACAATACTATTCTAAACTAAGGAAACTCAAATAATATATAGGGGACAAAAAGAAATTATTTTAGCAGGTAATTTCATTCGAGAATCGAATAGTATTATATCATTCCTGATTTTAAAAGTTACTCAAACAAAAAAATGGAGATATTATAGACAACCACAAGTGATGAACCGCAGATACGCTGCTTATTGTATCTAAAATATTTTTGGTCTCCAAAATATTATAAATCTAAAAAAAAGTCATATTTAAGATTATATAGGAACAATTTGTTGTTTGAATCTACTGCAAAGGGGAATCATGATTTTTTTATTTTAATGAAGAATAAAAAATAAAAAATCCCCGAGGCAGAGCCGTCGAGGTATTCAACGGAAGAAAATTTATTTTTAGTTTGATGAAAACCTAAGGTTTTCAAACTTCCCTCTTAACCCCGATGCAGAGCGTCGAGGAATTCTATAGATTAAACATAACAAGCAGGGCAGTCTACTTCTGAAACTGAAGTGGAAAAGAATATTTATTCCAGTAAACTACTACGAGGTATCAATTGAAAAAAAATATTTCGATTTCGAGGCAAGTCTCAGAGCATTTAAATCTCGATTATCGAGTAAATTCAAAAGAATACGTGGCATAAAACCCTCAATATTACTATGTCCTGACAACTTAACAAAAAATATAAAGTAGGGTTTTTGGAATTACAACTGTTATTATACAACAACCTAAATTCGATTATTACCATAGAAGGTTAAAAAACTGTCTCTTCGTGCTTTGGCGAAGAAAAGTGTATTGAGAATAGGTTTTCAATCCCAAAACACTTGTTTTTTATATCAAATTCTTATCAGAATTTCACTCAAACTGGCGTGCTTGGGATTAAATTGAGATCAACAATAAATACTTAAAAAAATGGAAAAGATATTTATACGATTAGGGTTAGCTTTTTATTTCTCCGCATTATTAGTCTCTTGTTCTGGAGATGACAATGCGTCTGGAACAGAACAAATTGGTAGCAACAACACAGATCTCAATACATTTCTTTTTCTGGATAAAAAAATTACACTATCAAAAAATAAAGCTACTTTATTTATTTTTGACCCTGATACCGAAGAAATGTTTCGTGGTTATGAGATAGCTATTGATGGAGAATTTAATGATCAGAAATATAAATTACGTCTGGAAGTTTATCCTCCAGATTCTTCTCCAGAGGATTCAGAACTTACTTTCGGGACTTTTTCATCTGGATCTGTTTGCTGTGGAGGTGTAGAATTTCATGTGATTCGGGATGATGGAGATCTAACGGATGATGATTTTTTTGCAGCTAAAGATGATACCAGCAAAAATATTTCAATCATTAAAGATGGAGATCAATTTACATTGACTTCGGATATTTTTAATGTATTTGGTGCAACATCACCATCATGTCTGGGAACTATGCAATTTAACTACACAGGGCCTTTACAATTGACAAATTAGACTGATTGGTTTCGTTTTTAACAAAACAGAAAACAGCAATACTACTATTTTTAAAATGTGATAAAAGAATATTGCTCCTGAAGCTGGTATTTTTTATATTCTAAATTCTCTATAAATTCAAGATATTGTTTGCTTCTAGGGTTAAATGGCCGATGCGCAATACCTTTTTGAATTTCCTCTACTTTGGACATCGTTTGCCATGCTTCTTCTGATACCCAGGTTTGTTTAAAATATTCCCATATATAATCTATAGCAATAGTATTTGGGTGGATCATATCTGTATCATAAAATCTATAATCCCTCAACTCATCCATAACAATCTCATAAGAAGGAAAGTAACTACACTGTTCTATTGATGATACTACCTCATGGGTTGCTGCGAGCAAATGTGATTTACTGCGGTTATTTTCTATAAAACCATCTTTGATATGCCGTACCGGAGATATTGTAAATATTACTTTTGCATTTTGATTTTGACTAAGAATTAAGTTTACGCTGTTTTGTAAACACTGTTTAATTTCGTCAATAGACAGTAACTCCTTTTTAAATTCTTTTTGTGGCATCTTATGGCAATTTGCTACAATCATATCCAGAGACTGTAGTCGATACACCCAGGAAGTCCCCAAGGTAATACACACGTGGGTAGCTGATTTAATTTTTTGAAGTGTTGCATACAATCCATTATTGAGCAATCGTAATAATTGGATTTGCCCCAGACTACTCAGTTTTGAATGTGCATCAAAACAATGCCATTGTTCATTATGATAAAATATATCTGTCTCTGTATATTCTTCTTCTTGAGTAGCCATCCACAAAAACGTTTCGATAGCTTTAGGATGAAACAGAATCCCAAATGGATTTACCAGTGTCTTGTATTTATAATAGGCAAACTTATCGCCTATATTCTCGGCAAAACAAGAACCTAATAATAATAATTCAGAATTGTAATTGATTTTGGGTTGCTGAGGCGCTATGGATATGTTCGTCTGTAAATTCATTATAATGTAACAAAAGGAACTAAAAATTTATAAATACTGCTTAGCATTTTCTAATGCTTCTTGTATGCCCGCTGGGTTTTTACCTCCAGCTGTAGCAAAAAATGGTTGACCGCCGCCGCCGCCTTGAATATATTTACCCAATTCACGAACTACCTGACCAGCGTTTAGTCCTTTTTCTTCAACTAAGTTTTTAGAAATATAACAAGACAATAAAGCTTTACCATTGGTATCTGATCCAAAAAGCATAAAAACATTTTCTATCTCTCCCCCCAGCTCAAAAGATAAATCTTTAATTCCCGAAGCATCCAAATCTACTTTTTTTGCCAGAAACTGAATTCCATTCACCTCGCTAAATTCGGATTTAAGATCTCCTTTCAGATTTTTTGCTTTAGCTTTTAATAACGCTTCAACTTGTTTCTTTAAGTTTATATTTTCTTCTTGCAAAGCTGAAATTGCTTTTACTGGGTCTTTTACATTCTTCAAAACTGTTTTCACCTTCCTAAACGATTCAGACTCTGTCGTAAAATACTCTTTTGCAGCATCATTGGTAATCGCTTCTATACGTCTTATTCCTGCTGCTACAGCGCTTTCTGATGTGATTTTAAAATGCCAAATATCTCTAGTATTCTGCACATGGATTCCTCCACAAAGCTCCATAGATTCTCCAAAACGAATTGCTCTTACTGAATCTCCATACTTTTCGCCAAACAGCGCAATTGCACCTTCGGCAATTGCCTGATCGTAGGATATGTTTCGTTGTTCCTCTAATGGTAAATTTTCACGAATTCTGGCATTCACAAAATCTTCTACCTGCTGCAATTCATCTTCAGAGACTTTAGAGAAATGAGAAAAATCGAAACGTAAATTTCTACTATGAACCATAGAGCCTTTTTGAGCTACGTGAGTTCCCAGAACTGCACGCAGACCTTGATGCAATAAATGTGTAGCTGTATGATTAGAAGCTGTTCTTGTTCGCTGCTTACCATCTACTACTGCCGTTAATGTTTTGTTGAGATGTTTGGGCAGTGTTTTAGCAAAATGAACAATTAGATTATTCTCTTTTTTTGTATCAATAATATATACCACATCTCCATTTACAGCCTCCAGATATCCTTTATCACCAACTTGTCCACCTCCTTCTGGATAAAAAGGTGTTTTATCAAAAATTAATTGATATAGCTCTCCATCTTTCTTACTGTTTACTTTTCTATATCTAGAAATTTTCACATTTGATATAAGGTGATCATATCCTATAAATTCTTCTTCACACCTATCTAGTAACACTTCCCAATCCCCAGCAGAAACCTGTGATGCTGCTCTGGATCTATCTTTTTGTTTTTGCAGCTCTGCTTCAAAACTTTCTTCATCATATTCATACCCTTGCTCACTAAGGATTAAAGCTGTTAAATCTTTAGGAAAGCCAAAAGTATCGTACAATTCAAATACTTTTTCGCCGGATACTACATTCCCTTTTGTATTTTTTATGATTGTTTCTAATAGCACCAATCCCTGATCCAATGTTCTCAAAAAAGAGTTTTCTTCTTCTTTAATTACATTAACGATTAAATTTTTCTGAGATTTCAGCTCTGGAAAAGCAGTACTCATCTGATTACTTAATGTCTCTACCAGTTTGTATATAAAAGGTTCTTTGGTATCCAGAAAAGTAAAACCATATCTGATTGCTCTACGTAAAATTCTACGGATTACATACCCTGCACCTGTATTACTGGGTAATTGACCATCTGCAATAGAAAACGAAACTGCCCTAACGTGATCTGCTATTACCCGAATTGCCACACTGACTTTCCCTTCTTCATCAGTAGTCAAACTATTTTTATCATAACTAGAATTGGTAATGGTTTCTATCTCTCTTATCAATGGCGTGAATACATCGGTATCATAATTTGATTTAACACCTTGTAAAGCCATACATAATCGCTCAAATCCCATTCCTGTATCTACATGCTGTGCGGGTAGTTTTTCTAATGACCTATCTGCCTTTCGGTTATATTGCATAAAAACCAGGTTCCAAATCTCTACAACCAGAGGATCATCTTGATTTACCAGATCTCGTCCCGGGATCATTGCCTTTGCTTCCTCTGATCTCAGATCAACATGAATCTCTGAACAAGGTCCGCAAGGCCCCTGATCTCCCATTTCCCAAAAATTATCTTTCTTATTACCCATAATAATCCGATCTTCTGGTACGATAGCTTTCCATAAATCAAAGGCTTCCTGATCCATCTCCAGATTCTCATCTTTTGCTCCTTCAAAAACCGAAACGTATAAAATATCTTTATCAATTCCATATACTTCTGTAAGAAGTTCCCAAGCCCAATGAATTGCTTCTTTTTTAAAATAATCTCCAAAACTCCAATTCCCTAGCATCTCGAACATTGTATGATGATATGTATCCATCCCTACTTCTTCAAGATCATTATGTTTACCACTTACACGCAGGCATTTCTGGGTATCTGCAATACGATTATTCTTGGGTGTCCCGTTTCCTAAAAAGAATTCTTTAAACTGATTCATCCCTGCATTGGTAAACATCAATGTTGGGTCATCCTTAATTACCATCGGTGCAGATTGTACGATGTTATGCTTTTTAGATTCAAAAAATTCTAAAAACTGATTTCTGATTTCTTGGGATTTCACAGGTTTTCTTTTTATTATTTATGTATGTATTTCCGTTCAAAACTTTTACAAAGCTACTAGATTTTATATCAGCAAACTATCAAGGTAGGTGATCTATTATATTCTACAGTTTTTTCCGGACTTTGCCACATTTTATTATATTTGTTCTTATCACTTGGATAAAACACTTGCCATTATGGCTAATATCCTGCAAAAATAGTATATTTTAGATTATGTCAAAGGTTAAATATTACTACGATAGCGAGACGCTGTCTTATCGCAGAATTGAACATAAGAAAGGACGCAAATTTGGTTTTGCAATTCTGGGTATTCTTGGTTCTTTATTGGCGGGTCTGCTCCTTCTGGTAATTTATTTAAACATCCCACAATTAGAGACTCCTAAAGAAAAAGCCTATAAAAGAGAACTGGAGAATATGAAACTTCAGTATGAATTAATGAATAAGCAATTAAGAAAAGATCATGCTGTTTTAGAAGAAATTGCAGAAAGAGATGATAATATTTATCGACTCTATTTTGGCGCTCCACCTATTCCTGAAGAAATAAGAAAAGCTGGTTTTGGAGGTGTTAACAGATATAAAGGATATGAAGGATATGATAATTCTGAGATGATTATTGAAAGTCAGAAACAAATCGATAAGCTAACAAAACAAATTGCAGTACAATCTATATCATTGGATGAAATCAAGAACCTAGCCGAACAGAAAGAAGAATTATTGTCTACCATACCTGCAATCCAACCCATACAAAATACAGATCTTAAACGCATGGCATCAGGATATGGATGGAGAAGTGACCCATTTACCAAGGCTCGTAAGTTCCATTATGGTATGGACTTTTCTGCAGAAACAGGAACTCCCATATATGCATCGGGCAATGGTACCGTTACCAGAGCAGATGCAAATTCTACAGGATATGGAAAACATGTACGAATAGATCATGGGTTTAACTATGTAAGCTTATATGCACATCTTAGTAAATACAACGTAAAAAAAGGGCAAAAAATAAAAAGAGGTGATGTAATTGGTTATGTAGGCAGCACAGGAAGATCTGTAGCGCCACATCTTCATTATGAAATATTTAAAGATGGAAACCGCATAAATCCTCGAAATTTTTACTACGGAAGTTTGACTTCTGAAGAGTTTAATGAAATGCTAAAAGCCTCTTCTCTCATCAACGAAACTCTAGACTAAATCCTTATGCGCAAAGCACTTTTATATGTAACGCTATTAGGTTTTAGTTTTGCAATACACGCTCAGAAATTTCCCAAAGAAACTATTGATTCTATGACAGTTATTGTTGAGGATTTTAAACGTCAACAATTCATAAAACCTGCATTTATCAAAATCATGGCAGTTGGAGATATTATGATGGGCACTAATTTCCCTAATGAAGGTTATATGCCACCAGAAGGCAAAGGTCCTTTTGATGATGTTAATACTGTGTTATCAGAGGCAGATATTCTATTCGGAAATCTGGAAGGCACTTTGACCGATCAAGGAGAAAATGCTAAAAGATGCTCTGATCCTTCAAAATGCTATTCCTTTAGATCTCCAGAATCTTTTGGTAAATATCTTTCAGAAGCCGGCTTTGATGTCATGAGTATTGCTAATAATCATATTGGTGATTTTGGCCCTATTGGCATAAAAAACACAGCAAAAACTCTTAAAAAACTAGATATTGCTTATGCAGGAATTTTTGCACAAGAATCCACTATTTTTAAAAAAGGCGGAATAACGTATGGATTTTGTGCTTTTGCACCAAACAAAGATTGCATAAAAATCCATAACTTAAACAATGCTAAAAGAATTGTAGCAGAACTAAAAGAAAAAGTGGATATTATTATTGTTTCATTTCACGGAGGAGCAGAAGGAGCAGACCACACTCATGTACCCAGGAAGACAGAACGTTTTTATGGAGAAGATCGCGGTAATGTTTATTTGTTTGCACATACTATGATTGATGCTGGAGCTGATATAATTCTGGGACACGGACCTCACGTATCAAGAGCTTTTGAAATATATAAAAATAAATTTATCACCTACAGTCTTGGTAATTTTTGCACCTATTCCAGATTTAACTTATCCGGCATAAAAGGCTACGCTCCTATTGCAGAGATTAAAGTAGATACAGACGGTAACTTTATAGATGGAAAACTGCATTCTGCAAAACAAATTGATGAGATATACCCTTTTATGGATGATAAAAAAAGAGCTTTAAAAGAGATTCAGAAACTTACAGCAGAAGATTTCCCTGAAAGCAACATCGTATTTAAAAAAGATGGAAGTTTTACTCAAAAAAAAGAAGATTAGCTATGCATGTTGACTTACCTAAAAAGATGTATTATGGTATTGGCGAAGTCGCGGATGCTTTTGATGTAAACACCTCACTTATCCGTTTTTGGGAAAAAGAATTTGATATCCTAAAACCAAAAAAAAACGCTAAAGGAAATAGAAAATTCACTCAGGAAGATATCAAAAATCTGGAATTAATATATCATTTGGTAAAAGAACGTGGATTTACACTAGAAGGCGCAAAAATTCATCTAAAAGAACAAAAACAAGAAGCACTAGATAGTTTTGATATTATTAGGAAACTAGAATCTATCAGAGCTCAGCTAGTAAAGATTAAAGAGCAGTTATAATAAAACATTTTTCTATTCTGATTTTCTTTAAAAATGTAATAACAGCAACAAAAACATCACAATACATCTTTTTGCTAAGAAGTAGTTTACACTTTTTTGTTTCTGATGAAAAACAGTTATTTTTTACTCAATTAAAGTGTTTTTTCTTACTACACTCATTTAGACTTTTTCAATTGGCCAAAAAAATAGCTTTTCATAGGATCTGTTGTTATTTGAATACACCGAGATAAAAAAATCGTACTTTTCTTTTTTAAAAAATTCAAATGACAAATGATATAATACGATTTGTGATTAAAAAATTCGTATAAATTCATTGAATTATTTTTTCTTTATGCAAGGCAAAAAAAACAAGCATAGCTATAGCTACGGTTTATTTTTTAAACGAAGTAGAAAGGAAAAAGAAACGATGAATATGCGAAATTTTTAGTTATAAATCGTATAACATCTTTACTAAATTTTAAATTCATAAAAAACACAGCAAAAAAATTTATAAAAAACCTGATAAACTCTCAAAGGAATAACACATTTAAAAACATTAATTTTAATCCCATTTTTTAGCACAAATGTTAATAAATTAACATTATTTTGATGATGTTTTCATTTTAACTAACTTTATAAACTTATAAAAAAATGAAAATGAAAAAAAGACCCAAAATTTTTAATGTATTACTACTACTTTCTCTAATTGTTATTTCCTGTAGTAGTAGTGATGATTCACCACCTCCTATAACACCTGATCCGGATGGGACTGATAATCCAGCTCCAGAAGAAGACTTAACAAATGGAGAAGGTAAAGATTTTAAAACAATTCTAGTACCGGCAGATCCTGGAGAAGGGTTCGAATGGGAATTTCAAGATGACTTTTCTGATGATTTTGAATATAATTTTGAAGGAAATACCACTCAGACTAATTTTGGTAATGATAAATGGTATAATTATTATCACGCAAATTGGACAGGACCAGGCCCCACAATCTGGAGACATGAAAATTCTATCGTACAAGATGGAAACCTACGCCTATTAACCACAAGAGCACTTGGTGAAATGAAACAATATGATGCTTTTGTAAATGGCACCAATACAACATTTACTGACAAAGCAACGAGACTCGGCTGTGTCACCTCTACAAAAAGAGTACTGTATCCGGTATATGTAGAAGCCAGAGTAAAAATAGCAAATGCTTTTATTGCTTCGGATGTATGGATGTTAAGCCCTGATGATACACAGGAGATTGATATTCTCGAAGCTTATGGGGCACAAAACACAAGAAACGATCAGTTATGGCTTAGCCAACGATTGCACATCAGTCATCATGTATTTATCAGAGAGCCTTTTCAGGATTACCAGCCAAAAGATGATAGTACATGGTACTTTGATCCTGAGAACACTTCTGGCTTCTGGTCTGATAAATGGATAAGAATAGGTGTATACTGGAAAAGTCCAACTGATCTAGAATACTACCTAAATGGAAAACTAATTAAAGTCATGGATGATCTGGACAATAAAAATGGTAAAGATGGTATTGATCCATTAAACTATACCTCTCCTACAGGGAATCCGGAAGACAGAACAGGACTAAGCAAAGAAATGGACATTATCCTCAATACAGAAGTACAGAACTGGAATGCTGCTTTAGACAGATTTCCTACGGATGAGGAAATTGATGGGTCTGCAGAAGATCATACTATGAAAATAGACTGGATTAGAATTATGAAACCAGTAGAAAAATAATACACCCGTTTCCATACTACTATAAAAAGAGCTGATAACTACTACACTTGTTATTAGCTCTTTTTTATTGAACTCATCTTGAGTAATGCTTTGACCTGCAAAATTTACATTTTGCACCCTATTTTGTCGATCTCTTTAACCAAAAAGCTATACTGAAAAATATAAACTTCATTATAGCACAAAAGTCAAACTTTTCGGTTAAAAACCACACTACTCAAGATGAGCTCATTAACAGGAACTATTCAATCCACTGCTTTATAAAAAAATCAGTATTTCGATTTTATATTACGGTTATATGCAAAATTTCTTTAACAAGCAGGTAACATTTTACTTCTTTAGGACATATATTTACATAGCACTATTAATACATCGCACTACAAACAGATGCCAAAAACGATATTATTTATTCTTTTAGGTGTGTACCTTAATTCATTCGGTCAATTTTTTGATAATGATTTAGAATATGCTCTATTTAGCAAACAAACTGAACTAAAAAAAGAGCTTGGCATACAACGGGAAACAAAAGAAACCTACAACCCCAGTAGTTCCTCTAATCGTAAACTACCAACTCACCGAACAATTACCAAATACGATAATACAGGTAATCTAAAAAAGATCTCTGAACAAAAGAAAGGAATATCCAATGAAACTCTTTTTTTCTATGATGCAAAAAATAATCTATATAAGAAAAGAAAAAAGAAAGAACGGGCGATTTTAAACTTACATATCCTTTTGTAAGTTTAATTGATGGAAAAAGCTTCAATCCTACTACATACAGATACGAATATAATGATCACAATAGAATCATGCAGATCCAAAGATGTGAAAAAAATAATTGTGAGAGTGATACCTCTATATATTCAAAAGATACTGTAAGAATTATCACGAAGGATTTTAACAACAAAAAACAACGTGAAAAACTTATTGTAGAAAACAAAACAGAAAAAAATGTTTCCGAAATTATTCATCAAAACAGTATCACATCAAGAAAAGTCATGAAATATGACCCAAACAAAAAAGAAACAAACATATCTTTTTATTACAAGGGTAAATTAAATAAATCCAAAACAGTTGTATTTGATAATTCCATGAAAATAAAAGAAATACATATTACCAGATTCCCAAAAAACAATACTACAAAGAAAACAGATACTCTAAAAATCATAGAATTGTTCACCTATGACGATGATAATCTATTAGCAAAGAAAGACGTGGTTTACGGCTCGGCAATATCGAGAATAAAATAATAGAGTTTAAATACTACAAAAATAAATTACTTAGGAGAATTTTTAAGAAGTATCCGAATCAAAAGTATGTAAACACATTCGAATATAAATAATTACAAAACCTCATTCACGAGAATCAAATTTACACTATCAATCAATCCTATTAAAAGATGAATAAGATTTTATATATTCTACTATTTTTTAGCATCCATTCGTATTCACAATTTGCATTATTGAATACAGCGCAGGAACACAGAACTTTTATACATTTAAACAAGCCTTCTGCAAAAAATGAACTTTCTTTGAGTTTGGAAAAATATATAACTCCTCAAGAGCTGACATTAATCAGTGACTATACAACTCCTCCCAATTTACACAATAGTATCAGGGCTCAGTTTGAGGTTACTAAGGATGGCAGACCTTGGAATTTTAGAATTTATACAGGTAACCAAGATCTGAATAAAAAAATCGAGGTCTTTTTAAAATCTTTTTTGATCAAAAAAATACCAAATCTTAAGGATTTGTATCAAGCCCGAAATTATATCCAATTGTTTTCTAAAGAAGAAGGCAAAACAATCATTAATGCTAGTACATCTATCGTTAGTGACTATCCTCCCATGTTTAAAAACTGTGTGGAAAACGAATTTAGTGATGCTTATGGCTGTTTTAAAAAAGATCTGGAAAAATTTATTATAAATTCCATAAATCCTGATGTATTAACACAAGAACAAATTATTGGAGAGTTAAGAGCACCTATCTCTTTTAAAATTGATAAAAAAGGTAAAATGATTGATCTAAAAGTTCATAGCTACCTCCCCAATACCATAAGACAAGGAAAAATAATTGATTTAAAAACTGTTTCTTATTCAAAAAAAGTAGAATATGAAATTACCCGTGTAGTCAAACTATATGAATCACAAATCATAAAACCTGACAGAAGAAATGGAATTCCGTTTAAGTCACAAGCAGGAAAAACTATACAGCTGTTTATCAATGAAAATCTGACAGAAGAAAAAATTTCAAAACTCAAAGAAAATCCTTTTACTAAAATTTTTGATAAAGAACTAAGGTTCAAAGAAATTAATACTTCCAAATTTAATAGTGCCATCCCAATTACAAAATTATTTTTCAATTACAACTTAAAAGGAGAACTACATAATATATGGACCAATACATATCCAAAAAAACTAAACAATCGCATTATCAGTATTTTCAAAAAGAAATTTATTGATACGCTAAACATTACTAATACGATTTGTGATTAAAAAATTCGTATAAATTCATTGAATTATTTTTTCTTTATGCAAGGCAAAAAAATCAAGCATAGCTATAGTTACGGTTTATTTTTTAAACGAAGTAGAAAGGAAAAAGAAACGATGAATATGCGAAATTTTTAGTTATAAATCGTATAAATCACATGACAGAATCTATTCATTACCTATTATACGAAAAATAGATGAAATACAACAGGTTTTATGTGACGGGGAGCTTACATGGCAATCTTCTGGAGTATTTAAGTCGTGTGAAGATTGTAAAAGTTTTGAAGATTTTCAAAAACAAAATATTGTAGAAATCGAAAAATATATCTTACGAGAATTTAATGCTACTAATACCTCTTATCGCTTACAACGAAAAAAATATGACGCAAAGAATCAAGAGTTGGCAATATTTAATATCCCCAATGAAGAAGCTACTTTAAATAGGGTGTTAATTGATAATAAATCAAAAAAAAGTAATGATCTCCACCTAAAATTAGTTATAACAGAAGAAGGAAAGATCCTAAAAAAATCTGGCCCTCACGTACGAGATTTTTATACAAAAAAACACAAGCAATTTATCAATAATCAGTCATTCATGCTACTAAAAGATCAAATAGATACTATCATAAAAAAAATGCCAAAGTTTATAAAACTACCTACCAAAAATGGTACTCCTACAGGTACAGAATTGAGAAGCTTGTCTTTTTATCTCGTAGAACGGTTAAAATTTTGATTTTCTAATAACTATTTTTTTCTAAAATAAACAGCTACTGGCACTCCATGAAAATCAAATTCTTTACGTAATTTATTTTCTAAAAATCGTTTATATGGATCTCTGATATATTGTGGCAGATTGCAAAAAAAAGCAAACTGCGGCTGGGGAGTAGGTAATTGCATACAGTATTTAATCTTTACATATTTACCTTTATATGCCGGTGGAGGGTTATGCTCTATAATAGGCAACATTGTATCGTTCATAACACTGGTTTTTATCTTTTTAGAACGATTTTTATACACCTCTACTGCTGTTTCAATAGCTTTAAAGATCCGTTGTTTTGTCAACACAGAAATAAAGACAATGGGCACATCTGTAAAAGGCTCTATCTCTTTACGAATATGCGTTTCAAAGTCCTTCATGGTATTACTTTGTTTATTCTCTACAAGATCCCATTTATTAACAAGAATCACAATACCCTTGCGATTGCGTTCTGCTAACCAGAATATATTCTGAACCTGAGCATCAAAACCTCTGGTAGCATCCACTACAACCAAACATACATCACTATGTTCTATGGCTCTAACCGATCTCATTACAGAATAAAATTCTAAATCTTCCTTAACTCTCGATTTACGTCTTATTCCGGCAGTATCTACCAAATTAAATTCAAATCCAAATCGATTATATTTAGTATCAATAGCATCACGTGTAGTTCCTGCAATATCAGTCACAATATAACGATCTTCTCCTATTAATGCATTTATAAAAGATGACTTCCCTGCATTAGGCCGACCTACTACTGCAAAACGTGGTAATTCTGTTTCTTCTGCTTCTGCTACATCTGGCAAAGCTTCTACCAGTGCATCTAATAGCTCTCCTGTTCCACTTCCGTTAATACTGGCTATTGTATAATATTCTCCTAATCCCAAAGAATAAAACTCAACAGCATCTGCAGCTCTTTTTCCATTATCCACCTTGTTTACAACAAGAAATACCGGCTTATTCACTTTGCGCAATAAATTGGCTACTTCTTCATCCATGCCTGTAACTCCAGACTCTACATCAACCATAAAAACGATAGCATCTGCTTCATCTATGGCCAATTCTACCTGCTTATCTATTTCTGCTTCAAAAATATCATCACTACCTACGACATATCCGCCAGTATCAATTAGAGAGAATTCTTTACCATTCCAGTCACTCTTGCCATAGTGACGATCACGAGTTACTCCGCTAACTGCATCTACAATTGCTTCTCTCTTTTGGATTAACCGATTAAAAAAAGTAGACTTACCTACATTAGGTCTCCCTACAATTGCCACTATATTACTCATTATTCTAAATTCTAAAATTTTTGCAAAATTAGGCTTTTTATTCTTGCCATACTATTGAAGTTTGAATACCAGAAAAATAAATAGTGCCTGATCGGAAATACTGTAAAAACGAAAAAGCTCAATGGTCAGCGCATCGACCTATTGAACTTTTTCATAATTGATAGTCAGTCAGTGAAATAATTACTTTATTCAAAGGTAATAACTATCAGTCAAAAGTGGTTACTGCAAAACAACAAACTTTTTATGGAAATTATTCGATCTCATAAATTGCTACGGTATTTGACACTTCATTGGTAATAATAAGCAGGTCTTTTCCTGTTGGACTGTCTGAAGCTTCAACAGCTAATAATCCTTCTGGCCCTTGATCTGAAGCGTCTATTATCCAATCCAGAAATTGTGGAGCTACAGGATTTGTAATATCAAATATCATGACTCCTCCTGTTCTTTCTAACCCTACAAACAGTAATGTTTTATCACCAATTCTCAATGTCTCTATAGCTTCGGGTTCTGCTCCTTTATCATCAGATCTATCATCTACAACTCCCTCATCATTATTAAACAAAGAAGCTTCTAGTTCATACGTTTTTTTTCCTATAAAATCTGCACTGTCATAAATTATATCACCAGAAGTACTCCAGATCGTAAATGACCTTCCTCCATAACAGTATATTTTATCAAAATCACCATCCCCATCTATATCTCCATTGGCAGTAGTAATTTTTAATTCCCCTAAATTTTCATCTTCCTGTAACATTGCCGCATTCGGAAAAACTTCTGGATCTAACTGTAAATCTTTTAACCTTCTTTCCTCAGAAAACCCATCATAATCTCTGGCATCTCCTTCATTGGCAGAGATAATATACCCGGTACCTCCAATAGTTACATATTTAATAGCATCTGGCTGATACATCCCAAATACTGGCCAATTTTTGAAATTACCTGATATCCCATCCTTATTACTGGCATCCAACTGATTTTCGGGAAGAGAATGATCTTTTACACCCAATCCTAAAAGCTCAGTAATTGTTTTTGACTCAAGATCCACGACGGCCAGTCCATTATTCTCCTGTAGTGATACATATGCAGTCTTGGCATCATCAGAAATAGCGATATACTCAGGTTCTACATCTTCGGTCAACGTAGCTTCTTTTCCAAAAACTCTAAAATTATTACCAATCGTTTGATTGTTAAAAGTCGTAAAAGTAGCATTTGCAGCTTCTCCAGAATTGAGGTTTATGATCGTCACAGAACCTTCTGGATCTAAAGTATAATCATCATTAGGTTCTCCTTCATTGGCTGCAACAATATATGTGCCATCTGGACTAAAAGTAACCATATCTGGTAATGCTCCTGCATCATATGTATTTAATAAAACTTGTGTTTCAGCATTATAGGTAGCAATGACTCCATTCGCTTGCTTATTTATGTTTTCTAATGCGACAGCGACTATTCCATTATATGCAGCTACACTATTAGGAATTCCATCTACAGGAATATCTGTTACAGAAACTGGAGATACAGGATCTGAGAGATCCCAAACAGAGATCTCGGCATCATTTGGGTTTACAATAAATAGCTTATTGGTAGTTGGGTCAAATGCAGAGATCTCAGCGAACCCCTCATCACCCATTCCATTTTTTAATGAACCTATTTTATTAAATGTTAGAGCAGATGTATCTGTTGATGGTAATACTATGTCATCATCAGAGTCGCAAGAATTAATTACTCCCAATATAGCAGCTGAGGCTATTATCTTTTTTAAAAATTTCATGATTAATTTTATTATTTGATTAAACTCATAAAATTCAATCATGCATTTATCTTCAATATTATGAAATGAATAAATTAAACCTATGATTTATTATCCTAG
Source organism: Aquimarina sp. RZ0 (assembly GCF_008370685.1). Taxonomy (GTDB): domain Bacteria; phylum Bacteroidota; class Bacteroidia; order Flavobacteriales; family Flavobacteriaceae; genus Aquimarina. The sequence continues at coordinate 25,253 of NZ_VTZU01000028.1, forward strand.
TTTACATTAATGTTATCCACAAAAAAAGCTCACCAAAAATGGTGAGCTTTTCTATAACTATATTAAGACGATAAAAATCTTAATTCACGACTATTTTCATCAATTTATCTCCTTCTTTATTCGAAACCTTAACAACATATATACCAGATGGTAATACATTAATTTTGCTTAGATCAATATTCATAACATTGTCTCCCTGAGCAACCTTCATATTCATTGTAGGTCCCATTATTATTCCGGATAAACTGTACAGCGATACTCTTACAGTATCGTTCTTTTCTGTAGTCGAAATTTCTAAAGAAACATTATCCGAAGATTTTAAAACTGTTGGGTATATATTATTCACAATAGTCGGACCACCACCAAGACCTCCTCCACAGCTTTCTACAACTATAGTTACCTCATCGATATCAAGACATCCGTTTTTAATGATCGTAACAGAATAAGTTGTTGTTTCTGTTGGCGAAACGGTAATCGTTTCTCCAAATTCTCCTGTTGACCATCTAATAAGGTCTCCGCTTGAAGAAGTAAGAACCGCAACCTCTCCTGCACATATTGTCTGATCTTCTCCTGCATTAGCAGTGCCCTTACATCCAACATTGACTATAACCTCATCATAAGCAGAACAACTCCCTTTAAAAACAGTAACTCCGTAATTGGTCGTTCTTGTTGGGGACACTATAATAGACTGCGTAGTTTCTCCTGTTGACCACAAGTAACTATCTCCTCCAGAAGCTGTAAGCGTTATATTTTCTCCTTCAACAATTTCTACATCTAGTCCAGCATCCGCACCAAGTTCTGTAACAAACACTGTTACCTCATCTGTATCACTACAAGAACCACTAGTCACGGTAACTGTATATGTAGTATCTTGAGTAGGGTTTACACTAATTGATTGTGTAGTTTCTCCTGTTGACCATAAGTAAGTATCTCCTCCAGAAGCAGTCAAAAACACTTCTGCCATTGTTGATGCCTTTTGGATGGTCGTTTTATTAACAACTGAAGGCCCCGAATTAGAAATAAGACAGATTGTCTGATCTTCTCCTGCATCAGCTACTACACTACAACCTTCTATATACACAGTAACATTATCGGTAGCTTCGCATCCATTACTATATGCAGTAACTGTATATGTTGTATCTTCTTCTGGAGACACGACAATAGTTTCTGTTGTTTCTCCTGTTGACCATAAATACGTATCTCCTCCTGTTACAGTTAGTGTAGCAGACTCACCTGATGCTATAGTCTGATCCTCTCCTGCATCCACAGCAACCGAATTTACAGTTACTACTAGATCATCACTTGCTGCACAGTTTCCATTAGTTACTATCACAGAATACGTTGTTGTTGTATCTGGAGATACTTCTATGGAAGCAGTCGTTTCTCCTGTTGACCAAAGAATATCTCCTGATCCTGATACCGTTAATGTAGCAGTATCTCCTAAACAAATATCCTGATCAGCTCCTGCATATGCCGTAGCCGAATTTACGGTTACAACTACCTCATCTGTATCTTCACAAGTAGTACAACCAGTAACTGTTACAGTATATGTAGTATCTTCTTCTGGAGACACTGTAATACTTTCTGTAGTTTCGCCAGTAGACCATAAGTATTGCACTTCTCCAGTACCTGGATTAATACAATCTCCAAAATTGATGTTGATATCACCATAAGCAAAATATCCATCTGTGACATTTAACCATCCAGAGGCTCCATTTTTACCAACTTCAGTTTCAAAAACATTTGCTCCATTTCCTACCTGAAATGACTCTCCTCTTCTTGTTATATTAATCACTTCAGAACCATCTGTCTTAGTAATTGTACCGCTCATCTCTGGATAATACGCCCATCCTACAGCATCTTCATCATTACATTCATGCGCTTTAGGACTATCAACTGGCGCAGTGGTTGTTTTTCCAGAATATAATACATCTACCTCATATGTTTCCTGAGTTACTGTATAATCTAATACTGTTCCTTTTAACGTAGCAGTACCATTTTCTAATTCTTCCCATACTAAATCTACATTAGAATACCATCTGCGATCACTTCTATCTTGATTAGTCAACCAAATCACAAAATTATGATCTCCTGCACAGTAGTCTGTTCCTTCTACAAGATATTCTTTACAATCTATACAATCCTCTACACCTGATACCTGTGCCGTAAGCGTAACTTCATCTCCTAAACATATTTCTTGATCTTCTCCTGCATCAACTACAATTGGATCATTCACAATAACTGTGACTGAATCAGTTGCCTCACAACTTCCATTTGTAACTGTCACCGTATAGGTTGTTGTTTCTGTAGGTGATACAATGATACTCTCTGTAGTCTCTCCTGTAGACCATTCCAGAGTTCCTTCTCCTGTAGCGGTAAGTGTTACTGTATCTCCTAAACAAACTGTTTGATCATCTCCTGCATCAACAACAGCTGATTTTACAGTCACTAATACTTCATCGGTAGCAGAACAATCATTACAGTTTGTAACTGTAACGGTATACGTAGTATCTTGCTCTGGCGACACGGTGATACTCTCTGTAGTTTCTCCTGTAGACCATAAAAAAGAAGTATTATTCGTTCCTGTAGAGACGCAATCTCCAAATACGATATTAAAATCACCACGATCATACTGACTATCCGTGGTATTAAACCATCCAGAAGCTGCAAATTTTCCTTGCGCTGTTTCTGCCTGATTTGCTCCATTCCCTAATTGAAACGCAGGACCTCTTCTGGAAATATCTATCGACCATGACCCGTCTGTACTTGTGACTCTCCCTGTCAAACCTGTATAATAAATCCAACCTGTACTGTCTTCATTATTACAAAAATGTTCTTTGGGACTTCCTTGTGGAGCATCACTAGTTTTTCCGGTAAATGTCGCATCTACTTCATACGTTGTTTGTGTAAGTGTATAATCAAAAATGGTTCCTGTTAATGTTGCTGTTCCATCTGCAAGTTCATTCCATTCCAAATCAACATTAGAAAACCATCTTGAGTTATCTCCATCCGTCAACCAGAACACATAGTTCTCATCTCTCCTACAACTATTTGTATTCTGAATACCATATTCTATACAGTTTTCGCAACTTGTATTTCCGTCTACAGTAGCTGTTAATATTACCTCATCACCTAAACAGATCTCCTGGTCATCTCCTGCATCAACCAATACCTCACACACTTCTTCTTCTGTACAAGAATCAAAAACGTGCTGATGGAGTTCTCCTTGTTTATGATAATAATTAGCTGCAATTACTTGCCCATTAATATTCCCTGAAGAATCTTTAACAACATTAGATGTTGGTGCAAATAAACTACCAATAATGGTTCCTCCACCGACTAGAGTAATATTTGACGTATTATAAAAATTCCATAATATGTAGGCTCCTTGAGGATCGCCAATACCTGTAAGGTTTAAGACATCCCATTCAAAATCAGTAGAAGCATCTACATTAATGATAAGTGGAGTATTTTGATTTGGAGTAGTCTCAAAAGTTAAAAAAGATAAGTTCTGAAGCTCAGCACCAGAAAGGTTTATCACATTAACGGTATCTTCTGTTAAATAAATTTTATTATCATTGCTTATCGATACATTTGCTATAAGCGTGCTATATTCAATAGACTTTGCTTCAAACAAAGTAAAGGCTGCCTCAAAATCAATCAATCCACCATTTTTAACAGAATTTGCAGATTGTTTTCTTTGTACCTGAACTCTGGGGATTGCATTATAATCTCCAGAAGTTACTCTCGTATTAGTAGTTGCATTATTAGTATCTAAATCATGAACAAATGATCCATTTGGATCACCTACCTTTACATATCCTTGATTAAGATATATACCTTCTCCAGATTCATAAAGTACTTTTCCATTCACGACTAATGATGATGGTTGATCATCACCATTAAAAAAATTAGTTCCTGCTGTTTGTGCAGCAACAGTAATAATACCGCTCATTGTTAAATCGCCACCTAAGGCAATTGGACCTTCTGTATCGCCTCCTTTTAATTGAGTTTCATATCTAACGAATGCATTATATCCTAATGCCGCAGCTAGAGGGTTTTTGCATACTGTACTCGTTGTAGCCGCTTCGGTTTTATCATCATCTATAGATCCGAATCCAGTTGTCATCATAAAAATGACAAGCATACTGAAACTAAAGAGGAATGATACGACTTTGGGATTAGCTATCTGTTGACTTAAAATGTTAAGCCTACTAGTTAATTTTGACATTGTGTAGTAGTTTTTTTTTAAAGAATTTAAAATTCAATAATTGGTTAAATTTATTTGGGTTTTATTATATAAATACATAAAATGTGAAAAAATCCATATTAATCCTAGATCATATGATTTCCCCGAATTTTTGTATTTATTTTTTTAAATTAAGCCGTTAATTAAAAAATATGTGAAGGTAATAGTAATGTTTATATCATAAATTCTGGGACATTTTTAAAGGTTCGGGTACAAAATTAAATCAATCAAATAGAACATTCGTAAAAAAGAATAAAAAAACGTTAAAAAGTATATTTTTACCTTTAAAATACAACATTTCTTTTGTTAACAAAATCAAAAAGCTTACAAAAATCCTACAAATAAACTGATTTAAAACAAGTTATCTATGATTAATTATTGTATCCAAAACGCTTTAGTTGACGCTCATTATTTCGCCAATTTTTATTAACCTTAACGAATAATTCTATATGAATTTGTTTGCCAAAAAACTTTTCTAAGGTAATACGAGCCTCTGTTCCAACCCTTTTTAAAGCAGATCCTTTATGCCCAATAATAATTCCTTTCTGAGAATCTCGTTCTACCATGATCACAGATCTAATTCTGATAATCTTCTCATCCTCAACAAACTCTTCAGTCTCTACCTCTACAGAGTAAGGAATTTCTTTCTTGTAATGCATTAATATTTTCTCTCGGATTGCCTCATTAACAAAGAATCTTTCGGGCTTATCCGTAAGCTGGTCTTTTGGGTAAAAAGGTGGGGAATCTGGTAATAGCTCCACGATCCTGTCAAACACTTCTTTTACATTAAAATTCTCTAATGCCGAAATGGGATAAAGCTCAGCATTAGGAACTTTTTGTGCCCAAAATTGTACTTGCTCTTCTAACTGATCTTGATTCGATTTATCTATCTTGTTCAATAATAAAAAAACCGGAATTTTAGAACTGGTTATTTTATTAAAAAAAGCTTCGTCTTTCAATTCTTTTTCTCCAATCTCAACCATATAGATCAGTACATCTGCATCTTCAAAAGCTGATTTTACAAATCCCATCATGGATTCTTGTAATTCATATGCTGGTTTTATAATCCCCGGTGTATCTGATAAAATTACTTGAAATTCATCTCCATTGACAATCCCCAATATTCTATGGCGTGTTGTCTGCGCTTTTGAAGTTATGATAGACAACTTTTCTCCTACAAAGGCATTCATTAAGGTGGATTTACCTACATTAGGATTTCCGATAATATTTACAAAACCTGCTTTATGAGCCATATACATTAATTTATTCTTGCAAAGGTAAGTCAATATTACTCAACCTAACTATTTTGAATCAATTTGTTATTTTCACTAAATATCAACAGAAGTCTCACCAAAATTAATACGCTATATCTTACAAAATACTTGTAAACAACTTCAACTTATTTCTATAATTCACCTCATCCAAAAGACATTGATAATACTTAAAAACCGTAAAGTACTTTATGGTTTTGTTAATTTTTCGTAAATTCAATTCCAGTATGTTTCCAAAAACCCTTGGAAACAAGATGCTTATCACAAAAATACTGGGATCATTTTGGGAAACTGTTTACTTTCTTTTTCATTCGCCTCACAAAGATATTGCTATCTGCATATATACATTTATGCAATAATCTTATTGGGGAGTATTGATGGTTTTGGTCAAGAACAAAACAAACAGCTGGTAAAAGCTGATGAAAATTTTGAAGCCCTTGCTTATATTAATGCCAGAGATATTTACTTGAATGTAGCGCGACAAGGATATGCCTCTGAAAACCTTTTTAGAAAACTAGCTGATTCATTTTATTTTACTGGTGAACCAGAGAACTCTGTAGAATGGTATGAAAAACTAGTCACTAATTATACTGAAAACCTTAAACCCGAATACTTATTCAGATATGCACAAAGCCTTAAAAGTGTAGAACGTTATGCCGATGCAGATACAGTTATGGAAAAATTCAACACCTTAACTGGCAATGACAAACGTGCCAAATCTTTTGTCAGCAAGAGAGATTACCTAAATTTTATTGAAAAACAATCGGGCAAATATGATGTATTCATGTTAGATATAAATTCTGAATATTCTGATTATGCTCCAAGTTTTAACCACAAAAATGAAATCGTTTTTGCCTCCTCTCGTGGAAAAAAAACTAAAATCCACGAATGGAACAGAATGCCATTTCTTGATTTATTCTCATCGGTTATAAAAGAAAATAAAGTCTCTAATGAGAAACCTATAAAATTAAAAGGTAAAATCAATACCAAATTTCACGAATCTTCTACTAGTTTCAGTAAAGATGGAACTACTGTATATTTTACCAGAAATAATTTTACAAACAACAAATTAGGAAAAAGCAAAAAAGGGGTTGTCCTTTTAAAATTATACAAAGCTAATTTCATTAAGGGGAAATGGTCTGCTATTGAAGAGTTACCGTTTAACAGTGATAATTATTCTATCTCCCATCCCGCATTGAGTCCTGATGGCACAAAACTTTATTTTGCCAGTGATATGAAAGGAACCAGAGGTAAATCTGATCTGTTTGTGGTAACTATACTCCCAGGAGGAAAATACGGCAAACCAAAAAATCTGGGAGATGCTATTAACACAGAAGGCAGAGAGACTTTCCCCTACATAAGTGATAGTGGTAGATTGTATTTTGCCAGCGATGGTCACGTAGGTCTGGGTGGTCTGGACATATTTGTAGCCATAAAAAAAGGTGTTGATTCTTTTGATGTTTTTAATATAGGAAAACCTGTTAACAGCCCTAAGGATGATTTTACCTTTGTAATAGATGAAGAGAATAAGGTGGGTTATTTTGCCAGTAATAGAAATGGCGGAAAAGGAAATGATGATATTTATAGTTTTAGACAAACCGAAAAATTAATAACTACTTGCAAACAATATATCACTGGTATTATAACAGATAATGAAACAAATACTATAATGGTAAATGTAGATGTTTCACTACTTGATATGGATGGAAAAGTACTTAGCACCATCAAATCTGATACTAAAGGTGCATATCGTTTTGAAATACGTTGTGATACTCAATATATCATAAGATCTTCTATTGACGAACATAATCCTAACGATACTATTTTTACATCAAGCACCATTTTTGAAGCTTCTCATACAGTTCCTATAGATTTTAAGAAAGAAAAATTATTATCTACCACTTCTGAAGCTGTAAAAACAGGCGATAATATTGTAGTTCCTTTACAGTTAAATAGTATTTTCTTCGATCTGGATACTGAAGAAATCAGAGAAGATGCGATTGCCGATCTGCAAAAAGTAATAACAGTCATGAAATTAAACCCGACACTAAAAATAGAGGTGCGATCACATACAGACAGTAGATCCAGTTATTGGTATAATAAAAAATTGAGCGTAAAACGTATGCGTGCTACCGTGAAATACATTATAGAAAATGGCGAGATCAATTGGCGCAGAATACGTGGAAAAGCATACGGAGAAAGAAAATTGATCAATAATTGCGGCAATGGAGTTCCATGTACAGAAGAAGAACACCAGGAAAACAGACGTAGCGAGTTTATTGTAAAGGACTGAGTGACAAAACTTCATTATTTTCCTGAGTGAATTCCCAAACTATACTGCTTACTTTTCTGAATTTACTTGCATAATACCGCCCTAAGCTTGATGATGGCAAATCAAACAGGGTATAAAAACTTGTTAAATCTATCAAATTAAATTATTTTGTTTACTTATTTATTACTTTTGTTAAACAAATATGATATTTCTTAAAAATATCCCAGTTCTCAAATAAAATGTGCAAGGTATGCCAACGTCTTTTTATGTAGCACAAAAAATGGAGTTCAGTTTGAGAAGAGGTTTTATATTGTACTGAGCAATGCAGAAAACATGAGAAATCTATGTGAGTATTAATAAAAAAAAGAACTATTAATTAGCCAAAACGAGATCTTAGACTAGAAGATAATGAAGCAATTTATAATACACTCACAGCTGGATTTCCTGTGCTTTTACTATATATTTTTGCCTTCATTACAAAAAGATCCATACTACAGTAAGTGACATTGTAGCTTTTTCTAACAGAAATTTTGATTAATTTATTCCTGAAATCATGAGAAAAGAGTTTACCTTAAGAGAAATTGATCGCATTATCGAAATGGCTTGGGAAGATCGTACTACATTTGATGCTATCTACCTGCAATTTAGTTTAAAAGAACAAGAAGTTATCGATTTAATGCGTAGAGAGATGAAACCTTCCAGTTTTAGAATGTGGAGACAACGAGTTCAAGGTAGAAAAACAAAGCACGCTAAAAAAAGACTCCTTAATAAAAAAGAGCCTAGATTTAAATGTTCTCGACAAAAACATATTGCTCAAAATAAAATATCAAAACGATAAACTAACTATAGATGTCAGACAAGAAACCAGATTCAATTGTATATAACGAACAGGAAGAAAGATACGATGCAGGGCTAAAACCGTATGCTACAAATGTAGGTGCACCATCAATTACCACTACAGATACAGTGGCCTGGAAAAATAATAATATCTACAAGGTAAACAAACAAGTTAAGGCTAAATACGATGAGCTAAAAAAGCAATATGATGCTTTAATCAATGAATTTGAATATAACAACCTTGTATACAGTTCCAAATTCAGTTTTGAACCAGTGGCGGGATATACATATCATTTATATAAAGATAAGGAAGAGCAATCTTTCCTATCTATTATTGCTCCGGAGGAATGTACTTTTGAGCATTTGGGCAGTTTTAGGTTAAATGCTGATAAAATGTGGAAGAAGCTTTAACTGTTTTTAAGTTTCTTAAAATATTGTTTTGCACTCGCATTTACCTTTGGCGCTAGTAACAAGCCTGAGATCACGGTTGGGATCGCCATTAATGCAAATGCACTATCAATAAGATTAATAGCAAATTCTATTTTGACTACGGCGGCCACAACAATTGATAAAATATAAATGTAATTATAGTATTTCCCATATTTCGGTTGGGTTAAAAATCCCAAACAGGTCACTCCATAATACGAATATGAAAATAGGGTTGAAAATGCGAATACCATCACCATAATAATGACGATGCCATTCCCAATTCCATAAGGCAGTACGGCATTAAAAGCTTCCAGCGTCAAAGAAATCCCATTTCCGTCTGAATGTTGCCAGACACCTGTTGATAAAATAGCCAATGCAGTCAATGTACATACCAGCAACGTATCAATTGCCGGACCTATCATAGCAACTAATCCTTCTCGCACGGGTTCATTAGTTTTTGCTGTTCCGTGCATCATAGGTGCAGTACCAATTCCTGCTTCATTAGAAAAAGCAGCCCGTTTTACTCCGGTTTTAATCAAATACCCCAATGCTCCTCCCGCTACCGCATCTCCCGAAAATGCATCCGAAAAAATCAGTAAGAACATTTCAGGAATCTTATCAATTTGCAGTATCAGAATACTAAAAACAGTAATAAAATAGAGTCCTACCATAAAGGGAACCAGCCTACCAGCTACAAATCCTATTCTTTTTATTCCTCCCAGAATTACAAAAGATGCAATGACGGCTAATATGATACCAATGTATATCTTATCATTTTCACTCCAATGAAAAACATCAATAATAGTCTGAGTAAGTTGATTCGCAGTAAATGCAGGTAGTGTCCCGATTAACCCTGCTAATGCAAAAAACATAGCTAATGGTTTCCAGTACCCACCCAGTCCTTCTGTAATCACATACATGGGACCACTCAAAGTAATTCCTTCTTTGCTCTCTGATCGATACATCACTGCCAGAGTACAGGTATAAAACTTAGTCGCCATACCTATCAAAGCACTAATCCACATCCAAAAAATAGTTCCTGGACCTCCTGCTACCAGCGCAACCGCAACTCCACTTATATTACCCATCCCTACAGTAGCCGCAATAGCAGATGATAATGCCTGAAAATGACTTAACTGACCGGGAGCATTCTCCTGGTCGTATTTCCCTCTGAGAACATCAATTGCATGTTTAAAATATAAAAATGGCGTAAAACGAGAATATATCAAAAAAAATGCCCCCCCACCTATAAGAAGTATTAATAAAGGCCAATCCCATATCCAGGAACTAAATGCTTTAATACCAACTTCTATTTTTTCGATCATAAGACACTTGTGTTCTATAAATGTAGCATAAAAATGAATTTTGAGATACAGCTTTATGATAAATTATTCTGAAAACTTAATAAAGCCTGGTTTATCTATGCTATGATTATAAATTACAACACTCCCTGCAACTATAACATTCACACTTAATTCTGAATTAAATCTAATCAGTAAAAGTGACTTTTCTATGGCTAAATTTGATAAACCAAGATCTTCTGTCCTTGAGAAGTAGACGCATCGTTTAAGATGATTAAATGTTTCTAATGCTTTAAATAAAACAGATGCAGCAGTATGGCTGCATCCTATTAGTGCGAAAAAGACAACAATTGGATAAATAAGTGCTTTTGGCGTAAATCAACTTGGGTTTTCGAAATAATATGCAAAAAAAATAGTATCGAGATTCAATTTCCTGATCAAAAATTCACTATTCCCGATACTATTTTCTGTAACACATATATCTTTTACAATCAGTTAGTAAACTACTTTGAAGCAAGCCAAAGTGGCATTGATCAAAAAAATATTTCGATTACGACTTTCGAGCACAAAGTAACCTTTCTAAATTGCTACAGATATTGATTTATAATATTTTCGAATAACTCTTGTTTTCCGCTTACAAGCGGTAATTCGCCATTCTCTTTAGCCAGTTCATATAACTGAGTGAGATCTAGCGCACCTTCTTCAAAAGATTTTCCGTTACCCGCATCAAAAGAGCTATATCGTTTTTCTCTTAAATTTTTGTATGGTGATGAGGTAAGTACTTTTTCTGCTACCAACAATGCTCTTGCAAAAACGTCTGCTCCACCAATATGTGCATAAAAAACATCTTCTATATCTGTAGAGTTTCTTCTTACTTTAGCATCAAAATTAACACCCCCCCCCTGAAGACCACCACCTTCTAAGAAAACCAACATTGCTTCTGCCACTTCATACACATTATTAGGAAACTGATCTGTATCCCATCCATTCTGATAATCTCCTCGATTAGCATCTATGCTTCCCAGCATATTTGCATCTACCGCTACTTGTAACTCATGCTGAAATGTATGCTGAGCTAAGGTTGCGTGATTCACTTCGATATTAATTTTAAAATCTTTGTCTAATCCATACTGCTTTAAAAATGCGATTGAAGTAGCTGTATCAAAGTCATATTGATGTTTGGTTGGCTCCATGGGTTTTGGTTCTATAAAAAATGTCCCTTTGAAACCCTGGCTTCTGGCATACTCTTTTGCCTTGGTTAAAAACATAGCCAAATGTTCCTGTTCCCTTTTCATATTCGTATTAAGAAGACTCATATATCCTTCTCTACCTCCCCAAAATACATAATTTTCTCCTTGTAGAGCGATCGTAGCATCTAGCGCAAGTTTTACCTGTCCACCTGCTCTGGCAAGCACATTAAATTCTGGATTCGTTGCTGCTCCGTTCATATATCTTGGGTTCGAAAAACAATTAGATGTTCCCCAAAGCAGTTTTATTCCTGTTTCGGATTGTTTCTCCTTGAGATACTCCACAATAGTAGACAAACGTTTTTCTGACTCGATAAAGGTCGCTCCTTCTCTCACCAGATCATAGTCGTGAAAACAATAATAATCAAAGCCCATTTTAGAAATAAACTCAAAAGCTGCGTCTGCTTTTTGCTTTGCAGCTTCTATTGCGTCTTTAGATTGATCCCAAATAAAATTTACTGTTCCCGGACCAAAAGGATCTGCCCCTGTTCCACAGAATGTATGCCAATACGCCACTGCAAACTTGAAATGTTCTCGCATTGTCTTTCCGACAACTACCTGATCCGGATTATAATATTTAAACGCTAAAGGGTTATCAGAATCTTTACCTTCAAACTTTATTTTTGAAATATTTTTGAAATATTCTTTTTTATCTGATATGATCATATCTCTTTATTATTTAGTATTCTTTTTAATTCTTTTTTCCAGTTTTTATAAGCCTCCTGATATGCTTCCTTATTTTGGAGTGGTCGGTAGGTTCTTACATGATCATTTTCTGTAATCACACTGTCCAGACTATCAAATGTACCATCAGCCATACCAGCTGCTCTGGCAGCACCAATTGCTCCCGTAGTATTATATATCTCAATATCCTGCTCAATCAGCGTTGCCACTGTAGTCGCAAAAATCTCAGCTCTGAATAAGTTATCATTTCCTGCTCTGATTACTTTAATCTCTGTCTCATCTTTTTTGAGTATTTCCATTCCATACATAAAAGAAAAGGCAATCCCTTCTAACGCTGCTCTAATAATGTGTGACCGCGTGTGTTTATTTAGATTAATATTACAAATATGTGACCCTATATTAGCATTATTAAACATACGCTCCGCTCCATTCCCAAAAGGCACTAATTGCAGGTTATCACTACCTATAGGAATTTTAGACGCATAAGAATTCATTGTTTGGTATGAGTTCATTTCCAGATTAAGATTATCTTTCAACCATCTGTATTGAATTCCAGCTCCATTAACACACAGTAACTTACCTATTCTAATGTTGTCTGCACTATGATTTACGTGTGCAAAATTATTAAATTTCACTCCTTCTTTTGCAAAAAGAGTGTCTGTTATTGCATAAATAACTCCAGATGTACCGCCAGTAGCCGCAACTTCTCCTGGATTAAACACATTAAGAGATAATGCGTTATTTGACTGATCTCCAGCTCTATATACTATTGGTAATCCTTCTTTTAAACCGCTTTCTTCTGCTCCCTTTTTTGATACTTTTGATTGCAGACCAAATGTTTCTACAATATCCGGAACCATCTCCTTATCTACACCATAATAATCCAACAGTATATCTGCTGGTTTATCCTCTATAAAATCCCAGAGTGCACCTTCAGAAAGCCCTGATTTAGTAGTCGTTATTTCTCCCGAAAATTTATATGCTATATAATCTCCAGGTAACATAAACTTATAAATTTGATCATAATGATGAGGCTCATTATCCTTAACCCACTTAAGTTTTGAGGCCGTTAAATTAGCCGGAGAGTTCAGCATATGGTTCATACATAGATCTTCTCCTATGTCATTGAATGCTTGATTACCAATAGTAACTGCCCTACTATCGCACCAGATAATTGAATTTCGGATTAATGCTCCTTGCTTATCTACCAGTACTAATCCATGCATCTGATAAGCAATCCCAATTCCTTTTATTTGATCTGCCGTTATATTATTTTCTCTTAGAATTCTTTTGGAAGCTATACAAATATTCTTCCACCATGAATTTGGATCTTGTTCTGCCCAATTCGTATTGACAGCAATGATATCCATCTCTTTTTTGGGTTCTTGAACCGTTGAAATTGATGTGCCTGTGGTAGCATCTATTAATGCTACTTTTATAGAGGAACTCCCCAAATCAAAACCTATATAAAACATGTATATTTCTTAATTTTTTTAGTTGTTAAGATACGTGATAAACTTCCACTTTTTGGAGTGATCTCAATAGTAATTTTGGTTTTTATTATATCTTGTATGGTTAAATAATGTAAACTTCTTCACTACTTCTACCTTACAAATTTTTAAACGGGCAGTTGTTTTGTAAAAATTACCCTACTGCTTTTAAAAAATCGTTCCTTAGGTATTCACGATTTTCATCAACAATTATATAAGAATTGCCCTATGTATATTATTTTTTAGAGAAAAAATACTTCTGGACCTTTGGTAATTACAAAAGTACTTTCTGAATACAAATACAACTTACAACTTCTACAAATACTATTTTCATACACAATAAAAAATCAAAATTTAGGATTTCACGTGCTACTTCAAAAACATCAAGAGGTTATTTTGCAAAGAAAAAAAGAAATAAAAAACCCATAAACCCAATAATAACAGCAAGTTATCCTTGTTTTTTCATCTATAATCATTTTGGCAAGCACATTTGATTTCACGAATTCTAGTCCAATTCTTACGAATACTAAAAACCTTACTTTTTTATCTTTTCTTGTGCTTACTTTTGAGTAAATAATCAACCTCAAAATATACTCATATGAAAAAAGCAATTATCTTTTTCATCTTAATTATAGGGTTTCAATTTATGAAAGCACAAAGTTTTCAGAAAACCGGAAAGTATATGGCAGTAACTGAAATTAAAGAGAATGGTGCAGAATATCCAACATATTTGGTGGATCTTGTACGTTCGGGGGGAATTTCGGAAAAACTATCTACTTTCACTATCGATGATACGGAGCTTTTTGAGGACATCTTTATTACCACCTTAGAGAATCCCGGTTTACAGGGAATCTCTGAGGTGATTAAGATGGAAATTGAATATTTAGCTTGTTGTGCCGAAGTAGAATCTTACTATTTTATGATTACGGATAAGAATGAGGTTGTTTCCCTTCCACGATTAACCAATGTGTACTGTGAAAACTCTAATACGGATTCTCAATATACTTTTCCCAACCAAAAATATGGTGTAGAAGGAAATATTTTGGAAACCGAAACATTGTATAAAGAAACCTCTGAAGTTAAATATATAAATTTAAAACAAAGTTTTACCTGGAATGACAACGAATTCAATCCTTCAAAAAATACAGCAATTACCAGCTATTAATAACTTAAGAGAAAGGAATAATATTTTTATTGTATTATACTATTTTACTGCGTTATTCTATTCGTTTTCATGCTTTTTTAAAGCTTGAAAATATCATTCTCCTAGTATAGACCAATGTATACAGCAGGCTTATCCAATTATTTCCAACTGTTTTTCCCAAAAAAACTGCCTGCTTGTATACGGTTTATTTTTAACATGAATTTCTGTATAAGTATTTAATGGGTTTTCATTATCAAAAATTCAGTTTGATTATATTTGTTATCAAACCAAGTTTTTTTATGTCCCCATATAATTTTAAGTATTTTATTTTTTTAATTTCTTTTATCTGTTGTTCTGTTGATAAAACATCTGCTCAGAACAATGGACTTAGGGCATATACCCTGGAAGATGGATTACCTCAATCTCAGGTATATGATATCATACAAGATGATATTGGGTATTTATGGTTAGGTACTCGCGGAGGTGGAGTTTGCAAGTTTAATGGTGAAGAATTCGAAGTATGGAATGAGGATGATGGATTATTATCTAACTACATCCATTCTTTATCATTCGCAAATGACAGCCTTTTTATAGGAACCAGGAAAGGGCTTTCCATAAAAACCAAAAAAAAGTTTTACAATCTTGAGGGATTTCAAATTAATAAAATTTTTAGAGTTAACAACAAAACATATCTAGCCACCAATGTAGGAATACATCAATACCTCCCCGAAAAAGGACTCAAAAAAATAATGCTGGACACAAAAATCAATACAAGTATTATTAATGATATTGTATATGATGGTAAATTGTTCTGGGTAGCGACAAACAAAGGGCTTTGGAAATTAAATAAAATACATAAAGATGCCAGTATTATGGTAAGACATAGTGCTTTCAATTTTTCGGCTGCATTATATCATAAATCCAAGGTGTATGCTGCGGCATTTAACAAAGGGGTTTTAGTACTCAATACCAATGCTAAGACTTATGGTAACGACTGGATAAAAGAACCTATGAGGGTAAATCATATTTCTGTCCATAATAATGAATTATGGTTCTCTACAGACAATAGAGGGATTTCTGTTGTCAACCTTGGAGAATTCAAAATAAAGAAAAAGATCAATCAAAAAAATGGATTGGCCATTTCTCATATTAGAAAAAGTATCTCTGATCGTCAATCTAACATCTGGATAGCAACCTCCGGTGGTGGGTTTTATAAATATTTCCCTAATAACTTTACACACTATGATCAAAAAACAGGATTAAAAAGGAACAGAGTATATGCTGTACATTCTTTTAATGATGAGATATGGGCTTCAAATTCTGAAGCGGGTCTTATAAAAATAAACACCGATGGCATACAAGACATACAACAAGATGAAAAATTTGCTAATGTAAAGATTAAGACGATTACCAATGACAACCGGGGTAATATATGGGTAGGCTCTGAAGGTAAAGGAATTCTGTATAAGCAAATAACGACAAAGGATAGTATTGTTGTTGATAAGTCGAATCTTAAAAAACCAACAACATATACGGTAGTAAAAACAGAAATAAAAGATCGTATCATTAATAAGAAAAGAGGTCTTCTATCAAATTGGATTAGATCCATTGTTATAAGCAATGATACGGTTTGGGCAGCGTCAAACTCTAGCGGAATTACCCGTTTTGTCTATGATTATAAAAAAAACAAGCTAAGAAAAACCCGAAGATTCACTAAAAGAAGAGGTATTGAAGATGTACAAATTAGTGATATGAAAAAAGGGCCTAAAGGTAAAATCTGGTATGCTACACAAAATGGCGATGTTGGTTATTTAAAAAAAAATAAAGTTACGCATCTAAATAATGTTATAAATCAAAAAATTTCTATTAATACCTTACTATTTAATGATGATAAATTATATATAGGCACTGCTGGTCAGGGAATCTGGTGGTCTGATCTTAGTGGTAAAATAAAATTCAATAAATTAAAAGGAGAAAAAGATTTGTATTCCAACAATATCTACCAGATGATTTTTGACAATAATAATGATTTATGGGTAGGGACTGAGCGAGGTGTTGATCGAATAGAAATCAATCTATTGAATCAAATAACAGATGTCTTCCATTTTGGAAGAAATGATGGCTTTTTGGGCATTGAAACTTGTCTAAATGCTGTAACCAAAGATATCAAAGGAAATCTTTGGTTTGGAGCAATTTACGGGTTAACAAAGTATGAATCTGGAGAAATCAGCAAAGCCACTACCAAACCCGAAATATTCTTTGAAAATGTAGAAGTTGCCTATAAAAGCTTGGATTCTATTAACCCAAATATTTGGTCCAAAAACAATAATATTCTCCAGCTAACACCTACACAAACAGAGTTGTCTTTTAGTTATAAAACTATTGATCTTGACCACCCTAATGATATTGAATACCGCTATAAGCTTAATAATACTGCCTGGAGTCCCTGGTCTTCTGATCAGAAACAAAATTTAGCAGGATTAGCATATGGAGAACATTCGTTTTCTGCTCAATCCAGAAATCACAGATGGGAAGAAAGCGAACCTATTACATTTAAGCTATTTATCGACAAACCTATTTATCAGAAAATATGGTTTCAGTTAACTTTATTAGTGTTAATACTTCTGGCGCTAACGGCGATCACACTTTCTTATATTAGAAAAGTAAAATTGAAGAGTAAAGAAGAAAGAGAACGATTACAGATGCAAAACCATCTGTTATCACTAGAACAAAAAGCATTAAGACTACAAATGAACCCTCATTTTATTTTTAATGTACTCAATGGTATTAAAGCGATGGGAACAAGTAATCCTACAAAAATGAATAATACTATAAACACCTTTGCTACACTACTTAGAGAAACTTTGTATAATTCCAGAAAAGATAATATTACCTTAGATCAGGAAATGAAAACGCTTAAACACTATATAGAGGTAGAAAAACTAATGGCTAATAAACCATTTGAATATACTATTTCTATCGATTCTGAGTTTGATCCAGAAGAAGTTCTTATTCCACCTATGCTTATTCAGCCTTTTGTAGAAAATGCCATAAGACACGGAATTTTGAAAGGAAATAAAAACGGAATTTTAAAAGTTTTGTTTCATACTAATGAAGAATTCTTACATTGTAAGATATTAGATAATGGCTTGGGTATATTTCAGTCTCAAAAAGCCAAAATAAAAACAGACCATCAATCTATGGCATTAACAGTTACCCAAGAAAGATTAGAATCTATTTCTGGGAAAGATGCCTTACAAATAGAAGAGATTATAGAAGAAGATTCGTCAATAGCAGGCACCCAAATCGCCTTTAGAATACCATTAGAAACCGATTACTAAATAACATTATGCTAACAGCTATTATAGTAGAAGATATGCCCGATGCACTTCAATTATTGAAAAGTGACCTGGAAACAAATCACCCAGAAATAAATATTGTTGACACCGCTCGAAGTGTAGTAGAAGCGGCAAAAGCATTAGGCAACAATGAACCAGATATCTTATTTTTGGATATTATGCTCGGTGACGGCACTGGTTTTGATGTACTGGAAATATTCCCAGAACTAAAATCTAAAATCATATTTGTTACAGCAAGTGATGAATATGCAATCAGAGCCTTTAAATTTGCAGCGATAGATTATGTTTTAAAACCATACTCTAATGAAGAATTAGCTCAGGCAATTGCAAAAGCAAAGGAACAAATACAACCGAATAGAGAAAGGTTAAATATCTTACAAGATACCTTATCTGCTCCAGAACAAAAACCTGATAAAATTTCCTTACACACCTTAGACAAAATCATTATTGTAAGTCTTGATGATATCGTGCGTTGTGAATCTGATAGTAATAATACTATTTTTTATCTGGAGGATGGGCAAAAGATTTTTGTAACCAAGACCTTAAAATATTTTGCAGATATGCTGAAAAATTATCAATTCCTACGTGTGCATCAAAGTCACTTGGTTAACATTCAATGCATCAGTGCTTTTATAAAAGCAGATGGTGGCTATCTGATGCTTAAGAATGGAGAAAATATACCAGTTTCTGTGCGTAAGAAAGTAGAAGTCATGGATATTTTAGACAGCATGCATCGCTAATAATATACACATGAGAGCTACTGAAATTTCTCTCTGTAATTAAAAATCAGTAGCTCTCATCGACATTTCCATTAAAAATACAAACCTATCCACTGGAGAAGAAGTCGCTTTTGTTTTTATAGCTTTTATAGAGAAATTAGAACCTAAATATGGCCTTCCATCAATAAAATTGAAATCTTCATTATATAATTGATTTTTTAATTGTAATAAATGTGAATCTGTTATATTAGAAAAGCAGATATATGGACAATATGTTTGTGTTTCTCTTTTACTTAGATTTGAATAACGTTTAGATATAGTTTGCGTTATTTCTTTTATTTCACTAAACAAATAAGAAGAAGGTAATTCAATGATAAAAAAACGTTCAAATGGAGATTTATACGATTTATAACTAAAAATTTCGCATATTCATCGTTTCTTTTTCCTTTCTACTTCGTTTAAAAAATAAACTGTAGCTATAGCTATACTTGATTTTTTTGCCTTGCATAAAGAAAAAATAATTCAATGAATTTATACGAATTTTTTAATCACAAATCGTATTATTAAGGGTTGTAAAATATTTACTTCTGAGTTCTTTATGAAAAGATATTCTTCCCTTTAGTTCCAAAAACCATTTATTGAAAAGTATTTTTTTATAGTTGATTCTTTCTAAAAAAATTAGTTTTGAAATTTTTCTAGAATTAATATTTCCCTCTATTGCTATTTTTCTAATTTCATTTAAAGCATTATTATAAAAATAGTACTCAGCCTCAAAAGAATCACAAGAAAAGTAAATAGACAATTTAGCTATTATAATCCGAAGCGATCAACGAATTTATTTCAATAACGATCCTAACGAAAAATGTAGGGTAGATAAATACATAGCTAGTTTATCAGAAGATGATTTTGAGCAAATTGATATCCGAAAATCCACCAAAGGAACCCTAAAGGCAAAATTCCATTATGCTAGGGTACAGGTGTCGACTACCAATCATAGATGGCTGGATTTGATATTGTTGGTTAGAAAGGATGCCGATGGAAAAACCAAATATTCCTTAACCAATATGGAAAATGATCATATCAAGGAATTAGCTCAAAAACAAGGACAAAGAATATTCGTAGAACAAATTTTTAGAGAAGGAAAAAATCTGGTAGCAATGGGAGATTATCAAATCAGAGGATGGCATGGTTTTCATAACCATATGGCAATTTGTATGATGGCTATGTTGTTGATAACTAAAATCAAACTCAAAAACAGCAACCAAAAATATACTGCCGCTACAATCAAGAAAATTGTCAATCTGTGCATAAAAACAAAAGTAGAACAACCACAACTGGCCATTAATCTAATTTTGGAACAGCACCAAAGGTATATAAATCAGCTCTTAAAGAATCAGAAAAAAACAAAAACCTAAGATGACAAAGTAGGATTAATAATAGGGTACTCGACTTTTTATTGGTCTTTATAATAAAGTTCTGGTGATAATAAACAGTTAAGGTACAACAAAATTCCAAAGCCTATCTAGTGTAAAGACTTTGTTTTGAAAAGGAAATTAAGTGCAATGGTAACTATTTAGCGCATGTCAATTTTTCATTGTTGGTTTTTATGATTCATGTCATATAGTCATTTTGATTATTTGTTTTTTTGTAGTTCTATTAGTACTTTCATGTCATGGAAAATCGTCCTAGTTATGAAGAGCTTTTAGCTCTTGTGAAATCAATGAGTACTAGAATTAAGGAAATGGAAAATCGTCCTAGTTATGAAGAGCTTTTAGCTCTTGTGAAATCAATGAGTACTAGAATTAAGGAATTGGAGGCTAAGCTTTCTAGATACGAGAACCCCAAGAATAGTGGTAATAGTAGTATTGCCCCTTCCCAAGATCCATTTAAAAAAACCAAAAGCCTTCGTAAACCCTCTAAGAAATCGCCAGGCGGACAAAAAGGTCATAAGGGTAGTAATTTGAAGATTGTTTCTCAAGTTGATCAGGTTATACTCTACGACGTTACTAGTTGTATTTGCTGTGGTAATGACTTATCTCAGGGAGTTGAGTTGTATGATTTACGTCAGGTTTTTGATATTCCTACGATCTCTATTAAAGTAACAGAGCATAGAAGAGCTAAGAAAAGATGTGGTTATTGTGGTAAACAAAATATGGGATCTTTTCCTAAAGAATTAACCCAAAAGGCACAATATGGCAGTAACCTAAAGTCGCTTTGCGTATATCTTCAAAATTATCAAATGCTTCCTTTTGCTCGCTGTGCTGAGTTTATTTATGACTTGACAGGACATCAACTATCTACAGCTAGTTTGTCAAATTTCCAAAAACAATGTTATGCGCATTTACAAAACTATGAACAACAAATAACAAAGCAATTATTACAGAATACTTTATTACACGCAGATGAAACAGGAATTCGTCTTAATGGTAAAAATACTTGGATACACGTGATCAGTAACAAAACTATAAGCTTTTTTGCACATCACTTAAAAAGAGGTAAAAAGGCTATGGATGCTATAGGAATATTAGAAAAATATAATGGAACACTCGTTCATGATCGTTTTAGCAGTTACTTCTCCTATCAATGTGAACACAGTCTATGCAATGCTCTTATATTAAGAGACCTTATATATGTAGAAGAAGCATTTGAGGCTTCTTGGGCAAAGCGAATCAGAGAACTACTAGTAAGAGCAAAAAAACATAAACAGAAAAATCCAAATCTGAAAGCATCATATTATTCAAGAATCTACAAAGAATATGTCGCTATTATAAGACCTATTATAAAATCATATGATAAAAAATTTAAGAAAACAGATGAACAACGATTAGCTTTTGCTTTAGAAAAGCATAAAGACTTGTTTCTTAAATATATCAAACAAGCTGATATCCCTTTTGACAATAATCAAGCGGAAAGAGATCTCAGAATGATAAAGGTAAAACAAAAGGTGTCAGGATGCTTTAGATCCCAAACACACGCTCAATACTTTGCAACTATAAGAGGCTATATTGCTACTGTAAAGAAAAATAAAGAAAATGTATTAGAGCAGATCAAACAAGCTTTCAATAAAAATTATTTCCTGCCTAAAATAACCGCTGAATAGTTACGTGCAATGTCAAAAAAAAATTCTATGTTAAGTAAGAGAGATGAAGACAAATTACTAAAAGAAAGAGAAGAAACTCTTGCTAAGAGAGAAATTATAGATGGCAGAATCCATGGAAACAAAAAGATAGACCGAACATTACAGGAGTCTTTTACGGTAGATATTTTTAAACAACAATCAGAGCAATCCAAACAAACTACTTTAGAAGAATACGAAAAAGATATCAACCTATGGAGAAAATCTACGAATTCCAGAACCCGTTTGGTAATTATAGAAGCCTCCGAGCAGAACATTCCGAAAATTGCAGAAGCTATTTTCAACGCTTCTCCGCTAGAACGTGTCATCACTACAGGTTTAAAACTTGGGCTTCAAAACAAATTAAAAAATGAATTAAAAAAATTATGGTCTCAAAAACTAGAATCTTCTAAGGATTATCAAAAGTTTTTTGAAAATGTTTATCAAAAAAATGGAGGAACCAAAAACTGGGAGTCTTTGTTGCAAGAACTAACAATACGTGAATTATTAGGTCCCCATGGCACCAAAGAGGATAACGATATTGACTTTGCTAAAATGAGTAAAGAGTTTCCAGAGTTTGATACCGCAACTGAGGAGGTAGTTTGCTATGGACAACAAGAGGAACTATTTGAAAAATTGGGAGACCTGGGTAGCAAGATTGACTCTGGAGTCCCTATTTTTTCCATGTACACTGAAGAGCCAAAATCCTGGGGGCTAGGCAAATGCGCTGCCAAAGATCCCGTTACGATGTTTGATGCTTTAACGGCGGGTAAATATTCACAAGAAATCATCGGTGCTAAAAACGATGAAGATTATCAACACATATTGGTAAACCCTATATACAAAGAACAGCTTCAAAATGATAATATCAGCTCTTTTATGGAGTCTAACGGTTTTAGTCATAGCAACGAAATAGAGCAAAAAGATCTGGATTATCTCAAAACCATATTATTTGATGAGGCCGTATATCCGCCAAACACAGGACCAAAAGCGATTACCAAAACTATATCCAAAGCGGGCTCTAATATTGGAGCAGGAAAAGGCGAGGTTATGAAAAAAACATTAATGAAAAATGTGTATGACAAACCTGAGTCATCGATCGTAGAGTCTGAATTTTCTGTTGGAGATATTTCTTCTGATGGAGGTAACGATATCATAACAGAAAAACTTGGTCAACGCAATATCTACAAAAAATTCTATGAAGAAAACCTAAATCATTATCTGGCACAAGGCAAAAACCCTAAAGAAGCTATACAATGGGCGATTGCACAAACTATAGACACGTATAATTATGTAGAAAAAAAGAACGCTACCGTAAAAGACTTGATTTGGGGAGAAACAGGAGCAGAAATATGGAGAGACTATGGTATTCATGAGAGTAACAAATTGCAGAATGCCAATAAAAAAGCCAATCAATCTTTGAAACCTTCTCCTTATTTATTTGGTGGCGGTGTCGCACTCTCTGCGGTTGGATTAGGCCTTACCTCTGTTGCATCTGCAGGAATAGGAATCCCTCCCGGAGTATTTATGGGATTAGGAATCACAGGCAATAGTGGATTTACACTCTCTAATGTATTAAAAGGAAACTCTTTATATCATCAGTATCGATCTAATAAAGATTATCTCGACAGAGCAAACATGGCCCTAGCACTGGCCAATGGTAAAATGTTTGACGCACAAAGAGAACGCATAGCTATTATCAATAAAAGGTTGAATAACATAAAAAATGGTATCCCAAATAAGGAAACAGAGCAAGATCAAATACCTGTTGCTACATATGCCGGTGATTTTCAAACCAGAAAGGAAGAATATAAAACTAGATTAAAAGATATTTTAGAGAAAATCGATGGTGATAATGATCTGGAGATAAAAACAATAAAAGGATCCGTTAACCAGGAAGACCTAAAATCGTTTACGATGGACCTTTACCTGGCACAGGCAAAACGTACCAAAGCAGGAAAAGAAGAAGAATACTCTAGAAACCTACAAGCTTGGAAAAATTCTATAGCCAGCAGACCTAGACTTACCATTATCGAAGCAGAAAAAGACAACCTGGCTAGTTTGGCAGATATCACAATAAACGCAAGTCCTCTAGAACGAGTATTGATTACAGGGCTGAACGATGAACTTAAGAAAACGTTTACCGAGGAAATAAAAAAAGTATGGCGGTCTAAATTACAAATGGATGCTGCCACTCTTACTCAAGAACAGCAGCAAAAATCTGATCATTACAAAAAGGAATTCATTAAACAGTTTTGCACCAAAAATACTCGTGTAAAAATAACAGATGGCGTAAAGGAAAAGTCTTCCATAATTCAAGAAGCACAAAATTATTTCTCTGAAAATAATCAAATAGATGATCAACAAAACTATATAAAAGAAGAACTACAGAAACGACAAGAAGCTGTAGACCAAAAATGGAAGGAATACTTTGAAAATAACTCTAGCAATCTTGACAACTTGGTAGAAAACCAATTAGAGGCAGCGAATCTTTCTGAACTTTTGGGGCCGCATCTACAGCAAACCGACTTGGATATTTGCCATAGAACCCTAGCCAATCGATTTGAACAGTTTGATGCAAATGTAGAAGAGGTACTATGTTATGGCCAGAGTGAGGAATTACCAAAGAGTTTGGGTAATCTTGGGCAAAATATTGGCAAAGGGGTCCCTAACATTGTTATTAAATCTCAAGCCATTGAAGCATCAGAAAACGGGTTATGGAAAGGACAAGCCAATGATCCTAAAACTTTTTTAAAGGAAATCACCAAAGGAAAATCGGCAGAAGCCTTATTTGATCCACAAAAAGACGGAACTTATAAGAATATTATCTTATGCCCAAGCCTCCAAAAACTATTTGATCAAAAAGAAATTACTGAAGGAATGCCGCAAGAGGATCTTGATTTTTTTAAGAAAATATTTATAGAGGAAGCATTATATCCCGCAGAAACCAGTCCCGAAGCTATTACCAAAACTATTTCTAAAGCTTCTTCTAAACTTTCGGCTATTGCAGGACAAGATGTAGCCAAAGATCTAAAGTGGAGTATGATAGGTCTTCCTAAATCTACTGCAACCGAAGTAGATTATGCTATTATGAGCATGGTAAAAGATGGTGGAAATGACTTGATTAAAGAGCAACTAGACAAAAAAAACACCTATAAACAATTTTATGAGAACCTTAGAACTACTTTGATAGACCAATACCAATATGCACCAGAGCTTGCTACCCAAAAAGCTTTTGCACAAATGGCTGCACTTTATCAAAAAAATGAAAAGGAAAATCCAGAAATACAACGTCTGGCAAAAGGAGATGAACAACACTCTGGGGCAGAACAATGGAGAGAACTAGGACTAAAATACACCAACAAAACCCAAAAGACTACCCAACGGGGATTAAAATGGGCGAATATTTCTGGTGGTGCTAATGTAGCAGGTATAGGCTTACAAATTGCAGGTGTCCCGATGATGTTTGTTCCAGGTATAGGTCAAGGGGTTTGGTTAGGGTTAGGGATTACTGGTGCGGCGCTTCAAGTAGGGGCAATAGGATCTTTATATCGATCTACCCAACATATGAAAAAAGCAAACGGCACATTACTCCCTATTGCAAACTTTGCCTATGCCGAAGCTAATGAAAAAATGTTTCAAGCACACCAAATAAGAGAAGCTTGCACAGAAAGTTATCTTAAAAGTATTAATCAACAACTAAAAACACGCGGTTCGATTATACAAAAGCCTACCTTGCATACAAAACAAAATATTGAAAAAAAGGTTAACAAAGGTAAAACGCCCCGAGAATGGAAACATATAAAAGGTGCCAGAAACCCTAATATTGGAGGAAATAGAATTTTAGTAGAAAGACCTGTACCTTACCATTCGTCACAACCCAGTAATAAAAAGTCTATTGATGCCCCTTCTAATCGATCAAAAGACCCTATTCCTTCTGTATTCAAAAAATTAAAGAAAAAAAGCATTTCAGTTGATAATCCTAAATCAGAAAAAAGAGGGAAATTTCATTCTAGAGAACCAAGATTAGTATGGACCCAGATCGAAGGTGTAAAAAGTCCTAATGGTAATCCATTAATTGCTTTAGAACAAGCTGGCCGATACCTTAATCACTCGCCAAACATATCGTTTGATTACAGCTCTAAAGACAAGAGAACATCCACAACAAACAATACACCGGTGAAAAATAAACTTAAAAAGCTTTTAAAAAAATTAAAGAGACAATAAGTTCGATTATTTACTTGATAAATAACAGCTAGGATTCTGGAGACAATTCGACTGTAAATTCCTATGAAGTTGACCCAGGTATTCCTCTTTACATTGAGCATAGCAAAACAGTTCCCGCCAGCCTTTATCATCATTTTAAAAGAATCGGTTCCTTATATGGAACCAATACCTAAAAAAATATAAGCGATATCTGTCCAACATTAATAGTACTTTTGTTGTTAATTTTTTGATAGCAATGCAGCAAAGAAAATCTTGGGACACAGCAGTAAAACATCTTACGCGATCCGGAGTCACATATGATATGTTAACTCCTGAACAAATTAAATTTTCCTGAAATAAAGAGCAACGAAATGAAAGGGAATGTGCTGAACGGCATTGTATCTCGGTTTTTATAGAAGAACCTGCCGAACCTAAAACTGGAGAGACAGTGTATGAGAAAACGTCAAAATTTCTTAAATTAACATTCGAAAAATGACCCGTGATTTTATCCATATCAATGACTTTGTAATTTTAGTTGAAGAAGCAAATGCAACTAAGGTAGAAGTAGATGCGTGTTATTTTGATGAGCCCATTGTAGCTGTGGCTTTTTACGGTTCTGGCAATGTAGATTTAGCGGTTAAATACGGTGAAAAACGAAAAGACTTTCATTACACCAAAGGACTTTCCTTTGCTTTTTATGCAGATGAAAAAGTAGAGTTTGAACATACCGTTAGCCCAGAAAAGAGCCTTAAATGTATCGTTGTGGCTACCAAGATGAGTAAACTTGAAGAACTCCCGAATCAAGAAGGCGAATTGTTCTCTGACTTGCTGAATGAATTAGTCAATCCTAAAGACCATTACGTAGAAGGGCCAAGTTTTTTTATGACGCCAGAGATGGAACACATCGTGGACGCTTTTTTCTCAAACACCTATTCAGGAAAAACCAAAATGATGTTTTGCAGAAGTCAGATTACTGCTTTACTATCGCATTTCTTTGGTCAGCTTGCATTGAAACAGGAAGAAGCGTCAAAACCACTGCACAGAGAGCAACTGAATAAAGCAAAAGATATTCTCTTGGAAAATTTAGAGAATCCGCCATCACTTTCAGAACTTTCCAAAGCTATCGGGTTTAATACAACCCGACTCAAGAAAGAATTTAAAGCTATTTTTGGCGTTCCTGTCTTTAAATATCTTCAAAATGAACGGCTAACTTCTGCCCACAAACTTATCAGTGAAAATGAAGCTACTGTTCAAGAAGCAGCGTGGCAGGTAGGTTATGATAGTCTTAGCTCATTTTCTAACGCTTTCGCGAAAAAGTTTGGCTATCGCCCAAGCCAGATTAAGTAATCCAAAAATTCACTGAAATTCTTTTCTAGTCCATCGGTAAAAATGCGAGACTCAAAAAGAAAATGTTGGTTGTCATATGTACCAAAAGTGGATATTGAAAACCAAAGGCAACCCTTGTGTATCCTGCAATAGTTGCGCTGAATAGTTGTGGAAGTGTTAGAATAGGCATCCACAAAAGGTTGACTAAACTTAACTCAAAATTAAAAATGTGTAACCAAGCAAAACTTAGGCAAGACAAGTAGTATATCACTCTAAAATTCTTCTCCCAAAATTGCCGTAACACTAAACAAATGTTCTTTTTTCTGCAAACGGCATACGTAATTAGGACTATTATAACAGCGGTTATTACTCTATACCATAATGAGTCATCTATAAGCGATAATCTACTTTTAAAGACTGCCTTAGTTAGAATGTAATATGAAAATCCTCCGGTGGTTAAGGCAAGATATATTGGATTAAATTTTAGTGACAGTCTAAAGGTAATCTCTTCAAATAGTGGTAATACAACCCCACCAACCACCAATAGAAGTATAGGAGAAAAACGCTCTGCCATATTTGTTGAAGTCAGATTCTCAGGGTCATAAATGAACTGTAGTAATGATGCTACTACTACTGAGAAAACTACCTTGATTAAAAAGAGCCCGATGGTGTCATAGACTTTACTTCTCGTACTTTTTTGCAGCCCTGTATTATAGACAGGGGATTTAATAAAAGCACTTAAGTCCTTTATCAAAGACCAATAATATTTAGGCTTGATGAGTGGATACGATATCATCATTTTTTAGTTTTTTTAAGAATGAAAGCGATAGATATGACCAAAACCAAAATGATGACCACGCCAATAATCATAATTTGAATCATCTTTCCCAGTTGCCTTTTAAAGAGAAGTGCATCTACTTTACCTGTGTGGATATACACCCAATCGCTCGCTATTCTTGTGGCAAAATCAGCGCTTCCTGTTGTTAAAAGAATAATGCCATCTTTTGTTACAGGATTGTATCGAAAAGCCGTGTTAATAGGTGGATTGTTCTTTCCGTCGTGACCTATGATAAAGTTTTGGTTGTCTATTTCGGTATATAAAAAGGTGCCTAACCCATAAATGGGAGCTCCAAGTGTTTCTGCTTCCGCCTGCCACATCATTTTTTGAAAATCAGTTGATAATGGTTTTTGATTAGTATGGTCTTTATCAAATAAATAAAAGAGCTTTTCTAAGTCTGCCAAAGTGGTGTAAAGCGCACTTGCTGCCTGTGCTGTATAATAGCGATGTCTTGCTTTTGAACCATCTGAATTGTAGAAATCTGCTACGCTTTCGCGAAAGCGTTCATCCCATTCATAAAAGGACGATATCATTTGTAATGGCTCAAAAATTTCAGTTTTCATATAGGCATCGAAAGATTGCCCACTTACTTCTTCAACAATAAGTTGCAAAAGGGTGAAACCACCACCTGAGTATCGCCACTCAATTCCTGGCTCGATACCAACGACCGTTCTACCATCACTACCTGAGTCTGCATCTTTCGCTTTGGTTAAGGATGCTTCTAAAGTTTGAACATCTTCTGTATTTTCAAAACCCGCATAACCGAGACCATCGGTTAATCCTGCGGTATGACTTAACAAATATCTTACTGTTACTTTTGAATTGTCAAAGTCACTTTTTGGTAAGTGCCATCTGGTCAGGTATTGGTTTATTGGAACATCTAAATCTAATCTTCCATCTTGTACAAGTTTCATCACGCCAATGGCAGAAACAAACTTAGATAATGATGCCACTTGAAAAACGGTATTTCTATCTACAGTCTTACCATTCGAGTGAAAAGACTCTGCTGTAAGTTTTCCATTTTTAAAAACTCCCAAAGCCATATTACCAATAAACTCATTTTGTAACTCCTCTTGTACAGAGGAAATAAACTCATTAGGTGCTTTTTCCTGTGTAAATGGTGTATACCACCACCCTCTATCAGTACCAAAGGAAATTATTGTTGCATACACTGCAATCAATACAATTGCACATACCGTATATTTTAAAAATCGTTTCATAGGCCGAGTTTTGAAAAGGATATTTTATCTATAGAAGTAAATTCTAAAGTGAAACAAGACATTAAAAGGCCCTGAAAACTCGTCGCGTTTTACAGAGCCTTTGCTTACTAATTAGTTGGTTTGAGGTACTGCTACATTCCAAGCACCTGTAGCTGCCACTTTTGCAGCATACTCAGTAAAGTCGATAGCTTTTCTACCCAACACTTTTTCAACGTCATAAGAAATCTCTTGGTTATCTGGATTTCCTAACACTTCTTTAAATAAGTAACCGAAGAGCCAAACATAAGAATCTGGCAATCCCGCTTTTCTCATCCCATCCTTAAATTCTTCAATAGAAATAGGCACATACTGTAGCTCTCTGTTGCTAGCTTTCGCCATAATCCCAACAACTTCTTCAAAAGTCCTCATTTCTGGACCCGTTACGGTAATAGTTTGGCCGTTGTAAGCGTCATCCACTAATACCTTAGAGACTACATCTGCGATGTCATTGGCATCTACAAAGGGAATTCTAGCTTCTGGCATAGGTAGTGCTACAACACCATCTAATACAAAGTCTATAAAAGCACCTTCACTAAAATTCTGGTTGAACCAAGATGCTCGAACCAAGGTGTAGTCTAAGCCAGAATTTGCTACAATTTGTTCGCAGGCTTCCGCCTCAGTTTCTCCTTTACCCGATAACAATACTACTTTTTGTAGTCCAGCTTTTTTAGCCTTTTCGGTTAAGGTGGTTATGGCCTCTTTCGAGCCTGGCACAGCCAAGTCTGGATAGTACACGATATAGGCTCTATCCATACCCTCTAATACGGCGTCATACGTTTCTGGGTTTTCCCAATCTAAAGCGGGAGTAGTGCTATGGCCAACAGCTCGAACGTTGTATCCAGCTTCCTTTAAATTTTTCACTACTCGGCGACCAGTTTTTCCCGTTCCTCCGATGACTACGATGTTTTCAGTTTTCATTTTTATTTGTTTTTAAATTGATAAATAATTGTGCTTCAACTCTTGAAGTCTTTTTTGATTCTATTTTTGAAAATTTGATATGGTTCTTTTGGTATAGACTTTAGTAAACCAATAGAGTGTAGCGATGGCTATAAACTCAAGACCTATTAGCCAAAAGCCCAAGTCTGTAAAAAATTCGTAATGAGAACCTCCGTATGGAATAATAAAAAGAGGTACTGTTATCAATGCATCCAGAATGGCCGCAATCAAAAAGAATGTTAGTCCAACCCTGTATCCTTGGGTATGATTTTCCTTCTCATAATACCGCTTTGCTCCAAGCCACGCCAATGGTATTACTGCAATGAATAACGCAGTGTTTGCTTGTTCTGCTGGGTTTTCTAAGACGGGGATGAAAAACGATATATTGTATACGCTCACCCCAATAATCCAGATAATAATTCCAATACTGATAGCTCTAAAATATTTCATAACTGTTCGTTTTTGATTGATTGTAAAATGAAAGCGGTCTTACTTGACCTATATGCGCAAATTGCTCACTTGCCAAATAATGAAGTTCCTTATGAAAGAGTTCATTTCGTTTTAGGAAACGAATCACCTTCTCTTTGGTTGAATGGCTACTGTGTAATCTTAAAACCTTATCATTATCCTCTAGGTCAAAATTCCATTGACCAGTACCAACGATAACATCCAAATGGGGTCGGATAGCTAGAAGCTGTATCTCCTGTACATATGTTGCTAGTAAATGAAAATTGGTATTCATAATTCTTTTGTTTTGCGGTTATCTAATTGCTTAAACTTGGCTGATTACGCTTTTGCGAAAGTGTCTTTATTTTGAATGAATTAATCCTATAAGCAATAGTGCAAAGGATGTGAAAGAAGCAATGGTACGCTGAATATGCCAACGATTCCAAGGCTGCTCAAATTTGGTTCGTAGTTCCTTAAGCTCAATAGTCGAAAGGTTTTCAAGAACCGTTTTATCTAACAGTTCGTTAAGCGGTACATTTTTGAAAACCGTTATCAACCCTATTCCAATGAGGAATAGAATTGCCGCGAGCATAAATGACCAAAATGTCGTGGGATGTGCATTACGATGCAAATAGGCATTGATGAATAGCAGTATTACTGGTCCAAAAAAGGTGATGAGAAAACTGCGGTTAATGATGGCACGGTTCATTGCCTGAAATGACTGTAAGAAACCTAAATCATCCAGTCTGCCGATTCCCGGAGTTACTGCGTTAGACCAAGTAAAACATAATCCTGCGGTGAGTCCAGTAAATAAGATGCCTAGTATCAATATGATGATTTTAAAGTTGATTTCCATTTTCATTATTTTTTATGGATGATATCCAGGTTAATAAATCTTGATACTCTTCGCTGGTGAGTTTTATTTTCTTGCCTTTTGGCATTCGCTTTTTAATGAACACCTGCTTGTATACATAATTTGACCAGCCATTCATATTATCTTCAGTGAAGACACGTCTACGATTGCGTTTCTCGTGACAGACATTGCATTTGTTTGTAAGAACCGTAAACGCTCTTTCCTCTATCGGGTCTTCTTTAGATAGACCTGCATACGCTAGACCTTCATATCCATCAGATGATGCCTGAGGGTCATTTTGCCCTGTCATAGTTGCTAGACAGATGGCGATAATTAATTTCACTAATGTGGTCATTGTTAAAAGGTTGATTGTTAATTATGGTACAAAGTTGCGTAGATATACTCCCCATCATTTATTCGAGCGGAAATATGATTTGTTCGAAAAGTGCATTGTGCAAATCGAAGATTAACTATCTGGATTTCTATTTATTAACTTGATGTAGTTTATCAAGGAATTTCCAGAGTTGTGTTCCGTTATCTTAGCCCAATTTTTTAGAAAATGCCACTGCTTTATCTGCCAATTCTTTTCTATAGTGCTCTTCTACAATTCCACCATCCTTAAATTTGTCATAAAAAGATGGCAACGAATATGTTTCTATGATTCGTGCTCCCAGAAATGGAAAAGAAGCATTTGCCGCTTGTAGTACAGTTTCGCCGCCCCTTCCTCCGGGGGAAGTTGCCATAAGTAGCATAGGTTTCTCCTTCCAAATTTTCATATCTAAACGTGATAACCAGTCTAAGGTATTTTTAAATACTGCGGCATAGGAACCATTATGTTCTGCTAAAGAGATAATAAATGCATCTGCCGTATTGATGATTTCATCTAGTCTCTTGACGGCTGTGGGGATGCCATTCTCTGCTTCAAAGTCCTCTCCATAGATGGGAAGTACATAATCATTTAAATCAATGGTCAAGATTTCCACATCCTTCAGAAGCGTGACAGTGTACTCTATGAGCATTTTGTTGATGGATTTTTGACTGTTGCTACCTGCAATTGTGATTACTTTTTTCATAATTATTTATTTTTTAAGATTATAGAATCAATTGACCATTTTCCGCTTCCATTTAATAACACACTCAATGCAAGACCAATTATTAAAAGAGAATATTCGTAACCTTCACCTGCTTGGTTACCATACCAGTTCATAAAAAATCCGTGTTCTAACTGCGTAGTAATTATGATGCCAGTAAACATACCTGCAAGAGACATTGCCCAAAACCTTGAAAAGAGTCCAAGAACCAATGAAATAGAGCCAAAAAACTCAATCATAATCACTGAGAATGCTACAATACTAGGCAAACCCATTTGGGTAGTCAACGACTCCATCGTACCGGAATAACCATATCCACCGAAGAGTCCTAATGACTTTTGCGCGCCGTGCGGAAATATGACTAATCCTAGCGTTAAACGTGCAATACTAAACCCCAAATTAGGGTGTGTCGTAATTAATTTTTTGAATAGATTTTTCATAATATGTATGGTTTAAAATGTTTTACGGTAATACAATCCGAAAGAGGATTTTTGAATAGGTTTATGTCCGTATTGGTCAAAATCTGCCCCAAATCCAAATTGATGTCCTTTGTAGGATAGACCTAAACGTAATTGTTGGAAGCTTCTGGAATGCGATTTGAACTTATCCCAAACAGTTAGAAACTGTCCATTCAACCACAGTGAAATAGTTGCGGTTAGTGGTTTGCTTAATTGAAATTGGGCAAATATTTCGGCTTGACTAGCCTGTTTCTTTTCTGAATATGCTACAGTTGGAATAACAATAAATAGAGCGCTGGAATTCTTTAAGGTGAACTGAGCTGATAGTCTTTCTGAAAACCCTCCGAAACTATTATAGTATAGGGAAGGTCCGACGGATATAGTCTCATTAAAATTCCAGAATAATGTAGGTTGTACGCCTACGTCATCAAAGACTTGATTTTCTTTTTTTCTAAATTTCTGAAAGAAAGCTAGGGTGGTTATGCTTAAGGTGTTGCTGTCATTAACTGAATAGCTAGACAGCAGTGTGAAGTCGGTCTTATCAAAACCTGAAAAGAGTTCTAGTTGGGTAAATTGAGCTTGTAACGTACTTACAAAACCAATTATAAAGACTGTTGATATGAGTTTTACTTTTTTCACACTTCAAAATTGCGATGGTGAAGCGTGAAAAAAAATGAACTAGTTTAAGACTTTTACATTCGATTGACTTTTGTGATAATTTTGCTCATAAATTCTGGTGTAATCCCAATGTATGCAGCTAAATCTTTTTGAGTAATTCTACTGACAATTTGCGGATATTTCTTTTTGAATTCTAAATATCGTTCTTCAGCTGTTAAAGATATGCCGTAGTTTGAGCGTCTGATATAACTGATTAAAGACTTTTGATATAAGATGCGATAAAACCTTTCAAATTTTGGAATCTCTCGAAACAACAAATCATAATTCTCTCTCGAAATTCCCAGAAGTTCTGAATGCTCCGTTGCTTTAATATAATATCTTGAAGGTTCCTTGGTCATAAAGCTTGACAAATCACCAGTCCAGTAATCTTCAATAGCAAACATTGAAATATGAGGTGCGCCTTCCTCATCTAAAGTATACACTTTCAAACATCCTTTGGTGATAAAATATTCATACTTGGTAATCTCACCTGCTTGCATAAGGAAATCTTTCTTCTCCACCTTTATTTCGGTGAGTAAAGAGATGTATTTCTGCTTTTCTAACTCAGTTAAGTTGATAAACCGAGATACATTGCGAAGTAAAAGCTTATGAGATTCTTTATAATTCAATTCCTAACACGTTTACAGGAACTTAATTTAAAGAATTCGTCCGAAATTAAAAAGATATTAGTTTGCTTTCGGTATCCTACTGGTTTAATAAAAATTAAAAAACCACTCAATAAGGTTCCCCATTACAAAGCTCAATAAGGCACCCCAAAGGGATATCTTGCCTAAATTAAAAGAGTTTGAAAATGAAATGTAAAAGGAGATGATAGAACAGATTCCAAACATAATCATTCCATAAATCGGAACATTACTTGTGAGAAAACCGCTGATATGAAATAATATATCCAAAACAGCCGTAAAACCGAATAGTGCTAGATAGAAATTTGCTTTGTTATTTCCCCGAAACAAATAATATGATGCGATTATCAATTCTATGGCAATGGCAAGCGCACCGAACTGCCCATAATACGATTTCTTAAAGTATCCTTCTAAACCTCTAGGGAAGCTCAAATCAAAATAAAATATCACACCCATAACCAAGGCAATCAAGAAGAAAGAAATGGCTATGGTTTTAGGTGTTTTCATTTTGAATTTTCAACAATGTAATTTACAAATTCATACACATTAAAAAAAGGCATTGCTTGAGTGATACAATACGAAAGTGTCGTTTTTGTTTCTGGACAATAACCAATATACGTTCCGTAAAATCCATAATGTCCATAAAAGGTGTCACCATTATAAACCGATTTGTAGACCCCCAAACCGTAGGGCAAATGATTTTCATAAGTTGCTTCTGTTGTCGTCATTTTTTGTAATGATGTTTCAGAAATAAGCTTTCCGTTGAAAAGGGCTTTGATAAAAACGGCTAGGTCTTGATGAGTGCTTACTAATCCTCCCCCTGACCAATCAAATGAGGTGTTCACAGCATTAAAATCAATATCACCTACATATTGATGCATTCTTGATTTATTCGTTTCTGTTTTTTCGTAAAACTCAAAATAAGTGTCCTTTAAATCCAGTGGTCGTAGAATGCGGTCGCGAATTGACTGTGATAACGATTTTTGGTCTAATTTTTCAATTAAAAGCCCTAATAATACATAATTCATATCTGAATAATGCCACCCTTCTCCTGGTTTAAACTTGGCCTCCTTGTTCAATCCAAATTCAAAATATAAATCGACAATGGTTTTAGGTTGATATTGCTGCTCAGGATTTTGCATCACACGCCCAAAAAAAGCTTCTTGTTTGTCATTGAAAATATCGGTTAATCCACTTTTGTGCGATAGTAGCTGCTCTATACTAATTGTTTTCGCGAAAGCGGAGTTCTTATACAAATGGAAATCATCCAGCCTTAAATATTTTACATCGTTTAAATAGGGGTATATTTCATCCGAAATTTTGAGTTTGTCCTCGTCTTCTAGCTGTAGAATAATGGTAGAGACGAACATTTTGGTGCTACTGGCTATTCTAAACTGGTCTGTTGTCCTAGCTTTACTTCCGTTTTTTTCGCGCAGTCCAACTGCCTGGCTTACTATGAGACTATCATTAGTTTTCATAAATACGGAAATGCTATGTACAGGATTCTCTGATGTAGCATCTAATTCGCTCAACAAAAGTTCATTTACATTTTGAGCATTGGTACTGAAAATAGCACCGAACAGGATTAAATAGATATATTTCATAATAGTAGTATTAAATGGTGTAAGATTTTAAATATCCTCGGTTTTGAAAGCCAAGTTTGTGATAAATGGGCGCTCCTAATTTTGAGGCTACTAGATGAATGTATTGACTATGGTTTCTTAATGCGATAGAAAGCAAATGTTCGGTCATTTTCTTTCCTAATCCCAAACCTCGGTATTCTTTTTTGGCGCCAATCATATGAAGTCCAGAATCGCCATTAGAATCTTGAAATACAATTCCACAACTTACATAATTCCCTTTGTATTTTCCTAAGAAAAGCTGAACCTTTTCGTTTTGTATTAATGGATTTATGGTACTATTGTAAATAGAATACCTAAAAGCTTCTGAAGCGATTTTTGCAAAAGTTTTCGCGCCAATCTCATCCGTTACTTTTTCAATCTCAGGATATTCGGTATATACTGTTTTCAACTGGACTTTCATTGTCATTGCTTCCACAGAAGAGGTTGGGATAAATCCTTGTGTTTTTAAAAGTGCTTCGATGTGTTCATTTTCTGCAACAGCGACCGACTTAGTTAACTTATATCCTTCAATATTCCCTTTCAACCTTTCAATATGGTGCGTTTTAAGGTTGAATATTTTGGATGGCCAAGTGGCGTCTTTAGGGGAAAGACTGGAAAATCCTTCATATTGATGAAAGTATCCACCCACTTGACCGATATGACTCCAAAATTCAAATTGATGTTGTATTGCTGCTGGTATCACTTTTAAGCATATTCAATGTTAGATGCCTCAATAAGCGCAGCAGAATCTTCGTAAAAGCGATATTCTTTTATCATTTCATCTTCCACAACGCAAAGCTGTACCCAGTTGCTGTTAAAGAGTTTTCCTGAGCTTCTCACCAAATGCGAGAATGTGCCTTTAGCGACTACCAAATTATCGCCCGCTTCTAGAACCGTATCAACAATGAATTCTTTGGTTTCAAAAAGCGATACAATGTTCCTTAAAAACTGTCTCGCTTCCTTGCGGGTGCGATAGATACCGTGCAATTGTTCTTTTAATCGTTCTTCTTCTTTCACACTTACTATATAACAGTCGGGATGAAAGACATCAAGAACCCCATCTAAGTCTCCTTTTTGAAAAGCATCAAAGTAGGACTGTACAACTTCCGCATTGGTTTTCTTTGGTTCATATTCCGCTTCCGCGAAAGCGAACAATGCTTTGTCTAACAGTTGTAGTTCCGCTTTGTTGGTTATAGTATTGTAGTTAGTATCGAAGTTCTCATTAAAACTTCCCAACGAGTACCTTGCTTTTACAATTCCACCCCAAATCGGGATTAACTTTTCCAATAAAGCCAGTTGCGTTTGTGCGCCTGTGGCACCAGGTGAAGTACTAAGCAACAAGACTGGTTTTTCCCCAAAGAATTGTTGTGTGAATGCAGAGAGCCAATCGAAAGTATTCTTTAAAAATGCTGTTGGCAGACCATTGTGCTCTGGGGAAGCAATGATAAAGCCATCACTTTCTTGAAAAATGGCATACAAATCCTGAATGGGTTTTGGAATACCTTTTGCCTGAATACTCGGTGAATAAATTGGTGCTTCAAATTGCTTTAGGTCTATTAAATTAATGTCATACTCCGGATATCTTTCAATTACGGATTGGATTAATTTCTCGTTAATGGAATCTGGACTGTTACTTCCAGAAAAGGCTAAAATGTTTTTCATTTTTTTCTATTTTTTGATTAATACTGATACAAATTTGCTGATGTAAAGCTCAAAACACTTGTTTGAGCGGAAGTCTGATTTGTTCTAAAAGTGTTTAAGACTTATTTTAGGATACACTAACTCCGAGGCGATTAACTCTAGAAAGCCATTTCGTTCGTTGTTTTTCTGTGGAATCTTTTACCGCAGCCAAGTATGTAACCTTGACTGGTTTTACACCGCAGAATTCCAAGACTCCTTTTTTAAACTGATTGATTGCTGGATTTTTCATCACCAAACTATTGTACCAGCTTACCGTATCGGCAGTTACAATAATTCGTGCTGTTTTACCCTTCAATAGTTTATCTGGGAACAATTTTCCTTTTTGATATTTAAAAGTGATACCTGGTAAAAATGTTCGGTCAATAAAACCTTTTAATAAAGCAGGCAAACCGTACCACCACATCGGGAACACCCAAACCAAGTGTTCTGCTTCTTTAATCTTTTCTATAGCCATTTTTAAATCGGGTTCTAACTCATACGGAATTCTGTATCCATATTTTAAATTGGGGTCAAAATTCAATTCGCTAAGATTTAAGGTCTCTACTAAGGCACTTCCCGAAATGGCTCCTTTCTTATAGCTTTCTGCCAAAGCCCAATTGTAACTTTCTTTATCTGGGTGTCCGTTAATGATGAGTACTTTTTTCATTGTTCGTTTGTTTTTTGATGATGGACAACTACTGATACATTCCCTCGTTTTCTGCCAGAATCTACATATCGATGTGTTTCAACTATATTTTCTAAGTTGTATTCTTTGTCTATAAATGGTTTTATTTTTCCCGTTTCTGCCAATTGACGGGCCTGTAAAAGCAGCTCTGTGCTTTCTTTTGTGAGCATTTTTGTGGAAACGAATTTCCCATTATGCTTCAGTACCTTTTTAGCAGCCGACTTCGAGGTTTTACCTACGGTATCAAATACGATATCGTAGCGTTCTGATGATTGGCTGTAATCCTGTTTTTTGTAATCGATTACGGTTTCCGCTCCCAATTGTTCAACCATCTCAATATTTCGAGTACTACAGACTCCTGTAACACGCGTCCCAAAATAGTTAGCAATTTGTACTGCATAGCTTCCCACACTACCCGAAGCTCCATAGATAAGCACCTTTTGGTCTCTCTGAATGTTTGCTTTTTGTAGTAGAAACAGCGCCGTCATACTACCAATAGGCAAAACCGCAGCTTCTTTGTGAGAAAGCTGTTTTGGCTTTTTAACCACAACCCCTTGACTCCAATGTTCAGGAATACACATATATTCGGCATAGGCTCCTGTTTTCAACATAGTGGTGGTGCCAAATACTTTATCGCCAACCTTAAACTTTGAAACTTTTGCTCCGACTTGTTCAATAGCTCCAGACCATTCGTGACCTAAGATTTGCTTTTTGGGACGGAACAATCCGAAAATCAATCGTGCCGGTAACCAAAATAGTGGTGGAAAATCTGAGGCCCGTAATCGGACGTCACCAGATGTCACAGAGGTTGCAAACACTTTTACCAAAATCTCATTGGGCTTAGGCACAGGTTTTTCAAGTTCCTTAAGTTGTAGAACTTCTGGTGCCCCATATTTAGAATATACTACTGCTTTCATTTTTGATAGGTTTATGCATTTAAAGGAATATTATACACCGAGAGTGGTCTCACTTTGCCTATGTGCGCATATTGCTCACTTTCTAGGTAGTGAAGTTCTTTGTGAAAGAGTTCGTTTCGGTCAAGGAAGCGAATCACCTTTTCTTTCTTAGCATAGTTGCAATTCAGTCTCAACACCTTGTCACAATCTTCGA
Source organism: Aquimarina sp. RZ0 (assembly GCF_008370685.1). Classification (GTDB taxonomy): domain Bacteria; phylum Bacteroidota; class Bacteroidia; order Flavobacteriales; family Flavobacteriaceae; genus Aquimarina. Next base: position 65,182 of record NZ_VTZU01000028.1, read on the forward strand.
GGTCAAAATTCCATCGTCCTTTGCCCACGATAGTGTCTAAATGCAGTTGTATTGCGAAGAGTTGTAGCTCTTGCACGTACGTAGCGAGTAAATAAAAATCTGTTTTCATACTGGATTGATTTTGTTGATGAATAAACTCTTGTAATTTGATGTTTCAAAGATGCGACGGATTAGGTCGCCAGTCGTTCTGGAATGTAAATCCGAACTTTTTTACTCGATAATCGAGATTTAAAAAGCTTCAAACTCCCTTCAATAGATAAATCCAAATGATTCTTGCCATTCGCATATTAAATGAGGATAGTGAAAGAATGGTAATGGCTATCCAAGGAAGAATCTTCAAATCGAATGTGTTTTCAAAAAAGAATGTTCCGATGATAAACACAGCTACTGCTTCGGCAATTCCCAGCGCATAACTGACATACATTGCTCCAAAGAAAAATCCAGGTTCTTTTTCAAAAGCAAATCCGCAATGCGAACAACTTTTGTTCATTTTTGGTTTTCTAAAATTGAAATAGATATTCTTCTCTTCATAAATATGTCCTTTATCACAATTGGGACACTTATTACTTAACATTTTTTGCATCATCACTTTATATTTTGATTAGTTTTTGCTTCCGCGAAATAGAAGTCTCTTATTTTATGCGTTCCGTAGCGAGTTGCCACATTATCATTGGCCATCAAGGTCAGGAAGAACTCAATGGGTCCATAGGTCTCAATGGAAGTGAAAGTGCGTATCGACCAAAGGCTGAAACGTCTCACCGAATCTGGTAAATGCCAGATATTGGGCACTCTGCCAAGAGCATCGAATGCGAGTTCTGCAATTTCATTTTGTGTAAGCACGTCTGGTCCACCTACAGAACATTCATTGGTAGGGTCATCAATCATATTCAAAATAATTTCTGCCAAATCGGCTCCGTGAATCGGATTCATCAATTGTTCTCCATTTCCGAAAAGGAACACACGCCCTTTACTTGCCATTTGAAGAAAGTCCTTCATATCAGAGAAAAATCCGTTCGGTCTAATTACTGTGTATTCAAGCCCTGAAGTTTTCAACTCATCTACAAACGCTTCTTTAGCTTCAAAAATCTTTAGGTCTCGATGCTTGTCACCATTAATAGCAGATACGTAAATAAACTTTCTCACACCCGCTCTCTGGGCTTCTCGTAACAGATTTAGATTGGCTTGATAATCTACATCCATATAGGTGAACCCATCTTTTTGGCGCGTGATACCTATGGTGGATATCACCGTATCAATTTCTTCACAACTTCTTGAAAGCGTATTGGGTTCGGTAACCGTAGCCTCCATTATTTCAATGCTTTCCGACTGATATTGTGCTAGTTTTTCCTTCTTTCGTGTAAGTAATCTTGCTGACAGTCCTTTGGCTACGATAGCCTGAGCAATATGATTTCCTAAATAGCCTGTGGCTCCAGCAAGAAGGATTTTACTATTCTTTCTTTCTCGTATCATCACCATTCATTTTATTCGATTAATTATTCTGTAAATACTCTTCTATACCGTCTTTAATTAGTTGTAATACGGTGTTCCACTTCCCTTCATTCTGTGTGAAAGTGCCATCCATATTGGCAATGACAAAGAAGCCTGAACTGCCATCTGCCTTAATTTCCATATGGCTAGACACTCCTAAACTATTACCTCCGTGAACCCAAAGATTCCCTTTTTTGTACCAATACAAGCCGTGGTTTTCGGCAAATCCATTGGGTACAATACCTGCGTCAAGCTGCGGGGTAAATAATAGTTCATAAAAAGCCGTTCCGAAAAGCGTATTGGATTGTCCTTTGATGCCTTTGGTCATATCTAAAAGATAGTTGGCCAAATCATCATTTGTTGTGTGTATACTTCCTTCAGGATAGCCGTGATTTCCATAAAATGGAAGCGGTGTATTTTTGTCTATATAAGAAATGGCCCATTCCTGTTGGTTCACTTCTGTTACATCAAAAGTGGAATTATTCATTTGTAAGGGCGATAAAATATGGGCCTTCACATAGGAAGCGAAATCCTCTTCTGTCGCCGATTCAATCACATAACCCATTAAAGAAGTAGCCACATTGGAATACGACCAAACTTCACCTGGTTCTGTATCGATAAAATTGGAATTGCCATACAACCCTCCATCTTCCAAAAAATATTCTGCTAAATATTCTTCAAGCGAAACAGGATTCATTACTTCAAGACCTAGACCATTCGTCAAAATAGTAGCACCAGTTGTGCTCATATCTTGATTGGGTAATATGAAATAATTGGCTTGAAGGTAGGTGTTTTGGTCATCTACAATACCCGATGTATGTGTGACCAAATGCCTTACCCGAATTACTGCATCTGGATTTTCAAGATTTACAATCTCAACAGGCAATAACTCATTGATAGGTGTATCTAAAGTAAAATAGCCTTGTTCAATAGCTTTTGCAGTGGCAACGCCAACAAATGATTTGCTTAAGGAAGCTATATTGATAACTGTTTGGTTATTAAAATCGCGTTGTTCTTCAATGTCTTCAAAACCAAATGAGGTCTTGTAATCAACATTATCATTGTTGACAATACTTAGCGCAAAACCAGGGATTTCTTGGGTTTCAATGATTTCTTCAAGGTATGCGGTAAGGTTGTCCTGAGTTTGGATTCCATTAGGCGTCGATTGTGCTACCGTGTTGTCATCATCGTTTGAGCACGACGTGGTAACAGATAGTAATAGTGCTAATACAGTGGCTAAAATAATTCTAATACTTGTTGTCATAACTGTTCGTTTTTTTACTCCGCACTATTGCGAAGTGGATTGATAATTTTTTGATGATACAAAGATGACTTGGAAAGGAAAGGCAATCGTTCTGAAATGAAATTCAGAACCTATACAATGAGAATCGGAACTTTTTACTATGAATTGATTTGAAAGTTTGATTCCTTTGTAACAATGTCAATATCAATCAAAAACAAATATTATCTTAAACGCATACTCCCTTTTGGAATCATTTGGCTTGCGATTGCATTTCTAGTAATGTGGTCTCAATATGCAGTGAATCCTGAGCAAACTGACATTATAGAATCTGACGTTCCGTTAACATTCGAGATAGTGATTTTTGCATCAGTCAGCATTTTTTTGGTTGGCTGTATTGTAGGTTGTATTGAAGTCTTTATTGTCAACAAACTTTTTATAAAGCAAAGTTTTCCGCAAAAGATTATTGGCAAACTGTTTTTATATACTGTTGTACTTTCCGTTTTGGTTTTGATTCTATATTTATTGGCCGCAAGTATAGTATCCAATGAGTCTTTTTTTAGCAAGAAGATATGGAATGAGTACGTTGGTTTTTTTACCAGTATAACACATATCAGTACTTGGATTCAACTGCTTTTTTCGCTTCTAGTCTCCCTGCTGTATTCGGAAATTAGCGAAAACTTGGGACAAAATATATTATATAATTTCTTTACAGGTCGCTACCACAAACCTGTTGATGAAAATCGCATATTTATGTTTGTGGATATGAAGGATAGCACCACTATTGCAGAAAAACTGGGCCACAAAACCTACTTCAAATTATTAAGAGATTACTACCGAAGTTTTTCGGATGCTATTCTAAAAAACTATGGTGAAGTTTATCAATACGTAGGCGATGAGATTGTCATTACTTGGAAATTGGATAAAGGTTTAAAGAACAACCGATGTGTTGAATGTTTTTTTGATATGAAAACTGCATTACAAAAGCAAAAAAAGAACTTTAAGAAAAAGTACAATACTATCCCGGATTTCAAAGCAGCGTTACATTTCGGCCAGGTAACAACTGGCGAAATAGGAGCGTTGAAAAAAGATATTTTCTTTACAGGGGATGTGCTGAATACAACTGCTAGAATACTAGGGCTCACAACTGAACTAAAAAAAGGCTTCTTAATTTCAGAACCGCTTTCGCGAAAGTTAGAACCTTCAGAAACCTATAGATTAGAGGATTTAGGAACTAAAAACTTAAAAGGTAAAACAAATTCCATTAAAGTATTTGCAGTTCACAAGGCCGCAAGGGTTTCATATTAAACTACTGTCTATGGAGTGTAATGTAAATTACAAATAGGTAGAACATCATTCTATACTTGACTTTTTAGCCACTGCTTTGGCGTCATACCTGCCACTTTTTTAAAGTAGGTATTGAAAACCGTTTTGGAATTAAACCCACTTTCATAAGCCAACCCCAATAAGGTCAAATGGCTATTTTCGGGTAACAAAGCTATCTTTTGAAAATGTTCCAAACGCTTACCGTTAACTAATTCTGTAAAATTAGTTTGTAGATAATCATTGATAAATTTTGACAAACGGTTTGGGTGAATGCTTAATTCTTCCGCTAATAAACGAAGTGACAAATCTGAACGAAGAAAAGCTTGCTCACAACTAAGAGTTTTGTCTAATGCACTTTTTAATTCATCTGATTCTTTGTTCGTAAACGTTGGAGTGTCTGCTACTTTATCCGTTTCAATATCGAAGGTCGATGCTTGAACACCACCAAAAATAACATCCTGTAAGCCCTTGAAAACCTTTGTATTTCTCAGAGGTTCTAAGAATGGGTCAAACTGAAAGTTTATAATTTGCCCAATGCGTTTCTCCACCATTTCTTTGAAACGTTCTAAAGCTATATCTGTTTTTTGACAATGCACCAGATAATAAAAATCCCAATACACCATTAAATTTAGATTTTGGGATAGTAAACTCTCGTCGTAATCTGGGACTTGGTTGTTATTCACAGCATTGAAAATTGCTTCTATAATTGTCACCAACTTATCGTCTAGGAAAGACTTAGCGTAGTTCAATGTTTTTTCTTTATCGCGCAGAAACAGTAGGCAAGCTACTTTTAAATGTCGACTCAAATCAAAACTGTTGTCAAGCTTCAAGGAACTTTCAAAACACTTGAGCGCAGTTTGATAATCACCTTGCAAATAATATAAATTACCTTTGGTATAATAATGGTTTGGAGAAAGTGGATTGATTTTCAATATCTGCTCTGTTTCCTCAGCCGCTTTTTCAAAAAAACCCGTAGCAGTAAAGAGTTCGGCTAAAGCCTCCCTGCCTTCAGAGAAATGGGAGTTCTCATTTAAACAAAGTTGCAGTTCTTTGAAACCATTTTCGAATTGCCAATTTCCCCAAAAACTAATAGTCGCCTTACCAAAATACCCTGTGTAGGAATTGGGATTCATTTTCAATCCTTTATCGAGATATAAATTGGCTTTTTCTAAACCTTCTTTTCTATCAATATGCCCCCAACTTGCGATAATAGCATAACACCATCCGATGGATACAATCGGGTCGGCATAGGAACTATCAAAATCTGCAGCCTTTTGATAAAACTCTATAGCCTTTTCCATATTCGCTAAGTTCCAAGTAAGCTGGTAGTACCGCCCTCTCAAATACCATTGATAAGAAGTAAGGTTTCCCGTTTGTACTGTAGCAAGAGAATCGCCAATATCGATATGTCCAAAATTCTCACGAATTTTATCAGCAATCAAAAGACTAATTTCGTCTTGCAGTGCAAAAATGTCATCTAGTTCCCTATCGAACTTTTCAGACCACAGTAAAAATCCAGTATCTGTCCGTGTCAATTGAGCTGAAATCCGAATACGCTCTTTAGCAATTCGAATACTACCTTCTACAGCATTAGTTACACCTAGCTCATTACCAATAATTCTAATATCCGATGGTTTGTTTTTAAAAGCAAAAGAGGAAGTACGAGCTGTAACTTTTAGTCCATCAATTTTGGTAAGTGCATTGATGATTTCTTCGGTAATACCATCTGAAAAATAGTCGTTGCTATGGTCGCCACTTAAATTTTTAAACGGTAAAACGACAATAGATTTGTCTAAGGATGTTATGTCGGCACTCGATAAATTCAACTTTTACAAACACAGCTATAAATTTAATAAAGTATTGAAAGAGAAGGCTTATTCTTGTAAAGAATTTTTAGAATGAGACGTTGAACTCAAGATTAATTTAAGATTGGCGTATTCGCAGAGAACTTTTTAGAAAATATTTACAAACGATATTGCATCATTTCCAACTAATACCTAGCAAAATTTATTAAAGCTTTGAAAAACACTTAATTCTGTACTTATTCTGTACTAGGTAGAAATAGGAAAGGCTTCACATTTCTGTGAGGCCCTGTCTTTACTAGTAGCGGGAGAGATTGAAATATCTAACCATTCTATTGAATATTTATTTGAAATAGAAGCATTTATAAAAGCGCATGCCAAAGTATTAATAGCTTCATAAGGAGGCTGCCTAAACCTTTTTAGACAGCCTCATCTCTAATTTATCTGAGATGTTTTTAGGTAAGACAATACCCATCAATACATACACCACCTGGAGCCTCATTTCTACAATCGCTAGTTGTCCGACACGTGCGAAGACAAGAGTCTGGATTAGCGTGCCCTCCTTCTATTGATTTTTGAGATTTTTTGTTTAAGGATGTAACTCCTTCTAGATTTAAAATGTTTTGTAACATAATTATTTTATTTAAATGATTAATAAATTAAAGATTCAAATAGCCTCATCCTAAGGTTCTAGACATACTAGAGTAGGATCTGTGGGTGAATAACAAACAAAAGTCTCTGGTTGACAAGGATTTGGTCTACAATCACCTGGACACGTTTGACAACCTTGTGGGATGTCATTAAAACCACCGTTAATCATTCCTTTTTCTGTTCTTTCTAGAATTTTAATCCCTTCTAGATTTAAAATGTTTTGTAACATAATTAAAAAATTAAATATTTATAAAAACCTGAACTTTTATAGACACTCAGGATATATGTCTTTTTATATGTAATGAGCCTTTAATGTATCCAGTCCTTAAATTGTTACCTTTATTCTTTTCTTTTTATCAAAAAACAATTACGAAACTTACTTTGTAACTGTTTCTTATAATTAATTTCATAAGTTTTATCGCTCACTCAGAACGCTGCGAAGTTGAAAACTGTCGCAGAGCGCACTCTTCGAAGAGCAGGAGTTGATATGGCATTCGCAAATGCTGTAGGTGATGTAGCACTATATTGCACATTACAACTTTTTCTACGGCCTTTCCATTTCATACCTCCAAGTATCGATTTTTGTTCTTTTTTATCCAATACTTTCATTCCTGCAAAATCAAAATTCTTTTTTACCATGTTTGTTTTTTATTAATATGAATCTTTAATGTATTATCCGTTTAAAATGTTACCTGTATTCTTGTTAAATTGCATAAAAAAACAGCTACAAAACTAATTTGTAACTGTTTCTTATAATTAATTTCATAAGTTTTATCGCTCACTCAGAACGCTGCGAAGTTGCAAACTGTCGCAGAGCACTCTTTGAAGAGCAGGGATAAAATAGCTGAATTAAGAAATTATCCAGTTGTTCTTGTTGATATTATACTATTAGAAGATATGATAGGTGCTCCTATACTACCTCCTTTTATCATATGCATTGTGTTGAGCTTAACAATAGATAATTTGTTTAATTTTAATTTTGAAACTTTAGAATTTTCGCTACTGATTTTTGTTTTATGATTAATAATTTGATGAATCCATAGCAATATTGAAATAATAAAATGGTGTTATGATTCTTTCTCTACTATTATATTATTTCAAGAATATTTTGATATTATTACCTTTTTAAGTGAACATCAATATTAGCAGAACCACCATTATTAAATGATTTTGTAAAATCATCATGACCATCTCCATTAAAATCACCAATAGCCCAGTTTTCATTTCCATACATTCCTCCCTGTCGGGTTGCCCATCTCTGTATAGCAAAGTTAGTTCCATTTGAAACATGAACATCAAAGCTAGCGCGACTATCGTCTTGGAAAACTTTGGCAAAATCATCCCTTCCATCTCCATCAAAATCTCCAGACATCCATATTTCATTTCCATACATTCCTCCTTGTTTGGCTCCCCAATGCTCTAATGAAAAACTACTTCCGTTTGAAACATGAACATCAAAATATGCCAGAGAGTTACTATCTGGAAAAGCTTTAGCAAAATCATCTTTTCCATCACCATTGAAATCTCCAGTAACCCATTTTTCATTTCCATACATTCCACCTTGTTGGGTTGCCCATCGTTGTATAACAAAACTAGTTCCATTTGAAACATGAACATCAAAACTAGCGTGACTATCCTCCTGGAAAACCTTTGCAAAATCGTCTTTTCCATCACCGTTAAAATCTCCAGATAGCCATGTTTCATTTCCATACATTCCTCCTTGTTTAGTGCCCCAATGCTCTAATGAAAAGCTACTCCCATTTGAAATATGAACATCAAAATATGCTAAGGAGTTACTATCGGGAAAAGCTTTGGCTATATCGTCCTTACCATCTCCATTGAAATCTCCAGTAACCCATTTTTCATTTCCATATATACCTCCTTGTTTAGTAGCCCATCGATGAATTGAAAAACTACTTCCATTTGACAAGTGAACATCCATACTCGCTAAACCACTATCATCGAAAACTTTGGCAAAATCATCTTTTCCGTCACCATTAAAATCTCCTGCTAACCATATTTGATCATCCCAAAAATCTCCTTGTTGATGTGCCCAACTTCTCATTTGTAATAATCCTGGTTGTGGAAATAAATAAGTAACAGCTTTAATATCGCCCAAACTAAAATTATCAATTATACAAGGGTTCCCGCCAATCATTACCGATTGCGAATCTGTATTCGGCGTTCCCGGAATTAAAGTTCCGAAAGATGAATTTGTATGTGTAATTCCCAAATTATGACCTAACTCATGTTGTACATTGGAAATTCTCATATTTTGAGTAATTGACTTATTACAATTAGAATTAGAATTAAAATCAGGATTAACCCAAATTCTCTTACCAGGTAATCCATTTATTGTTGGCCATGATCCCAACCCAAAAGAACTTGAACTCAAACTAACACTTGGGTCCTGTAAATCGTACATAATTTCAATGTGAGCATTGGTAATTGAGTATGTTATTTTTAGATTAAGTCCTGAATTAATAGCATTCCATCGTTCTATAGCTTGAATACTTGCGCTTTGCCAATCTGAATTCATTCCTGGATTTATATAAATATTTATATTACTAATAATCACAAGGTTCTGATGTCTTCTTTGTTTAGCATCCGAGGATTGTCGAGAAACATATTCTTGATTTTTGAGGAAAACGATATCATCATCTACCAAATAATGATCTCCATTATCTTCAATGACATCTTTTGGAAACCCCCAACTCATTATGGATTTTAGTACTAAATCGTTCTCGGTTTCTACTAAACCTTCATTTTCTAATAAATTATCTTCTTCAGAACATCCTATAATCAACACCAAGATTAAAAAGGATAGAAAGCTTAAGTAATTTAACTTATTGTTTTTCATTATTTTATGTTTTTAATATGTTTAAGTCACTTTAATGTATTAAGAGCAGAAAATGTTACCCCCTAATCGTACATTATTTTTAAAAAATAATATGTAAGCAAAAAATGGAATCAAAAATACTGGTGATCGAGTATAAAACACTCAAATTCGAGTGAAAAAGACTCAAAACTGAGTGTTTTTTATTCAAAAAGAAACCCGAAAGACTCAATAAAGAATCATTCGGATTCATAGAATATAATAGAATAGTGTCCTTTATTTTCTGGAAAATCGTTGTCTTAGATCTTCATAAATAGGTTTTGCACTATTTACTTCTTTTTTATTGGCTTCTTTTATTTGTCCGTAGTATAACAAAGCTGCTTGCAATGCTTTACTACCAACTAACAATCGAGTGTCATCTACATCAGAAAAGAGTTGTTCTAATGAGTTGGTAATGGGTTCTATACCAGTTCTGATTTAAAAATACTCAAATAAAAAACAGGTATTTTATGTTTAAGCAAAAAAGAAAATGCGAGCATAGCCTAAGTTACGATTACATTTTATTTTGAAGCATCAACGAAAAAGAACAAGTTTTAGCGGGAAATTTTAAGTCAGAAATGGTATTAATTGAGATACCACAGCTTCATCTTTTAAAAATTACCGAGTACCCTATTGATCATTTTAAATTTAAAAATAAAAAAGCTCCCTGATTAGGAAGCTCTTTACAAAATATATTGCTGATATGTCTTCTTATTTTGACTAAGTTATTTGATTTTATTCTGTACCAAATCCAAATTCGAAAGAAAAATCTACTTGAGTATCAAAATCATAATCCATTAAAATCTCATTTCCACGTCTTACCGCTATATTATCTTTACCATCACCATTCCAATCTCCAGTCAGGTATTCATCTTCGGTATTACCATTTCCATAGGTTTGATAATAGTCTGAAGTATTGCTAAAAAAATTATCCATGGTAATATATTGCTGTCTCCTAATTCCTATATTATCTTTACCATCTCCATTTCTATCTCCCACCAGGTATTGATCTTCTCCTGGTCCGGATCCAAAATAGTAAACAAAATCGTGTGCGCCGTCAAAATTGTAATCCATTACAATACCATTACTTGTTCTAACGGCAATATTATCTCTGCTATCGCCATTCCAATCACCTACAAGATATTCATCTTCAGCATTGCCTAGACCGTAGAAAAAAGAACTATCTACATTTCCATCAAAATTATAGTCCATAATGATCTGATTACTTCGGCGCACAGCTATGTTATCTTTACCATCACCATTCCAATCACCTACAAGATATTCATCTTCTTGATTACCATTTCCGAAGAAGAAAGAATAGTCTGGTATATTATCAAAATTATAGTCTAATATAATTTCGTTGTTTCTACGCACGGCAATATTATCTTTGCCATCACCATCCCAATCACCAACTAGATATTCGTCTTCGAAGGTTTGTGGTAATGGTTCATTACCTTCCCAATTATTGAAGAGTCCTGGTACAAAAATTTCAGTAAAATTATTATGTCTTAATATCATATTATCTCTCCAATGATTCCATGATAAAGAACCTATTAGTCCTTGTTCTATCTGTTGTATTGTATATCCCGATACTATATCTATGGGTAGGTCGGAGTTATTGGTATTTTGATTAAAATCATCCATTAAATCTACTACGACAGGAGTATAAATGGGTCGTTCTAGAGCGGTGTCAAATTGATTACCTTGCACATAACTGTATTGTGGATTATTTGTAAGCCTACGGTACCTGTGTGTCGTAAATTGCCATTCAACACCTTCTGGCCAACTCTCTATAACTCTTTCAAAATGTTCTTTTGCTTCTTTTGGAAGACCTGGATTAAGGTATGCATTTTTAGCCAAAAACCTGAAAGCTTCTCGATCCATATCCCAATGTGCTGCATGTGCTAATTCATGAATTGTAGTACCATAAATAGCTTCTTCATCGTCTCCCCATCTTCTAATATAGATAGAAGGAAAAATTCCTCCAATACGCGCATATAAAGCAGCATGACCAGGTGCTTTATTAGGGTTAGTATTAAAATTTGCTGAAATTTTTATCTGAGGTTTTAAAATGCCATTTTTTGGCGGACTAGACAATCCAAATCTATCGGTATAATAGTAATCATGTGCTGCTTGATGAATCAAAGCATAATATTGTTGTACATCTGTTACCCAATTACTTCCTGAAGTTCCTAAATTGACATCCCATCTTTCTCTGTTTTTAGGCCCATTTAAAATTGCTTGTACAAAATTTCCCGATCGGATACTGTAATCATGTCTTTCCCATTTGATACTATAATTAACAGGTCTTCTAAACGAGGAAGTTCTAAAATATCCATTGGCATCAGTGATTGCTTTTTCAATTCTAAACCATCGTCTTGCTCTTACTTCGACACCTACAACAGGCACAAAACGATTTACTCCAGTTGTATTATCCCATACCATGATATGACCATCGGGATTCCATTTATCAAATTTTTTCTTAGCAAGGGCATCTGTTTTTATCTCCGCATCCAAATTTCCGGTAATTCGTAAAGCTTCATCCTCCAAGGCATTAATAAAAATGTCATATCTTTCTCCAGTTCCTGAGTTTGAACTGGTTTTTGGAAGATATAATTCTTCTAGTATTTGATAAGGCACATCTGGAAACTTATAAGTAACTGGTACAGCTGAATATTGGTATGTTACCTCATCTATTGGTATTTGAGGATCATGATAATAATCTCCTCCTTCTACCATTTCATAATCCAATGGATAAGAAAACAACTCTAGCGATTCATCATTTTTAAGAAGATCTAATTTCTCTTCGGTTCTGGGATCAAATTTTACATAATAGTGTGTTTTATTTGGTACAGTGATTCCAGTTGTTAAACCATCTGTAAGATTTTGATAGGCTTTCTTCATATTTTCTACGGCATAGGGGTTTTGTAATTTTTGCCCCAATACAATAGCTCCGTTTTGGAAAGCTACTTTAGTATTTTTTTTGTTATTTTCTAATGTTTCAGAAATTACGGGTATTTCATCATCTTTTTCACATGAAACCCCAATGATCATTAGGGCGAATACTAAAAATGTCTTAATGCTATTTTTTATCATAATTTGAATCAATTAAATTTTTAAAGTTTTAAATCAGCATTAATGTATTGATGATCCAATATGTTACCCTTTATACCAGTTATATTTTAAAAAAAGCTCCTGATTAGGAAGCTCTTTTCTAACATATATTTTTGAATACTAGTTTATTTAACCATAAATCGCAGAGTGTTGATTCTCCCCTCCTCTTGTATTTTTATGAAGTACATTCCCGATTCTAATTGCTCCTTGAAGCGTATAATTGTGTTTTGCGAGGAATTCAATATTTTGTTTTGCTCTATTAGTTGTCCTGTTGTACTATAAATAGAATATGCGAAATCTGTTTTTAATCCTGATATATTTATTTGATACCCTTTAGAAATGGTTGGGTATAGTATAATTTTTTCTATACTTTTTATTTGGATCGGTAGTTTCTCTGTAATTATATTCTCATCAGTATGGTTATAACTTTTCCCGTCCCTCTGTACAAAAACATTTTTAGGTCGTATTGGTTCACAGGGATATTCTGGAGAGATCTGAGTGATACTCGTAAAAGGATCTGATAGATTTGATCTTATTTTCACAACTTCTTCCCCTCCAATGGTTTCATAAGGCACAACAATGAATTGTCCTCCAGGTCCTGGGATTGGATTTCCTCCTATAATACGAAGGCAAAAGAAATAATTAATGATATCTATTCCATCATTTGGCAATCCATTATTAGTATCCAAAACAAGAATATCTCCGTTAGTATCTGTAATTTTTCTTAAATTATTGAACCCACTAAGATTTTCTAATAGTCTATTATTTATAATATGTAAACTTCCTACTTTTTTTAAGATTCGTAGGGCATCAACATTGGTAATATTGCCTGAAACTGACTCTGCAATGGTTAATCTACCTTTAACAATGTTATAATCAAAAGCATCTACTTCTGCTTGAGAAGTAAGTGTAATATCCCCATTCAATATTTTGTTACAAGATTCTATTACCGCGATTTTAGAAGTATAAATGTTTCCATTATTTTCTATTTCAGACCCTGAAGTTCCTAAAGATGGTGCACGATAATCCAATCTATGACCTTCTAATAAATGTAATATTCCACAAGCATCTTCTAATCCTGTATTATCCTTAACCACCAATCGATCTTGGATGCCATATATATTAGAAAGACCATCTAATGTTCTTAATACCTGATTAGCTGTTATGCTGACATCTCCAGGTACTATTCTCATGCCGATAAGCCCATCAATATTACTGAGGCTTTGATTATTATCAATATAAATTCCACTATATATTCTACTTCTAAAAGGGAAAGTGATTGAGCTTAGTCCATTTAATATTAGTAAGTTTTTTATTATTACGTATAATTATATTACCATAGACACCTCTTAATGAAGAAAAACCATCTATATTTTTTAGTGATTGATTATTGATAACACTTAGTTTACCACCAATACTTCTTAAATATCTAAAATAGCCTAATTCAGTAATAGTATTGTTTGTATCCAAAACAAATTCTCCTTCTACAGTATTCAGGCTTGTCAAACCATCTAGAGTAGATAATGCTACATTATTCTTTATCAGGATATCCCCAGATACATTTGTTAACGATGTGAGACCATCGAGATTTCTAATTGCAGCAGCAGAAGATTCTTGTATAGTAAGGTTACCAATAATTTTGGCATACTTAAACGTATCTACATCTTCCTGAGTACGAATTGTGATATTACCATTAAAAACCCTATTGGTATCGCAGAACGCAATAATAGTTTCGACGGCACTCGTATTAACTCCATTAGTAGTAATAGTTGTTGTTCCTCCAACGGCTGTTTCATTTTCTAGCAGCTGCACTATACCGCATGCATTTTCTAATCCTGAGTTATCTTGTATTTTTAGATTTTTGGTAATCTTATTTATATTAGATAGCGCATCTAAGTCCTTTAATTTTTGATTATTAAAAATCGAAACAAATGAGTTAATTACCTCTAGGTTTTCTACCCCCGAAAGAGAAACTAAATTTGGATTACCTCCTATTTCAAGTTGAATTATATTCTTACCTATAGCATTAGAAATTCCTGAAATATTTTCTAAGTTTTTATTATTATACAATACCAACCTGTTAGCAAGAGAAGTTAAATTAGACAAATCGTTGAGATTTGTTATATCACAATTATTTAAAACTATTGCTCTTACATCCTTTAATCCCGAAAAACCACTGAAATTGCTAAGGTTATTATTTTTAATTCTTAATTCCTTAATTGAAAGAATATTAGCAAACACATGGATATCGCTTAGCTTAAAATTGTTAGTTAATTCGATATTATCTTTTACTTCTTTAAGCTTTATTAAACCATCCAAATTAGAGAAATCATTACCAATAATTCGTAAGTCTTTGCCAATAGTATTTAAATTACTAAGCCCTGTAAAACTGCGCATATTTCTATGCCCTTTAATTTCAAGAAAGCCCTCTATTTGTTTTAGATTCACAAAACCATCTAAATCTGTCAACCCTTCATTTGCAAGTAGATTTAAGTTACCGCTTAGGGTTGTTAACGTATTGAATGCACTTAAAGAAGTTATTTTTTTATTGATAGAAATCACCAAATTACCTCTAATTGTCTCTATGTTAGATAGCCCATCTATATTTGCTAAAACTGCATTTTTTGATAACTCTAGGGAACCATTAACTGCTTTAAGATTATTAAAGGCATCCAGATTCGTAATACTTGTATTACTCTTAATGTAAAGTCCTCCTCCCAAAGTTTTTAGTGTTGCAAAACTTGATAGGTCTGTAATACCTCCTGTCACATTTTCCTGAATTGTTAGATTTCCTGTTATTTCACAGTAGTTAAAAGTATCGACCTGAGTCTGAGAAGTAAGTATTAAATTGCCTTCATAAGTGTTACAAGTATTACAATGAGCAATAATATCTTCTACAGAACTGGTATAAGTTCCATTGCTGTTTATAGATGGATATACTGGTACATAACTTGGATCATATGTAAGAATAGGTATTATACCACATCCATTTGATAGGTTTGGATTTCTTTTTACTCGTAAAGAAAAACCTTCAAACCCATCTAAAATAGCTATATTAGAAAGTCCATCAAGATTGTCTAATACATTATTATCTTCGATAACAAGTCGTTCTGTAATTGTAGTAATTCCTGATAATCCGTTGATATTGTTTAGCGAAGAATTATTAGAAATTGTAATAGATCCAGATCCAATATCTGTAAGATTAGAAAATCCATCCAAATTGGATACTGCACCGTTTGCTATAATTCTAAGATTTCCATTAATAGATGTTAGTGTTAAAAGCTCATTTAGTTCTACAATAGCTCCTGCAGATTTTTCCTGGATAATTAAATCCCCATCAATAGAGGTGTAGGCAAATGAATCAATATCTGATTGCTCATCTATAGTTAAATTTCCCGGATGTACTTGGGCAAAAGCTGTTTGTAAACAGCATAAAAGTAATCCATAAAGTAGTGTCACTCGTTTCATTTTTTTTGTTTTTTTCCCTTAATGTATTGGGGAATAAAATTGTTACCCCTTTTCTTCTACATTTTTTTTCAATCTGCAAAACAAGCAAAATAATTAGTTAATAGATTACTAAAAATCAATGAATAGATATAACATATAATTTATAAGGGGACCTCTATTAATTGGTTTTTAAAAATATTCTATATCTATTCTGCTATATTTTTACTTTAAAAAATGATCGTTATTTTTTCATTTCAACTCGATTTTGTGTAAGTTATTGTTTTATAGCTACTTGTTGTTTTTTACATCTCCCAATTAGACATAGTTATCCCATCTAACCTGCTTACTTGTTCATAT
>NZ_VTZU01000029.1 GCF_008370685.1 Aquimarina sp. RZ0
CTTTTTCCTTTCTACTTCGTTTAAAAAATAAACCGTAGCTATAGCTATGCTTGATTTTTTTGCCTTGCATAAAGAAAAAATAATTCAATGAATTTATACGAATTTTTTAATCACAAATCGTATAATCACAAATAAAATTTGTGAGATTTATAAAAAGTAATCTTTGATTAAGGGTTACTTTTTCTTTTTGTTAAGATCAATAATATCTTTAATTTCTACTTCCATATAGTCTGCAATTTTTTGAAGTCTTTCAAAGTCTTTTGCAAGATTTTTACGCTTTACTACATAATCACCTGCTTGCGGGCTTACTCCTAATGTTTTAGAAATACCGTATACCGTTTTAGCTCCTTTGCTTCTTTTAAGGAGTTTTTTCAAGTTTTTATTTATCATAAATCAAACATACATGTAATTTTTTAATATTCAAATAAAATTTTATTAAAAAAATATTTGTATATTCAAATTTTATATGTATATTCGAAAAAACAAATCAAAAAATCATTAAAATGAGGCTAACATTTATTATTATATTGCTTTGCAGCTCTTTTATGAGTGCAAATTCAATCAGCGAAGTACCTGTAAACGATAAGGAAAAGGAAAAGAAGAAAACAAAAAAAGAGAAGGAGGGAAATACGATAGATTCTAAAAGCTTTCACTCTATTAAGAAATGGAAAATTACTATTGAGTATACAAATGGAGACCAGATTTCTAAAACAATAACCGTTAATGAAGAAACTTCTATCAGTGTTATGGAAATGGCGTTTTTGGAAGCAGAAAAATATACAAAAACATTAAAAAATGTTAAAGGGTACATGGTCTCTCCAGTAGCTAATAATTCTTTTGTATTGCTTGCTGGAAATTAGAAAAAATGGTTGGTTGTTGTCAATTTCTTTTGCATAAATAGAATGACACAAAAGCATAAGTACATTAATAAAATATTTAGGGATATGATATCCGGAAACAATATATCATAAAATAATATTTCTGAACATTTTCACGTATAGATAATTCTAAAAACAATATTCAAAAATTTGTGAATACTGGTTTTTTAGAATTTTATGTGTTATAAGGAATTTTGATTTTAGTTGGAACAATACCAATCTGTAAAGCTATAATTTATAGAATATCAATCTATTAATTGCTATCAGTAATCCGGGAAAGTTTTTTGTTTTTTAATGATTGCGTAAAAAAATCATAACTCAAAAGTGATTAGAAATTATTTCCTGAAAAATTCTGCAAAATAAATTCTTCTTTCAAGTAAGCTTTCTTTTATTTTTTACAAGCTGTCAATATCGGTTACATCTTTATAAGTCAAAAAACAAGAGGATTTCCTTTATTTGCCTCTTTAAAATAAAAAGCATCGATAGCCTTGCTATCTATGAATCTTCTTTCTTGTCTGAATTGAAAAATAATTTGATTCACTTTACGGTTATTTTATCTAAGGCTTGTATGAAATTAGCTGTATTGCGTATTTCTGTAGTTTTATAAAATTGAAAATCCGATGAGACTACCTTATTATCTTCTTCACTGGTTATGATACTTTCATTACGATAGATGATTGATCATATGATATCATGATTCACTTTTGTTTTAGTTACTTTTTTATTAGAAATATCAAGTCTAATGAGTGTTCCATCTTTGGATCCTATATAGATTATATTATTCTTCAGTAGATATACTCAAGTAAAATAATGGTTGACCGTCTGTATAAATACATTCGGTAATTTCTGATTCTATAATTTGTTCTATTCTACCATATTTTTATATACTTTGATTAAGTATTGTGAAACTCAGAAGGGTTCAGCACCTGCGATAATAGCGACAACATAACACTTTTGATAAAGAAGCTCTACTTTATTTTTATGAAGGACAGAACGGCATATATTGATGAAGTTTATTAGCAAGCTCATCATAAGTGATAAGCATGTTCGTGTATTTGCAGTCAAGAAAGAAAGGGACTTTGCATCCATTATGAAGAACTATTATTTATTGAAGCCAGATAGTTGATTATAACTATTTAATAAGTAATTTGGGGTTGATTTTTAACAAAAGAGAGAATGAAATTTTATAAATATAAAATTTCATTCTCTAATCATAATTATAATATTTTCTATTTATTTAAAGCCATATATACCTCTCATAGTAATAATGTCATCAGTTTGATATTCAGTAAATCTAATACGAAATACTCCATTAAATACATCAAAAGGGTTACATGAAGCCATAAGTGCATCTATAAAGTCACCACTTGTATTTCCTCCAACAGCTATAGGTCTAGGTACATCATCTGGTACAGGTACAATACTTCCGCAACTTCTACGTGTGGCCCAGTCGCTATGTTCAACTCCAAAGTTATGTAATAATT
Source organism: Aquimarina sp. RZ0 (assembly GCF_008370685.1). Classification (GTDB taxonomy): domain Bacteria; phylum Bacteroidota; class Bacteroidia; order Flavobacteriales; family Flavobacteriaceae; genus Aquimarina. The sequence continues at coordinate 2,363 of NZ_VTZU01000029.1, forward strand.
CGTGTTTAAAAAGAGCGCCAATTTCTTTAGCACTACTTTCAAAGTTTCTGATATAATTTAAGCCTATAACGCGCCCAGGTCTATTGTTTGTTGGAATTTCACCTTGTCCATTTCCTCGAAAGGAAGTGCCTCTAAAATCAAAGATATAAGCTGTGATATCTCTATTCACATTCCTTAGATTACTAAAAGAAGTAAATACTGGTCGTAAGCGTACAGTTGTTCTTAATACATTATTGAAATCATTAATAGCACTTTGCGCTGCTGCTCTATACTTTCCTCCAAAGTCTACAAGAGCAATGGTGTATGTACGGTTACCAAATACCGTATTTGCATTTCTATAACCTCTAGAAGGATCAGCTAAAGATTGTTCTAAACTTGCAGGTGAAAATGAGTAATCCGAAGTATTATATAAAGTTTCTTTAGATCCATCCTCATTAGTTCGAATAAGTTTGGTCACTTCATCTAATTGATACCCAGCATCTGTTAATTTTTTGTTTTCTGCTTCGGTCAGTTCAGCATTACGATATTTGAAAGGTAGAGATTCTACAGGTATTGCAGATTCAACACCGAGATCGTCATTCAAGTCAGTGTTATTTTCACATGAGATAGTTACTAAGCTAAACCCAATGATCGCTGAGTAAAAACTAAGTTTGATTACATTTTTCATAAATTATATTTTAGTTAACATTTGTCATATATATAAACATTTAACAAATAAGATACCCTAATCCAAAAAGCGAGTTTTTTTAAAATATTTTACAACTACTCACTAAAAATCAGATACAAAAGGTGTTTGAGAAGAAATCTGAAAAGGTTCAGCAGTGGTTAGAAAAAGAATATCCTGCAATAAAGAAGATAGCAATTGTTTATTTTAGGGATGAGATAGGTTGTCTCAGTTAACATCAGAGAGGAAAGAATTATCGCCCAAAGGGCAACCAGCTGCCATCAAGGTAATAGGTAATCAACATAATACCTGCTATTAGCGATAGAAAACATCTATCATCGAACAGAAAAGAGCTATCAATAAACAACAACTCAAAGAAAATATCAGAGGTTTTACTCGATAATTGAGATTTAAATGCTTCATTGGTCTGCCCCGAAGTAGTTTATAAACAAAAGAAAGAATGGTAAATCGTAAGTGAAAAAATACTGCCACCATAAGCACTGCAAATACGCTGATTAAAAGATTTATAAGAACTAATCGACCTAACTATTAATAATTATAGAAAATAATATCAAATATATACTAGATCCTTGATAAAATTATGACTGGAAAAAGAAAAACTATATCAAAATTATGCGTTTGTTTAAAAAATCACTCATCTTTGTTCGCCATCATTTTCAATAAAAAAACATTCTAACTGATGATTTTTTTATTGTGCTCAAATTTGAAGGTATTGTAGCAATCGATTAAAAACGAATAGACAATGATTATAACGAAAGGAATAAGTTTAATTAACCTGCTAAAATGGACTATTATTCATATTATTTGGCTAACAATATTGATGGGAGCAGTAGCTGCATTGTATTATTTTAAAATTATTAATATTGCTATCCCCTGGTTACCTTTATCGGTAATAGGTACGGCTGTTGCATTTTATGTTGGTTTTAAGAATAATCAGGCTTATGACCGTATGTGGGAGGCTCGAAAAATTTGGGGTGGTATTGTTAATGATAGCCGCACGTGGGGTATGATGATAGATGGATTTATTTCTAATCTATTTACAGAGAATACGTTATCTGAAAAAGATATCCAAGCGATTAAAAAGCGACTCATCTATCGACATATTGGTTGGTTGTATGCGCATCGTAGTCAATTATTAGTGCCAACCCCCTGGGAGCATATTAGCCAAGGAGGATATATGGCAAAAACAGCAAAAAAATATCAACAGAAGTTTGGAGTTGGCTTAATAGATGATGAAGTAACCCGAACTGAATTAAAATTATTTTTACCAAAAAATGAATATGATCGACTTATAAACCATACAAATACTGCTACGCAAATCATCAATGAACAATCCAGAGATCTCAAAAAATTGAGAGAACAAGGCTATATTGAAGATTTTAGACATATGGAAATGGTAAATATCCTTAAAAGTTTTTATACACTACAAGGAAAAAACGAACGTATTAAGAAGTTTCCCTTACCACGTCAGTATGCAAATATGAGTCGCTACTTTGTGTGGATATTTATAGTATTACTTCCCTTTAGTATGATCCCTGAATTGCTAAAATTAGATTATTGGGGTATTTGGCTGTCTGTACCTATAACCGTTTTGATTGGGTGGGTATATGTAATGATGGAAGTTGTAGGAGATTATTCAGAAAACCCATTTCAGGGTATGGCAAATGATATCCCAATGTTATCACTCTGCCGAACCATTGAAATTGATCTTAGAGAAATGCTCTACGAAACTGATTTGCCGCCAAGTATAAAGGCAAAAAATGGCATTCTTATGTGATTTGTAAAAAGTATCAGAACCTTCTGATAGACATTAATAGAATAGACATATTCGATTAAAATAAACCTAAAAACTGTACATTTTTATTTCGAATTGAAAAAAGTTTAAACCATACTTCTTTAGTAAAACTTACAAATTTTGTTTTTTTGCTCAATGGATTTAAATAGAGAAATTTTTGATCGGATGCTATTATTAATTGGTAGTGTTGGTATTGTCATTAGTATTTTCTTTGGTGTCTTTCTTCTAGTTAAAAAAAACACATATTCTAAAGCTAATATTTTCCTGTCTTTTTATCTTATTGTATTTAGTTTAAGAATGACGAAATCACTTTTTTATAGTTATTACGATGTCAATATTATAGTTCATAATGTTTTTTTAGGTAGTTTATTATTCGTAGGACCATCCTTATGGTTTTATTCTCTGCATCTGGAGAAATATTCTATTAAGAAAGTAAAATATCTCATACATTACACTCCATTTATAGCCGTCGCATGCTTTAGCTGGTTAATTCCTTATACCGGAAGATCCTATTTTTATTTGGGATTATTTGCACACGGTTTGATCTATTGCGCTATTATGTTCTTTGCGCTATTTGGTAAAGAAAAGAAACTACCTGAAAAAGATAATATTCGAGAAATAAACATTAGAAAATGGTTATTCTTATTGATTGGGACAACTGCAGCAATGTTTTTCAATTCTATATTGATATTTTTTGAAATTGTACACTTTTTCCCAACAAGTTCTTTTTTATTTTCATTGAGTATTCTTCTTCTATCTTTTTATGCATTAAATCATTTATGGATATTCAAATCAGAAAAGGTCAAATATTCAACATCTAACCTAAGCATTCATGAAGTAAACCAATATCATGAAAAACTAAAAAGAATTATTGAAAAAGATCAAATATATTTGGATACAGAATTAACCTTAACCAAATTAAGTAAATTAGTAGGTGTTTCTTCCAAACAACTTTCTCAAATAATTAATCAAACTCAAAACATAAATTATTCTAGATACATTGCTAATTATAGAGTAGAGGAAGCGAAGAGACTTTTGGAAAACCCTGATTACAATCATTATAAAATTTCAGCTATTGCTTATGAAAGTGGATTTAATAGTATATCTTCTTTTAATAATGCGTTTAAAAAAATAACGAATACTACTGCAATCAAGTTTCGTGAATCGATACCTTAAAAATCGTGCTTACAATCGTCTTTTTGTTTGCCAGAATCACGAATTTGGCTGAAAACTTCAATTATCTATTGCATTTTTGCGATAAAAACAAGATAAATGAATCATTGGCTTTTTCTTTTTATAATCATACAGATAGTACATTATTTTGCAACATGGAAACTATATAGTAAAGCAGGTAGAAAATCTTGGGAAGCTATCATTCCTATTTACAATGCAGTTATCTTAATGAAAATTATTAACAGACCTAGATGGTGGGTTATATTACTTTTTGTTCCGATAGTTAACCAAATCATGTTTCCCGTAATTTGGGTAGAAACTATTAGAAGCTTTGGCAAAAACACTAAACGAGACACCTGGTTGACCATTTTGACCCTAGGTATTTATATATGCTATATAAACTATACTTCTGATAAACTTATCTACAATAGCAATAGGGATCTTAAACCCTCAACAAAAGCAGGTGACTGGGTGAGTTCTATTTTATTCTCAATAATAGCTGCAACCATTGTACATACGTATGTTATACAGCCCTTTATGATCCCAACTTCGTCACTTGAGAAAACATTATTGGTTGGAGATTATTTATTTGTTAGCAAACTTCATTATGGAGCAAGAGTTCCTATGACTACTATTGCTGCACCTATGGTTCATGATACACTACCTATACTAAAAACAAAATCATATTTGTTCAGTGATGATTATTCTAAAAAAGAAACTTCATTATTTAATAAGTTTCAGTTTCCATATATAAGACTGCCGGGTTTTCAAAAAATAAAACGGAATGAAATTGTAGTTTTTAATCAACCTGCTGACACATTACTAGATATGAATAATTTCAATCCAGATAGAAATTACTATAAACCAATTGATAAAAAAACAAATCTAGTAAAACGCTGTGTTGGAATTCCTGGAGATTTATTAGAAGTACATGATGGCTATGTGTATATAAATGGAGAAAGAACAAAATTATCTAACAGAGCCAAACCTCAATACAATTTCTTTGTTAATACCGAAGGTAAAAAAATTAATCAGTCACTTCTTACAAATAGATATGGGGTAAGAGAAGGTTTGCAATATAAAAATGGTAAATATATAATGACCAAAGAAGGAGGATATGTGTTAACACTAACAGATATAGAAGCAGAAAGAATCAGCAATCATCCATTCGTTAAAAGTGTAAAAAAACTTATAACTCAAAAAGGTACTGATGGAGGGGTTTTTCCACATATTTCTTCTCTGGGGTGGAATATTGATAATTTTGGTCCTATTTATATTCCTGAAAAGGGAAAAACTGTAAAAATTGATCAAAATTCACTTCCTTTCTATAAAAGGATCATACAAGAATATGAAAAAAACGATTTAATTATAAAAGGAGAAGAAATTTTTATTAATAAAAAGAAAACAGATAACTATACTTTTAAACAAGATTATTACTGGATGATGGGGGATAATCGTCAAAATTCTTTGGATGCCCGTTTCTGGGGTTACGTGCCATTTGATCATGTAGTTGGTAAACCTGTATTCATATGGTTTAGCTGGAATAAACTGGCTGAGGGTGTTTTTGATAAAATACGATGGAGTCGTTTGTTCACAACAGTCAAAGGTGATAAAGAACCTACATCATATTTTATTTATTTTGTAATAGTATTAGTTATGTATTTAGGTTATCACGGCTATAGAAAGAAAAAGAAATCTGTATTTTAACTCTGCTTCTTAGAATATGTTTAAAAAGAATACAAATTGAAAATCAATAGTTTAAGGTTCTGAGGACACTTCAAATGATGAGAATATTGAGATATTTTAATTATTTGAAGTAAGCTCACGGTTCTTAAAATATTTGTTTTCAGGAAGTAAGGTTTTTAAACAAGCTCTTAAGGTTCATTTTGAATAACGCTAAAAATCGGAAATCTTTAAAACTATAATCAGAACGAGTGTTATATATTTAATTATTAAATCTTTATAGTCGTTAAAACAAGGATTTTAACAAAAAGTTAAAAAAATAATAACAATAGGTTAAACTGTGGTCTATATCAAAGTTCTCTTAAATTCCACATACAATAAATCATAAATACGGAGTTATAAAATATAACTGTATACTAAAACCCTGTATTACAAAGCTTATTAGGTGTTTTATATCAGTCATATTGTCAAGGTGTCTCTTGATTTTATTCGCCAAAGAAGCTAAACAATGGGCTATAGGCTATAAAAACATCTATATATTCTTATATTTTTTTGGAAATGTATGAAAAATTCTAAAACATACTATTTATTGAAATACAAAATACCATAGTAAAATAACAAACCATTATTGTAAACACTAATCGTCATGAAAACAAACACTTTTAAAATTAAAACCTTAAAGACTATTGATTCCTTTGCAAAAAGCCATCCTTTACAGGTATTACTTTGCACTGGACTGTTATTAACTTCAAATCAATCTATTTCTCCGCATGGCACAGTGACAAGTCCTCCAAGTCGCGTTTGGATTTGCTTTCAGGAGAACCCTGAAAATCCGGATTCTCCTGCATGTATTGATGCAGTTGCTTCTCATGGTACACAGGCTCTTTATGATTGGAATGAAATTAACCAAATGCAAGCAAATGGTAATCATAGAGCTCTTATTATGGATGGAAATCTAGCCAGTGGCGGAAGACCTGATAAATATGGAGGCATGGATCAGGTAAGAGATGATTGGGTATCAACACCCGTTACTCCTGGACCATTTACGCTTACTTGGTCTATTACAGCTCCTCACGCTACCTTATATTATGAAGTGTATATAACCAAAGATGGCTGGACACCTAACCAACCGCTTACCTGGGATAGTTTAGAACTTCTTGTACGAACTGGAGAGAGACCACTTTCGCAAGAAGATGCCATAGAGGTAACCTTGCCAAATAGAAGAGGAAAGCATGTGATCTATAGCATATGGCAACGATCACTGAGCCCCGAGGCATTTTACTCAACTAGTGATGTTGATTTTGGAAATACATTATCTGTTGATGAATTCGAAAAACCATCTGGAGCTTTAGAACAGAACTACCCTAATCCGTTTAGCGGGCAAAGTACTATAAAATATAATTTACACAAAGATTCCTCAGTTAATATTAAAGTCTATAACGTTTTTGGCCAGGAAGTTTCGACACTCATTGATGACCATAAAACTACGGGAGAGCACGAAGTCATTTTTAATGCAGATAATGTGCATAGCAGTGGTGTTTATTTCTATGTATTCAAGGCAGGAAATTATACAGAAACAAGACGTATGGTGATACGTAAATGATACATTACTCTATACTGAAAATGATAATAAATATGTAGAAATAATTCCTTTAAAAAAAGAAAGTTTTTTTGCTGATAAATCATTCATTTTTAACACATTAAAACATTTGTAAAGTTAACAATATTTTAGGATTTATAAGAGTAATAAAATAAAAAATAAACGACTAATATTTTGTCTATAAGTTACATATAGTCAACACAAATTCGATATTATTTTAAACTTAAAACCTATTATTATGAACAACAAATTATTTTACACCAAACTTAGTTTTTACGCATTCTTTTTTTTGGTATTTACCGCTTCTTTTTCGAGTGTAGCACAGTTCAATCCTAATGAACAATTTACATTCGAAAATCTATCAAATAGGCAGAGGGCTTCTATAGAATTTACATCAAGACTCTCTATTGGATGTTGTGGAGGTCAAGTTGTTTATGATTTTGATATCCAAAATGGTGTTAGATTTGAAGCAGAAACTGCTTTAGCAGAGTTTTTTTCACGCGAAACTCTGACAGACTTTCAAAAATGGAGATTTATTAATTTAGACAATGGTATTGTTCAAATAGTAAATGTACGTTCAGGAAGAGCTATTGATGTAGCAAATGCTAATGCAATTCCAAATCAACAGGATATCAATGCATCCGACAGAGGACAACAATGGAGAGTTGCTCAATTAGGAGGCAATAACGTAAGATTTGTAAGCGTTTTGACAGGAAAGGCTCTTTCTATTAATAGAGATGCTATTATCGTCCAGAGAAATGTGAGAAGAAATAACAGAGCGCAAATGTGGAGAATGGAATCCGTAGAGGTTTCTCCATTAGGTGATCCAGATGCTGTGGATCCAAACCTAACGATTGCACCCAACCCTGCAATAAATAATACCACACTTTTTATTGATAGCCCTTCTGATGATCCAAATGCTTTTTATGTGATAAGAGAACGTGGATTCATAGAAGTAGTAAGAAGAAACATTAGTTTAATAAAAGGAAGTAATGAAGTGCAAGTTGATCTAAGTTCTGTCAATGAAGGATTAAGCGTAGTAATTATTTTTATTGATGGTGAACAAAGATTAGCAAAAAATTTAATTATAAACAGATAAGTAATCAATGAGCTCATCCTGGGTAATGCCTTGACCTACAAAATTATAGTGCAAAAGCCAAATTTTTCGGTTGAAAACCACTACTCAGGATGAGTTTAATAATAGTATCACCTAAAAAAAAGATGCAATATAGAAGAAAATCTATTGCATCTTTTTTTTACTCGATAATCGTTTAAAAGAGGCTTGCCTCGAAATCGGAATGTTTTTTTCAATAAATGCTCATAGCTTGCCTATAGTTAGTTTATTAAAAGAACTATGCTTATAATTTATAGACTCTATGGTTTCAAGAGTACAAAATCAAAAATACTCCTGCTATAATACCAAATAGTGGAATTAATTTCTTCCGCTTATTTTTCTCTTTAAAAATAAGACCTCCAGCGATAACAGCAATGAGTATTTGACTCCGCTTTATAGCTGATAATAGCATGATTAGTGCTTCAGGGTCTTGCAAGGCTTTAAAATAAAAATAATCTGCGGCTTGTAATAAAATACCAACAGCAATAATAGACCATCGAAATTTAAATTCTTTTCGTTTTTTAGCATACGGAAACCATGTACAGCTTAAGATAATAAGCAAGATTAATATCATATATACACAAAACCAAAACTGCAAGGTTTGAGGGTTTAAACGTATATTCTGAATTAAAAACTTATCATATAATCCACTACTGGCACCAAAGAAAGTAGCACCAATAATAGCATATATCCATTTATTACGTTTAAAATTTAACCCTTCTTTTTTTCCAATTCTAGCATATAAAATCACAGAAAAAATGATTAGAAAAAAGCCTGCCCATTGGTATAAATTAGGACTTTCTTTATAAATTATAATGGCTCCAATAAAAGTGAAAAATGGTCCTGCCGAGCGTATAGGAGTTACAATAGTAATAGGCAAATGCTTTAAAGCTTGATAGGATAAAACCCAGGAAATGGCCATAATAGCAGCCTTTATAAAAATAAAGCCATGTGTTTGCCAGGAAATATCCTGAAAATTATAACCGTGATTTAATGCATGGTCAGGATAAAAGATTGATAACAAATAAAAAGAAGCGATTAATAAAAATCCACTAGAAACAGTACTCAAAAGTACAGGAAAGACTTCATTTCCTTGTACCGCGTGTTTTTTACATAAATTGTGTACCCCCAAAAAAAGTGCTGCCAATAGGCCTAAATACATCCACATGGCGCGAATATAAGTTTTTAAGTAATTTTGTGATTAGAATACCAGTAAATTTTGCAGACATTCGAGCTACTCTATATTATACTCACCATTTTAATCCATTAATACTTTTTATCTATGATGTAGTTTAATCATTTTGCAACTTTTCAATATGCTTCTCAAGTGGGTTTTCAGAATTAAATATTATTGGAATATTTAACAACTTCGCAAAAGCAATCCACCATAGCCAACAAAATATTCCAAAAGGTAGGTAGCCGGCATATCCCAAAAGAGGCATTTCAAAAACATGTAAAATTCCGACATATGGAATTTCATATTTCCAATATAAAGGCGAATCTATAAATGTCGGTTGTGAATCAGGTGCTACACTAAAAAAATTTTGAAATTCCAAGATAAAACCTTCTAATAAATAAGTTAAAGCAAATAATAAGATAGGACTCCAATTGCCTTTTCCAATTTCTAAAATAGGGGTCCATATTTTTAGTTTATCTAAAACAGCTGCTAAGGTAATTGGAATTGATATCCACATTGTTATAAACATCTGTTCTGGAAATAATCCAGTTATAAACATGAGTGTAAACCCTAGAACCAGCAAATACGTTTTTACTTTTTCTGAAAATATGATTTTAGGACCATTAGAATATTTTCTACTAAAGGATGGAAACGTTTTAAATAAACAATACCACTCAAATGCTAGAGGCATTAATCCTGCTGAAGTAATTAGAGCATATATGAGTATTTCCTGACGAGTCATTAAATTAGCATATGGATAGTACCAATAATTATCCACAAAGAAATTAATAAATTCATATAACATCCAACCTGGAATAGAGGCTAAACTAATACCTAAGAGTTCTTGTGGAGCTTTGCTAATCATTGAAACTCCTCCAGTTCTTACATATACCCAGCCATCGATCATTAAGATACAGCCCCAAAACAAAGGAATATCTGACCAATGTAACCAAGATAGTAACGATGTATTATGTGTCCACTGAAGAAAAACAGTACTTCCCCATAGCATGAGTCCCAACCAAAACCATATAGGAATTTTTTTTCTTTCTTTTGTTTTGGTTTTTTCTTCGGGCTTTTTAAACCCAAAAAGTCTGGGGTACATATAGAGTATTGTGGGAATAAGAACAAAAATTAGGGTAATAACAATAAAAGCATACCAGTTTATTGATGCTCTGGGGATTACAGACACTGGAGGATATATAAAAAAACCTTCGGGAAATTCTCCTTTATGATATAATAGAGATGCTAGCCAAGGTAAAAAACAGATACTTATGATAGTAATAAATAGATAGATTATTTTTTTAGTATCACTCATTGTGTACTTCTTATATTTTAAATATTAAATGTAGAAAATAATAAAACATAAGGAGAATATGCTTAAAACCCACCCCAATCTTTTCTTGACAATATGGCTCCATATTTTCTATCACTTTCAAAATAATACTCTAAAGCTAAATCAAATTCGGCAACGGTAAAATCCGGCCAGTATATCGAAGTTGAATATATTTCGGCATATGCAGATTGCCATAATAAAAAATCTGATAATCGGGTAATAATTGGGTTTTCTACTCCTGTCCTGATAATTAAGTCTACTGGAGAAAAATCATATGAATCCATATATTTTGTAAAGTCATCACTCCCTAGTTTTAATGCTTCACTCACGGCACGTTTAATTTCATCCTGACCATTATAGGCCATTGCCATCACAAAAGTTCCTCTGCCATTGTTATTGGTCATTTGTGCTACCTGTTTAGCTTTATGTCTGATATCGCTGGGTAAATACGATAAATTGCCTATAAATCGCAATTTTATGTTTTTATCATGAAACTCTTTTTTGGCATAATCAAGTTTGGAATTAAAAATGTTGAAAAGATGTTGTTTCTCATCATCAAATCGCTTTTTAATATTATCAAGAGAAAGAGCATAAACAGTAAGAACTTCAATTCCCAAATTCATAGCGTGGTACAAAATAGGTTCAATATTTTCGGCTCCAGCCAGATGTCCTTGCCATCGTTGCATGCTCCTCTCTTCAGCCCATCGACCATTGCCATCCATGATAATTCCTACATGCTTAGGTATTTTATTCATTCTAAAAAAACTAGAAACTAAATATAGAAAAAGTCTAGATGAGTTCGTTGTGTTAAATGGAGATATATCTAATCAAAGTAATAATTTTAATGAAATTGATCTTACAGACCTAAATTCAGGAGTTTATTTATTTTTAATATCCCAGATTCAGAAAAAAGAGTACTAAAAAAATAGTTAAAAAATAAGAACTGAATATGTTCTTATTTCATATAATAACAGGAACGAAATGATAATTTTTATAATTGGATTATATCTCGAAAACTTATTTTTATCCGTTTAAAGTTCCTAAATTAATTTGAAAATAAAAAATGAAGCAACATAAATGACACTACATGTTCCTGAAGTATTTCAATTAGAGACACTGAAATAAATAAAAACAACCTTCTAAGTTTAAGAAGGTTGTTTTTTGTAAGAAGGGAAGTATAATACTCTGTCTTCCTTTCTAAAATCAGTTTGAACTATTTTAAAAAAGGACTTTAGTCCACTACTAATTTCTGGGTACTACTCGTACCTGAATGATCCGAAATTCTTACTAAATACAATCCTGATGTAATTCCTGAAATATCAATAGTCATTTTTGTTGTACTTTCTTGTATTAACAGGGACTTGACTTGTTTTCCGGTAAGGTCAGAGATCGTAATTATGTTATCCTTAAGATCTGTTTTATTTAGTATTGAAATACTTGTAACTGCAGGGTTCGGAAACATGATATAGGAAAGTTTATCCACATTATTTACTCGCGTTGTTACAGCTTCACAATCAGGAGCTGTTGCTGAATTACTAAAATAAATAGTATACTCATCTGCTACTAGTACAAAGTTTCTTTCATCAATAGTCACATAATAATCCCCATCTAATCCAGGAATACCTGTATTTGTTAAAGAAATTTCTGGATTTGGCTCATTAAAATTTTGAGAAGCATTAGAAAAATCGATATACCATGGTGCCGTATTTAAATTCAATGAAAATTGATATAAACCGCTATTAGTTAAATCCCAATTTACAGTAAACATAGTTACATTGTCTAAATTTGGACCACCAGTTCCTAAAACGTATGTATTTTCATACGAAGTATTAACATTTACTAATGAAGTACTCATAGGAGCACCAAAAGTACAATCACCAGTTGGCGGATTAACTATTATATCATCATCAACAGTTATGGTCACAGAAGCTGTATCTCTTCCACCTTCTCCATCACTAACTGTAACGGTTGCTGTATAATCTCCGGTTGTGTATGTATGTGTTGAAGTAACTCCGGTTCCAGAAGTTCCATCACCATAATCAATACTGTAACTAAGAGTATCTCCATCTGCATCTGTAGAACCTGAAGCGTCAAATGTTACTTCTAAAGGAGTTGTTCCTACAGTTGGGGTAGCGCTTAAATCAGCTACTGGAGGAGTATTTGTGGGAGTTGGCCCTGGATCAGGCCCTGTAACATCATCACAATCTGGAGCGGTTGCCGAATTACTAAAGTAAATAGTAAAATCTCCAGTAGTAGAAACTAGTACGAAGTTATCTCCATCAATCGTAGCATAATAAGTACCATCTAATCCTACAAAACTTGAGCCTGAAAACGTAATTTGAGGTTCTATCGAATTAAAATTATGTGTTGAAACTGATAATAAATCATTATAATAAGATGGAATACCATTATTTGTACTCAACGAAAATTGGTATAAGCCATTATTGCCTAAGTCCCAGTTTATAGAAGAATTAGCAATGTTACTTAGATTAGGGCCAGCGTCTCCTAATACATAAATATTTTGATAAGATGTATTTATAGAAGGTAATGCTGTTGTTCTTGGTGTATCAAAAGGACAAATTATTTCTGCACAATCCTGATCTACTACTAAATTAACCGATTCTACAGAACCACTGCTGAACACTCCATCGCTAACAGTCAAAGTAACTGTTGCACTATCCAGATTAGAATAACTATGAGAAACTGTAACACCTTCAGCAGAAGTTCCATCACCAAAATCCCATGAATAGGTCAATTCATCTCCGTTAGGATCATAAGAACTAGTTGCATCAAAGATAACATCCGGCCCTCCACATCGACCATTATCGCTTGTAAACGAAGCTACAGGTGGAGTTGGTTCTGTAGATGCTCCAAAATCAACATCACTGGTGGAGTAAAAAGCTTCTTCAGTAAGAGATCGTTGCCAAACGCTATAGATCACATGTTTACCTGTTCTTGCAGGAAGTATAATATCTATATTGTCAGTTGCAGAAGCCGCTCTTGGCTCTGTGCGCACCAGACGTTCAAGACTATCCCAGGTTAGCGGTTGATCAGGTGTCCAATCTGCCTTTGTTATATATACATCATAATACAAGGTTTCATGGGGTGCTGTATTGGTCCAGGTAATCGTAAATGGACCAGGAGTAACAGGTGTTGACACCCAATCATCTCTCACCTGATCCAGTCCGCCGTACTTATCCGGTCGACCGGCACTTGCCAGATTACCATCCATGATGATATCCATATGCATACCGTTTGCATCCATTCTAGCAACCTCATTCCAGTCGTAGAAAGCCTGCGTTCCCCATCCTACAATGGCTGCAGCACAAGCAGGAGAATCCGGGCTTTGAGGATCTTCTTGAAAACAAATCCAAACACGACTTGGAGGACTTGTTACAGTACCATGGGTAAAAATAGATTGAATCGGTGCTAATACTAAAACTATACAAACCAAAAGCTGCATAGACCATCCTTTTAAATGGAGAGTTATCCCATTTAAAAATTGGTTTTTTTTTGTGTGTGAGTTCATGTCGGTTATAATTTTAATTCAATAATTAGTTTTTAGTGAACATTATTTGTACAAATAACAACTATTAAATTTGTCTTTATTGTATTGATAATTAATGATTTAACAGTAATTTGTATACTTTAACATATCTTTAATTATTTAAAAAAATTACTCTTGTAGATATTCGTATCTTTTGTGTAGAAGTTCAAATAGTAGGAGAAAGGTGCTCTGCTTTAAGAAATATTCCCTTATTGATGGTAATTGTAACCAGAACTTCCAAGCACTGTCGCTAACTCCATCAAAAAATGGCAAGAATGCTGTTCGCATTTTTTTAGTTTTGCATTTTCTTTATTTAGTGGACATTTTAAATAAATTAGTTGTGTCTGACGTGAATTTTAAATTTACATTAATAATATTTTAGATAAGGGGATTGAGCTATTTCGTCTTAATGGATATCATAATACAGGAATAAGTTCTCTCATACTACAGTTTCTTTAAAAGTTTTCTAACGAAAGGTTCCAATAAAAAAGGTGATGGAACACTTATTACCCGAAACGACGGTAGGAGAGTAGGGGAATGTGTGTGTAATGGGAATATATTATGTAATACTTAAATTGCCGCAGGATTAAATCTAAAAAGAAGTACTTACTTAAAAAGTAAAATTAATTCTTTATAAGTCTTAGCGTTAGTTACCATTTGTTGTATACCATCAATAGTATCTAGTGGAAGCCAAAATTTAGAATGTTCTTTGATACACTTCATAAATTTAATTTTTAACTCTTCTAGTATAATATCTCCTGATTCTATAAGAGACCATCGATGGTATTAAAATTCCAGCTAAACGAAAGTATATAGAATCAGATTGGGATGGAAGTGTGAAGGGCAAAAACTATTATATAACTAACTGGACAAATATAAAATTTAACATAGATGCAGATAAGTCAATGTTCGAAAAACCTGCAAAATGATTTAATAGTTGTTTTCTTAAAATGCCTTAAGCAAATATTAAAATGATTAAGGTATTTTTATAGCTTTTTTTTGAAAAAGAAAATAATTTAAATGATTTCCAAACGTCCTGTATCTTTATTAAAGTAAAACTCTAGATCTAACATTAAAAACTCTTTAGGCTCAGCTTTTTCAAATGAAAGCGCTGGTTCTCCCGTTGGTCTCTTCAAACTTGCTTTTTTACCATCAGCTGCATATATTATAATGCTATCTTCTGCTAAATTTACGATATCAAATCCATTCTCAAAATCTTGTATAAGACCTCGTATTCTAGCGTTAGAATCAACCGAAGACAGGTACATAGAAGTTGCGATATTTTGCTCCCTGTTTTTAATACGATCTTCAAATACCTTAAACTGCTTGTTCTTAATTGTATTTGCAATTTCTATATAAGCACTTCTTAATTTAATTTCAAAATCCTCTATATCTTTAAGGTCATTTCCTTGTTCCCAAAGGGTATTCAGTTTATAATTTACAGTAACATCCAGATTTTGTGTATTCGCAAAAAAGCTTAAAGGTTGATTATCATGTACTTTTGGACTTTGATAACGTTCATAAGCTTCAACAAATTTAAAACCACTCTCTATAGTATATAGATTACAGGTATATTCAAATTTTGTATCATTCGAAAATTGTGTACTGCCTATTACAGGTACTATAGAAACAGAAATTTCTGTCATACCACTTTCTGATATCGCGTGATTGATAGGTATTTGAGAAGAAATCTGACCATTTTCTACATTCATTGTAAGAACCGGATGGTCATTAACTCTAATTTCGAAACGACATTCAACTGCACTAAACTTGATAATATAGTATGGTTTTTTCAATGTTTTATTTTTAAAGCGGTAAATTATTTAGTAATTCATTAGCATATTTCTCTTCTCCAAAAAAATCATTTTTCTTATCCTCAGCAAATTGGAGATAAGAATAATTTGAATCTTGTTTTTCTATCCTTGTGTTGAGATAATCATTATAATTATTCAATCCTTCATATAGATAGTGGTCAATTAATTTCTGATCATCATTTTGCAGTATAATCAATTTACTTTTGATAGTTTCTTTTTCTTCTATTTTGGATGTGAAATTTTGTTTTAGTATTAAATAAGTATCGTTTAATTCCCATATTCCATTAAAGAAATTTTCATCTTTATTATAATAATTAGGCTTACCATATTTTTCTATAATACTGGTATACAAATTTTTGCTATCTTCTCTAACCGATGTTTTTAAATCAAAACATTTGATTAGATTGGATTTTTCATCTAAAAATAAATTTAAACTGGTGGGCGTGAAATACTTTTCAGTTTGTTGCTGTTTTAATTTTATTTTATTGAATGTAAGTAGTTTTTGGTCTTCTGACTTATAGCTTTTTAAGTGTTCAAAAGTGGATTTTCCCTCTTTGATTTCATATTGTTTATTTATTAGGTTAGAAGCTTCATAAGGCATTCTTACCTCTGCCAAATCAAAATTTGATTGAGAATGAGAAGTACAAGATAACATACAAAATGTAAATAAAAGTGATAATAGTAAATTGAAGAATCTCATTAGATTAAGGTTTTATAAGTTGTATTTCTGCTTTGCGACCCGAAATATCCTCTAAATTTTTGATGATATCAAATTCATCCCAAAATTTTCTCTTTTCATTAATATTGATAGGTTTCCAATCAGCACTTATTACTTTGTATGATAAGCCTACTTCTATGTAGACAACTACTTGAGCTATACAAGGGTCTATTTTTAAACTAGGTTTGTAATATAGACCTTGATGTGTTCCATATTTTAAATGATGTCCAGAGGTTATACCAAGTTTGACACCTGCACTGGCATGGCCCTTTGCGTGGGCTGATCCTACTTTTACGATAACGACTTTGGCACTTAATTCGATACCTGCAGTAAGTTCAACTCCTAATTTGGACTCTAGATTAGCACTAGCACTTTTTTTGTCAGAAGCTGTATTGCTTTCAAAATCAACACCACCATTTATAGTTCCTGTAATAATGAGATCAAACCAAACACGGAAATTGACCTGTACTCTTTCGGATTCGTACCCCTTTTCTGCCCATTCTCTTATAGCCAGAATAATATCTCCCGCTACTGGGTTTCCTGTAGTTGCATAGGAAGCAGCGGTGATGGCTCCTCCCAGTAAATCAATTATTAGTTTAACACCGATTAGTGGTTCTGATTTTAAATAAAACTTGTATTCAGTTCCAATTTCTTTTATAGGTTTTTTATCTATTTCTCCTCTGGCTAACTGCCATTCAGCACCTATACAAAAATTAGGGGGAACCATTTCTACAGAAAAAGGAGTTTTATTGCCAAGAGTTTTTGTTGCTTTTCCTTTAGTCGTTTTCGTAATTCCTTTAGAAATCTCCTTCAAGGAACTAAAAACATTATAGATCCATTTAAATTTATCTTCGTATTTTCCTGTGACTTCAAAATCTTGTTCATAATTTAGGTCATCTATTTTATTCCAGCTGGCTTTGAGAACTACTCCAAAAGCTGCTTCAGACTGTTTCCATTTACTTTCTGCAGCTATTTTTCCATTTACTTTACGCATTCTCTGTACTCCAGGAGCATCTAAGCCTTGCCATTTTACAGCCAAAGGATTACTAAGTTTTAAAAAGAAATGAAAATCCCATTTGATATCAGGGTATGTTTTTACGATTACAGCAGCTTTTTCTTTATTAGTATAGTATCTACAACTGTGAATATGAAAATTGAAATTATTAGTACTGCTTTTATGCGGCCAAATATATTTTAAAGCATCTATTTTTAATACAGAGATAGAAAGATTTGAATACACCTGATGTTCTATTTTTGATGTTCCATCATATACAAAAGGTCCTTTTTGTCCTTGAGAAGTGAGTTCAATAACTTTTACGTCTTTGGTATCATGAGCCAGGTTTGTTCCTCGTCTTAAACATTTATCCGTATTGTAAGTATCTATAGTAAATGCAATTTTTTTCTTTTTAGATTCATCTGGTGCAATGGTTTCAAAAACAATGCTTTCTGCATTACCTCCAAAGATTTTAAATCTAATAGTAAGTCGTCTATTTTGTTGATGTTCCTCTTCAGAAATATCGTTTCCATTAATTAAAAGTCTTCTTTTACCATATCCCCGAGCCGTGATCACTTTTCTGGAAACTCCCTTTGAAACAAGATATTCTCGCGCAGAAGCGGCTCTACGTTGAGAAAGCTTATCATTGTACTCATCACTAGCTCTAACATCACAATGAGCACCTAATTCTGCTGGAACGTATGGGTTGTCTAGTAATAATCTGACAATTCCATCTAAAACGGATTTTGCATCATTTCTGATCTCTGATTTGTCCAGATCAAAATGAATAACTTCGGATACCTGAAATTCTGATTTTTGTTTGGTATCAAGTTGTAATTTCCCTTCTTCAAAAAGCGGAATATCTTTTTTATCATCTGCAACAACAATTTTCCTAAATCTGCATAACTCATACCGTTCTACATTGATTTCAGATTCCCCAACGATGGCAGGTCTTGCATTTTGAGCTTTTTCTACTTGTCTGGTGACAATTTCATCTTCTATTTTTAGGTAACGAGCATGGATATCTTGTTTTTTATCATCTACAAGCGTTTTTGTTGTTCCTTGTACTTTTAATTTTACATAGAATTCTTCTTTACTACTAGTCCATATACCGGTACCAGCTCTCCAGGTATAGGTGTTTTTAATCTGTAGGTTCACCTCTCCATGAATACACTGCACACCGCCTATGGATGTCACTTTTTTATCACTTCCTGTTTGACGATTATATATGTCTAGCACCAGAGTGGCTCCATTTAACCCTTCTGTCTGTATATTTAACCATACATCATCACCATATTTTATAGCGCTTTCTCTGATATCACTACCTCCATTCGTTTTACTCCATTTGGTACTTACAATTTTTTGAGGAGCGATTGCTCTAAAAGTTAATTGTGTTGGATATCTATTGATAGGAGTATCCAAAAAGGCTTCTATAATGTGTTGTTTTGGTCCGCAAAATTTTGGTTTTACGGTGATTCCTCTAGTATCACCAATTTTTCCTTCCTGATCACTTTTTGTGTATGGAATACCTTCTTTGGGTCTTATAATCCATTGTGCATGACCTTGCATTCCCTTAGGAGTTCCATCGTGATATATAGCTTTTACTTCAACTGTTTCGTTTGCTTTTATCTCAAAGTTTCTGGGTGCGCTAGTTTTACTTATCCCTTCTACAATAACTACTTTTTCTATTCCTACAGGCATATAAGATGTTTTTAAGTAACAATTATTTCTTTTATATCAGAAGCTTCTTCCATTTGTAAATCTCTGGAATCGATCATAGGGTTTATTTGTCTCTGCGCATCGGGATTAGAATCCTCTGCATTGCTTGAGCTTCCTGCCGGAGATTGACCATGATCTAAGATACTGATACAAGGACTACCTGCAATGGGACAAATAGCTTTACTATCTTCAAGTAATACTTTACCTCCATTGCTGAACTCTAAATTTTCATAAAAACCATCCCACTTGGTCACAACAATTTGACATGGTTTAAAACTACTTCCTGTAGGTTGTAATTTACATTGACCAAAAGTATTTTTTTCAAACGTAGCGCCTCCTATTTCCATAGAAGTTGCAAGTAGTTTTTCTGTTCCATCACTATCATTTGCATAATACTTGGAGTGGGAGAGAACCTTAAGTTTATCCGGACCATCTCCAAACTGGCACTCACACATCGCTCCTTGTACTGCAGCATATTTCTGGCTCATAATGTGTTTTTTTTATCTTTTAAATAATTTGGTCCAAAAACCTTTTTGATTATCATTTTTGTTTTCTTCGGCTTCCTGATCATCTATCAAAACTGAGTGTTCTGGAATTTTTTCTAACAAAAACATTTTAATACAAACCTTTTTAGGTTTTGCAAACTTAGTTTCAAAATTAGCTTCGTATCCTTCTACGATTCCTGTTTTTTTATCTAATAAATAGATGAGATCACAGGTTCCATTCAGTTTTTTTTCATTGGTATTAATTTTTGCGTAATAAGGATCATCTAACTCTTGTTCAATATCCAGAGCACATCTTTGATCTTTAATTTTGCCTTTACCTTTTATAATTATGTCTTTAGAAGATTCATTTTCTAAATCTTCTATAGTTAGTTCTGTTAGATAATTCACAGGTAGTGCTTTTCCGGCAATGGGATATTTGATTTCACATCCAAAGGTGAAATCATCGCTATATACGTTATATAAAGGTGCAAAGTAAAGTTGTAAAAACCAGTCTTTAGAGATTTTATCAAAAAACACTTCTGGTGATCTCAGTGTGTAATCAGTAAGTTTAATGTATTTATCTACAAGAAGACCTTTATAATTTTTGGATAATCGCTTCTTTGTTATATTCCAGCGAGAAACAACGTCATTATGATTATTAATACTATGAATTTGTCCATTTCTGAGTGTTTCGATTTCTAATGGATAAATGACATTACTAACCTCATAAGCTAATTTATCTAAAAAATCTTGTGGAGCCTGATCATTAATATAAAATTCTGGTAATCGGGTAATCCTGAATGAATTTGTAAATTCATCAACTTTGCCTATAAATTTGATCGTTAGCTTATATCTGAGTTCAGTTCTGGATTGATGATCATCCAAAATAATCATGCAACCATATTTACCTGTAAAACCCTTGGGTTTTAAAAGTAATTGATGATCTCTGCCCAGAATAGCAACCGTATGTTGTTCTTGGTTTCTTTCCATAGTACGTTAAGATGATCGATTAAAAGGTACTTTTAGATTAAAAAAGTTTAACTTTCTCTTTACTTTGAACGTCAACCGTTTTTCCTGATGACAGTGTCAGGTTTTGTTTATTACTACTTATTGTTATTTCATCAGATACATTCTGTTGTTTTTTAGAATCTGTAGAAAGATTTTCTTCAACAATTATTGTATTGTTCTTAGTCATTACATTGTAGTTTTCAGAGATACTTTTTGTAAAATCCTTTCCAGCAACCATATCTATATTCTCATCTGCTTTGATTTTAATATTTTTAGCAGTAAAAGTCATAGTTTCACCTGCAGAAATTGTGATATTATTTGTAGCGGTATCAATATGTATACTATTACTGTTTTTATCGGTAATTGTTATAAATTCTCCACCTTTGGTATCATTTAATTCTACGGTATGGCCACTACGGGTTCTGATGGCTTTGATATTATTTTTGTCGGTATTCCAGCCTGATGGATTAGCACTTCCATTATATAATGTCCCTAGTATATAAGGTCTTTCTGCATTTCCACCTTCAAAACCAACTAAAACTTCTTCACCAATTTCCGGGATAAAATGAAATCCTTTTTCACCACCTGCATGGGGTGTAACGATTCTTAACCAAGGTGTCATTTCACCTTTTTCCTTTTGCCAGGGGAATTGTACACGAATTCTGCCTAACCCTTCGGTATCACTATTCTCTTTTACGATGGCTACTTGTGTTTCGCTTTTTGGAAATGCCATTAAATCAGTATTAGGATACACGTCAAGATCAGCCGTAACTCCTTCAAACTTATTTTGGTATTTACCATTTTCTGTATTCGTATGCGTAATACTGGTAATTCTAAAACTACCGTAGGCAGCTCCATCTCCCTGAATCTTGACTACCTGACCTATTTTTACTCCTGGATTATCACTGGAACCTTTAAAAATTACTTGTTTTATTTCTTCAGCTTTTTTCTGTTGTTCTACCTGAGTATCTAATCGTTGTTTTAGGCTACTGTCGATATAAGAATTCAGATACACCTTGGTTTCGTTAGGAAAAATTTCATCTGATTTATTGCTAATAAAGCCATTATGCCCATTAATACCTGTACTCACTTGCCTTGTTGCTTTCTGATGCTGTCCATCTGTTAGATAGTCGTTCGTAAAATAATTATAATTAGTAGATGAAGGTTTTAAATCTAATGAGAATTCTTGCAGATCATGACCATAGGTAAGTAGCACTTCTTCTTCGTCTTCTGGTTTACCAAAAACCAGAGAACTGCCATCATAATAGAACCATTCGCTATATTGAGCTGCTAATCTGCGGGCATACTCAAAAGCACTTTCTTTATGCTGTACACTATAATGAATGGTTTGAGTACCCACCGGATTAAAAATGGTCTGAAGCTTAGATTGGTCGTATTTCTTGAATGTTTCGTCCAAAATAGTTGTCAGGTCTACATCATTATATGAGTTATAATTAGGGCCGTCATCAGCAATAATACTGCTACTATGTGCTTTTATAGTCACTAAATCTCCTTGTTGCTGGTGAAATCCTTTTGTGCTATTCACAGAAGTAACCACTCCTTTAAATTCAAAATCTTTATAACCTGTTAAAGCTCCAAGAGAAGAAATTTGTACCGTAATAATTTGCCCTAGATAATTTTTAGTCTGTGAGGCTATATCTCCTGTACTATTTTCTAATACATCCATTCTACAAACTAATTCTAATATATGATGTGCATCAATTTCCTGATGCAACACTAGTTGTTTATATGCATGTATAGCAGCGCCTCCTATAAATATTTGAGTGTTAGATTGTAATGCCATGTGTTTTGTTTTGAGGTTTACACTTTATAGATTTCCTGTGTTCTTTAAATTTTCTTTTACAGTATATTTAAAGAACACAGGGAATTGTTGTCAATCTTTTGATAAGAAGTATCACTTTTATAATGATAAAAAATTGTGTGGTACTCCTTTATTATAGTCGAACCATTACTTTCCTGGTATGGAGAGAAGATACGTATGAAATTAGATTTATATAAAGAGAAATACTCTTTTTCTAAGAATACATTTTAGACAGCTCATGAATTCTTATGACTAAAATATAGACTCACGTATTGATATTAATTATTTCCTATACATTTTAAAGGAATTAAATTTCTTACTTTTTTATTTCTTAAATACCTTATAGCTAATCTTATTTTTTTAAATCAGCTTTGTTTTCCCTTCCAGTATATAAAATTTTTTAGAAAATTCTTTCTTTGTCTATAAATATTGAATTAACAAACGCTTAGACTATTCAGTGTTTATTAAGAAATTATTTATAATAATCATATCCTCTCCCTCTAAGCATTTGATAACTTTATACTTTAGATGGCCAATTGTTTGTAAAAGTAGTTCCTTTAATCGTTACTTCTTTTGCAGAAAGTATTAGGTGTATTTGTAGAGGTTGGTCATTAGTAGCATTAAAATGTTCTGTATATTCTATACAATAGGCATCTTTTATCTCTACGTTTTTAAGACTAGACATATTATCTCGTCTAAAAAAAGTAATCTTACAATTTTTGGTAACTGTTGGCGATATACACCAATCCAAAAAATCTGTTTTTGCGGTAGACTCAATAAGCAGGCTTACCTGACCACCTTGCGGTTTTGCACAGGGTCGACCTGTATAATCCGCATCTTGTTTGAAAGTGAATCGGCAATCTAAAATAGTCAATTCCTCACCATCTAGTTCTAATTTTGATAAAAATGACATAATGTTTTGTTTAAGTATTTATAATTATAGATACTAAATCTAAATTTTATAAGTAAAAGATTGATATAATAAATAGTGAAAAAAGGGAGTGATATTCACTCCCTCCTCTTTAATAATTTTTCATTGTAGAAAAGATCTTAAACCCAAGGGTTCTCGTGCTCACTATTTTTTGTATCAACAACTCTTGCTGATATCGTAAAAGTGATAGTCGCAGGATTTTTACCAGTTGAATCAAAATTTTCTTCATAAGCTACGACATAAGCATCATTGAAATTGATTTTCTTTGCAGTTGCTTTAGTGTCTCGTTTTTCAAAATTTACTACAAAATTTGACATAGTGTAGCTATCAAAAGCTAAATCAGAAATTTTTTCATCGTCTGCACAAGATTCTATTGAGAATCTAGCTTTCCCACCTCTTAAAACTGTAGATGGACGACCTGTTGCATCTGTTTCTTGAGAAAGTTTGTAATGGAAATTTAATAAGTTAAATGTAGCTCCATTAACTTCTACTGTTGCATGAAATGACATAATAAATAATTTTAAATTAATAATAAATAATAAGTATATAATAAATGTAACTTGTACGGTGTAAATGTAATGAAAAATGTTATAACCGTAGTTGTTGATTATATGTAGGAATCTTATTAATTAAAATTAAAGAAGGAAAAG
Organism: Aquimarina sp. RZ0; assembly: GCF_008370685.1. Taxonomy (GTDB): domain Bacteria; phylum Bacteroidota; class Bacteroidia; order Flavobacteriales; family Flavobacteriaceae; genus Aquimarina. The sequence continues at coordinate 26,611 of NZ_VTZU01000029.1, forward strand.
GACTACACTTTTTTCAGGGGGTTTTTCCCTTTTTGCGATGATAAACAGCAAAAAAAATATCTCAACGATAAATCATGAGATATTTTTTAACATAATTTTAACTTATTTTATGCTCTTTTACAGATGATTACATCGTTTTCTTTAATGTTATTGCCCTCTACTGTTCTGGTGAAGTCCACATGCATTTGTGATCCATACCAATTAGGCTTTGTATAAAAGATCCAACCGTGTGGATTGTTTTTATCGTCCAGAAATTGTATTTCACCCTCTGGGTGGCGATCATTGTAGTCATTGATAAAAAAGTAGAATAATTTACCAAATTCCATTTTCTCTGGCGCTTTTAATCTAAAATTGCTAAGCTCATCCAGATTTTTTCCTTTATGAAATTCAAAAGAGATTACCAAAGGGTTTATTAATTCTTCATCTTTGGGATCTTTGATTTTTTTATCGATTGGGTAAAACCACTTTTTATATACCGGAACAGGAATAGCTACTGCAAATTCATATAATTTTACTACCAATATTGGTATGATAAACCAAATAGCAGCGGCAGTAAATATATATTTATACTCAGGTTTGTAGATATCGACTACCATAAGAAATGTAATGAGACCTAATAGCACCGTCACTACTGTATATAGAAATTCTGACCAAAAATCGGTTAAACTCTCTGATAAATCTGGAAAAAACTTGCGTAGTGTAAGTACATGTAATGATCCCAGACATAAAAAAATAATCTGAAAACCAATAAAACTGTTAAGTGGTATATCATTAAGAACCTTATCATTACTCAGTAGGGCAGTTCCTGCAAATAATAGGAGTACAACGAGTATATAAAGAAGGAATTTCTTTTTGTTTTTTACAAAAAGCTTCTTTAAGCCAGCAACAAGTCCCATTAAAATAGCACTTATTGCTAATAATAATATTCCTACTTTTAAAAAATCAGCACTTATCATTGCTGCAGATTGTATTATTAAACTCATATCATAGTTGTTAGACCCATTCTGGGACTGTTTGTCTCATGTAAAATAAATGTATCCTCTTTACTTGAATATGTTACGTTAGTTTCTGTATCTATTTCCAGGGGAATAAAATAGTCGCAAAAGATAGTAATAAATTTTTTAGTAGCGCTATTTACTATATAGTTATCTATTTTCTCTTTTTTTACAGGACCTATGGTTATCTCCCAATAGGGGTAAGAAATAGAAGTCTCTTTTAGTTCTAATACAAAATCAACACCTAGTTGATGATCTCCAGAAATGGCAGCTATATCATCCTTGATAGTTTTATACTTTAATTTTATAGTTACTTTCTCACTAATAATCTTTTCCAGACTAAGCGCAGTGAGTTCAATATCCCCAGAAATTCTGTGTACATAGGGTAGTAATTGTAGTAATTTGATACTATATTCTGCGGGAATATCTTTATCTAATTTCCAAAATTTTAAGAGAAAATCGGTTTTTAAATTAGTGAACTCGTTAATCAAAGCTCTTTCATTCTTTTCAATAATTACCTTTTGCGTAAAAAATTCATTTTCTAAAGGTGCAAAAAAAGAACGAGCATCTTTTTCTTGTTTCTTCTGTTTTTGATGGAGTTCAGTAAAAGAGAGGTCAGTTTTGGTTTTTACCGGATCATGAAATAATCCTTCTGGTAACATATCATACAAGCCATTTCTGGCCAAATTGAATTGCAATTTATCTGTGTTACCTGTATATGAATCTACTTTAAAATCAATGACATCTCTTCTATATGATCTTGAAAAGGTACTTTGATTAAAAACATCAATATCGGTAAGATCAAGATCAGAATTTTCCAGAATCTCTGTTACAAAAATTTCAGCTTTTAGGTTCTGGTAAGTGGTCGTTAATTCTTTATAAACATCGTGTACCTTTTTTTCGGTCATTCGTATAGGGTTTTAAAAGAATGTTATTGGTTTAATTTTGTGTGGTAGCGTTAGAAATCTTTGGTTTCTTTCCTCCAGCAACAAACATTCTTTTCCAGGGCTGTTTTTTTAAGTTGCTAATCTGTACACCATTTTTTCCCGAAGTTCCTTTTCTTGATGTAGAATGTACAAATTTGTCATTCCCTAAATAAAACCCTACGTGCGTGATATCATAGAATTCTGAACCTTTACTGTTAAAAAAGATAAGATCTCCCTGTTTTAAATTATGCTGCCCCTTGAATTTATTAGTATCTGGCGCATCAAATTGTTTTTGAGCAGTACGTTCTATAAGATTACCATATACATCGTGAAATACATATTGCGTAAAAAAAGAACAATCAATTCCATCTTTAGTTTCTCCTCCAAGTTTGTATGGCGTATTCATCCAATCATCTATGAATTCAAATAATGGTATATTATCTATTTTTTTGGCAGGAACACCAAGTATAGCTCCATATTTTTTCTGGATAGGTGACACAGTATTTTGTTGAGCTAATGCAATAGAGTCTCTTCTTGCCTGAGCTAATGCTTCTTGTTCTGCATTTTTTGAACCTCCGCAACTCAGTACCCCAACAACAACAATAAATAGAATTAATGCCTTAGAAAGTATATTCATATGTGAATTAAATTTCCACAAATATAAAAAAACTTCTAATTATTTTATATACTTAGCCAACTGTTAACACTAAAATAAGATGTTAAAAAGAAGGAATCATTATTTTTTATTTAGTTTCTTTGATAACGGGGCATTGATAAATAAAATCTTTATTAAATTGCGATTAACTTTTAAGAGCAAAGTAAACAAATAAATATTTGATGGTTAATTCTTATTATAAATTACCGCTGGATACCCTTAGGATTGTCAAGAATAAAGAAATAGACAGCTGTGATCTGAAACAATCTATTGTTAGCTTTATTCACCTAATAACTACTTCTTATTTTGGAGAATGTACCTTTGATGAATCTTTTGGTTGTTCTATATGGAATGTTGATTTTGATAACTTAACCAGTACTAATAAATTGAGAAACACAATAACAGAATCTCTTATAGATAGTATCGTTTCTCAGGAGAAAAGACTTAAAAGAGTTAATGTAGAGGTAACTATCGAACAAGAAGAGTTTACAAACAGAGGCGCATCGAATAGAATTAAAAAGCGCGTAGATATCAAAGTGAATGGTATTATTAGCAGGACTAATGAAGATTTTACCTGTATAGAAAGATTTTATATTGCTCCACTGTCATTTTAGAAAGTTTTATGGGTTTAGAAAATAAAGTACAGATAAAAAATAGAATGATCAAAAAGGCCGCTTCTCTTTGGGGGGTTTCTCCCAATGAGATTGAAAGCTCTTTTGATCCTTTAGTATCACTGCTTATAGGCGCGTGCGCCGCAGAAATAGAAAAAATATCTGGAGAGATTGATAGTTCTCAGACCAGAATTACGGAGCGTTTGATTCAATTAATGACTCCAGAAACTCTTTATGGAGCGAGAGCTGCACACGGTGTAGCATATGCTGAACCTGTCGAGAAAAATATGAGTATTACCCCAGAGCATCTGTTATATTACAAAAAAAAAATAAAATCAAGGAATGCCAGTAATGAATTAAAGAATATATATTTTTCTCCCGTAGAGGAAAATAAACTTATCGATGCTCGTATAAGTCATATGATTTGTGGCAAACAATTGTATGAAATAGATGGAAAACGAACATCTGCCAGCCCTTTATCATTATCCAAAGGAAAATCACTACCACCATCTACATTATATATAGGTATTCATTCTGAGCATGAAAAAAACTCTATCAAAGATATTTCACTATACTTTGAACTATTAGATGTACAGGAAAATGAACTTTTTTATCATCATCTCAAAAATGCAGATTTTTATTTTGAAGACAGACCAATAGAGACTATTTCGGGCTATTATAATAGTGAAATCTCCAGTCGAATGCATCTGGAATCTATTTTTGACTATAAACCTAATAAAACTAGAAATATTGAAGAGCAAACAAAAAAGTTGTATAAAAAACACTTTATTTCTATAAAATCTGATTTTTCACTGCATTCGGGGTGTAAAATACCAGAAGATTTTTCTAATTTTATAGATCTGAAAAACCATGAGGATCTGCAGGACTTGAATTGGATTAAAATAGTTTTTCCGAGAATCATCGATGATACTGTTTTAGAAAGTGTGTATTGCACATTTAATGCTTTTCCTGTATTAAATAGAAAGTGGGAAAGTATCTCGTATCAATTGAAAGATTATATTGATATTATACCAGTAAGTACTCAGGAGTTATTTCTGGATGTAAAAACAATCTCTAATACATCAGGTAAAATATATAAACTGAGAGAGAATAATTCTTCAAGTGATAATAAAGGTACCTATGTCATCAGAAGAGATAATGTGAGTAAATTAGACGCCAGAAAAGCTAAAGAATATATAGTACATCTGATTGAATTGTTAAAAGATGAGAGTGCTTCTTTTTCTTTTTTTGGAAATGATTTTTTACAGTCTAATATAAATGAACTGAATCAAAATATTTCTTTATTAGAAAAAAAGGTTTCAGATATGCAGAAGACTTCAGAAGAGACCAATTATATTTCGGTAAAACCCTATAAGAAAAAGGATACGCTTTTAGTAGAATATTGGGTTACCAATGGAGAAGATGCAAATCAGATCAAATCTGGAAATACCTTAAATATATATCAAGGTAGTGATCTGAAACAAAATGCTAGTGTATTTCTTACTTCCACATTTCAAGGTAAAGATAACCTGGCAATGGAAGAAAGATTGAATGCATACCGCAGAGCATTACTATCCAGAAACAGGATTGTAACCAAAGAAGATGTAAAAGCATTATGTTATGAATTATGTAGTAATAAAATAACTGAAGTAAAAGTAAATAAAGGATTTAAAACGGATATTCAGATAACCAAAGGTTTAGTACCTTGTATAGAAATAACGCTATTAGCTAATACAGAAGTGAAAACTTTAGATCTGGAATGGAATTCACTAAAAAGCAATATTTTATCTATATTAGAGCAACAATCCTTAAACGTTTTTCCATATAAAATTACGATAGTAAATTAATTGTATTTTTTGAAAATTATAACAAATGAAAAAGTCTAATAATACTGCAAATTATCACTTAGATAAAAGTGTTGTGTTGTTTTTTATTATTACAATACTAGTCACTGCTTCTGTTTTTGCATTTAAATTTATCAACTATACTCCTTGCGAAATAGTTGATTTTGAATTTAATGATAAAAAAGATTATAGAGTAGGAGAGATCGTACGGTTTAAAGATAATACTAAAGGAGTAACCCAACGAGCTTGGGATTTTGGGGATAGTTCTAAAATTGACACCAGAATTTCTCCTTACCACACGTACGAGAAACCGGGGCTCTATATTGTGAAATTAAAAGTTAATGGCAGGTGTGAAAGTCAGGAAGAAATTACGATCAACGAAAAGATTTTTATTCTTGATTCTACAAAACTTGCCAATTTTGATATTCCACGTGTTATCAACGTTGGGAAAACCTTAAAAATAGAGGATAAGACGTTGGGAGCAACTTCCTGGGAATGGAGATTTGGTGAGACAGCTAGTATTAATTCTACCGAAAAGAACCCGGAGTACGTATATAAAACACCAGGTTTGAAAACAGTTATTCTTGTTGTTAATGGAGATATAAGATATGCAACAAAAAAGAAAATTACCGTACTCCCAGAAGAAAAACCAAAAGACAAACCTCGTCCGATAGTAAAACCAAAAGATCCTAAGCCCAGAAATCCGGGTATTATACCGGTGGATCCTATTGGGATTGAACCGGTAAAAGAGGAAGAAGAATTTAAAGCTCCTTTTATAAGCAAAAAATCATTTGAAGATAAGCTTGTTTTGGTTGCCGATAAGAAGGCAACTGCAGAAAGTTTTAGTGAGTATTTATGTGGTAACCTGGACCTTACGATCATAGCAAATAAAAAGAAAACTACTTTTATGAAATTGTGCGAACGAATAAGAAGAAAAGGTATGAAACTTAAGGAGCTTGAGATATCCAGAGAAGAGAATAATTGTATAAACAATATTGTTATTAGATATAAGAACACTAGATTATAGGTCTAAAAGGAACTAGATACAGATGGAATTAATAAATAAAAATCACCATAGAGTCAATTGGATTGACGGAATGAAGATCAATAAAAATCATTTTATTGAAGTTGAGAATGCTTTTACCAGCTTGATTCAGCAAGTGGGGTCTATGGATATAAATGGCATTAATTATGGATTATTACCTGGTTTTGGAGGAGAAGATGCGGTTGATATGGTATTTTCTATGGACGGTCAAGATACTATAAAGGTTCAACTAAATAAATGCAGAGCAGTTACCAAAGGAGGATATATCATTAATATCACTCCAGAAATCTCTGGTTTTCTTGAACAAAAAGGGAGTATTATAAATACAAAGTACCAGATAAATAATCCAGAAGATGAGTATTATATTGTATTGAGTGTGAATCCATATGGAAGAGTTCCTATTGGTGATGCCGATCCCGAAGAAGAACCGCCTAGACATCCATTCGTATTACCAGAGTATAATCTTACGATCATAGCTATTGCAGAAGCTAATGAAGAAGAATTTGGAAAACATCACATCACAATCGGTAAAATTAAATTATCCGATGGTACCGCATCATTAGCTGAAGATTTTATTCCTCCTTGTATCTCTATTCAAAGTCATCAGGATCTTAGATATATTTATACAGAAATACATACTTTTTTTAATGCTATAGAAAAGTATACTATGAATATTATCCAGAAAATTTATCAGAAGAAGCAAAATAATGAACTTGCTACGATGGTATTGACCCTAACCCAGAATACACTACAATATCTTGGAGGTATGCTACCAGAGTTCAGATTACAGGACAGACATTTACCTCCGGTTACTATGATTACAAAATTGATGGCATTGGCAAGAGTTATCAAGAATAGCATGGATGTATATGTTGGAACAGGAAAAGAAGAATTATTAAATTATTTATCTGATTGGTGTGATCTCAATCAAGGTGCTTTTGAGAATGTATTGCTGGAAATGATGGATTTAGAATATCAACATACAGATATAAATAAAGCTTTATATAATGTATCTAGTTTTACCAAATTAATGCTTTCTCTTTTTAAGAAATTAAATGAGCTTGACTATATTGGAAAAAAATCTGATTCTAATATCTTTGTTAAAGAGGAAGTAATTGCTAAACCTGATGTTAAAAATAGACGTAGTTTCTTATTGGATTAGTACGTAGTGTTGTTAAAAAAAATTATAGTTCTAAAAGATGAAACCAAAAAATAGTAAAGAAAGAAGAAATAGTATATTAAAATTTTCATTGTTGTTTTTATTTACAGCAGCATTAATTGTTACAGCATTCTTTTTTGATTTTAATAGAGTTCCTTTTAAGGAAAATTCTGTTTTAAGAGAGCGTTCAGCATCTGTAGAAAAAGAAATGCAATTTCAGGAAGGGTTTTCTAAAGGGATGAAAGAGGTAGAATCACTTGTTGATTCTCTGGATATTCCCGGTCAGAATCTCTCTTATATAAATCAGTTAATTAACTCCAAAATTATTGATTTAAAAAAGACCATTCCTGTAGAAGATTCTACCTATAGATATGATATGTATACCAGTATTGTAAATTCATATTTGGATATAAAAGAGATGAAAGGTAACTTAAAAGAATATGGTAAATTAAAATCTGATTTAGCCGAATATAAAGAAGAACTGGATAGAGTAACACAAGAACTAAAAGAAGCTAATAGATCTCTGGATATCTATAGAGCCAATTAGCCAGTAGTATCCATTATTATAGTAATAAAGAATACACAATCACAAAGAGGATACTTTTTTTAGTATCCTCTTTTTTATCTAAACAGATGGTTGTGTTTTACCCATGAATCGCTTCACTTTTACTTAAGGATTTCATAATTTCTGCTTCATAAGAAAGTAAATCCTGCCATTTTTTTTCTACTTCTTTTCTATCACCATATTGCCTGGCAAAATTTAAAAACATAGTATAATGATTTGCTTCACTTACCATAAGACTTCTATAAAAATCTGCTAATTCTGTTTCGGTAAGTTCTTCTGATAATAATTTAAAACGTTCACAACTTCTGGCTTCTATCAGTGCAGCATACAATAATCTATGAACCAATTGAGTGGTTCTACTACCGCCTTTGGGAAAAAATTTAAGTAGTTGTATCACATAATCATCTTTACGATCTCTCCCCAAAACAAATCCTCGCGCTATAATTTTATCATGCACCATTTTAAAATGACTGATTTCTTCTTTAACTAGTTTCGTCATTTCCTGTACTAGTTCAGTATATTCAGGAAAACTAACAATTAGTGATATTGCAGTAGAAGTAGCTTTCTGTTCACAGTATGCATGATCAGTAAGAATTTCTTCTATATTCTTTTCAACAATATTCACCCATCTGGGATCTGTAGGAAGTTTTAGACCTAGCATACGATTCAATTTTTGATTATCATTTTATACAAAATTAGTTAAAACGAACTAAATTTATCTTGACTTTTTACTTTTAACTAAAAATGAATCAAAATTAGACTCATAGCTATATTTTTTGAAGACTACACAACAATTGTACAGTTAAAAAAGTACTGAAACATGGATGAATCCTATTCATTTTCAAGGGGATAACATACATAAACAAGTATTAACTGTATCTAGGATTATTTAAGACTTTTAAAAAGGTTATGTATTATATAGGATAAATTCGAGTTGATAATAGGACTATAATAGATTCCTAGTAATTTTTTACAGTTGTAGAAATATCTGAATATATTATTTTTGCAGTAAAAATTAGTAGTTGGCTACAATCTCACAAAATATCTTTTTAACAAAGAAAGAAAAACTTAAATGTACATCATGTGGAAAAAAAATTCCGGTGGGCAAATCTTTTGTCGCAGAGAGTGAAAATCATAAAGGAACCTGTTTTTATTGTTCTCCTTTTGTTGGTTATGTGATGTTACCATCGGGTGATGTAGCATTAACAAGAAGATCCAAAAAATACTCTACTTTATGTGGAGTAGTTTTAGTATGGAATCAACGAAGAAAACGATATGAAAGAAAAGGACAGCTAGTAGAACAAATAGCAATAGATAAAGCTAGATTAGAATGTGAAAAAGATCAGGCTGCCAGAAATCTTAAAAACAAAAAAGCTGCAGTTGTAAGAGCTCATAAGGATCGAGAGTATACTTTTAATTTTGCTATGGCGATAAGAAATCGATATCCAGGTTGTCCAAAAGATCGTGAGTTTGAAATAGCTATGCACGCCTGTGAAAAATATAGCGGACGTGTAGGTAGAACAGCAGATGCTAAAAAATTCGATAGCAAAATGATTGATTTAGCAGTAGAAGCGCATATTAGACATGAGGAGACTAATTATGATGATCAATTTGGTAAAGGAAAAGGGAAAAAACAAATCCGAGCTGCTATAAAACCAGATATAAGTTCTATAATGAAACAATGGAAACAATAAACATTTCATAATTGATTGATGACCAAAAAAAGGAAAGAGAAGAATACAGTGAATAAGGCGAAACACAGTAAGTTAATGAATCGCAAAAAAAACAAACTCAAAAAAGAAAAAGAGTTAAGAGCGCAAAGATTAAAAGCTATTGTGAAAAAAGTAAATGAGCAAAATAACCATGGAGATTAATAATTGTCATTGTGGTAACAATATATCTTATAATTTTTGTTGTAAAAAAATACATCTGGATATTATGAACGCAGAAACAGCAGAAGCTTTGATGCGTTCCAGATATACTGCCTATGTTTTAGCAAATGAGGATTACCTAATGAAAAGTCATCATAGTTCGACAAGACCTATTAAAGAGAAGAATGCTATTATAAAATGGGCCAAATCCGTAGACGGGATAAAACTAGAAGTTTTAGAATGCAAAAAAGGTTTACAAAATGATATAGAAGGGATGGTTGAGTTTAAAGCTTTTTTTTATGAAAATAGTAAAATACAAATGATTCATGAAAACTCAAGATTTACTAGAGAAAATGGTCATTGGGTATATGTCGATCCCGTGTGAGTTTTTTTCTATAAAAAGAAGTGTGCTAATTTGATTTTCAATTGCTAATATTAAAGATTAATACAGCTAATACGATTTATAACTAAAAATTTCGCATATTCATCGTTTCTTTTTCCTTTCTACTTCGTTTAAAAAATAAACCGTAGCTATAGCTATGCTTGATTTTTTTGCCTTGCATAAAGAAAAAATAATTCAATGAATTTATACGAATTTTTTAATCACAAATAGTATAATTCCAATGCTTTGACAAAGGGAAAGTGTATCAAGAATAGTTTTTAAATCCACAATTCTTATCAGAATTTCACTACACAATGACGAGTTCTTTAACTCATCAGTTTAAACACTGGATAAAATTTTTATTGAATCTCTCAAACAGGATGTGCTTAGAATTAATGAAGCTAGTAACTCATGTTCTAATGAATCGATCAACCTTTGCTTGTTTATTTTCCAGCATAATGATAAAAAAGCTGTCAGATAAGAAATCTAACAGCTTTAAGGTATTTATTTTTTATTCGAAAATCGAGACTCAAATGCTCAGAGCCCTGCATCTAAATCGAAATGTTATTTTTTAATAAATGCCTCGTGGACTTGCCCCGAGGTAGTTTACTTTAAAAATTTGAAAGTTTCAAAGATGTCGTTTCCTTCTAAGTTTATCAGATATACACCATTTTGCAAACCGCTAATATCAATATCAAAAGTAAGTGATTGAACGCTTTTACGTAAAACATTTTTACCAGATAAGTCAAAAATTTCAATAGTAGAGATGTTATTTTTTGAAACTACCTTAATATTTGTGGGTGTGTTAAAAATCTGAACTTTTTCAAGAGTAACATCTTCAATACTTAATGGGATAGCAGGTAATAAACGCACACGGTGATTTCCTCCGTCAGCAATATAAATATCTCCTGGATTAGAAATTGCAACTGCAGAAGGGTTATTCAAACGTGTATCAGTACCAGACATACCATCACCATTAAAACCACCACCATTAAAACCTGTAGCACCTGTACCAGCAATAGTATTAATCAATCCATCAGAAGAGTTTACTCTACGTATTCTTTGATTGGTTCTGTCAGCAATAAATATATTCCCTACTGCATCTGTGATAATTCCATTAGGGCTATCCAATTTTGCATTTATAGCAAGTCCGCCATCTCCATCAAAATCACCAAATCTATCAGAGCCGGCAACAGTTGTAATAACACCACTAGCATCAATTCTTCTGATTCTGTTATTACCTCTATCCGCGAAAAAAATATTTCCAGATGTATCAACAGCAATACCAGAAGGACTTCTGAGTTCAGCACTCGTAGCAGGTCCGCCATCACCACTGAATCCGCTATCTCCTGTGCCTGCAATCGTAGTAATAATACCGGTAGTAGCATCTACTTTTCTAATTCGGTTATTTAACCAATCAGAAATATAGACATTGCCATTAACATCTACTGCGACATATTGTGGGCTATCTAATTCGGCAAGAGTTGCTTGACCATTATCACCACTAAATCCACTGGTTCCTAAACCTGCAATTGTTGAAATAATTCCATCAGAAGCATTTACTTTTCTGATTTTGTTGTTATCTCTATCGGCTATATAGAGGTTGTCAAAAATATCAAATGCCAATCCTTGAGGAGAATTTAAGGAAGCATCCACTGCCAAACCTCCATCGCCAGAACTTCCAAAACTACCTGGAGAACCAGCAAAGGTTGTAATAATACCATTTATGTCAACCTTACGGATATCCGGGTTGGTTATTTCTGAGAAATAAACATTTCCTGCTGCGTCAACAGCAATTCCTCCCGGAAAATTAAGTTCCGCATTTATAGCAGGTCCGTCATCTCCGCTAAAATCCTGAACTCCCGTTCCTGCAAAAGTTGATACATTTCCATATTGTGCAAATCCAATAAAAGGACTGTATACTATAGAACAAATAACTAATAAAAAGTTTAGAGTAATTTTTGATGTCATAAATTGTATTTTAAATTTTTATAATCAATTAGTTACAAACATATGTAATATTTATATGATAAAATAGAATTCGCAAAAAAGGTTATGGTAAAACCTTACCTAACAAATTAATCGGGATGAGCGTACTCATATTTTTAATTTTTAGTTTTGAACTTAGTATGATTGTTGTTCATCAAAAATTTATTCAGATTAGGCTAAATAAGGTGTTTTTTGAAAGCAATGGTGCCATTACGATTGAGAGATATAACAAAATGGTGGTATATTTCTGCTGTTTTTCTGGAAATAGAAAAAATTAAGTTATGTATATAAATTTCTAATTATTTACAGCTTTTTTTAATATTTGCATTCTTAATTTAATAATGGTGAGTTTACTATTTTTTAAAGTAGGTATTGAATTCACGATGTAAACAAAAAAAATGGCACAAAAACCGAAAATCCCTCAAGGGACCAGAGATTTTTCATCGACAGAGGTAGCTAAACGCTCTTATATAATAGATATAATAAAAGAACAATTTCAATTGTTTGGATTTAATCCAATAGAAACTCCAAGTTTTGAGAACAGTGAAACATTACTGGGTAAATATGGAGAAGAAGGAGATCGGTTGATTTTTAAAATTTTAAACAGTGGAGAGAAAGTTAAAAAAGCCGATCTAACGGCTTTAGAAGAAGGAAATCTGGCTAAGTTTTCTAATTCTCTTTCAGAAAAGGCACTTCGTTATGATCTTACAGTTCCTTTTGCACGATATGTAGTTCAGCATCAAAACGAAATAGATTTTCCTTTTAAGCGATATCAGATTCAACCAGTATGGAGAGCAGATCGACCACAGAAAGGGAGGTTCAGAGAGTTTTATCAATGTGATGCTGATGTTGTAGGTAGTAGATCCTTATGGCAGGAAGTAGAGTTTGTTCATTTATATGATAAGGTGTTTGCAAAACTGGGATTAGATGGAGTGACTATTAAAATGAATAATCGTAAAATACTTTCTGGAATAGCAGAAGTAATAGGTGCAAGTGATAAATTAATTGATTTTACGGTAGCATTAGATAAACTTGATAAAATAGGAGAAGCGGGTGTTAAAAAGGAAATGCTTACTAAAGGAATTTCTGAAACTGCAATAGAAAAAGTAAAACCCCTGTTTAATTTTACAGGGAATACTGTAGAAAAAATTGCTAAATTAAAAGAATTGTTGGTGGCTTCTGAAGAAGGAATGAAAGGAGTCGAAGAACTAGAGTTTATTATCAGTATGATTAGCAAAATTTCTCTGAATTCTGCCAATCTTGATTTGGATATAACTTTAGCAAGAGGTTTGAACTACTATACAGGCGCTATTTTTGAGGTGTCAGCTCCCGATGGAGTACACATGGGATCTATAGGTGGAGGTGGTCGTTATGATGATCTTACAGGAATTTTTGGATTAAAAGATATTAGTGGTGTTGGGATTTCTTTTGGGCTGGATAGAATCTATCTGGTACTAGAAGAGTTGGCTAAATTTCCCGAAACAGTAATAGGTACTACCAAAGCATTGTTTATTAATTTTGGAAAAGACGAAGCCTTGTATTGTTTAAGAACTATTGCAAAACTTAGAGAAGCAGGAGTACAGTCAGAATTGTATCCAGATAGTGCCAAAATGAATAAACAAATGAAGTATGCGAATAAAAGAAAAGTTCCTTTTGTCATTCTTGCGGGCGCTTCAGAAATGAAAAATGATATATTTACTGTTAAAAATATGGATAAGGGAACACAAGAAGAGTTAACTTTTGAAGAATTAATAGTACTTTTATGTTAGTTTTATTGTATAGAAAAATAATGTACGAAATGACGATTTTAGAATTACTCCTAAAAATTAGAATTATGAAAAATATCTTTTTTTTATGTTTGTTCCTGCTGATTATGGTGTCTTGTAAAAAAGATCCTAAGACTGATAAATTAGAAGTTGTAGAAGAGATTGTTGATTCTACAGATGTTGTAGCTGAAGAAATAGTAGCGGAGGAGCCTGTCGCAAAAAAGAAAAAGAAGCCTGTCGCAAAAAAGAAACCTAAAGATAAAAAAATAGCGGTTCCTCCGGGTGCTCCTACCTTTAATAGTAGGGCAGCTAGAAAATATATAAGGGATTACGAGGCGTATATTGCTAATTATAAGAAGGCTGTAAAGGCTAAGGATATGGATTCTTTTTTGGAATTAAATGAGGCGAGTAGTAGCCTGACTAAACAATATCGATCACTTATTTCTACACTTTCTGGAGAAGAAATAAAAAAAATGAGTAAATATATTCAAGCCAAATCTAAGCAAATAGAAGAACTTTCTAAGCAGATGTAGTTAGTTCTTGATTTTCTGAATTAGGTGTTTTTATCATATTTCGTATTGATAATGAAGTCACTAATTTGTTAATTTTACTAATGAAAATAGGGAAGAAGCGATGCATAAACTTAGCTATCTATCGCATAAAAAATCTGTGTATTGAGAAGTTTATGGGTGCAATTCCCTTTTTTAATTATAGAACTCAACTTGAATACTGCTTTGACCTGCAAAACTTACATTTTGTACTATAGTAAGTAGTTTTTTTTCAGCATAGCCATAGCAACATTAAAAAAAACAAAATTAGCGAGCAAAAGCCAAACTTTTCAGTTGAAAACCACTACGCAAGATGCGTTCATAGCTAGTTTTAATTTAATGACACTTGATGTTCAGGTTTACTTCAGTGAGTTGACTCCAAATTTGATGTTTTTTCTCCTGGGGAGACAAATAAAACCAGACTAAATATTTCTCTTTCTCTGGACAGTATTCACTTTTAATTTTGGCGTTCAGAACAATTAACTCTTTTTTAAAAAATTCATCATATAGCTTGATTGAACCTTCAAAGGTGTTTTTATTTGTCTGTTGAAAAGAAGACTTAGTCTCTGGAATTTTTTTAAAGAAGCTAAAATTAGTAATTGCTCCAGTATTCATAAGTCCGTCAAAATATATATTCATTATGTTTTCCAACTCAGAGGAGTTTACATTGGGATCTTTTGAAATCATCCACAAAAAAACATATGAAAAATAATCCTCGCTATCAATTTCACCCCAGCCTGGTGCAAATCGAATATGTTCTTCCCCTTCATATTCTAAATCTCCTGCGAATATTAATGGAAATTCTAGAACTTCACTCCGCCAATCATTTTTTGCTTCAAGAACGTTCTCTATAGTATTATGTAATCGAAAATAAAGGTATACGCCTCCAATTGTAATAACGGCTATCAATACAAGTAATATTTTAATCAGTTTTTTTAGCATCTATGATTAATCAATTATTTACGGCAAAGTAATATAGTGCGTTTTCCCTGGCTCAATATTCTAGATATCTAATATAGTATAATTTGCTAAACTAAGGGAATTTTCAAAAAAAATCCGTTACAAAGCTACCAATGTACTATCTTTTTGTGTGTTTTATATTCAACTACTATTTGTGCTATAACTTTATCTGCTATTACTTATGTACATTATTACCGCCAAATTCTATTATTCTGTTAGCAAGTCTGGATTCGGTTTTTGATAGTTTATAGACTATAAAAATTACCAATAAAGCTTCTGGAATTTGCAGGAAATCCATCATTATTGCTGCCTCTGAACCTTAAATTAACTGTTCGATAGTATCTTGTTTGAATACTGTTTTTAGTATATATCTGCCTACAAAATTTGATATAATAAACAACTCCCACCACTTCTAATAACAAATGAAGAGTCAAACTTTTTGATATTCTCTTGGGCTCTCTGTCAAGATTTCATTCGTTATTTGTACAGGTTTGCAAAACGATAAAACAGTTATAAAATGGCAGAATCTCCCAGATAGTTTTCTAAAATGGAGTAGTGATATATTATTATTATCGTAAGCGGCAAAAGGATAGGGAATAAGGATCTATTCCCTTGAAGAGGAGGAGATTTCGTGATCTTTAATTTCTTTAGAAGGCACGATAAAGGCTATGAAAAAAAACAAAAAGATAAGAATTTTGGATACTATGGCAGAATTATCTAATTATTTTCAATAAAATACATTAATTATTAAGAATCGTATTTAAAGATACTCTTAATAGTTGTCCATTCACTATCGTTTTTGGGTTCTAAATCCAACTTAATTTTGATTGCTTAGTGTTATAAGTTTTTTTATTTTCCAGATTCCAATTTCTCCATTCTTGATTGTAATTCAAGTAATTTATCATTTAGAGATTCCAATTCCTTTATTCTTTTCTCCTGTTCTATTGTATAAAGGGTTAATTCCTCTATTTTTTGAAGTAATCTAGCGTCCATTTCTCCAAGAAAAATTCCGTTTTCTTCTACTTCCTTTTCACTAGGGATATCTTTAAGGTGACCTTTTTCTTTTATATAACTTTCAACTTCTTGAAGTGTTGGTAGTTTGTAATTATCATAGAAAACAAAATCAGACCATTCAGAATGTAAAGAAATTTTTACTTCTTCAGCAGCGATTTTTCCCTTTACCCCTAGTTTAAACCCTTTAGTATCCATAGTCCCAATACCAATTTTACCATTTTTATCTATATTAAGATGTGTGACGGGAATAGTACTGAGTGAATTTGCTGTTCCAAGTCTGAAATTACCATTAACAGGATTAAATCTTATTTCTGCTGAAAATTTTGAATCGTCCAAATCAACTCCTCCAGACGGACTATATAAAAAACCTATTACTTTATGACCACCATCGTGGAACGTATATGAATTGTTTATTTGAAATTTCTCTAAAGGATTTGCTGTTCCAACACCAACATTTCCGCTATCTGATATAGTTAAATATCTTTTATAAGACCCATCATTCCAAAAAACAGAAAAACTATTATTTAGTTCATAAGATCTAGGACCACTCAAATGCCAGAATCCAGTCGGATTTTTAAAATTTAGCGACCCTGAGGTATTATCGGTTTTTTCTATTGTTAAAGTTGACGGATTCTGTGCTTGAATTGTAAAAATGATGCAAACACAGCATGTTATTAATAAAATATGTTTTTTCATATTGATTTATATTTGTTTATATAAGTAAATGTCTTAATGTTTTAAATTGTCGCCTTTAAATATTCTGAAATAGCACTTATAACAATGCTATGATATATGTCCTTTATATTAAGTTTGCTATTTAGTTTATATTGATCTTGATAAAATCTCTTTGTTAATAGGGTTTGAAAGCAATTACTAATAGTATTAATTATTTAACGATTAATATCACACACATCTAATTTACAGTAATTTACTAAAAAATAGGGAAAAATCCCTTATTTATATTTCGTTTTGCGCTGATTTAAAAACCTATATTTGTGAAGGGAATTTTATTCTTAATCTCTTTTAAACAATTACTAGCAAATCTTCACAAAAGCTTATCAAGAATTATGTAGATGATTTCAAGGGCAAATCTATAAAGTAGCTTTCTGGATGACCTAAAAATAAAAGCGTTTAGAATAAAGTTTAGAGGTGATAAAAATGTAGAATTCTTACTCTTTGGACTAATAAGAATATTTGCATAAACATAACAATTGCAATTGATCTCTTTTGATGTTTCCAGTCATAAATTTTCTCAATAAAATCATTGATTAGTTACACTCCTTTTTATTTTAAAATAAAAGTATTCAATTATAGTTTATTATTCGATCTAATGTATACATACGCATCAGTTTTATAAAAGTTCTTAGATGAAATCACTGTAAATTGAATCAAAATATTTTTTAATTCAGACCAGAAAGAAAACTCATAGATAGAAGTGCTATCGATGCTTTTTATTTACAAATGCGAAACAAAAAGAAATGATTTTGGCAGACAATATCATTTTAGAAATGATAATACTTCCCTTCCCTGATAAAATTTATAATTATAGTAAGGTTGTATATAGAATAGTCTCGTGACATATTGCATCACGAGACTATATGTATCGACAGCCATATTATTATAAAACCAATGGTGTAAGCGGCAATTAGTTGCCCATACTGTCTACTACTAATCGTTCTGCTCTATTAGCCACTTCCCACGCAGTGAAAAATACTAACTGAGCTCGTTTTGCCATAAGATCATAATTAATCTTATCTGCAGTATCAGTAGGCTTATGGTAATCTTCGTGTACACCATTAAAATAAAAAATAATAGGAATATTATGCTTTGCAAAATTATAATGATCACTTCTAAAATAAAATCTATTCGGGTCATCCTTTGCATTATAAGTATAATCCAAATCTAATTGTGTGTATTTTGTATTTACTTCTTCACTTAGTGTATGCAATTCTGTACTAAGTCGATCACTTCCGATCAGGTATATATAATTATTTTTAGCCTCTTCTTCATGATCTTTATCAATTCTTCCAATCATGTCGATATTGAGGTCGGTTACAGTATTTTCGAGAGGAAAAACAGGGTTTTCTGTATAATACCTGGAACCGTATAATCCTTTTTCTTCTCCGGTAACGTGTAGAAATAAAATAGATCGTTTAGGACCATGTCCTTTATTTTTTGCTTTTATAAAAGCTTCTGCTATTTCTAACAAGCTTACAGTACCGGAACCATCATCATCTGCTCCATTATAAATATTTCCTGATTCATCGACTCCTACGTGGTCATAATGTGCCGATAACACTACTATTTCCTCCGGTTTTTCGGTACCTTCTATAAAGGCCAATACATTTTCTGAAGACTTGATTCCGCCTCTAAAATAGCTTTCAGGTATTTTTTGAAAATAGTCCTCTCCACCCATAGGTGAAGGAACTCCCATTTTTATGTATTCATTTTTAAGAAAATCGGCTGCTTTTTTTTGTCCCGGCTCACCGGTATCACGACCCTCAAAATCATCACTCGCAAAAGTGAAAAGATATTTCTTAAGTTCCTTAGAAGTAATACTTTCTGCATAGATAATGGCTGCATCAACATTGTCTTTATCCTTTTTAGAAGAATTAGCACTAGGAGAGTTGTGTGAACTGCCACAAGAAAAAAGAACCGTTGTACAAAAAGAAATTAAAATATTTTTCATGAAAAAAAATTAAATAGAGATTGCAATATACAGATTTAGAGAGATATCAAATAGTGAATATTTTCTTAAAAGAAAAATCTTGAAATTATTTTAAAAATAATTTTCATAGAATTAAAAAAAGGTTCTATATTTGCACCCGCAATCAGGATAACACCTGATGAGACTAATACTGGAGAAATGGCAGAGTGGTCGAATGCGGCAGTCTTGAAAACTGTTGAGGGTCACACCTCCGGGGGTTCGAATCCCTCTTTCTCCGCAGAAAACGCTAAAGCCCCCTGTAAAAACAGGGGGTTTTTTGTATGAATGAATATATGAATGTAAAATTATATCGGATCAATCTCAATTGTTGTGTTTATGCAAATATTCTAGTTAATCTGAAAAGAACGAATTCTACATTTTTGACACCACCAAAGGCTTTTATCTTTGCATTAAATGATTCTGCTGAAGCATTTGTGCTTCTGTTCATAAAATAGTTTAGAATTGATCTGTAGTTAATAGTTATCGTATTAGCAATGGTGTTGAATGCTTTGAACGGATCAAGCTCAATTGTTGTGTTTATTCAAATATTCTAGTTAATCTGAAAAGGAAGAATTCTACATTTTGGACACTTCTAAACTGTGCGCTAAAGGCTTTTCTTTGTATTAAGAGTATAAAAAAACCTTGTCAAAAGACAAGGTTTTTAAAGGGTGGAAGACGGGACTCGAACCCGCGACCCTTGGTACCACAAACCAATGCTCTAACCAACTGAGCTACAACCACCATTTAATTTCGGCTGCAAAAATAAGACATTTTTATGTTTCTACAAAACAAAAAATGATATTATATTAAATCAAAAATGGAATCTACTGCAACATAGCGTTCTACAGTATAACCTTCTGCATATGCTACATTAATGATTCTACCTATATCTGCTGCTCTATATAAAATACTTTCTTTAAAATTCTTACTTGATATTGGGGTAGAAGGGGCATTGCTGTTCTCATCATAGAATTGAGATTTATATGCCATAACACTCTCCATTTTTTTATCAGTGTATCCACTAATATCAACGACAAAGTCTGGCTCAATATTTTCCCATTGTATATAATGATACACCATCTTAGGTCTCCACGGGTCTTGAGGTTTATTATTGATAAAAGTTTCTATTTTGCGCAAGCCTGATAAGAAACAGGCATCACTGGTAAGTTTACTTCCTTTACCATGATCTATATGTCGATCAGAGATAGCATTACAGAGAACGATTTCTGGCTGATATTTTCTTATTATTTGGATGATTGCCAACTGATGTTCTTCATTATTACTAAAAAAACCATCTCTGAAACCTAAATTTTCTCTTATGGATACACCAAGAATAGCGGCAGCATCTTTAGCTTCTTGATCTCTTATTTCTGGTGTTCCTCTGGTTCCTAGTTCTCCTCGTGTAAGATCTAGTATACCTACTTTTTTACCATTATCTATTTCTTTTGCAATGGTTCCTGAACAACTTAATTCTACATCATCCGGATGAGCGCCAATGGCTAGAATGTCTAATTTCATGCTATTGTTCTAATTCTTCTAATACTTTGATTTTTTGTAGCGCCTGTTCGATATCATTCATGAGATCTTCTATTTCTTCGATCCCTACACTAAATCTTAAGAGGCCGTTTTTTATTCCCTGCTGATTTCTTTCTTCTTCTGTTAATAAGGCATGTGATGTAACAGCAGGAGATAGGATAGTGCTTTCTACACCAGCCAAACTCATAGAGCTTTTTATGAGTTTTAGTTCTTTTTGGAATTTACTGACATCTATATCTTCTTTTAGTTCAAATGAAAGCATTCCACCAAACCCTTTCATTTGTTTTTTTGCTATTTCGTGATCTGGATGAGAGCTAAGTCCAGGATAATATACAGCGGTTATATCAGTATGCTTTTCTAGCCATTTTGCCATTTTTTTAGCATTTTTATTCTGCTGCCTTACTCTTAATCCCAACGTTTTTATACTCCGTTCTAGCATCCACACGGTAAAATCACTTAAACTACCTCCTAAGTTCTTGGCCAGATGAAATATTTTTTCAATATTTTTTTCTGTAGCAATAACCGCTCCAGCAAGAATGTCACTATGACCTCCTAAATATTTTGTAGCAGAATGTATAACAATATCAATTCCTAATTCTATAGGGTTTTGATTTACAGGAGAAGCAAAAGTATTGTCTATCATAGTGATAATACCGTTTTTAGTTCCTAGATCTGCAATTGTTTTGATATCGATAATTCTTAATAAGGGATTAGAAGGTGTTTCTATATAAATTACTTTGGTATTTGCCTGTATTTTTTCTTCAAAACTCTCTATATCATTGGTATCTACATAAGAATATTCAATACCGTACTTTGTGAATTCTTCATTAACCAAATTGGCGGTACCTCCATACAAACTGCGTTGTAAAATTATATGATCCCCTTTTTGGAGAAAAGCAAGAAGTGTAGTACTAATTGCTGCCATACCACTTCCAAAAATCAGAGATGCTTCTCCGTTTTCCAGTCGGGCTATTTTTTTAGAAAGTGCTTCTTGATTAGGCGTATTAAAATAACGAGGGTATCTTTTTACATCTACATCCTCAAACGCATATGAGGTCGATAAGTAAATAGGAGAAATGGCACCTTTAAATTGTTTGTCCTGGATTTCACCCACATGAGTGCAAATTGTATTAAAACCTTTATTTTCTGAGTTCATACTTGTTTTGTGATCTATAATTTCTGCTCTAAAATAAGATATTCAATAATAAATTTGGTATGCTTTAACACAATATAAGTAGTTCAATTATAAATAAATGTTTTTTACGTTTATATATATTTTACTTTGGAGATATTTTTCATTATTGTTTGAAAAAACTGTTGTGTATCATAGGGTTTAATGATAACATCATTCATTCCCACAGAAAGTGCCTGATCTCTAATTTCACCTTCTTCTACAGCTGTTAAGGCAATAATTGGCATGTGTGTATTAAATGTTCGTATTACTTTTGTGGCATCCAGACCATTCATTTCTGGCATATTAATATCCATTAATACAAGATCAAAACTTTGATTTTTTAGCATTTCAATTGCATCCATACCATTGTTTGCCAGATCGCAAGTATATCCCTTCTTTTTTAGAATGTTTTGCGTTACAATCTGGTTGATTTTATTATCATCAACGATTAGTATATTAAAATTGGTGGTGCCGATGCTTATATTCTCATGAGTACTCGATGCTATATTTTCTTCTTTAACAGCTTTCTCATAGCAAAGGTCAAAAATGAATTCTGATCCAGCACCTTCTGTACTATTGATAAGTATTTCACTATTGTGTAGTTGTATTAGTTTCTTAACGATAGCCAGCCCTAATCCAGTTCCTTCATATTCTTGATTCTGATTTTTTACCTGAGCAAAATTTTCAAAAATAGTTGCCTGTTTACCTTTAGGAATACCAATCCCATCATCTTTTACACTAAACTGTAATTTATAGTTATCACCTTGATAATCAATAGATTTTACTTTAATCCAGATATTACCATTCTTAGTAAACTTAAGAGCATTACCAATTAGATTTATTAATATTTGTGATAACCTTACAGAATCACCCAACAAAGTGGTTCTTATATTTTGATCGATATCAATGTGAACTTTGTTGTTATTTTTTTTCTGTTTAGAACGTAGAGAATTAACGATTCCTTCAATAAGTGACCTTAGATCAAAGGACACTTTTTCTAATTTCACCTCATTAGTTTCTATTTTACTTAATTGCAACACATCATTGATTAATGCTAACAAGTAATCCCCTGAAAATTTTAAGGATTCCAGGTATTCATTTTTCTTCTTCTCTTCAGGGTTTTCCATTAAAAGAGATGTAAGCCCGATAACCCCATACAGTGGAGTTCTTAATTCATGGCTTACTGTAGATATGAATTGAGATTTTAATGTAGAAACCTGTTCTGCAGTTTCTTTTGCATTAACAAGTTCTTTGTTTTTTTCAATAAGATCATTATTTAATTTTTTCTTTTGCAGATTGTTTCTGTATGAACTTATTAAGAATGCTAGAGAAATAAGAATCAGTACAATGCCCAGAATTATAGTAATTTGCCATATGATCTCCTTAGAATCACTTTTGGCTTTAACTTCCTTGGCTTGCTCTACTTCTTCTTCCATTTGATCTACTTCAAACTCTACAGTAGCTCTTTGCAATTCTATTTGTTTTACTAAATCTTCGGATTTAGAAATGCTTTCATAATGTTTTTCGAGATAAATATTAGCAGATTCAAACTCTTTTTGCGCCTTGTAAACTCTATATTTTGTTTTGTAAGAAGTGGCAAGCTCCTTATGATATATAGAAATTACCCTCTCGTTATTATCAGTATTTTCTATCTCATCACTCGCATACGAAATAGAATTATCAATATGTTCATTAGCTCTCTTATATCTTCGAACACGAAGGAAATATTTTCCTAACAGATTACTTAATTTAGTCTTTTCTATATTAGAAATGTTATCATTTTTACCAATTAATACTCTTACCTTGGTTAGGTATTCATCAGTGGTTTCGTAATCATCAATATTAATATAATAGTCTGCAAGGTTTAGCAGAGGCTTGATCATTTTTATAGTATCTTTTATACTTCGAGCGATATCGTAGGCTTTTTTGTATTGCTCGATACCATTATACAAAGTCGAATCTGTTTTTATATAAAGATTCCCTAAACTGTTATAGAGCTTGGATTGTAGATATCGGGTTTTAGAATTTGAAGCATAAATAAGGGCTCTTCTATAAAATTTCAGGGCTTTAGCTTCTTGCCTGTTTAATTCATAAATTTTTGCCATTACACGATAAATTTTACCCAAATTTTTATCGTCATTATTAAACTTTGCGCTTTTATACGCAATCTGAGCTTTTTCTAAGGCATCTTCATATTTGTATTCTTCTAACAAAACTTCAGCTTTTTCTATATAAAATTGAATGCTATCAGCCTCAAAAGAAGATTGAGCTTGAGTATTTAGAATAAAACATACTATACATGGTATAGTTAGGTATTTCAGATAGTTTATCAACGTGGATAGTTCTAGTTTAGTTTTAATAACAAAAATACAAAAATAGATGTAACATACTGTATATCGTCGTCAAAAAAGTGTAATTTATCCATAAAAAATGTAAGTAATTTGTTTTTTTTGTAGGACTTTAATACGAAGTATAGTCCATTAGAAAAAACTATTAATACATAGAAAATTAAAATTATCCTATCCTAATGATAAGATAAGGTGGCGTATCTTTGTCGCGTTAAAAAATAATTAATAACAAACAAAACAAACAAAAATGGCATTTGTAGGTAAAAAATTTCCAAATTTAGATGTTGATGCAATGAATGATATGGGAGATACTTTCAAACTCAATGTATTGGAAGAGGCGAAAAATAATAATAAAAAAGTATTACTTTTTTGGTACCCAAAAGATTTCACTTTTGTATGTCCAACAGAATTACATGCTTTTCAGGAGGCTTTATCAGAATTTGAAAAAAGAAATACTATTGTAATAGGAGCTTCTTGTGATACTCCAGAGGTACATTTTGCATGGTTAAATACTTCTAAAGATAATGGAGGTATCGAAGGTGTTACGTATCCAATATTAGCAGATTCTAATCGTAATCTTTCTAGTACTTTGGGAATTCTTGATATTTCTAATGAGACCTATAATGAAGAAACAGGTGTCGTTACTGTAGAAGGAGATAATGTAACGTATAGAGCTACTTATTTGATGGATGAAGAAGGGACTGTTTTTCACGAAGGTATTAACCATATGCCAGTGGGTAGAAATGTTGCAGAATTCTTGCGATTAATTGATGCCTATGCTCACGTTCAAAAAAATGGAGAAGTATGCCCTGCGAACTGGGAAGAAGGAAAAGATGCTATGTCTGCAAATAGAGATGGTGTAGCTTCATACCTGGCAAGCCATTAATTTTATTTTATAATAGATAACTTCTCCAGACAACAAGTTCTGGAGAAGTCTTTTATATTAATTATTATAGATTATGATTCAAGAATTGACAGCAGATAATCTTTCTGAGATTATTGAAGCTAATAATACAGTAATAGTACAATATTCTGCTACCTGGTGCGGAAATTGTAGGATTATGAAACCAAAGTTTAAAAAATTGGCTTCAGAGAAAAGTGATGCGATCTTTATTATAGTAGATGCAGAAAAAAATCCAGAATCCAGAAAGATGGCAACAGTAGATAACCTTCCAACATTTGCGACATTCCAGAGTGGTACTTTTGTTAATCAGGTTCAGACTAATAAATTTGATGTATTAAAAGAATTAGTAGATGAAGTTACCAATAATTAAGCACCTAACAGGTTTTATTGAAGAAAATGATGAAGACTTTGTAGTAGAAGCTATTGAAACTTTGGAGGCCTTAACAGAAGTTCCTTCACTAAAAGATGAGGAATTGGATGTTATTGGAGAATTAATCTCTAATATGTATGGAGCACTCGAAGTAAATAAAATGGTAAAAGAAGGAGCACAGAAAAAAGAAGCTTTAAATACTTTTATGAGCAGAGTTATGGGATCAATTGATACTTAGAACTTTTGTAATGTATTTGTAGATATAAAAAATAGGTTTGAACTTTAGTTCAAACCTATTTTTTTGTGTAAAGTTTAGTTCTTAATGAATTTGACGGCTTCTTATTGACCTCTTTTAATGAGAGATACATACATCTTTTCTTAATCCGGAAATATTAATAGATTTCTATTGCTTTACAAGTATCGTACTTACTCTCTTTTTAAAACATTAAACATATAGCTATTTTTTTGTTTTTAATTTAAAAAATGTATAAAAAATTAGTTAAAATTATGCGTTTTTTAAAAAGTATGTTTACAGTGTAAATAAGAACAGTAATGAAAAGTATGTGAATTTCAGTCTTTAATTGAGAAATAGAAAAAGTTAGGATTCGTTCGTTATATTTTATTCAAAGTTTTTGAATAATGACATATAATCTTATTAATTTAGAGGTCTAAAATTAACAAACATCATTATGGCTTCAATAACACTAAAAGGAAATTCAATACACACCAATGGAAACTTGCCTAAAGTAGGTGAAAAAGCTCCTGATTTTGAATTGGTTAACACTGATTTATCACTATCAAAATTATCAGATTATAAAGGAACGAGGTTAGTATTAAACATATTTCCATCAGTTGATACCGGTATTTGTGCTGCATCTGTAAGAGAATTTAATAAAGTAGCAAGCACACTATCTAATACTAAAGTTTTATGTATTTCCAGAGATTTACCATTTGCTCAGGCTAGATTTTGTGGAGCAGAAGGTTTAGAAAACGTACTTAATAATTCTGATTTTAAGGATGGTAAATTTGGAAAAGATTATGGAGTAGAGATCACAGATGGACCTATGCAGGGATTACATTCCAGAGCAGTAGTTGTTGTAGATGAAGAAGGTACTATCAAATATACTGAGCAAGTACCAGAGATCGTACAAGAACCCAACTATAGTGCTGCTATAGAAACTTTAGGTTAGGTAGTAACAATGAGTAAAGCTTCTAGATTTATAATAGGTAGATTGAGAGGGTGTGGATATGCCACAAAAGGTGCATTGCTACTCCTTAAAACAGAGGCAAGTATTCAGGTACAAGCCGGTATTGGTATATTAATGACAATAGCAGGTTTCTATATGAAAATATCGGCTACCGAATGGGTTTTGCAAACTTTTGCTATTGGTTTAGTAATGAGTATGGAAGGGCTTAATACTGCCATAGAAGCTATAGCAGATTTTATACATCCTGATTTTCATAATAAAATTGGTTTTATCAAAGATATTGCCGCGGGAGCTGTTTTTATTGCAGCCATAACTGCTGTTATTATTGGTTTTATTATTTATATCCCATATATATTATAGTGCTTTTTAGCCTTGATGTATCTGATTTATAGAAGATTGATACCCATGAAAATAGAAAAGCTAATGAACTAAAAATAGTCTTTAAGAATTTAAGAAAACAATGCTGTGTGCAGCTATAATAGCTGCGGTTTCTGTTCTTAATCGTGTTTCTCCCAAAGTAACTGGGGTATACCCTGATTGCAAGGCTATTTCAATTTCTTTATTAGAGAAATCTCCTTCTGGACCAATAAGAATAGTGATATCATTCCCAGGGATCAATACTTCTTTAATAGCTTGTTTTTTAGCTTCCTCGCAATGAGCAATTAGTAATTGATCCGTTTTTTTATATTTTATAAAATTCGTAAAAGAAATTACAGGGTTTAGTTTTGGTAAATAATATTGTAATGATTGTTTCATAGCGCTTTGTAAAATACGCTCAAAGCGTTCAAGTTTTATTACTTTTCGTTCACTATGATCGCAGATAACAGGAGTAATTTCCTGAACTCCAATTTCTGTAGCTTTTTCTAAAAACCACTCATATCGATCATTCATTTTTGTAGGTGCAACAACAAGATGTATATTGTAGCTTTTACCAAGAATGTGTTTTTTGTTCTCTATTTGTATCCTACAGGTATTGAGACTGGAAAATGTAATGATTCCCTGGCAAGATAATCCATCTCCATTGGTGATATATAATGTATCTCCTTCTTTTTTTCGTAAAACCTTAGTAATATGTCTGCTTTCTTCTCTGGAAAAAGTAAATTCGGTTGTAGTTTCAGAAATATCTTTACTATAGAATAGCTGCATAAAAGATGAAAATTAAAATTTAGTTCTTGCTTGCGCAATGACACTCATATCGGTAAATTCTTTTATCTCATACTTTAGTTGACCTACCATTGCTATCATTGCTGCGTTATCTGTAGTATATTCAAATTTGGGAATAAATGTTTTCCATCCATATTTGTATTCACCTTCTTTTAGCGCTTTTCGAATTCCTGAATTAGCAGAAACACCACCACCGATTGCGATGGTTTTAATTCCTGTTTCTTTAGATGCCTTTTTTAATTTATCAATAAGAATATTTATGATGGTATACTGTATAGAGGCACATACATCATCCAAGTTTTCTGTTATAAAATCAGGGTTTTCTTTTACTTGTTTTTGAACAAAATATAATACTGCTGTTTTCAGCCCGCTAAAGCTAAAATTCAATCCATCGACTCTGGGTTTGGTAAAAGGAAAAGCCTTAGGATTTCCAGATTGTGCGTGTTTATCAATCAAGGGACCTCCTGGATAGGGCAGTCCCAATATCTTAGCACTTTTATCAAAAGCTTCGCCTACAGCATCATCGATGGTTTCTCCAATAATCTCCATATCAAAGTAATCCTTAACAATGACAATTTGTGTATGACCACCACTAATAGTCATGGCTAAAAATGGGAAGTTTGGTTTTTCCTGACCTTCTTCATCAATAAAGTGAGCAAGAATATGCGCTTGCATATGATCAACATCAATAAGAGGTATATCCAATGCCAGTGCTAAGGATTTGGCAAAAGAAGTTCCGACCAGTAAAGATCCCATTAAACCGGGACCTTTGGTAAAAGCTATAGCACTGATAGTAGACTTGTCTATACCTGCTTGTTTAATAGCCTGATCTATTACAGGTACAATATTTTGTTGATGTGCTCTAGACGCCAGTTCCGGAACCACTCCGCCATATAATTCGTGAATTTTTTGGGAAGCAATAATATTAGATAGTACCTTACCGTTGCATAGTATGGAAGCAGAGGTGTCATCGCAGGAAGACTCAATACCTAGTATGTATACATTTTTTGAGTTCATTATGAGGAAAAGGGCATAGAAATTGTTAATATTGCTGGCAAAGTTAAAACAATAAAACGTATCAAAAAATTCGGAAAAATATTGAAGAGGGTATTTCTTACCTTACTATCGCTATTCATATTAGTTGTAATACTATTTTCTATTCCAGGAGTTCAAACATATTTTGGTAAAAAAGTCACTGATTATCTGAATGATAAGTACTCTGTAGATATTAATGTTGGTAGAGTAGGGCTGACCTATACGGGTGATATTAATTTGAAAGAAATTTTTGTAAGAGATCATCATAAAGACACCTTATTGTTTGCAAGAACTATAGCTACATCAATCCTGAATATAAGAGAAATCTCAAAAGGTCAACCAGAATTGGGAGATATTGCCATCGAAGAACTCACGTTCAAAATGAAATTGTATCAAGGTGAACAAAGTGATAATTTAATGACTTTTATACGAAAGTTCAATACGGGCAAAAAATCTAGTTCTGAGACTAAATTTTTATTGACCACAGGGAATATCAGTATGAGGAAAGGTAAGTTTAGATATATTGATGAAAATTTAGCAAGCCCTGATGTTTTAATCCTCAAAGAAATCACATTGGATGCAGAAAGTATTAAGGTAGATGGGGAAGACTTTTATATGACTACAGAATTATTATCTTTTAAGGATCATCGTGGATTAAACATCTCTAATCTTAAAACAGATTTATCAATTACGCCCAGAGCCATGCGTTTCAGAAAATTGATGATAGAAACTCCTGATTCTTATGTAAACGCTGAAGTCTTATTTTCGTATGAACGAGGAGGGATGTCAGATTTTGTAAATAAGGTTACGATAGATGCAGATTTTGAAAGAGCGATTGTTTCTACCAATGACTTGATCCCATTTTACAAAGAATTTGGTAGGAATAAAAAAATAACGCTTAAAAAAACAAAGCTAAAAGGGACTTTAAATGATTTTAATATCATCGGAGCCAATATTTCCGGATTGGATAGATCTATCATAAAAGGAAACATACGGATACAAAATGCAGTTACTAATGTTTCCAAGTTTAGGTTAGTAGGAGATATGACCAATCTCACTACAAATTATTATGACCTAGTAAATTTATTGCCCAAAATCTTAGGAAGATCACTACCAAAACAACTATATCAATTAGGAAGTGTAAAGGCTGTAGGAAATGCAGTAATCAGTAGAAAAGATGTAGACGTAGATATGGACTTCTTTTCGCAATTGGGTAAAGTATATGCTTTTGTCTTATTAGGTGGTTTAGATGATGTAAAGCAGGCTGTTTATAATGGTAACATTATTTCTGATAATTTTAACGTGGGACAATTACTAGGAAAAGAAAAGTTAGGTACAGCAGCTTTTAATATTGATGTGGATGGAAGCGGTTTTACATTAGAGAGCTTAAAGACTAAACTAGAGGGAGATATTAGTAAATTAGAGTTTAATGGATATAGCTATTCCAATTTGAGTGTTATTGGTAATTTAAGAGATCCTGTTTTTGATGGTTCGTTGATTTCTAATGATCCGAATATTAAATTTCATTTTAATGGTGTTGCAGATTTGTCAGAAGAGATTAACAACTATGATTTTACTGCCAATATAGATCATATTGACCTCGAGAAACTCAATTTTTTTACCAGAGACAGTATTTCAATACTTAATGGAGATGTAATTATGAATATGAAAGGAACCGGTGTTAATGATGCTTTTGGTACAATTTCCTTTAAGAAAGGGTTATATAAGAATCAGAATGCAAGCTATTATTTTGATGATTTTGAAATTACTTCCAGTTTTGATAAGGAAAATGTAAGAACAATTACGATGAATAGCCCAGATATAATTGAGGGAAGTGTGGCTGGAGTTTTTCGATTCGAGAATGTTTATGATTTATTTCGAAATTCAATAGGTAGTCTGTACACTAATTTTGAAGCAACAGAGATTACTGACAACGAATTTATGGAGTTTAATTTTAAAATTTATAATAAGATCGTAGATATATTTTTTCCAGAAATTCAGTTTGCACCCAATACATTTATTAAGGGAAAAGTAGAAAGTAATGATTCTGAATTTAAGTTAACATTTAAATCTCCGTTGATAAAGGCTTTTGATAATTCAATGCAGAAAGTCGATATACAGGTAGATAACAAAAACCCCTTATTTAATACCTATGTAGCAATTGATAGTATAAATTCTAAATATTATGATATATCCAGATTTAGTCTGATTAATGTTACACTAAATGATACATTGTTTATGCGATCAGAGTTCAAAGGCGGTAAAAACAATGTGGATAGCTATAATTTAGAGTTTTATCATACGATTAATGAAGACAATAATTCTGTAATAGGTTTAAAAAAATCAGATTTTACTTTTAAAGGATATACTTGGTATGCTAATCCTAATAAGAGTAAAAGTAGTAATCAGATAATCTTTGATAATGATTTCCAAAATATAGACATCCAATCAATAGTATTAAGTCATCAACACGAAGAAATACGTGTTTCTGGTAATATGGCGGGTAAAAACGATAAAAACATCAGGGCTGCATTTAGAGATGTAGATCTTAATAAAATTACCCCGTCTATAGAAAATTTAGCGCTGTCTGGAGTTGTGGATGGAGATGTCACAATTATACAGGATAAAGGTGTTTATTTTCCCAGTTCTACCGTTATTATCAATGATCTTACTGTAAACGATACTTCTTTAGGGAAATTAAGATTAAATGCATCTGGTAATGAATCCCTAACACAATATAGAATAAATACAAAGTTAGAAAATCATGATAAGCTAAAAACTTTTTCTGCCTTAGGTAGGATTGATGTTTCTGATACTAATTCTGATATGGATATAAATGTAAGTCTTAATCAGTTTGATATGACTGGATTTAGCAAACTTGGAGGAATTGTGATATCTGATCTTAGAGGGTTTGTTACAGGATCAGCAAAAGTATCGGGTAATTACATAAACCCTTCTACTAACGGGATATTAAAACTAAATAAAGCAGGATTAAAAATTCCATATCTAAACGTTGATCTGGATCTGGCAGAAGAATCCCGTGTTATCCTAAAAGGACAGCGCTTTAATTTTGATAGTGTAGATATTACGGATACTAAATATGATACTAAAGGAGTATTAGAAGGGTATATAGGTCATCAACGTTTTTCTAAATGGGATTTAGGTCTGGAAATAATAGCAAAGGACAAGTTGCTGGTATTAGACACAGAAGAAAGTGAAGAATCTTTATATTATGGTACTGGATTTATTAGTGGAAATGCAACCCTAACCGGTCCTACGGATGGATTGGTTATTGATGTAAATGCGACTACAGAAGAAGGAACTATCTTCAAAATTCCGTTAAATGACTCAGAGTCAATAGGTGATAATTCATATATTCATTTTTTAAGCCCCGAAGAAAAAAAGGCTCGTTTAGAAGGAAAAGAGATCATATTAGAAGATATTAAAGGATTAGAACTTAATTTTGAATTAGATGTAAACAAAAATGCTGAAGTAGAAATTGTTGTTGACAAAAAAACCGGAAGTTCCCTAAAAGGAAGAGGAGCAGGTACATTGCTTATAGAAATCAATACCAATGGTAAATTTAATATGTGGGGAGACTTTCTGGCATACCAAGGAAGTTATAATTTTAGATATGGCGCTTTGGTAGGTAAAGATTTTACAGTTAGATCCGGAGGGAGTATTAACTGGGATGGGAGTCCTACCCGAGCAGTACTGGATCTAAGCGCAGTATATAAAACAGAGGCAAATCCGGCAATATTATTAGAAACAGCAGCCATTAACCGGAAAATTCCGGTAGAAGTGGTAGTAGATCTCAAAGGAGAATTGATACAGCCAGATCTTAATTTTAATATAGAATTACCTAATTTAAGTTCGGTTGCTAAGAGTGAACTAGAATATCAACTAGAAGATCAGGCAACAAAAGAATTACAAGCATTATCGCTGGTAACTCAAGGGCAATTTTACAGTGGTAATTTAGATCCTACTTTTATTACAGGGAATCTGGTAGAACGAGCTACTGGATTAGTGAATGGAATATTCTCTGGAGATGACGATAAATTTCGTGTAGGAGTTAACTATGTGCAAGGGAATCGTAATGTAGATCAAGAAGCATCTGATGAATTTGGAGTTACGGTCTCCACTCAGATCAATAATAGAATTCTAATAAATGGAAGGGTAGGAGTGCCTATTGGAGGTGTAAGCGAATCTGTAGTAACGGGAGATGTTGAGGTGGAGTATCTTTTTAATAAAGAAGGAACATTGAGAGGTAAGATTTTTAATAGGCAGAATGAAATTCAATATATTGGGGAAACACAAGGATATAAACAAGGAGTTGGTCTTTCCTATTCTGTAGATTTTGATAATTTTAACGAACTATGGAAAAAAGTTTTTGCTACTAAAAAAGAAAAGGACACTGTTAATATAAAAATAAAGGACACTACAAAAATAGAAACACCAGAATTTCTTAATTTTACCGATAAAAACAAGTAAACTACCTCGAGGCAAGTCCACGAGGCATTTAAATCTCGATTATCGAGTAAAATTTATCTGATTTCACACACATATATATGGCTAAACAAATAAGAATAATTGGTGTAATGACCTCTGGAGGAGACTCTCCAGGTATGAATGCTGCAATCAGAGCAGTAGCACGTGCCTGCTCTTACTATAATGTAAAATGTATAGGGTTTTACAGAGGCTATCAGGGAATGATTGAAAAAGATTATTGTGAGATGACTGCACGAAGTGTTCGTAATATTATCAGTTCTGGAGGGACGATTCTAAAATCAGCTCGTTCTGAAGAATTTAGAACAGCCAAAGGAAGAAAAAAAGCAGCGGATAACCTTAAAGAAATAGGTGTAGACGCTATGGTACTCATTGGAGGAGACGGTACTTTTAGAGGAGGTAAAATTTTTAGTGAGGAATATGATATCCCTGTGATAGGGGTTCCAGGAACCATTGATAATGATATAGCAGGTACCAATTTTACTATTGGATATGACACAGCATTAAATACAGTGGTAGAGGCTATTGATAAAATACGAGATACTGCAAGTTCCCATGATCGGTTATTTTTTGTAGAAGTAATGGGACGTGATGCAGGTTTTATAGCACTTAATAGTGGTGTGGGAGCAGGATCAGAAGAGATTCTAATTCCAGAAGAAGATCTGGGACTGGATAGATTGTTAGAATCATTAAAGAGAAGTAAAAGATCAGGGAAATCATCAAGTATTGTAGTCGTAAGTGAAGGTGATAAAACAGGTAAAAATGTGTACGAATTGGCGGATTATGTTACCGAAAATCTTCCTGATTATGATGTAAGAGTTACTGTTTTGGGACATATGCAAAGAGGTGGATCACCTTCTTGTTTTGATAGAACACTGGCTAGCAGATTATGTGTGAATGCAGTAGAATTATTATTAGATGGAGAAGAAAATGTAATGGTAGGTTTGGTTAATAATAAAGTAGTATCTACCAATTTTGAAGATGGTCTTAAAGAAGATCATGGTATTAACAAAGAGTTGCTTCGTATTTCGGATATACTTTCTGTATAACATTCATTGAATGTAACGATAATAATTATTGCTAATGATCGTAAAAAAGTAGAAATGTTTCAATTTTTGAATAAGACCAGGAAATTGCACATACTAAAAATATAAAACTAATCTCTAAGGCACTTAATGACTTTATTGTATTTTGATTTCTTTGTTTAGAGTGTTGATATGTTGAAAAGATGCTTGATAATTGTGCAATTGTTATATTTCATGATCTCTTTATAAAATTTTTATCGCTAACAATCGTTTTCCAGTTAGTTTCTTTTATTTTTGCTCTTAATGATTCGTAAATATATTTTTCTAGTAATAATTTTCTTTACCACTTTCACTTATTCACAAATTGGAGGTAGATATACTTATCAATTTTTAAATTTGGTTTCGTCTCCAAGACAAGCAGCTTTGGGAGGCAAATATGTAACAGGCTATAATGCGGATCCTACGTCTGCAATGCTGAATCCAGCTTCGATAAATGCAGAGATGGATAATCAGCTTGCCGTGAATTATGTAAACTATATTGGAGATGTTAATTATGGATCTGTGTCATATGCCAAAGCGTTAGGTAAAAGAGAAAGGGTTATACACGCAGGAGTTACCTATATTAACTATGGAAATTTTAATGGATTTGATGAATTTGGAAACGAGACTGCTGATTTTAGTGCTGGAGAAGTAGCTATCTCTCTTGGATATGCATATACAATTCCTAATTCTGATTTTCATATAGGAGCAAATGGAAAATTTATATCCTCAAAATTAGAAGAATATACTTCTATAGGAGGAGCAGTAGATCTGGGATTCATATATCATAACCCTGATACTAAATTTGATTTTGGTATTGCAGTACGTAATCTGGGAACTCAATTTACGACCTATGCCGGAACTAGAGAAGATTTACCATTATCTGTAGATGCAGGAATAGCGCAGACTTTGAATAAAGTACCGATTCGTTGGAATTTTACTTTAGAAAATCTCAATGTCTGGAATGTAGCATTTAGAAACCCAGCACGGGATCTCACGGATCTTGAGGGAAATGTAGAAGAGGATGATCCTGGTTTTATAAATAATGCATTACGCCATGTGGTTATGGGAGTAGAGTTTTTTCCAGAAGGTGGATTTAATATTCGTTTAGGATATAACTTTCGTAGGTCAGAAGAATTACGGATAGAAGATCAGCGATCCTTTGCTGGTCTTAGTGGTGGGATATCCCTAAAACTTGGTAAGTTTAGATTTGCATACTCATATGCACGCTATAACTCTGCTGCAGCTTCTAATACTTTTGGTGTTAACCTTAATCTACAATAGTGTGTCCAATAAAAAAATAATTATTGCAATAGATGGATATTCCTCTACAGGAAAAAGTACTGTTGCGCGACAATTAGCAAAAGCACTAGGTTATATTTATGTAGATACAGGTGCAATGTATAGGGCTGTTACATTATATGCCATGCAACATAATTTTATAAGCCAATCTCATTTTGATCAAGAAGCACTTGAACATAGCCTTCCTTTAATTAATATTAAGTTTGAAATCAACTCAGAATCTGGTATAGCAGAGGTTTTATTGAATGATAGAAATGTAGAACGTGAGATAAGAACATTGAACGTTTCTAGGCTAGTAAGCCCTGTTGCTGCAATTTCTAGAGTTCGTAAGAAGTTGGTAGAACAACAACAATTAATGGGGAAAGATGGCGGGATAGTAATGGATGGCAGAGATATTGGTACTGTCGTATTTCCAGAAGCCAAACTCAAACTGTTTATGACAGCCACTGCAAAGGATAGAGCCGAACGTCGATATAAAGAACTTTTAGAAAGAGGAGAAAAAGTAACGTATGAAGATGTTCTTAAAAATGTAGTTAATAGAGATCATATTGATAGTACAAGAAAAGATTCTCCGCTAAGACAGGCAAAAGATGCTATCATGATTGATAACTCTAATCTAACACTAAAGGAGCAGTTTGATCAAATATTGAAAATTACCAGAGAGTCCATAGCCAGATCTTAATTTCCTTTAAATGATGTGGTTTTATGCCATTTGTATGTAGAGTGAAAGTATTATAAGTCTATTTTAATATCACAGAATCAATCACTTGTTTTGTAGTAACTTGCAGATTTTTGGGAAGCATATTATCTTTGGGTAGTACTGCCAGATATCGATCATTATTAGAATCAAAGACCTGCTTATAAATAGGATCTTCTAGTTGTAATAAATCACATATTTCTTTGATTAAATCCAAATGATATATTAGATCTGTACTACCTAAATGAAAAATTCCTTTTCTACGTCTATTAATGATATAGTGAATTTGTTGCGTAAGTTTAGAAATAGATGTCGCATTAATAATAACATTGGGGAATACTTCTATAGGCGCTTTTAGATCATATAATTTTTTAAGTTCTTGTATACGAGGCGTAGAAGATCCAAAAATCATCGGTATCCTAGCAATAACATATTTATGAGCAGGTAATCTCATTAATGCATTTTCAATTTTAATTTTAAGTCTTCCGTATACACTCTCACTTAATGTTTTATCATATTCATACGAGGGGTAATTACTAAAAGTATCAAAAACGTTAGCACTCGACATAAAAATAAGTTTACATCTATTTTTTTTAATCCACGCTAAGATTCGTTGATGCGCATCTAATTGCGCATTAAAATTACCACGAATAGCAGAGATAATTATGGTCGGTTTTAGGTTATCCAACAAAATTGAAATATCTTCCAATTCCATATCATATTGGAAGAACTTCTGATTTTTTTCGAAAAAAGAATTATCAGTGTGATATGTACCATAGGTATCAAAATAGGAGTTGAGTTCCTTGTATAAAGAATTCCCTATAAAACCACTAGCACCTATGATAAGAATTTTTTTCAATACTGATATGATCTAAAAAAGTTAAGTTTCGAAGATTACAAAATTAGGTAACCCTGAAACTTAATATTTATTATTATTTTCACCAATTATCCTTTGTAAAAAGGTAATTTGATTACAGTTGCAGGAATCGTCTTTTTTCGAATTTGAATATTAATTTTGCTTCCAGGGCTGGCATATGCAGATGGTACATACCCTAGTCCAATACCCTTTGATAAAGTAGGGGACATTGTGCCAGAAGTCACTTTTCCAATTACAGTATTGTGATCATCTACAATTGCATAATCCTGACGAGGAATTCCTCTTTCGCTCAATTCAAAACCGACTAATTTTCGTTTAACTCCTTGTTCTTTTTCTTTTGATAATGCTTCAGAATTAACAAAATCTTTAGAGAATTTGGTAATCCAACCCAATCCTGCTTCGAGAGGAGAAGTGTCATCGTTAATATCATTACCATACAAGCAATACCCCATTTCTAATCGTAAAGTATCTCTTGCCGCCAGACCAATGGGTTTAATACCAAAACTAGCACCTGCTTCTAATACTTTATTCCAAACTTGGACGACCTCAGAATTTTTACAATAAATTTCAAAACCGCCACTACCTGTATATCCTGTAGCAGAAATAATGACGTGTTCAATCCCGGCAAAGTCAGCCACTTCAAAGGTATAAAACTTCATAGCTTTTAGGTCTATAGAAGTTAGAGATTGCATTGCTTCAGCAGCTTTTGGTCCCTGAATAGCTAATAATGAATAATCTTCAGAAAGATCTTTCATATCAGCATTCATGGTGTTATGAGCAAGTATCCAATCCCAGTCTTTTTTGATATTAGCCGCATTTACGACCAATAAATATTTTTCATCAGCAATTTTATAAACGATAAGATCGTCTACAATACCACCTTTATCATTGGGTAAGCAACTATATTGTGCTTTTCCATCTACTAGTTTAGCTGCGTCATTAGAAGTGATTTTCTGAATTAGGTCTAATGCATGAGCACCTGTAATTAAAAATTCACCCATATGGGACACATCAAAAACTCCAACTCCATTGCGAACAGTCTCGTGTTCTGCGGTAACACCCTCATATGATACAGGCATATTGTATCCTGCAAATGGCACAATTTTGGCTCCTAAAGCTTTGTGGATTTCTGTTAAAGCAGTGTTTTTCATAAAAGAAAATTTATACGGAATATTTTATTGTAAAATTGATGCCGAATGTAAAAAACTTTAGATTGCTATACAACGCTTTTGCAGTATAATAACATCTAATACCATTTGTCATTTGAATTTACTGGTATAATATGAATTACCTTATTTAGTCTGGTCAGAAATACAGTAAAATCAAATTATTACTGTGCGACAGTATTAAATCTTAAAAGCACCTGATTATTAAACCGTTACTAAAATAAAAATAGTAAGTTATAAAGTAGATAATAATTTTGTTAATTGAACAAGATTTTAGAAAAGCTTCAAATATTTAAACTCTAATATTCATATCGATTGATACAATATATTATATTATTTTTGATGACACTAAATAAATTATAATGAGTTCAATAAATTGGGAAGTAGTAAAAGAATATCAGGATATAACCTATAAAAAATCTAATGGAGTTGCGCGAATTGCCTTTAACAGGCCAGATGTTCGTAATGCTTTTAGACCCAATACAACCAGTGAGTTATATGATGCTTTTTATGATGCTCAGGAAGATGTGAATATTGGTGTTGTTTTGCTTTCTGCAGAAGGGCCTTCTTCCAAGGATGGTGTGTATAGTTTTTGTAGTGGTGGAGATCAAAAAGCGAGGGGACATCAGGGATATGTGGGAAAAGATGGAATGCATAGACTTAATATATTAGAAGTTCAAAGACTGATTAGATTTATGCCAAAAGTAGTGATTGCCGTAGTGCCTGGATGGGCAGTAGGAGGAGGGCATAGTTTGCACGTTGTTTGTGATCTTACGCTGGCTAGTAAGGAGCATGCAATTTTTAAACAAACAGATGCAGATGTAACGAGCTTTGATGGAGGGTACGGTTCGGCATATCTGGCCAAAATGGTAGGACAAAAGAAAGCGCGTGAGATTTTCTTTTTAGGCAGAGACTATTCTGCACAAGAGGCTTATGAAATGGGAATGGTAAATGCTGTAATTCCTCACGAAGAGTTAGAAACGACAGCCTATCAGTGGGCACAGGAAATTCTAGAAAAGTCTCCTACCTCTATTAAAATGTTAAAATTTGCAATGAACTTAACTGATGATGGGATGGTAGGTCAACAGGTTTTTGCTGGAGAAGCTACAAGATTGGCATATATGACTGACGAGGCCAAAGAAGGAAGAAATGCTTTTTTAGAAAAAAGAAAACCTGATTTTAAGGATGTTAAATGGATTCCTTAAATTTAAATAGTTGTAAAAAAAATGGAAAATAAATAGTGGAAGATAAAAAAGACGAATTACTATCTGTACAGTATAGGATTGAAAAATCTGGAGTAAAACAGCAAAAACTAGAGAATCAGCTTATTTCACTTTCTGAAGAGTTGAAAAAAAGTAAGCGTAATAGTCTCCTTTTTATGATTGTTTTCTTTCTTGTCATAACTGTTTTAGGAGGAGGTGTTTATTTTTTGAATAAGAAAAAAGATTTTTTATCTAAGAATGAGCAGGTTGATGAAATCAATATAAAACAGATTCAGAAAATTAATGATTCCTTAAGAGAAGAGCTCACAAAATTGAAATCGGATATTTCTGATTATAGAAAGGAATTAGTCTCAGATGAAAATGTGATTACTGCCGAAGATTCTACAGATACCAAAAAACTAAAGTTTGAAAAAAAACATGCTTTCGTAAAAAGAGCATTTGGGCAAGATGATGTGATTTTTATTGAAGCCGATTATATAGAATATTTTGAAGGAAAAGAAGCTGTAAAAAGAGCTAAAGAAGATGGTAATGCAGAATATGAAATAAATAAAGATGGTGATACACTTTATTATTTGTATAATAATTATTATCTTAATAACAATAATACAAAATTAAGAATATTAGAGCTAGATAATAGAGTGAAAATCCAGAATGTTAATCAAATTTCGGATGGATTTCCCTTGAAAGCATTCCAGAAAATTATTTCAGATGACCCCATCTTTGTTTTGGAAATAAATAATGGAATTGTATATAAAATAACGAAACAGAAATTGCCATAGTATGTATGAATATTTAATAAACCGTCTAATAAATCCTACTTTAAAATGCCGGACATTAAAAATGAAGATTTACTATTCTTACATCATCAAATAGAAAAAGCTGAAACTGAACAAAGCAAGTTAGAAAATCTTTTAAATGAAAAATCGATAGAGTTGAAGAAGAACAGGACTTCAAAGTTCACGTTTAAACTCATCTGCTCGTTTCTGATAATAACCATATCAGCATTGATCATATACTCATCTTATTGGACTAAAAAAGGGATACAATATAAGACAGAAAATAAAGACCTCAGTCGTTTTAAATCTGAAGTACATAATCTAAAAGAACAATTAAGCAGAATAGAGAAAGATCAAATAGATTTAAATGATATTAAAGATCTGTATTTATATAGAAATTTAATTAATCGAGATACCGTATATTCTGTGCAGGTACAATCTTTTACTGATCAGAAAATATCTTTGTTTTCTGAAAAGTATGCAAATGCACGATTCTATAATGATACTTCTTATTACAAAATGAGTTTAGGTATTTTTGAGACTTTAACAGAGGCTCAAGAGTTTAGGAAAATACTCCTCAGATCTGGAATCATTGATAAGAATATTTTTGTAATCTCTTATAAAGACAATAAAAGATTACGTATAGAAGAGCCATTCTAAAGTTATATTATCTAAGGCTGGGGTAGTTATCAGGATTTACCTCATTCATTATCTTATACACTTTCTCAAAAATATCTTCTGTAGATGGTTTACTGAAATAATCTCCATCTGTTCCAAATGCTGGTCGGTGTGGCCGAGCACTTAATGTCTGTGGTTCACTATCCAAATATTGGTAAATATGCTGCTCATCAATTAGTTTATGCAGTATATATCCAGTACAGCCACCAGGTACATCTTCATCTATTATAAGAACTCTATTGGTTTTAGCAATGCTTTTTACAAGATCATGATTTAGATCAAAAGGAATCAATGACTGTACATCAATTACTTCAGCATTAATACCTACCGTCAATAATTCTTTGGCTGCTTGTTCAACTAATCTTAGCGTAGATCCATAAGAAATTAGTGTGATATCATCTCCTTCTTTGATCGTCTCTACGACTCCCACAGGCGTTCGCAGCTCAGCTAGGTTAGAAGGCATTTTCTCCTTTAAGCGATATCCATTAAGACATTCAATCACTATTGCAGGTTCATCACTATCCAGTAAGGTGTTATAAAAACCAGCCGCTTTGGTCATATTTCTTGGTACGAGAATATGGATACCTCGTAGTAAATGAATTAACCCACCCATCTGAGATCCAGAATGCCATATTCCTTCTAATCGATGTCCTCTGGTTCTTACAATCAAAGGAGCTTTTTGTTTGGCAAAGGTTCTATATCGTAAGGTAGCAAGATCATCACTTAACCCTTGTATGCAATAAAGAATATAATCAAGATATTGAATTTCTGCAATAGGCCTTAAGCCACGCATCGCCATTCCGATTCCTTGTCCTATGATAGTAGCCTCTCTAATTCCTGTATCTGAGACTCTGATATCTCCAAATTTTTCCTGCAATCCTTCTAATCCTTGATTAACATCTCCAATTTTACCACTATCCTCACCAAAAATGAGAGACTCAGGGATTCTTTCAAAAATCTGCTCAAAATTATCTCTAAGAATAATTCGCCCATCTACAATTTCTGAAGTAGCTTCATATTGAGGCTTTACTTCTTGTATTTTGATTACTTTATTTTCAAAATCATTATATAAATGATCGCTATATTTTGGTTGAATTTTCTCAAAATATTGATTTACCCAATTCTGAAGCGCAGTTTTTTCAGGATAATTTTCTTTAGTAAGATATCTGAGAGTTTTTCTTGTGGTCTCTAATATATCTTTACGTACAGGTTCATCTTTATCAGCCAGCACTTTAATTAAAGGCACTATGAAATTGTTATTAGTACTTTTTATAGATACGGCTTCAAGCATTGCTACTGCTTCTCTTTGTTCTTCTTTTATTTCTGAAATGTATGCATTCCAGGCAGTTGCTTTTCCTTGTCGTACACGTTTTTTAGCAGCTTTTTCTAATTCCAGTAACTCATCTACGGTCGCTATTTTCTT
This sequence comes from Aquimarina sp. RZ0, assembly GCF_008370685.1. Taxonomy (GTDB): domain Bacteria; phylum Bacteroidota; class Bacteroidia; order Flavobacteriales; family Flavobacteriaceae; genus Aquimarina. Next base: position 69,099 of record NZ_VTZU01000029.1, read on the forward strand.
TTCAATAATAAATTCTCGAAATTTTTTATTACAATCATGTTCGCGCTCCCAGTTCAGGCGTTCTTCACTTTTATATCTTTCGTGTGATCCCGAAGTCGAATGCCCTTGAGGTTGTGTTAACCCCTTCACATGCACAATAACAGGTATATGTTGCTCTCTGGCTAAATCCTCCGCAGTTTCATAAGCATTCATCAAGTCTGGGTATTCCCAACCATCTACTACAATAATCTCATATCCTTTGTGTTTTTCGTCACGTCTAAAACCTTCAAGTACTAAGGATATATTTTCCTTTGTAGTTTGATGTTTTGCATGTACTGATATTCCATAATCATCATCCCATATACTGATAACCATAGGTACTTGTAATACACCACCTGCGTTTACAGTCTCCCAAAAAAGTCCTTCGCTTGTACTTGCATTACCAATAGTTCCCCAAGCAACCTCATTTCCTTTGATAGAGAAATTAGTATGATCTGCAACACTTTTTTCATTCCGGTATACTTTAGATGCATGTGCAAGCCCGAGTAATCTAGGCATCTGTCCTGCAGTAGGAGATATATCTGAGCTTGAATTTTTTTGAGTAGTTAAATTTTTCCAGGAACCATCTTTATCAAGGCTATGCGTTGCAAAATGACCTCCCATTTGTCTTCCGGCAGCAAAAGGTTCTTTTTCTATATCGGTATGCGAATATAAACCTGCAAAAAATTGTTCAACTGTATATTGATCTATAGCCATCATAAACGTCTGATCTCTATAATATCCGGATCTAAAATCTCCATCACGAAAAACTCTGGCCATTGCTAATTGAGGTAATTCTTTTCCTCCACCAAAAATTCCAAATTTAGATTTTCCAGTCAGTACTTCCCGTCTTCCTAATAAACTACATTCTCTACTGATTAGAGCAATTTTATAATCTCTAAGTATTTGATTTTTATATTCTTCAAAAGAAATATCAGGTGTAACGATTGTTTCAGACTGCATACGAACGATGTTTTACGGTGTGCAAATTTAACAAAAAATGATGCCATATGCAAGTCAAAAATCGTTTAATTTATTGAAGATAATTTATGTAAAAGCTATTTTTCTTATCAAATTAATGTTTTAATTCTTTTTTTTATAACTTAATTAACGAATGTTCAAAATTTTCACATTTGCAGTACTTCCTTGATTTTTAGATATCGTTTAATACCATTCTCTGGTAAAAAGCCCAATTAAAGTTTGTGGACTCAAGGTGATAATAAAACGGATTTGCTCGTTGTAATTTGGTTCATTTATTTCAAAACCATTATTGGAGACTACTGGAAAAAAAAGTTCAAAATAGTCTGCCACAAGACTTAGTCTCACTCCGGCATCATATACAAACTTAGCCGAGGTACCTTTACTTTTAACAAATCCAACGTCTCCATAAGCATAAATCCAGTTCCAGATATTAGTATTAGCATTGAATGTCGTTATCCATTGATTTGCAAAAGGGTATTCTAATTGAGATTTAAAACCTCCTTCTGCCAGTATAATTTGTTGGCTTACCAGTCCACTATCCTCACTACGACCAAGGTAATTAAAGTCAAAAAGATAATCCGTTGGTCTGTCTAATGCAAAACTAAAGAAGTCTCCATCTTTTTCGGTATCATTAAATAAAAATGCTCCGGCAAATAGCCTAAGATTAATTTGTCTGTTATTAAGAAAGAGTTTACGGTAGTTTATGGTGGTTGATATTTTACTAAAATTCTGAGCTATTTGATAATCCAACGCAAAGGATCTAACATCAATTAGATTAAGGTCTGAGTATCTATATCTGGCATTAAAAACACTATAGTCTGGAGTCTCTACCGGGTTGTTTTCATCTCTATCTCTAAATACATTGATACTTCTAAAAGTCAAACGCTGCCTTTCATTAGATCTCAGATCTTTTGGTCTCCAGGAAAAACCAATAGATGGAGAAAAACGCCTGAATAATAAATCGGGTGCATAACTAAATGTGCTTCCGCTAAAGGAGTATCTTATTTGATAGAGACCGTCATCAGCTATTTGATTTCTGTATTGAAAAGATGCTGATCCAATTAATCTCTTGGATAGAAAGCCATAAGCCGGGGTAATATCATACGTGAAATTTCTTCTTATAAATGTTTTATTATAAAACTTGGATCCAATGGTAATTCCATCATATACATTAAATTCAAATTCTGGAATATAAAAAACCTGACTACGTGTGGGATCTTCTACATCTTGTAAAAATCGAAATTGCAGAGGTTTATTAAAAATCCATTTTAGATTTCGGTAATTGTTTCTTCTGTTAACTTCTGGAATGTTTTGTTCAAAATCTAAAACTAGTTTGTCAATATTCTCATTTGCTATCGTTACTTTTTTACTATCTGCAATATCTGTTACCCAGATTTTAGAAACCATCGCGCCGTCTCTTAATCCAGTAATAGAGACAGGCATAGTATTATTTCTTTTGTTTTTTATTGTAATTTCTAAGGAATCTTTCCTTTTTTTGACGGATTTAATTTTGAAATCTAATTTTTCATTCGTACCAATATATTCTTCAAAAAACCAATCTATATCTTTGTTTGTTAGATTTTTAAGTATTTTTTCAAAAGTTTTAGAATCAGTGAGTTTTAATGCATTTTCTTTATAATATGTTTTTATAGCCTCAGAAAGGATATTGTCATCCCCCAGATAATCTTCCAGATACTTAAAACCAACACCAGCTTTGTACGCATTTGCAATGTTTTTATTGAATTTTACCAATTCATCTTGTGGTGCATTAAGTGGTTGATCTAAAAATAATCTAGCCATATTTTTATATCCCAAAAAATATTGATCATTAAAATCCAGATCAGCCGCATGAAACCATCGAATACCAATAATCTTACTGAGACTCCCAATAATTTTCATGTCTGGATAGTATTGTTCTGTGTATGCCATCATCAAATAGATATGAATAGCATCTTTTATCCAAGTGTCATATCTCGGGTTTACTAGTAGTGTATTTTCCAGATAAGCCTCAGTAATAGTCTTGAGTTGTTTAATTTCATATTGAAAACCATCAGGGAATGGTCTTAAAATATCTGGCAATTGATTTAAACCATATACAGGGTTGTTTTTATAATCATTTTCTGAAACAACCAATTTACTATACGGATAGTGCCCTAATCGTTTCTCTAAAAATTTATAAATTCTTAGTACTGCTATATTTTTCATGGCAGGCATTAAATCATTATCCTGGATATTACTAATAAAAGTAGTACCATTCATTCTAAAATCATAAAATGAATTTTCTTTTTCTATATAGATATTTGCCTCATTTCTGTTTTCTCCGAGAAGCTGTATAGTTTTAATTTCATCATCATCGCTAGCAATATTTTGATTAAACTCACTAGTGATATTATATGATGATGGAATCGTAATATTAATTTTATAATCAACTAATGGAGCATAAAAATCATCCAGGTTTTTGTGGCTGTACGTGTTCCATTTACCATCATAAACGGCTGGGAGAATGTACCAGTATTTTAGACTAAAATCTCCATTTTTGTGATAGCCATACCGCGTGAATTTATCACTTGGCAGCTTTACTTTATAAACTAATTTAAAGGTAATACTAGCTTTTGATACTAAAGGTTCATCCAGTGATAATTTAATAATATCCTTAGCTTTTTCATCTCTCTGCCATAGTAGATTTTTTGAAGCTAAATTTGTTATGGATTCTATGGAGGTAGCGCCACGTTCCAGATCTTTTGCAAAATAAAATCTTTTTAAAAAATCTTCAGAAAAACGTTCTCCCAGAGGTGTTTTTTTATCTGAAAAACCGTGCGCCCAATCGTGCAAAAATATTTCGCGTAACGTATCTTTTGAATTATTAATATAAGTGATCTCTTGCTGGATAGAAATAACCTTTTCGTTTATATCCAGGATCGCATCGATATCTATAGTATTTTGTGCATAGACATGACATAATGTAAAAAGAGAAATAAGAAGATAGGATATTTTATAAGTATTCACAATTTCTCTTTATGAATTAATGTTATTGTGCAAGACAATTGTTGGGGTAAGAGGACAGATTTCATGTTCTAATGCCACTATTGAGATCTTATTTTTATAAATATCATTTACAAAAAAAGAAGTTATTTTTTGTGCTAAAATATTATATATTTTAGTAAATATTGTCTCCATAGTTTTATTTATATGTAAAAACATTTTAACCTTCATTTCACCATTCTTTGTAAATTGAGTATACTCTTTTTACTATACATAAAAGACTGTTACAGCCTGTGATTAATAGATTTGATTTAGTATGAATGCGTATTAAAAGCAAAATGTTTTTTTATTATTGATTTTATCTGAAAATATACAAGCTTTAAAAATTTGGACTTAGGTTATATTTCCCATAGAATTTATCCAGTATTAGTAATACTTCTTCAGGAGTGTCTACTACGTGAATTAAATCAAGATCACCAGCACTAATATTACCAAATTTTTCTAGTAAGGTACTTTTAATCCAGTCCATTAGTCCTCCCCAAAACTCAGTACTTACTAAGATGATAGGAAATATTGCAATTTTTTTTGTTTGTATAAGTGTTATGGCTTCAAAAAGTTCGTCCAATGTGCCAAAGCCTCCCGGCATTACTACAAATCCCTGAGAATATTTTACAAACATTACTTTGCGAACAAAAAAGTAATCAAAGTCTAAACTTTTATCATTATCTATATAAGGGTTATCATGTTGCTCAAAAGGGAGATCAATATTTAACCCTACAGAGGTTCCTCCACCAAGATGTGCCCCTTTATTACCAGCTTCCATAATACCAGGACCACCTCCTGTAATAACACCATATCCGTGATCTACGATTTTATGAGCAACATCAACTGCCAATTGATAGTATTTATTATCTGTTTTTGTTCTTGCAGATCCGAAAATAGATACGCAAGGACCTATTTTACTCATTTTCTCAAAACCATTCACAAACTCTCCCATGATCTTAAAAATAGCCCACGAATCATTTGTTTTTATTTCATTCCATCCTTTATGATGCTGTTCTTTTCTCATATATGTTAGTTTTTAATATAAACTATAATTTATAATGTGGCAGATGATTGTATATGTCTTATAAGAAAACACCTTTAGTACGTATAACCCTACCTCGTTTATGATATATTTATTTCTGTTAACTCTTTTTTAAGAAATTTTGCGGTATAACTTTTTTTGTTTTTTATAATTTCTTCAGGAGTACCTTTTGCAACAACTTCTCCACCATTTTTCCCTCCTTCATAACCTATGTCAATGATATAATCAGCCATTTTTACAACATCGAGATTGTGTTCAATGATAAGAACCGTATTTCCTTTGTCTACCAATTTATTAAGCACTTCCATCAATACACGAATATCTTCAAAATGAAGCCCTGTAGTAGGTTCGTCGAGTATATAAAAAGTATTTCCAGTATCTCTTTTAGAGAGCTCTGTAGCCAATTTAATACGTTGTGCTTCACCACCAGACAGCGTGGTAGATTGTTGTCCTAATGTAATATATCCTAATCCAACATTTCTGATCGTTTTTAGCTTTCTGAATATTTTTGGAATCTGATCAAAGAAGTCACAAGATTCATTAATGGTCATTTCTAAAACATCAGAAATTGATTTCCCCTTATATCTTATTTCGAGTGTTTCTCTATTAAATCTTTTACCCTGACAAGTTTCGCACTCGACATATACATCAGGAAGAAAATTCATTTCTATAACACGCAAACCACCACCTTTACATGTTTCACATCGTCCTCCTACAACATTAAAACTAAATCTACCTGGTTTATACCCACGTATCATGGCTTCAGGGGTTTTAGAAAACAAATTTCTAATCTCAGAAAACACACCAGTATAGGTTGCGGGATTAGACCGGGGAGTACGACCAATAGGAGATTGATTTATATCGATTACTTTATCAGCATGCTCTAATCCCTTAATGCTTTTATAAGGCATTGGTTTTTTTACACCATTGAAGTAATAAGCATTTAGAATAGGGTAGAGGGTTTCATTGATAAGCGTGGATTTACCGCTGCCAGAAACTCCAGTTACCACTACCATTTTTCCTAGAGGAATATCTATAGAAACATTTTTAAGATTATTTCCTGTAGCACCTTTTAATTTTATTGTTTTTCCGTTTCCTGTTCTACGTTTTGCAGGAATTTCTATTTGTTTTCTACCACTTAAATACGCTGCGGTCAGTGTATCGTGGTTTAAAAGTTCGGCAGGGGTTCCTTCACTTATAATCTCTCCACCATGTTTACCTGCCAGCGGACCAATATCAATTACATGATCCGCACGTTCAATCATATCCCTATCGTGTTCTACTACGATAACAGAATTACCAATATTTCTTAATTGCACTAATGAATTAATCAATTTTTCATTATCTCGTTGATGCAAACCAATACTGGGTTCGTCAAGTATATAAAGTACACCCACCAATTGAGATCCTATTTGTGTAGCCAATCTTATGCGTTGTGCTTCTCCACCAGAAAGGGATTTACTGCTTCTGTTTAATGACAAATAGGTGAGTCCTACATCGATTAAAAATTGCAGTCGTGCATTGATCTCTTTGAGAATCTCCTCTGATATTCTCTTTTGTTTTTCATTTAATTGATCTGGTACTACTTTAAACCATGCTGCTAATTCAATGATGTCCATAGATGCCAAATCGGCAATATTTTTTTCAGCAACTTTAAAATATAATGATTCCTTACGCAATCTGGAACCATTACATTCCGGACATTGAATGTTATCCATAAAATCCTTAGCCCACCTTTTTAAGGATGTAGATTCATTATTAGTATAGGTATTCTCGATAAAAGTTGCAATTCCTTCAAAATCAATTTTATATTCTCTGGTCACTCCCAGAGATTTACTATCCACGTTAAACTTTTCCTTTCCTCCATAAAGAATAATATCCATTGCTTCTTTAGGAATTTTCTTTATAGGATCACTCAGTTTAAAACCGAATCTTTGTGCAATTAATTCTAATTGTTTGAAGATCCAATTGTTTTTTTGAGGTCCCTGCGGAGCTAAACCACCACCTTTTATTGATTTGGTATCATCAGGGATAATTTTTTTAGTATTTACTTCATATAGATTTCCTATACCATTACATTTGGGGCAGGCTCCTTTTGGTGAATTAAAGGAAAAGTTATTCGGTTCTGGATTTGGGTAGGATATCCCACTGGAAGGACACATTAGATTCCTACTGAAAAAACGAGCTTCTTGCGATCCTTGCTCAATCACCATTAAAACATCATCTCCATGATACATAGCTGTATTAATGGTTTCCATTAACCGTTTTGAATGATCTTGATCATCACTCACAGCAATCCTATCAATTACAATCTCTATATCATGTGTTTTGTAACGATCGAGTTTCATTCCTCTGGTAATATCCTTAATCTCGCCATCGGTACGAACTTTTACAAATCCTTGTTTAGCAATCTGTTCAAAAAGTTCGCGATAATGTCCTTTTCTGGATCTAACAGTGGGAGCTAAGATATTAATTTTCTTATTTTTAAAATCTTTTAGAATAAGATCTTTAATTTGTTCATCACTATAACTGACCATTTTCTCACCAGTATTGTAACTGTAAGCATCGCTACCGCGTGCAAACAATAGTCTCAGAAAATCATAAATTTCTGTAATTGTGCCTACGGTACTTCTCGGACTTTTACTAGTTGTCTTTTGTTCAATTGCAATAACGGGTGATAAACCATCAATCTTATCTACATCAGGTCGCTCCAGATTTCCTAAAAACTGTCTTGCATATGCAGAAAATGTTTCTATATATCTTCTTTGCCCTTCTGCATATATGGTATCAAATGCTAATGATGATTTTCCAGACCCGGACAGTCCTGTAATGACTACTAACTTCTCACGAGGTATTTTTATGTCAATGTTTTTTAGATTATGAACTCTAGCACCTAAAACCTCAATATTTTCCTCTGATATACCCATAAATTTTTAACCAAGATTGCAAATGTAGTTATTTGCAAGCTTTTAGTAAAATGCCCTGAGTTTACATTTGTTAAATTTTATATTGGAAGACTAAAATAATCATCATTTATTCATTGAGTATCCATTTTCTAATAAATGATAGATTTTTATTATTGTTCTATTTGATATGTGGTGAATTTCAATATTATTTGTGTAATCATCAAATCTTTATTTGGATGTTATGATTGGGATAGTTTCGCTTCTTTTACTGATAATAACAATATAGAACCTCAGATGCAGATATCTGAGGTTTTATATCTGTTGCAAGTAATAATGTTACTCCATAATATTAAGCTTTTAACAATTTACCAAAATATACAATTTTATTTTTGTATTCAATTTGATAAAAATATAGCCCTGGAGTCAATAAAGTTCCATTATTTCCTTCTCCTGTCCATTCTATTATATTGCCACCAGCTTCTCCTTTTATTAACATACTATAAACTAATTTTCCTGTACTGTCATAAACTTTAAAAACAAAATCTTTTGGAGCATCTAAAAATAAATGAGCTGAAGTTTTCTCCTGGAACGGATTAGGTGAAAAACCTATTTTTTTGACTTCCTGATCTTCTTCAAACTCTTCAATACTTAAACTACCATCTTGAAAACTGGTAAATTGACTTAAAACCTGATAGCACAAACTAGTTTCTTCTATTTCTTCCTTAATTCCTTCTGCTATAGGATCTCCTTCTGGATATGAAAAGAATTGGGTAGTTAGATTTTCTATTTTTGATTTAGCCCATAACTTAGGTAAAAATGCATTTTCTTCACTCATTGAAGAAGTAAGATCAATATCATAGGTATAGGTAACATCTTGATTAAAAGCCTTTCCTGATAAGGTCATCGATACCGTTTCTGGGTTTGAATACCTTCCTGTTAATATCAACTGTTGTCCCTTATATAAATTAGGTAGGGGATTAGGATAAATTCCACTAATCACATCAGGGATAAACGAAATTGCTGGATTAATTAAAACCGGGTTTCTAATGGTCAAATAAAAATCTGAAATAACGTCTTCTATCTGATCATCATTTAAAAATTGAGCAAATCCATTATTGTCTGTTCCTAATCTAGTTAATAAATCTTTTGTTACATCATTACCTATACCAAATGTAAATAGAAATAATTCAGTTTCATTTGTGCTTATTGTATTAGATACAAGATCTAGAATACCCTGAGTGTTGGTTTCTCCAATTGTAGCTACGCCATCTGTAAAAAAAACAATGATATTTACTTTATCTGGATCAACTACACCCAACTGTTCAATAGAATATCTTAATGACCCTGAAATATTAGTTGTTCCTCTAGCATCAATTCTGGAAATATATGATAAAGCTTCTTGCTTATTAGCGTTGTTATATTCAACAGGAGAAGATCTAAAACTGTCTACATCTGTACTGAAAGTTACAATATTAAAATCATCACCAAAATTAAGATTATTAGTAATAAAAGATGCAGCTTCTTTAGCTTGATTAATTTTTAAATAAGATTCATTTGGTCCCCTCATACTTCCAGACTTATCTATAATTAATGTAAAAGATTTTTTTATTATTTGAGTATTTGGATTTGACTCAGGTTCTATTACTAGGCCTAGAAAACCATTTCCTAAATCATCACAGTCTGGAGCAATATCTGCATCAAGTAAAGTGCTGAATGAAATAACACCTAATTCATCAGAAGCTAATTGATAAATTATTTTAGTATCAGAGAGAGATACAGATTCTTGTACAATTAGGTTTAAATTTGCTATCTGACCATTGTTTGTGATTTCTGGTGATTCATTTTCCATTTCAATTAGATCAATAGTTCTGTCAGAGACAATATTAAAGTTAATTATCTGTGCATTTTCTATTATTGAAGATTGAATTAAAGAATAATCACTTGGATATTCAAAAGTTACTTGGTCAAATTTATATGACAATAATTGAACATACTTAATTTCTACTTCAATAATATCATTATTTTCAATTGATTGAACAAAATCAAAATACAGAGGAGTCTTTCCTAAATAGCTTGTTAAATTAGGATCAACATTTCCTCCTCCGGTACCTCCTCCGGGCTCATTTGTAGGATCATTTTCGGAGAAATCAGCATATAGCCATTCGCCATTATTTATTCGCCACCTTAATTGAGTAGCGGTTCCATTTTCTGGCATAGGAAAACCATATCTGATATCAAAAGCCCCACCTAAATCGTTGATAAAAACTTGTGATGATGTAATACTAGCAACTTGATTTCTTACATTAACATTTACTTCTGAGTTGGAAAGGTTTAAATAACTCCCGGTATCGGAATCAACAATTATAACTCCGTTTGCATAAAATGTAAATTGAATAAATAGACAAAAAATAAAGACTTTTTTTTTCATTTTCGGATGTTTTTTTTATTAATAGATTAGTAATATACTTTTGTATCATTAAAACAAGTTTTGTTACCTGTGAAAATGTTAATTTTTCACTTAAAACCTTAAATCCGCAAGAGTTTGATTTACATTTTTTGTAACTCCTTGAAAAAAAGACCCGCAAAAGTTTGCAGGTCTGAAAATTTTTCATCCAATTGGGTGTATGTATAAAGCTTTCAAGTCAAATATAACTCCTTTTGGTGGCATATCTTTAATCCACAATCAGTTATTATCTAAAGATATTGTCAACTTTATTGATAATCAATTAGGAAAACGGGTTAAAACAGTTGGTTATGATTATTCAGAACTGATTTTAAGTCGAATTTACACTAGTTTTTGTGGTGGTAATGCTACAGAAGACGTTAATTACATTCGAGAAAATACACTTTGCCACCTTAAAGGTATTTGCATTCCATCTGCCGATACTATTTTAAGAGGGGACAATGAATTGTCTGTTGAATCTTATTTTCTTGACAATGATTCCGGTAAGGAACATCTAGTCAACGTAAATCCTAAAATGAATCGCTTTTTATTAGCCTCTGCTATTAAATTTGAACAAGTAAATCCTAGCTCAAAGGACTTAGTCTTAGACTTTGATCATCAGTTTATAGCAGCAAGCAAATATGATGCAGCATATAGTTACAAGAAACAAAAAGGATATTTCTCAGGGATTGCTACTATTAATAACTGAAGTTTCGCACCTAGTATTTAGAGGTTTTCAAGGGGGTTAAAAAGAGGGAAAAGTAGCATGAAAACCTTGGTAAACCCTTGATTTTATTGTATTTTTAAGTTATAAGACAAACAAATACAAAACATGCTACCTAACAAAGATATCGCTAAAATTGAAGAAATAAAAGGGATTTTTGATCGCAAATGGATCAATTCTGAATACCTCTCCAGCCACTTAGA
>NZ_VTZU01000030.1 GCF_008370685.1 Aquimarina sp. RZ0
TAAAATATGAGAAAATATATCTCAATCCGCCTAATGGTGGATTAGATTTATATCAAAAAGTAAAAGAATATATTGAGTTTTACAACACCAAAAGAAGACATACTGAAATTGGAAAAGTACCCCCAAATCAAATATTTTACCAAAAACAAATGGCTTCTTAGAAATTAAAAATATCTTTAAGCTGTCCTAAGCATTGGGAGTATCATATACCGTTTCGATGATATTTTTATTGAATCACAAGATCTAAAACAAATGACTAAAGATTTCAGTCATCAATCAAGTGAAACCACAACCAAACTCTATGTAAGAACCAACACAAATCGGATTAGTTTACCAGCAAATGGAAAGCGAACTATAGTTGTCGCCGGGCTTTCTAATACCGAAAGAAAACTAGACAACACACAGATGCAGGCATTAGAAGATGCAGTTAATGATCTAAACAGTCTAAATCTGGAAGCTGTAAGTCTAAAATTTGAAAAAAGAACAGAAAAGCAACACGAGGAATCCAACAACAAAAACTCAACCGTACTCATACTCAGAGACGCTAGAAATATTAATGATTTCCGAGAAGGAGAATTCGCGATAGCAAGTTTCTCAAAAAATGGCAACCCTGGATCACCCATCACCATAACTCCTAATAATACTGAATTAAATACTCCAGAATTCTTTTTTAAAGGCATTTTTTTACACGAACTTGGACACACATTCGGAATTGTTCACTCCGATTTTGATACGCGAACCTCTTGTGGTTTGAATACTACTGATGGTTCCAGAAACAGAGTTATCGAACACATTCCAGGTACCAGCACTGATACCAGTGATACCAATTCAATAATGGCTGCCTGTGCTACCGATATCGGCGTATTCTCACTGACATCACAGGATAAAACCGCAATCCGCAGAATTTTTCAGAGAGCCGAATTTTAATAATAACAACATAGAAGGTCATCTAGAATTTCTATATGACCTTCCTATTTTAAGCTACTTTCTCTTTCTAAAAATATAACTCATCCAGACTGGATCATTTTCTTCAGACACTACCGATTGGCGATCGACAAACTCCCAATTAGCATCATTCATATAATTTAACAAATCAGACGTTCCTTCCAAGTCTTCTATTTCTTTAATAGTAATTCGTTTTCCTTCTAAAGATTTCTGCTCTTGTACTTTTATTCTTTTTACTCGCCCACTATTATTAGCCTTTTGGACTACTATAATTTCTAAATAATTGTATTTAGGAATTTCCTGTGATTGTATCGAAAAAGAAATTAACAAAAGAAAAACTGTAATTGTATATGATTTCATGTGTATGGTTTTAATCTTTTAAAAATAAATAAAAAACAGAAAACCCTTCTTGAGATCAACTCAAAAAGGGCTTCAATATTTATTACAAAGGAAAATATCCTTATGCTTCAAAAGGAACTATAGAAACATAAGATTTATTATCTTTTTTCTTAGTAAACTTTACTACACCATCAATTTTAGCGTGTAATGTATGATCTTTACCAGCGTAAACATTCTCACCTGGCTTATGTGTTGTACCTCTTTGTCTAATAATGATGTTACCAGCAACAGCAGCTTGACCTCCGAATATCTTAACTCCTAAGCGTTTTGATTCGGACTCTCTACCATTCTTCGAACTACCAACTCCTTTTTTATGAGCCATTTTCTTTAGATTTTATATGATTAATCAGTTGGATTATTTCTCAATCCCACCATCTAATTTATCTTGCCATACTTTTAATTCATCCCACTTACCATCAGCAGCCATTTCTGCCTGTTTAGGCCAGGTATCAGGCACGTGATTACCACGAACATCCTTGATAAACTCAGCAATCTGATTAGGGTCAGCTTTTGCCAAATCTGCAAAAGTTACAATTCCATTAGCATTCAAGGTTTCAGCAATTTTAGGACCGATCCCTTCAATCTTCTTAAGATCATCTCCCTTTGCTGTCTTCTTTGAAGCGGCTTTCTTTTCAGTTTTTGGAGCTTCTTTTTTAGCCTCTTTCTTTGGAGCAGCTTTTTTAGCTCCAGAAGATACTATATCTTCTATTATGATTTCAGTAAGAGATTGACGGTGACCATTTCTAACACGGTATCCTTTACGTCTCTTTTTCTTGAAAACGATAACTTTATCACCTCTTAGGTGTCTTGTGATTTTTGCTCCTACTTGAGCTCCATCTATAGCTGGGGCGCCTAAAGTAATATTTTCACCATCTACAGTAAGAAGAACTTTGTCAAAAGCGACTTTATCTCCTTCTTCACCTGCTAAACGATGTACAAAAACTTTTTGGTCTTTTGCAACCTTAAATTGCTGCCCTGCTATCTCTACAATTGCGTACATAGCGTAACGTTTAATTTATTTTATACTAATAAAAGAACTACTGCCTATTCAATTTAGGCGGGTGCAAATATACTGCTAATTAATTAAATGGCAAATATTTTATACTTTTAAAGAATAAGAATTGGAGTTTTTTTTCGTATTCCAGCTTTCTTTAAATAATTGCATAAAAGATAGTGTTAATACAAAAGTGGTTGCAAACCCCATAATAGCCGAAACAAAAACGACAAGACCCACACCTACATGATAATGAGAACTCCAATTGGCAAGCATTATCGGAAGAAAATCAGTATTTATATTCGTAACGTATACTGCAAAGAAAATAACAAAACCTACTGTAGCATTAAACCCTGTAAATAATCCTGCCATAAAACCTTTCTGATATTCAAAAGCACTTCCTTTCTCTTTTTTATAATCTTTCATAGCTCTATACAAACCAATGGCAACGATAATACCATTTCCTAAACTAAATATAGGATTCGTTTGTACACCTATCAATGATAAAATTAAAAAATATGCGATCAATCCTATTGCGATGAGAACTCCATATTTAACTGGTATCGTTGACTTCTTCATGATTCAATGTATTTGATTTAACATAAATTTATGAAATTTAGATCGTTTTTCAACCCAACAAACTGTTAATTTATTGTTTTTAAGTAAATTAGAATTACGTATCGCTTTTTCACAAAAGTTGTAACAAAACACGATATTTACATACAAATCTGATAAATAAAATTATTACTAATGAAAACTAAATTTTACACAATTGCTTGTGGACTTGTAATTGCCGCATCTATTAGTGCTCAGGAAGTGGAATTTACGGAGTATGACATGGAGAATGGTCTTCACGTAATTTTACATCAAGACAATGGGGCACCAGTAGTAACAACCTCCGTTATGTATCACGTAGGCGGAAAAGATCGTACGGAAGGTCGTACTGGATTTGCTCATTTTTTTGAACACCTCTTATTTGAAGGAACAAAAAATATAGGACGAGGAAAATGGTTTGAAATCGTTTCCTCTAATGGAGGACAGAATAATGCTAATACCTCACAGGACAGAACGTATTATTATGAGGTTTTCCCCTCTAATAATATAGAACTAGCCTTATGGTTGGAATCAGAACGAATGTTGCATCCTGTGATTGACCAAAAGGGCATAGACACGCAACAAGAGGTTGTAAAAGAGGAAAAAAGATTACGTTATGATAACTCTCCTTATGGTCAGCTACTACCCGTTTTAGGAAAAAACCTATTTAAAATACATCCTTATAAAGATCCTAATATAGGATACATGAAAGATCTGGATGCCGCCACATTGGATGATGTAATTGCCTATAATAAAAAATATTACATCCCTAACAATGCCGTTTTAGTCGTTGCGGGAGATATTGATATTGATAAAACCAAAAAATTAATTAACGATTATTTTTCTGCCATTCCCAAAGGTGAAAAAATTACGCGCAACTACCCTAAGGAGGAACCTATCACAGAACAAATTAACACCAAAGCATATGATGCCAATATTCAGATTCCTGCAACAGCTATTGCCTATAGAACACCAGGATTTAGAGAAAGAGATGCTTATGTATTAGAAATGATCTCCACATATTTGAGTGATGGAAAAAGCTCAAAACTTTATAAAAAAATGGTGGATCAACAAAAACAAGCCTTACAAGTAGGTGCTTTTAGCATCCCGCAAGAAGATTATGGGATGTATTTGGTATTTGCACTTCCGGTAGGAGACACTACGCTTGATGTATTAATTACCGAAATGGAAGCAGAAGTTGCAAAAGTAAGAGATGAATTAATCTCTGAAAAGGACTATCAAAAGTTGCAGAATAAATTTGAAAATCGTTTCGTAAATTCTAATTCCAGTGTGTCTGGCATCGCTAATTCTCTCGCAAAATATAATCTGCTATACAAGGATACCTCTTTGATTAATAAAGAAATCGAAATCTACCGCTCTATTACGCGTGAAGAAATTAAAGAAGTAGCAAGCAAGCATCTGAATCCTAACCAAAGAGCCATCATTGATTACTTACCAAAAGATAAAGCTGAAAACTAAGAAATTATAAAAAATGAAAAAAATAATAATAACATTGGTATTGGCTTTTGTGGTCATAAACCTTAAGGCGCAAGTTGACAGAAGCAAGATGCCTAAATCTGGCCCAGCTCCAGAAATAAACCTAAAAGAAGCCAGACGTTTCGAACTCAATAACGGATTAAAAGTATTAGTAGTAGAAAATCACAAGCTACCCAGAGTAAGCATACAATTGCAAATTGACAACTCTCCTATACAGGAAGGAGACAAAGCCGGAGTTGCAAGCCTTACATCCAGCCTCCTAGGCAATGGCTCTACCTCCATATCAAAGGATGATTTTAATGAAGAGGTTGATTTTCTGGGTGCAACGATGAATTTTGGATCACAGAGTGCTTTTTCATCTTCTTTATCCAAATATTTTCCAAGAATATTAGAGTTATTGTCTGATGCTGCCATCAATCCTAATTTTACTCAGGAAGAGTTCGAAAAAGAAAAAGCAAAGCTGATTACCGGGTTAAAAACTCAGGAAAAAAACGTTGCCTCTATTGCTGGCAGAGTGCAGAGAGTACTGGCGTATGGAGCAAAGCATCCTTATGGAGAATTCACAAGTGAAAAGACTGTAAATAATGTAGCGCTGGAAGATGTGAAAAGTTTTTATGAAAAATTTTTCACTCCCTCTAATGCATATCTTATTATTATAGGAGATGTTAATTTTGAAGAAGCGCGTTCATTAGTAAAAAAAAGTTTTACTCCCTGGTCTAAAAAAGGGGTGTTTTCGGTTAATTTCTCTAAGCCTGCTAATGCCCAATATACACAAATCAACTTTATAGATGTTCCCAATGCAGTACAATCAGAAATTGCTGTTCAAAATTTGGTAGACTTAAAAATGAGTGACCCTGATTATCTTCCTGCATTGGTTGCCAATCAAATTCTGGGAGGAGGAGGAGAAGCACGTCTTTTCCTTAACCTACGTGAAGATAAAGGATACACATATGGTTCTTATTCCAGATTAGGCAATGACAAATATGCCCCGTCAAGATTTAGAGCAACTGCCAGTGTGCGTAACGTAGTAACTGACAGTTCTGTCGTTGAAATTTTAAAAGAAATAGATCGTATTAGCAAAGAACCCGTTTCTGCAGAAGAATTAAAAAACACAAAAGCCAAATATGTTGGTAATTTTGTTTTAGCACTGGAAAAGCCAGAAACCATTGCTCGATATGCATTGAATATAGAAATTGAAGGTCTTCCTAAAGATTTTTATAAAACCTATCTAGAACGTATCAATGCAATTACTATAGAGGATGTACAAAAGGCTTCAAAAAAATATTTTAATATTGATAATGCACGCGTTGTTGTAACAGGTAAGGGAAGTGATGTTTTAGAAAATCTGGAAAAAGTAACTTTTAATGGCAAGAAAATTCCCGTTTTATACTTTGATAAGTATGGCAACAAAACGGAAAAACCGAATTATAATGCAGCCACTCCAGAGGGTGTAACCGCTCAATCCGTTTTAGAAACTTATTTCAAGGCAATTGGCGGAAAAGACAAGCTAGAAGCTGTACAATCTACTTTTATGACCGCCGCTGCGACTATGGGAGGCGCAAGTCTAAATATGACGACCAAGGTAACTACAAACAATCAAACAAATACAGACATCTTATTTGGCGGTAATTCTGTGAGCAAAAACATATTTGATGGCATAAAAGGATATAGAATGGTTCAGGGGCAAAAAATTGACTATACCGAAGAAGAAACTACAGACGCAAAAAAAGAAGTTTTTCCTTTTCCAGAACTTAAGAACGCTACAGCAGCATTAGATGGTATTGATTCTTATGATGGTGGCAAAGCGTATAAACTAAAAATGAGTGATAAGAAAACTACTTATTTTGACACAGAAAATGGTCTGAAAGTGAAAGACATTTTAGTACAGGAACAAAATGGTCAACCAACTACAACAACAATTGATTATAGTAATTATAAAGAAGTTAATGGAATAAAATTTCCTTTTACCATTTCAATTGCTGTCGGTCCGCAGAAATTTGATTTCAATGTTTCTGATGTCAAAATCAATGAAGGTGTAAGCGATGAAGATTTTAAATAGCACGTCACATTAGACAAAAAATATAAAGACCCGTTCTACACCAGAACGGGTCTTATAGTATTTATGATTTAAAAATACCCACATAAAAGTTGAAATAGTAAACTACCTCGGGGCAAGCCCGAGGCATTTATTGAAAAAAACATGTTGACTTCGAGGAAAGCCACGGAGCATTTAATACGATTTGTGATTAAAAAATTCGTATAAATTCATTGAATTATTTTTTCTTTATGCAAGGCAAAAAAATCAAGCATAGCTATAGCTACGGTTTATTTTTTAAACGAAGTAGAAAGAAAAAAGAAACGATGAATATGCGAAATTTTTAGTTATAAATCGTATAAATCTCGATTATCGAGTAACCTGAGCTTATTATGTAGAAGATTAAAAACCATCAATCCTAGTGTTTTGAAAAAGAAAAAGTGTATCGAGATTAGGTTTTTATACCAAATTCTTAAATGAAGTCACCATACCCTGAGTTAAAAAAGAAATTATTTTAGCATGTAATCTCATTTAAGAAATGGCATCACACCCAAAACACTTGTTTTCGAGACAAAATTTTTATCAGAATTTCACTCAAATCGACGCACTGGAGTTAATCAGAATCAGGTTCGTATTATTTTTTTCGATTTGCCAGATATACTCCCAGAATAATGATTCCTGACGCTAGTCCCTGATATAAAGTGAATATCTCACCATCTAGCATACCCCATGTCATCGCAACAATTGGGATGATATATGTAACTGATGTCGCAAAAACCGGTGTGCTTATCTGAACAAGCTTGTTAAATAAAACCTTGGCTATTCCTGTACCCAAAATTGCTAGAATAAATATATACCCCAAACTTGTATGCACCTTTGGATCTGTCAACACTGCAGTCTTAAAAAAGCCTGAAAAAACCAATATAACCAATGAAGGTATTATCAACATTATAAAATTACCGTTGGCAATAGCCATTGGGGAGATATTTTGCATATAGCGTTTTATAATATTTACATTTATAGCATAACAAACAGAAGCAACAAGCACTAGAGAAACGTACCAATAATTTTGATTAGGGTTGACAGCGGCTCCTTCCCATATCAATGCCAAGCACCCCATTAGCCCCACAATCACGCCAATTAACTGATTTTTATGAAACCCTAGTGAAAATATCAGTGTTCCCAAAATCAATGTTACCAATGGAGTTGTAGAATTTAGTACAGAAGCAATTGCACTGTCTATTTCAGTTTCGGCAAATGCAAATAAAAATGCTGGAATAAAATTTCCAACAAACGCAGAAATAGTTACCCATTTCCATTCTTGCTTTTTTATTGTTTTTATACTTGAAAAACCAATTAATAGTAAAAATATCGCTGCTAATAATGTTCTGATTGCTCCTAATTGTATAGGAGTAAAACCAATCAATGATTTCTTTATCAAGATAAAAGAACTACCCCATACTAATGACAGTACTATCAGGTAAATCCATTTAAGATTTTTCTCTTGCATTTCTTTTTAATAGATCGCAAAAATCACTAAAATTATGCTAGCAGTATCTACATATCAGAAAAATTTAACGAATATGTGATTTATTTAGAGAATAAAATTCAATCGCTCTAAAATATCAATATTTTTACCTCTAATCAAAAATAACAACAGGGCTAAAACCATATCCTTCTTTGTTATTATCTCCAAAATGAATCTTATAAGTGATCTCATCATTTTGATCTCTACTTACATGCCCAATTCTGGCCATGGGTACAATTACCATATCGTCCTTATACTGAGCAGTCATAAATCTTAATTCTACAATTTTCTGCAACCCGTCATCTGTCTTAAAAATTTTGAAATCTACCTTCTCCTGTGCAATATAATCCTGTAAATTTCCTGACAAACTATCCAGCTCTTCTAGTGTTGGAGACAAGATTATTCGATGACCTGCTGCCCCCCATTTATGTTTCCATATATAATCTTCATATTTTAACATCCCTCCTCTAAATTGATTTTCTACTGCCGATAACTCATAACAAGTTGGATTAAAAGGATGTTTTATATAAGGCGAAAGTCGTTTGGAAACCTGAAACTGCCTAGCAGGATGATTAACAAACTTTAAAGAATTATACTTTCTATCAAACCGAAACCTCCACACGTCTGTTTTTTCCGGGTAATTTTCTTCAAAAAGTGCTTCAGATATCAATATTCTATTATAAAACCGAGTAAGCCTGATCAATGATGTATTCGTATCAGAATCAGGGTAAAACAATTCGCCATCTTTTTCAAAAATAGATAGTGCATCCACCATAGCAACACTTTCTTTTAATTCCTTTTGTGTTGCATAAAATTCAAAATTAGTTTTTTGGTTTTTAATATTAAGATCTACAATGGCAGCTCCTGCTGTTCCTGTACCAGTTATCAACTCATTGTACACTTTTATGAAATCTTCCCAGGAAGTAAATGGACTATCTGCAAAAATAGAAGCATTCATAAAAGACATCCTATCCAAGAGGATTTGATTTAATTTTGCAGCGCTAAAAGGATACGTGGCTACGGCCTGAAATTCAATATTCTGAAGACCATTCTCTGAAACTGCCATATCAAAACTACCTAGAGAAAAACCACCTCCCTGTTCGACAGGCAGAAGGTTTTCTAAGACTGAATCAAACCCATCAAGCACACATATATCAGGAAAAGTATCTTCTGATATTTCCTGAGTAGCCTTTTTAATAAAATCGACAAAAGAATTTGACAAAGAACGGCTAATACCTACATAGTAGTTCGCTATTCTCATTTGTCCACCATTCTCGAGACCATTCTTAAAATGATATTCTTCTGTAAAAAAAGTTATCATTTCCTGATAAATTTTATCAGGAATACGATCAATAAAACATTCTTCTTCGGTAATTTTATTCGTGTTCTTTTTTTTATTTTCCAATTGACCTCGAATTATACCATATCATCTTTAAGTTGACTTATGGATGTGTTTTTCATAACTCTTATGCAATGCTCTTTTTTAAATGAATAAAAATCTAAAAAAAGCTTTATCCCGCCATTTCTAAAAACCTCTATTCCTGTATCGCCTGGAGAAGCCTGGCTTTCTAATCTCCTATACAAAGGCTCTAAAAACAGCTCTTCGCATAAGTTTCTTTTCTTTAACCCTTCCTTTGCGATATCCAGCAGTTCTCGAAGTAAACTAATAATAGGTTTCCCGTCAATGTAAACACAAAAAGCTTTCTTGATAGACTCTGATCGTAAATCCTGCCATTCCTGTAATGAGAATCGATTCATCAATTTTTCTGAATTTTCTAAGTTCTCAATCAATCCTAATGTTAAAGCAACAGAAGTTAAGGTTTCCTTTGGAGGTTGCTGACAGCACATTCTGCTTTCTATGGTACCATACCTGGGTACTAAGCGAGCATTAAACCAACTAAATGGAATCAGATATTGCATGTCCGTGATATCTGGCTCTATACTCACCCTGTTTCCTTGCAAATTAGTTGCTATTGTGGCCGTTTTTCCGAATAAAAATTCATAGAAAGTTTTTTTGTTTTCTATCTTTAAGAATTTACCTGCTCTCTTCACCAGCAAGGGTTTAAAATCCAGTAAATAGCTCACATAGGCTTCTATATTTTTAAATTTAGGTGGAATTCCTATTTGATTACGTCTATCAGTAAAACATTGTTCCCAGAATATTTCGCGATTGGTTTTACACACTGCATCTATGCGACCATTCCATATAGGAGAATTAGAATGCAATGCAATTTGCAAACCAGAAAGAGCGTTCAATACATTTGTAGCACGTACAGCATCTTCTAATTCAATTTCTATATGGCATTGATTAGATGCTGTTATCGTTAATAAATCAGCGTCCACTCCTTGTGATGCTGAAACTATATAATTCGTATAAGAAAACTTCTTAAAAAAGCAATATCGCTCCCTGGACATCAGCAATTTAGAAGAAGGTGGTGTAACCGGTTGTATACCATATCCTAATATCAAACAAGATCGATGATCAAAATAAGTTATCAGTACTAATAATAGTTCTGAAAATCTGGTCTGAATATCATACAAATTATCCTGAGGCGCTAAAACTAATTCTAATATAGCATACCCAACATCTGTTGTCACTGAATCAAAATCATAATTGTATTTACCAAGATTAGTGGTATTGATCTTATTTGCAACTGTAAACAGACCAGAAAAAGAATCTTTTCTAAGCACAAAGCCTTTTCTTTCTAAATACAGAAACATATCCTGAATAACATCACTACCTACCGCTTCACCCTTGTGAGTAACAACTGGTAATTCACATTCAATCCCGATTCCTCTTGCCTTGTTATTCTTTGTAAAACGAAAACCTTTTGTAAACTCTGAAACTATGGCTTGCATTAATATTATCTATTTAAAGAAGTACATAAAAACACTATCTGCCATATATTTATAACAAATAAAGCAATTCAAAAATAGACTAAAATTTCCCCAAAAAATAAAATAAAAAAACCAAAAAAAACAGGATTTACCGCAACAAACTACTTCACAATGTATTACAAAAATGAAAGAGGTGAATAACCATACAATTATTATTGTTTCATAATAATATATTCATAGTGAGCATATAAATCGTGTAATATCATTTGCATTTTCTTACTTTCTGAGGTTATGCAGGAATTTTGAGAAAAACAATTCAGGAAGTTATATTATTCTCCCCACTTGATAGTTTCTACTAGATGCAGTACATCATTATGCAAATAGTTTGCCGCTGGTTGTATAGAATCGTAATTGGGTCTTACTTTAAAATATACAGATCCGGATAAAAAATGCGTCGTACTATCTGTCACATAAAACTGACTCTGTGATGCAGCATTACCAGATACAGTATAGATTCTACCATATATTTTGTCTTCAGTATTTATAAAATCTTTTGGCTTAATGGCATCTGCTTTTACAAAATGTTCCTGGGTAAGATTCTGAGCATCTCTGAGAAGTGAATCCAGGTTATTATGTATTTTGTGATATGAAATATAGACTGTTGCCTTTAGGTCAGGATACTCCAGATTGTACCAGCATTTTCTATTATATTTTGGTTTTTGAAACTTGCTGATCTTATTTTTCTCAAAAGTATACGAACAATCTGTTTGAAATTTTTCATAATCAGGAGTAGGATAACTTAATCGCAGCATCCCTTTAGGTTTAGGTAAAGTCTCTCCTCCACAAGAAATCAATAAGCAGAAAATAATTACTAAAAACAAAGGGTATGAAGTTCTCTTATTCATGAATTGTTATTTTTACTCTTTTAATACGCTTGTTATCTAAGGCTTCTACCTTAAAATCATAATTCGTTACAGTTAGTACTTCTCCCGGCTTAGGAAAGCTTCCTGATATTTCTAATAAAAATCCTGCTACAGTCTCGGCATCACCTTTTTTACTCTCAAAAATGCTCGTATCTTCTAATTTTAAAATCTTATAAAAATCTTTTAATGAGGTTCGACCTTCAAAAACATAATTATAATCATCTAACTTCGAAAATATTAAATCTTCATCATCAAACTCATCACTAATATCTCCTACAATTTCTTCAATAATATCTTCAAGAGAAATTAAGCCACTTGTCCCGCCATACTCATCAACTACAATTGCCAAATGATTCTTTTTATCTTTAAAATCGTTTAACAAATCATCTAATTTCTTGTTCTCCGGTACAAAATATGGGTCTCTAAGCAAATTAATCCAATCAAAATTTTGATGATTTATATATGGCAATAGATCTTTTACATACAGAATCCCGATTACCTTATCAATACTATCTTCATAAACAGGGATGCGAGAATATCCTTTTTCAATAATCTCTGATAAAATATCCTTATATGCAGTCTGATTATCTATTGCAAAAATATCAATTCTGGGGATCATAACCTGTTTAGTATCGGTATTACCAAAAGACACAATTCCCTCTAGTATTTTTTTTTCTTCGGTAGTGGTATCTGTATCAGAAGTTAATTCTAATGCCTGAGATAATTGATCTACACTAATATTTGACTTCTGTTTTCCTAGTTTATTGTGAATTCCGATAGTTACAAAACGCATTGGAAGGCTTATCGGGCTTATAAGCCAATCCAATAAACCCAATGGTCTAGCCATAAAATTAGCAAATTTGAGTCTATTTCTACTTGCGTAGACTTTTGGTAAAATTTCCCCAAATAGTAAAATCAAAAAAGTAACTACGCCAACTTCTACAATAAATCTTAGTTTTAACCATTCCAGCCCAAATAATACAATTTCATCAAGTCCCTTAAAATAAATTTTTCCAAGAGAATCAAAAAGAAGTACGATAGCTATATTAATAAAATTATTGGCGACTAATATAGTGGCTAGTAATTTCTTAGGTTTACTTAATAATTTGCGAATTATTTTTTGATTTATCGACGCATCCTCATCATCTGTTTTTAAATCAGAAGGTGTTAAGGAAAATAAAGAAACTTCACTACCAGATATAAGCGCAGAACAGAGCAATAAAAACAAAAGCACAGCAAGATTAATTAGCTGTGAAGTATCAAAAGCTGCTAATAGAATAAATAACGGTTCAGGATCAGGATCCAAATTAAGAGTGTTTAGTTAAACATATCAGAATGGAAGATTATCTTCTTCCATCCCTGGGGATGTTGATGAAACAGACTGTTCACGAGAATCAGAAGTTTCTACTCCCGATTGTTTTTTTTGTGCAATCATTTCAGTTTGTTGGTTTTCATTTTTTGGAGTTAAAAACGTAAAATCAATACATTGTATTTCTGTGCTATATCTGTCTTTACCCTGATCATCCTGCCATTTTCTTGTTTTAAGGCGACCTTCGATATACACTTTATCTCCTTTTTTTAAATATTTTTCGCATATTTCTGCAGCCTTATTACGAACTACGATCGTATGCCATTCTGTAGAAATCATCTTTTCTCCAGTACTTTTATTTACATAAGAATCATTTGTTGCCAGCGGAAATCTACCTATGCATCCTCCTCCTTCAAACCAACGCATCTTTACTTCATCACCAGTATGCCCAATAAGCATTACTTTATTTAACGTCCCCGACATATGCTTTATTATTTATAGTAAATGTAATAAAAAAGCACCACACCTAAAAAACCCGATCTATAAAATTACCTATTAATATGGGAACCGGATATTCTTTGATTTTTTTTGTCTCCACAAGTGTATGTCCCTCAATTTTGTTTGGTTTTTTTATAAGATTAATAATATAGAAACGAGTATACAAATGTTGGTGTGATAACTTATGGATTATAAACGGCTCTTCATAAAGCGTAATTTCATACTTCACATCTCCTATTATATCCTTAAAAATATCAGAATTCTCTATATAATTCATATCTACCTCACTATTGGCTTCTACTAACGGAAACTCATAAAGGTTTTGCCAAATACCTTTGCCTGCTCTTTGCCGGATTATTGTTGTACGTGTATCGATAAAAAATATCAGATAATTAAAGTATCTTTTTTTTATCTTTTGTTTTTTGAGTTTTACAGGTAGTACCGAAACCTTTCCTTTTTTAAGCCCTTCGCAGCTTTCATTCAAAGGGCAAATGATACAATACGGACTTTGAGGCTTACATTGTAATGCTCCAAACTCCATAATTGCCTGATTATGAGTAGCAGGATCTTTATGATCTATGAGTTCAATTGCCAGTTTTTTAAAGTTCTTTATTCCCTCAGTACTATTAATAGGTGTAGCTATATTAAAATAACGGGATAAGACCCTATATACATTTCCGTCTACTACGGGAACAGCTTCATTATAACATATTGATGCGATCGCGCTGGCGGTATAATCTCCAACTCCCTTTAGCGTCAGTAATTCTTTATAAGTGACAGGAAAAACACCTTTAAGATCATTAGCAACATACCTGGCAGTAGCGTGCAAGTTCCTTGCTCTGGAATAATACCCTAATCCCTGCCATAATTTAAGCACCTGTTCTTCCTCGGCATTTGCCAGGTCAAATACCGTAGGATAGGTATCAATAAACGACATATAATACGGTAATCCTTGTGCAACTCTGGTCTGTTGCAGTATAATTTCGCTGAGCCAAATCCGGTAAGGATCTGTAGTTTCTCTCCACGGCATTGTTCTTTTGTTTTGTAAGTACCACGAAATGAGTTTTTTAGAGAAAATCATAAGTAAATCATAAGTTTTACAAAATTAAACGTTTAAAAGATGATAATTTCATCTTAAGTATTGATATTTTGGATTTTAAATTATTATATTTGCCCCCTTGAAAATTTAAAAACCCCTAAATAGGAATCTAATGACTAAAGCAGATATTGTAGCAAAAATTTCAGAAAAACTAGGAATAGAAAAAGGAGATGTTCAGGCAACCGTTGAAACTTTTATGGAAGAAGTAAAAAGTTCTTTAGAAAGTGGTGATAATGTATACCTAAGAGGATTTGGTAGTTTTATCATTAAGACAAGAGCAGAAAAAACTGGACGTAACATTTCTAAAAACACTACAATTAAAATTCCAGCACACAACATCCCAGCTTTTAAACCGGCAAAAGTTTTTGTAGAAGGAGTAAAAACTAACGTAGAAGTTAAGTAAAAAATTAATAATAAATAAACAAGCACACACTATGCCAAGTGGTAAAAAACGAAAAAGACATAAGGTAGCTACGCACAAGCGTAAAAAGAGAAGAAGAGCTAATCGTCACAAGAAAAAGTAGTTTTCTAACTACTTTTTTCTTTTAAAAAAGTTCTTTGAAATCGAGATAAAGTATACTATAATTCTACCTTTATTATACTTTATTTCAACGGGATTATTAAAATTCCTGTGAATAAAATTGTTTAATCCATCTGTCTCGATACAAAATATTTCGAGGTGGATAAAAATCTAATTTAGAGTGAACAAAGAATTGATCATTAGATCCGGTTCCTCCACAGATTTTGCCTTGTTAAAAGATGGAAAACTAATTGAATTACATAAGGAAGAAGATGACAGTAATTTTGCTGTAGGTGATATTTTTATTGCCAAAATACGCAAAGCTGTCCCAGGTCTTAATGCCGCATTTGTTAATGTTGGCTATGAGAAAGATGCATTTTTGCACTATCATGACCTCGGTCCTCAAGTATCTTCTTTACTTAAATTCATTAAACGTGTAAGCACAGGTAAAGCAAAAGAATATTCTCTTAAGAATTTTTCTTTTGAAGATGATATTAATAAACATGGTATTATTACTGATGTATTAAAATCA
This sequence comes from Aquimarina sp. RZ0, assembly GCF_008370685.1. GTDB lineage: Bacteria > Bacteroidota > Bacteroidia > Flavobacteriales > Flavobacteriaceae > Aquimarina. Next base: position 15,712 of record NZ_VTZU01000030.1, read on the forward strand.
AATCAATCACTATTGGTACAAATAGTAAAAGAACCTATATCTACAAAAGGACCTCGAATTAGCTCAGAGCTATCGATTGCTGGTAGATATATAGTGTTAGTACCTTTTTCAAACAGAATCTCTATTTCTCAAAAAATAGAATCTTCTGATGAAAAAGAACGTCTGAAAAGACTGGTAAAAAGTATTAAACCTAAAGGATTCGGAATTATTGTTCGTACTGTAGCGGAAGGCAAAAAAGTAGCAGAACTAGATAAAGATTTGCAAAATCTAGTTGGGCGTTGGGAAACTATGTGTAAGAAATTATACAAAGCACATCATCCGTCAAAAGTTTTAGGTGAAATGAACAGAGCATCTTCTATACTAAGAGATGTTTTTAATGACACCTTTACTTCGATCGTTGTAGACGAGGAAGAACTCTACAATCAAGTAAAAGATTATCTGCAAGAAATTGCACCAAAAAAAGAATCAATCGTAAAATTACACACTTCAAAAACTCCTGTTTTTGAAAAACATGGTATTGAACGACAAATCAAGACCAGTTTTGGCAAAACAGTTTCCATGAGTAAAGGTGCTTATTTAGTCATAGAGCACACAGAAGCAATGCATGTCATTGATGTTAACAGTGGAAACCGATCAAATAAAGCCAAAAACCAGGAAGACACTGCCTTAGAGGTAAATCTAATCAGTGCAACAGAGCTAGCTCGCCAACTACGTCTTAGGGATATGGGGGGCATTATTGTAGTCGATTTCATAGACATGAATAATGCAGATAACCGAAGAACACTCTTCAATCACTTACGTGAAGAGATGAAAGACGACAGGGCAAAGCATAAAATTTTACCGCCAAGTAAGTTTGGCTTGATTCAAATCACGCGACAGCGTGTACGACCAGAAATGAATATCAAAACTCGTGAGGAAAACCCTAACGGAGGAAATGGTGAGATTGAGGCACCAATAGTTTTAATAGATAAAATTAAGGTCGATTTAGAAAAGTTAATTAAAAAAGAGTATAAAAAGATTACGCTAAGTGCGCATCCTTTTATCGCAGCTTTTTTAACTAAAGGATTTCCATCCACCCGTTTTCAATGGTTTTTTAACCATAAAAAATGGGTAAAAATTATACCTAGAGACGCTTACACGTATTTAGAATATCATTTTCTCGATGAAAATGGAGAAGTGATAAAATTATAAAACGAAACCCAGCTTATTATGTATAGGCTGGGTTTTTTGTTTTTACTACATTTAATAAAAGCTTTGTACCTTTATACCGTATGTATCAAAAACCACCTCAATCTATTACTGTATCCGAGGCACTTAAAAAAATGGAACACTATTGCGCCTATCAGGAAAGATGTCACAAGGACATCATGGACAAGTTGACGACTATGAGATTAATCCCGGAAGCAAAAGAAACAATTATTTTACACCTTTTAGAGCATAATTTCCTAAATGAAGAACGCTTTGCCAAAAGCTATGTCAGCGGTAAATTCAGAATCAAAAAATGGGGAAAAAAGCGAATTATCAGAGAGCTTAAATTCAGACAAATATCTACCTATATTATAGAAAGTGCCCTAAAAGAAATCCCGGAGACAACCTACTTGGAAACTTTTCATGAATTAGCAGAAAAAAAAATGGCATCAATTACAGAACAAGACCCTACTAAAAAGAAAAAAAAACTAATTGATTACCTATTGTATCGAGGCTGGGAAAATCAATTAGTTTTTGAAAAGGTGAATGAACTTTCTTAGTAATGAACTGTTTAATTACTCAATAACTTGACAGCTCTATCGATGCCACTATCTTTTTCTTCCATAAAATCTTCATTAGAAAACAATGGAGCTCTATTCTCTTCTGCTGGTCCAACCCCTATCGCTTCATAAACTACTCCTTGTGCATCACTATACACTTCATTAGACAGGCTTAGCTCTGCTCCATTAGGCAGTATATGCGAAAGAATATCAGAAAATCCACCATTTGTGTTTTCCCCAGCAATAGTTACGTATGGCGCATCTTTTAAACATAAAGTAAAGATCTCTGCAGCACTAGCGGTAAGAGGACTGGTAAGCAACACAATATCACCTGTGAATTGAAAATCTCCTTTGGGCTCCACAGATATCGTTGTTAACTCTGTAAACCCGTCTCCTAACCTTGCTTTTTTAGAAAATGCAATGCGTTGCTGATCCATAAATCTGGAGGCTATATCTACAGCAACTACATCCAATCCTCCGCCATTAAAACGGATATCTAGTACTAATTTAGAGACTTCGGAATTCTTCAGATCATTCATCATTTTGTCGAGTACTGTATTCAATGTTGCTAACTCATCATTAATGCCGGATCCATATCCTGCCATCCCAAAAATATTAACATACCCAATATCATCTGTGATCGTACCCCAAGCTATATTTTCACTTTGATCAATCTCAAAATCTCCACCGAGATATTTTATAATCATCTCTATCTTTTGGTCATAGGCTCTGCTATAACTATCTCCATCACTAATTACATACTCACCACTAAGGTTTGAATTTAATCGCTCCAGTAAACTCTGTGATTCTGAACCAATACCAATACCATTAGCTTCATCATAAATACCTACATGCCCATCTTCAAAAAGGAGAAGCAAATCCTCTATAATATCATAAAAATTCTCTGAGGTTACCTGTTCTCTTAAACTATGATATTGCGCCCAATCCACATCTCTGAGTTCAAAAAAAGCATAATAATCATTAAAAATATGCCAAAAATGATCAAAATTCACTTTTGGATCTTCTGTCTCAGAAATCTGACCCGGTAGACAAAACTCATTTTGATTTGGCAGTCTGGTCAACTTAATATCTGCAATCAATAATTCTGAACTCCCTACTAATTCATCCGGACCAACCAGATTGAATTCCACTCCCAAAAAATCTTCTGATGTAAAATCACCTTCTAAAACTGAGCATCCAATGCTATTTATATTATATGCTACATCTTTACCATCAGTAAACTCTAATATATATCCTTTATCAGCAACCAACCAAAAACCATTTATAGAGTCTTGAGGAGGAGGAGGAGGACTATCATCATCCGACTGACAAGCTATAAAAAAAACTAACATTATACATAAAAAATATCTTTTGATAGTACGCATACATTTTATTGTATTATAATTGTGTGAATTCATATTAGTATTGATTTTAAAGGTTTTAATACTACTTATATATATGACAAGTGAAAAAATTAAGGGTTGCATTGATCAACTTATTTATAAATAAAACACATATTTAACACATCCTGTTTTAATTATCAAATACTTAAGCCCAATATATTTTTAGAATAATCAACGTATGTAGTTTAATTGCGTAACAATTCAATTGCTCTTTCTATTCCACTATCTTTTTCTTCACTAAAATCTTCGTAGGAAAATACAGGAATTCTATTTTCTTCATTATCAGGTCCTATTCCAATAGCCTCAAAAACTGTTCCTTCTACATCACTATACACTTCGTTAGACAACACAACTGTTGCTCCATTTGGTAAAGAATGAGTAAGTTCTGTGGAAAAAACACCTTGGGTATTTTCTCCAACGATTGTCACATAAGATAAATCCTTAAGGCATAAAACAAATGACTCGGCTGCACTTGCCGTAACAGGGCTCGTTAAAAGAACAATATCATCTGTAAATTGAAAATCTCCTTTTGGACCTATTGAAATTGTTTTAGGTGCGGTAAAATTATCTCCTAGCCTATTCTTATAGGAATAAACAGGGAGTTCTCTATTCACAAAACGTGATGCAATATCCATTGAGATTTTTCCGTGACCACCTCCATTAAAACGAATATCTATAATTAACTTAGAAACTCCCCATTCTTTTACAGTATTCATTACATCATCAAGAGCTTCATTGAGTGCTGATATTTCATTTTCAAAACTACTACCAAAATCCTCCATATCATTTATTGACACATAGCCTATATCATCTCTCACTAATCCCCAAAACATATTACCCCCATCGTTTTGAAACAGTTCTCCTACAATGTACTTTTCTACTATTATATTATTTTTTATTTCTAAAGTTTCCCAATAATCGTCTATATCTTTGATAATTAAATCTCCTTGAAGATTCGTGTTTAATCGTTCGATTAAACTTGGAAATCCAGATTCGATTTCTATATTATTATCTTCATCATTTAAACTTACATGTCCATCTTTTAACTTAAGAACCAGCTCTTCAATGACATCATAAAAATTATCTTCTGTAACCTGATCCCCTAAATTTTTAAAATCTCCCCAATTCACATTTCTTTTTTCAAAAAACGCATAATAATCATTAAATATATTCCAGAAATAGTCATAGTTTATCTTTGGATCTTTTGTGTTTGCTATTTGGTCGGGTAAACAATGATCGTGTTGATTTGGTAATCTCACAAAATTAATTTCTACTTCAAAAAGATCCGAAGTCCCCAGAAGCTCATTTGCACTCACTTCTTCTAACCTTAACCCTGCTAGTTCTTCTGGTTTAAAATCATCATTGAGAATTGTACACCCGGCAGCGGATATATTGTACAATACATTTTTATCATCGCTAAGCTCGATAATATACCCTTTATCTTCAGCAAACCAAAAACCATGTATAGCTTGTTCTATTGGAGATTGATCATCATCTGATTGGCAGCTTATCAGAAAAACCGATATTATGAATAAAAAATATCTTTTAGTAAACATAGATCTTATCGTATTATAATTATATCTATTCATAGTAGTATTGATTTTAAGGATTATTTTTATCAGTTTTGATTAGCAAAAAAATCAGTTTCAAAATGACTTTTCAGAAAAAGTAACAGGATTAACTAGCCATGAAACACCTTTTAACGCTTGTCAAAACTAAACAGGACAAAAGAAACTAATGTCCCATATTATTAAGATTTAAAAATTTGGAACCTTTTTGTGATTTGATTTGAACTGACTTGGAGTAAGCCCTGTTTCTTTTTTAAATGAAGTATAGAATGTTGTTTTAGACTTAAAACCTGCTTCTAATCCTATTGCCAATACACTATATTTATCAAATTCTGTATTAAGAATCATGTCTTTAACTTCCTGTACCCGATATGAATTAATGTATACGGCAAAATTTTTTTTCGTAATGTCATTTACGATCTGCGATAGATAACCTGTACTAATATTTAATCGTTTTGCTATCGCCTCCTGACTCAAATTAGGATCACGATAGATATAGTCTTTTTTGAGTAAGTTTTCTAGTTTTTGAAAATATCTATTATCTTCTGAAAACGAATTACTCAAAACCATTTGATTTTTACTTTTTACCTCATCAAGAGTTTCTAGCATACTTATACCTGAAATATCACTTTTAATACCGCTAACAAGACCTCTATAAGCACCTGTAAGTTTTAATCTATAAACCCCATTATATACTAACCAAAATATAAATACAGAAGTACTGGTACATATAATAGAAATCCCTATTTCATAACTTATCCCAAAAATCATATCGATGATATCTATTATAATCCATAATGTTACCAGAAAAAATGTCCAAATACATGATGCTTTCAACCATTTATTATTAGGGTAGTTCGTATATTTTTCTTCACTAATCACCTTATATGACCACATAATCAGAATAAAATTGAATGAATAGTATCCAAATTCCTGAAAACCAAAAACCCAATCATACACTAATTCTGTGTAATCATAAGAATCAGCAAACCATTGATAAGCCACTTCCAGATTAAAAAACGCATTAATGACAACAGAAAAGAAAAAAGGAACATACAACCAATACATTTTCCTGTTTTTTTCTAAATCATGATTGATTGATTTTAAAATATAAAGAAAGAAAAAAACCGGAAACAGGAATATCCATTCGATATCATACAATATCATAAAATCTGGATACATTTCAAATACACCCTCAAAATCAAGATAAACATTGAGCATTAATGAAGTTAACACCAGAATCGAATATCCCAAATACTTATTGATATGACTTCTAAAAAAAGGAGAGAAAAGTATCGAAAGTCCAAACACAAATCCCTGGGAAAAACTAACAAGCAATAATAGATTCATAAATTTCATGGATCATTTTGTATGGTTTGTACTTCAAAAGACAAAAACGAACAACAAGGGTTGCAATACAAAACTTAAATGAGAGGTAAGATGCTATGCAAAACTACGAATCCTTTGCTCTATTTGTTCTTTTAATTGCTAGCTCGTTTTTATATTGAATCCATTTTGACCCACGAATCCGACGCATAAAATTATCAAAATATCGCATAAAGAAGATATTATATGCAGCTTTATTCATATTCCCTAATTTTGTAGCCATTGCTCGTATACTCATAGAAAAACCAGGTGTGGTATAGGTCATCTGATGCCAATATCCTTCTGGCATATACAAAGTTTCTCCGTGTGTAAGATGTGTAACATATCCTTTGGCTTTCTTAAGTGCCGGCCACTTTTTTAAATCAGGGTTGGTAAAATCAATATCCTGATGTGCGATTAACGCATGAGGTACTTTATATAGGTATTTGGTTTCTGAAGGTGGAAATAATATGCATTGTTTCTCGCCGTGAAAATGAAAATGCAATATATTTCCATAATCAATATCATAATGCATAAACACTTTGGATCCCTTACCTCCAAAAAAAAGATATGGCATTTTTTTAAGCAACCTCAGACCTATATCGGGATATCTATAATCACTCCTGAGTTTTGGCACTTCTTTTAATAGGTTATACAGAAAAATTCGATAGCCGGTAGGTTTGGTTTTTAACAACTGTACATATTCGCTCATTTTCATGCTCATATGTGGTTCGTTAAACTTAAATTCAGCATTTATAGGTCTATTATCAAAAAGAGGTACTTCTTTATGACCTGCAACTTCATTAATGTAATCTAAGCTCCATTTTTCATACGCTGGCCAATCTTCAATCAATTGCTCGATTACCACTGGCTTTTGTGGTATGAAATAATTTTCAAGAAACTCCTTCTTCGTTACTGTCTTTACTCTTGTTATTTGTTCTAAATTTAATTTCACAGATAATTGCTTAAGATCAGCATCTATCAAAATTTAATAATGCCTATCGTATCAAAGTTAATCAATATCAAGTTTGTTAAACTTAAAATATAATGAAAGCCTTACTCATATATTTCTAATACAGCTATCAATTTTTATCAACTACTATTTTTGATTTCTGTTTAGCTACCTCATTTTTGTCAATAGTATGACCGGGTCTGGTCCATTTTGGTTTTTCTCCTTTTGCTTCATACTTAGAATCTTTAGCTTCTATGGTATCTGGTTGAGATTTCTTTACAAAAGGTTTTTGAGGGTTTAACCCTAACTTTTTAAACATCTCCATATCCTCATTAACATCTGGATTTGGGGTTGTCAATAATTTATCTCCTGCAAAAATAGAATTTGCTCCTGCAAAAAAGCACATTGCCTGTCCTTCTCTGCTCATCTCTGTTCTCCCTGCGGATAATCTTACCTGCGTTTGTGGCATTACGATCCTGGTCGTTGCAACCATTCTGATCATATCCCAGATCTCTACCGGTTTTTGATCTTCCATAGGTGTTCCATCTACAGCAACAAGTGCATTGATAGGCACAGACTCTGGCTGAGGGTTTAATCTTGCCAAAGCTACCAGCATTCCAGCTCGATCTTCTATCTTTTCACCCATTCCGATAATCCCACCACTACACACGGTAACATTCGTTTTACGAACATTATCAATAGTTTCTAACCGATCCTCATATCCTCTGGTAGAAATAACTTCTTTATAATACTCTTCTGATGTATCAAGATTATGATTATATGCATATAGACCGGCTTCTGCCAACCGTTGCGCCTGATTTTCTGTAATCATACCTAAGGTACAACACACCTCCATATCCAGTTTATTAATAGTTCGCACCATTTCCAGCACATTATCAAACTCTGGTCCATCTTTTACATTTCTCCAGGCGGCTCCCATACATACTCTGGAACTCCCCGAAGCTTTAGCTCTCAATGCCTGTGCTTTTACCTGCTGTACACTCATCAGATCATTCCCTTCTATATCAGTATGATATCTGGCAGCCTGCGGACAATAGCCACAATCTTCAGGACACCCTCCTGTTTTTATGGATAACAAAGTAGAAACCTGCACCGTATTCGGGTCGTGGTACTCTCTATGTACTGTAGCTGCTTCATATAGCAGTTCCATCATGGGTTTATTATAAATATCCAGAATCTCTTGTGATGTCCAATCGTGTCTTACAACGCTCATAAATTAACAGTATGTGAATTTTTCAAAAGTAATTGTTTAAAATCAAAAAACACAAATTAGATTTATCAAATTCAATGATTTTAATAACAATAAATTGTTGAAATCATTATTCTCATACCGGTAGTTCCAGTAAGATACTAACAGCATTCCCCCCAAATCCCACTGCATTTACCATAATCTTGCTTAATGAATCAGGCGATACACCCTCTATATAAGGGACTGGAATAAACTCTTGATGTTTCATCATCAAAATTGCTAATTCTATACTCAAAATTCCACTCGCTCCGAAGGTGTGCCCAATTTTCCATTTATTGGTCGTTAAAGCAGGGATATGTTCTTTAAAAACGGATTTAATTGCATTATATTCTGCCATATCTCCTTTTACAGTTCCCGGTGCGTGTAATACAATTGCATCTATTTCCTGAGGAGTTGTGCCGGATAATGCCATTTTCATAGAATCCTGAAAACAATCTGCATGAGTAGATATCGATATATTATGTTTTAAAGGCTCTGTTGCGTACCCTATCCCCGTTACTAATGCTACTGCGTTCTCTTTAACTCCATTCTCTAAACAAGCAACAGCAGCTCCTTCTCCCAAAAACATAGAGTTTCTGGTTTTACCCCAATTCATTGCCTGACATGGATATACGTCTTCTTGACCGGAAGCATATATTTTTAAAGCTTTCATCTGGGCGATGGTAAATGGAGTTAGTGGAGCTTCACTCCCTCCTACCAAAAACTTATCGCTCAACCCTGATTGAAGCCATGCAATACCATTTAGCACAGCGTGCAAAGCGGTGGAACATGTAATAGAATGACTAATCTCCGGACCTTTTGACCTGAGATCTTGCGCTATCCAGGAAGAAATATTACCTAGGGTTGTGGTAGGCGAACTTAATGTAGCTGATTGATGCGTCTTTAGAAATTCTTTATGATATTTTTCAAATAGATGAGTAGCCCCTCTGGAAGACCCCATATTAATCCCGAAATTAAATTCCTGCTCCCAATTTGCCTCTCTGATAGCAGCTCTTGCCGCAAAAATCCCAAATAACACCGAATCATCCAGAGATGCGTACTGTGAATTCTCTATCTTTAGTTTTTCAATTTCTTTTTTGCATTCTTCAGGTAATTGAGCAATGGGTGTTTTTTGATCTCCAAAAGCTTCAAAAGTAATATTGTGAGTATGATTTTTATATTCGCTCCAAATCTTCTCAGGGATAAATCCCAATGGGGATATCGATGAAATTCCGGTTATAGACACAGGGTTTTGCAACACTTAATTTTTCAGCAAATGTAGGGGTTTGTTCCATTCTGTTCAACTGTCTACTGTATTTTTCTTTTTAATTCCCAAACTTTAATTGTAACAAAAACCAAAGTCTTATGACTTATATAATAACCAAATAAGAATGAATTGATATGGAGCATCAAACGCAACGAAAAAGTTGGTTTAGTAGAAACTGGCCATGGGTAGTACCTGTAGGGGGTTGTCTCACATTAACTATCATTTTTATTATCTTTATGGGATCTGTCATTTTTGGGGTCTCTAAAGCTTTTACAGCTGCTACTCCTTATCAGGAAGGACTTGCAAAAGCTCAGGAAGATGAATATATTATCCGGGTACTTGGAGAGCCTATAGAAACCAATGGCATTATGAGTGGTAGCCTAAAATTTGAAAACAGTACAGGATATGCTGATATTTCTATTCCTATAAAAGGCCCTGAAGGAGAAGCTCAGATTTATGTGGTAGGTACCAAAGAAAATGATATCTGGGCCTATTCCAAAATGTATGTGATCATTGCCGAAACAAATGAACAAGTAGATCTCCTCTGGAATGAGAAAAAAGAGACTATATTTTAATATTCATTATAAAAAACCAGTAGCCATGACTAAACAACTAGATATAAAAAGTCTGTTCATTATTTTTGGTATTCCATTATCCAGCATCCTCTTATTAATCTTATTGACTACTTCGAGATTATTTGAGGCGAACCAGCAACTATTGTCTACTGCCATCACAGCAGATCTTATTTTTACGATTCCTTTTGTTTATTTCTTGCTGATTAGAAAAAAGAAAATCCCGAAACTTACCATTATTTCATTTGGCATATTAGGAATGATGATCTCTTATATGATTATTCCAAAAGAAAATCAACTCCTACTTTCTATTATAAAAACCTGGGTATTTCCTTTTGTAGAGTTAGGGATTGCTTTTTTTGTTATTAGCAAAGTACGATCCACCTTAAAAAAATTTAAAAAAAATCAACATATATCTCCTGACTTCTTTACAGTATTACAACAAACATGTAGAGAAATTTTACCTAAAAAAATTGCAACTCTTTTGGCAATGGAAATCGCAGTTTTCTATTTTGGTTTTATGTTCTGGAAAAAACAAGTCCTGCATAGTACTGAATTTACATATCATAAAAATAGTGGCACTATTGGTCTGCTCGCCGGATTAATACTCATTATCACAATCGAAACATATGTGTTGCATATATTACTTATCAGATGGAGTACCGTAGCTGCCTGGATCATCACAGGTTTGAGTATTTATTCTGGAATTCAAATTTTTGGTTTTTTAAAATCCATCTATAATAGACCCATTTTAATCCAAGATGGAAAACTCTACCTGCGATATGGTATTATGAGTGAAACTAGCATAGATATTAACAATATTGTCTCAGTAACAATATCTTCTGCTTCAATTGAATTTAACGACAAGATTAGGAAATTATCTCCATTTGGCGAACTAGAAAGTCATAATGTACTTATTACTGTACATAAAGAAAATGCCCTCTTTGGTTTGTACGGAATGAAGAAAAGTTTTAAAACTCTGGCTTTATATATTGATGATAAAGAAAGATTTAAAACCGAAATAGAAGGTCAATTACCTCAGAAACAATAGTGTAATCAGAATCGTATTTATTAATAAAAAAACTACAATTCTGATTACTATATAATGTCTGGTCGGAAATACAGCAAAATCAAATATGTATCTTTTTACGAAATTTTGATTTATTTTTAATTTACTGTAATTAAGGTAGTTACTTCAAAAAAATCTAAATTTTATCAAAAATCTTTCAAATTATGAAAATCGTCTATTTCAGACCGCACACTTCTATCTTAAAAAAATTGTTTAAAAAACTTATGGTCTCTTAAAAATAATTTTTCGTACGATACCATTGCTCGTAATATAGGCAAATTTTCCATCTGGTGTTGCTTCGATACCATTAGGATTGGTAAAAGAAGCCGTAGCTGCGGTTCCATTAACTGTTCCTACAGCTCCAGTTCCTATAACATCTACTATATCACCTGCCGTATTTAATCTAAAAACTTTATGCTCTAAAACGCCTGTAACATGCAGATGATCATTCGCATATGATACATGACCAATCGAAGATGGTGATTTTGCTACTTCATTGAGTGTCCCATCAGCTTCTACACGAAAGATCTTTCCATCAAGAAAATTAGAAACATATATATGATCTCTAACCTTATCATATGTCAGTCCAACCGGGCCATCTAATAAAGAACTAGAAACAAATTCTTCTACCTTATTATTACTAATTTTGAATATTTTCTTTACCGCAAAGAACGTATTAAAAATTTCTCCATCATTATTAATGATGATTCCGCCACCACCTACAAGTTGCGGATCACTTACTAATACGTTTTCTACTCCATAAGCATCAATAGCAAAAATATCAGTACTTCTAAAATTAGTAACATACACTGTTTTATCAGGGCCAACAGTACAACCCACAGGATACTTCAGGGAAGTGGAAAATTCCTGAACTTCTCCTTGTGGGTTTATTTTATATGTGATGCTTTCGTTTGATCCTCCACCATTAACATAGAGATTAAAATCATCATCAAGAGCTATATCTTCGTCTGCCATAATATTACCTGAGGTAATCTTCAGATCGGTAACCAGCGTTTCGTTTTGTAATTGAAAGCTTTCTTTCCCAGAAACCAGATACGTCCTATAATTATTCGTTTTTATAAGAATATGAGGCCTGTAATGGGTACCTTCCTTTATCAGATCTCCATGACTATCATAGAGTATTTCCTGAATTTGTTCATCAATACTTTCATTAGGAGTAATTTCCCAAAAAACGCGATCTGCTAACCCTGGTACATCTCTCGAATGAAGAGAGGTACTTTCTTTTGAGAATAGTACGTACATCTTTTTAATTTCAGGAATTCCTTTTGTAATCTTTAGCTTGATAGTGATATCAGAACTATTATTCTCATTACCACTATCAGTGGCATAAATTTCTGTAACTTTTATAACACTGGTATCTGGTACCCCTGAGACATCATCTGTCAGCGAGCAAGAAAATAACAGTAAAGAAATTAACAATAATTTGATAAAAAAATTAGTTTTCATGAGTATTTGATTTTAATGAATAATGATTCGTTTTCCTTTACAAGAGTATCTTGTTAAGGGAGATCAAATAAAAATGAATATTAATTGAATTTCGCCCCAATTTTGGAAGTTGAGACCTTTCTTTTATGTAAAAATTGACTGGGAGTGATTTTAGTATACTTTTTGAAAATACGATTAAAAGAAGCTTTACTATTGAACCCCGAATCTAGCGCTATTGCAAGTAATGTCAGTTGGTCATATTCTGAAGAAGTAGCTCTTTTTTTAAATTCATCTACTCGATATTGGTTAATGAAATCATAGAAATTTACCCCAAGATTTTTATTGAGTTGTTCTGACAAATTATGAGAAGGGGTATCCATCATAGCTGCAAGATCTTGCAATTTTAATTCAGGATTGAGATAAGGTTGTTGTGTTTTCATAAGTTCTGACAACTTATCCAGTTCTAAATTTTTCCCCTTCGTTTGTTTTTCTTTTATTTTCTCTTTTTTGAGTACAAAAAAAAGTTTTTCGGGTTGTTGAATCGTAATTATAGCAATAACAACCAGGAAAATAGAATTGATCAGGTGCAAGTAGATTTCCAGATAATACACCTTGATATGAAAAAAGTAGCTTACAAGAAAAAACAGAAAACTAATACCACTATACGCTCCAAATATATAAATAACGCCTTTGAAACGATTCAGATAACTGATATTAGTATCAGAGGAAATCTTTTTTAATCCTTGTTTTTTTTTATTGAGTAACCAAAGTGCATAACTAACATATGAAAGCCTGACTATTGCCAGAGAGAGTAAGGTAAAAATGGTATCAATATCAGGAATATAAGGTTTTTTGTTATAAATATATGAGATCGTTTTTATTTTTTCTTCGGCATTCATCGTTATATACTCCCAATTCCAGGAAAAAAATAAGAGATAGATAAAAATAGAGCCGTGTAAGCTATCTATCCATCTAAAATTTCGATGAGGATACAGTAGATATAAAACATAGAAAAAAAACAACGGACCAATCAATCCATTAAGAGAATAAAATAATATTGGAACATGGGGCATTTGGGGATAAAGCCCTGAAAAAACTACAAAATTCTGAAAAATAATAAGGCTTTGAGCGATCAATAAACCCATCAAAAATAGATTAGCTTTTCTTGATCCTTTTTTAAGAAAAAAGAGGTTTGCGGCAACCAGAAAACCCTGAAAACAACCAATACTAGTCATTACAGAGGGTAGTACATCAAATTGTCCTATAATGATCATTAGCACTGATAAATCAAAATACCAAACTACAAAAAAATTGTAGAACACCATACTAATACCAAAACGGTTTAAGCTTTTTTTAAATTTTATTTTTCCCTGTTTTCAGTAAAAAAATATCACTGAAAATAGGGAACAAATACATCTTATAAAACACTAATTTTGAACATATTACACAAACAAAAGCTTAGAAGGTACCGGATCTAACTTTATATTTCTATTAACTAAAACAGGATTATCAATTACGTACATAGACATTTTGATAAAATATATATGTTACCGACCAGATAATCACAAATTAAAATTTAATTTTATGAAAAAATTTATAAAAATAATCAGTTTATTCCTTTTCGTTATTTTTGTTACGGTTTCCTGTGAAACAGATAATAATGATGTTGAGCAGGAAATAGCAACTCAGGCTATCCCGGATAACATTATCAAAAAACTCAAAAAAGCAGGGTTTTATACTGAATATGGACTATCTAAGTACAAAAATGGCTATATTGTAGAAACAGATATTTTTCTTACCGAAGCACAAATAGATGAATTGCTTACTGGTATACAACCTGAAACAGGGACTATAAATTCTAAACAATATCGAACCAATCGTTTAGTGAGTATTAATGGAGCCAGTAGAACTTTAAACGTATTTTTTGACCCTGGTTTTAATCAATTTATGCAAAGTTCCTTTGATGCGGCACTACAACGTTATAACAACTTAGATCTCAAACTAAGATTTAAACGTACAAATAATAGAAACAATAATGATATACAGATCCTGTTAGGAAATTTTAGCGACCCTAAAATTTTGGGTAAAGCTGGATTTCCTTCCCGCGGAAATCCTAAAAAGGAGATCACATTAAGTCGCAGTCATTTTAACACAGGAACGAATCGGAGCGATGCTACAACTGTGATTGCTCATGAAATAGGACATGCCATAGGTTTTCGTCATACAGATTTCAGAAACAGAGCTTTTAGTTGTGGCGGCTCTCCAGAAGATGAAGGATCTACGAGTATTGGAGCTAATTATATTCCTGGAACACCCTCCGGACCAGATGCAAATTCGTGGATGTTAGCCTGCAGTAGTGGTCGTAATAGATCCTTTACAGACGGGGATCAGGCAGCATTAATTGCAATATATGGTAATTCTACTGTAGATCCAACGGCAACACTAAATAGAACTACTGGTGAGTTTAGAGCTAAACCAGGGGCACAAATAAAATTAACTTACAGTGGAAATTTTATCACATTTTGCGCTCCTCAAGGAGAAAGCTTATCAATAGGTATTATTGGAGTAAAACCGACAAATATTTATGATTATATAAGTTGGTCGCCAAATCCATCTTATGCTAATATCCGAAATTCAGGTTCGCTGGTATTCAGAATGCCTGCAAGTGGAATTGTAAAAGTTGATGCTTCTCTTACCACAGTGGGATGTTCTGTAGCTTCGATTACATTAAATGAAAATCAAAGAATCAACTTAGGCAATAGAAATGGCGGAAATTTTAGATTCCCATAAAATAATATATTACCCAAAATCTCAATCATAAAATATTGAGATCAATCATGGATAAGAAAAATCACGCTGATTGACGTAAGTTTTCTTATCCATGATTCATATTATATTTGGGGTTTTCCTTTTCTATCATCTCGAACTTAACAAAAAATTAATTCAATTTTGTCTGTTCATCATAAAACCCAAGTGTCTATGATAATTCGATTTCTCAAATGAGATTACTTATCAAAATCATTGCATTTATCTGATAACCAACTTTCTTTTTTTAATTTATATACACGCTCAAAAGAGTTTGTCTTTTTACAAAAAAATTCTTCTATAAACTCCATTTCTTTTTCAAGAATGTAAATAGAACTATTGTTTTGAGCGCTTACATATGCAGATAATTCGTTTAGATTGGTTTTTTCAAAGCAATAATTTATCAGATTTATTGCAATTTCGGCTCCATAACCTTTTCCCCAATATAACTCCCGAAGCCTATAGGCTATTTCAAATTCTGATTTTTCATTTTCATAAACACCACATATACCCATGAAATCTTCGTTATCTTTTCTTATAACTGCCCATATTTTATAGAAAATTTCCTTATTCTCATAATAGCTTATAAATCGTTTTAATTCATTTTCACTTTCTGAACGATTCATATATTTTTTGATATGCCGCATCACATTAGGGTTGCTTTGCATGTCATAAAAGTTTTCTATATCGGATGTACAGAGTTTTCTTATCAATACCCTTTCTGTATCAAATACCATACATATCACCTTTTTTATTTTTCGTCAAATCCGCCAAAAAAACGGTGTCATTCCTAACAAGATATACAAATTAACTTATACAATTTGTGATTAAAAAATTCGTATAAATTCATTGAATTATTTTTTCTTTATGCAAGGCAAAAAAATCAAGCATAGCTATAGCTACGGTTTATTTTTTAAACGAAGTAGAAAGGAAAAAGAAACGATGAATATGCGAAATTTTTAGTTATAAATCGTATTACATCAATTGCATAACACATCTGATTCAATACTATCCATTGTTTATACGCAAGTGATTCATGTTGATCGATCTCTTCTTTTGTATTCTGGTTTTCTGAAAACTATTTTTTTGACGTATCAGCAAACTAATATCATTTGCCATTTGAACTTACTGGTATAACACTAACTAAAAATTCTGCTTTCTATTTTGGATGCTTTTAAAACAACTTATAAAATTAGTATTATACTACTTCTAATAAAGCTACTATTGATTCATAAATTTTATCCAACTGCTCTTCTGTAATTACATAAGGAGGCAATATGTATATCGTTTTACCCAGAGGACGCAAGCAAACTCCGTGCTCCATAAAATGATCAAAAATCTCATATCTTTTTTTACCATAACGATCCATTTCTATATCTAGATCTAATGCATAAATCACTCCTTTTTGTCGGGTTGTCTTGATCTTGGAATGGCTTTTAATTTTGGCATCAAAATCTTTATGAGATTGTATAATTCTTTGAATATTATTTTGGATTTCTGCCGATTTCAAGAGTTCTATGCCAGCAATGGCTACAGAGCAGGCTATAGGATTGGCAGAGTATGTATGGGCATGAAAGAAAGCTTTGCCTACAGAGTCATCCAGAAAAGCATTGTATATATCTTGGGTACAACTGGTCACTGCCATGGGAACAAAACCAGCTGTTAATGCTTTGGACATTGAGATAATATCTGGTTTTGTTTCTATATATTCTGAAGCAAAGTTTTTTCCAGTCTTACCAAAACCTGTCATTACCTCATCTGCAATAGTTACGATATTATTTGCTGAGCAAATTTTTAATATTTCATTGAGATATTCTGCCTCAAACATATGCATAGCATTGGCTCCCTGAACTAAGGGCTCATAGATAAAAGCGGCTACATTATAATCCCTAATTATCCTCTGTAATCTCTCCAGAACAATTTCTATAGTATCAATATCAGGAGTAGGGATTCGCTGTACATCTATAAAAAAATCTTCAAACGGCCCATTATAAACTGATAAACCTGATGCAGACATCGCCCCAAAAGTATCTCCATGAAAACCATCCTCAAACGCAATTATGGTATTTCTCTTTTCGCCTTTATTAAAATGGTATTGCAATGCCATTTTGATCCCTACTTCATTAGCTGTTGATCCATTATCAGAAAAGAAAATCTTTTCATGAGTATCTGGTAGTATTTTTATCAATTCTTCAGATAATTTTATTGCAGGCTCATGAGTAAATCCTGCAAACACAATCTGATCCAATTGCTGCATCTGAGCAGCGACTTTCTCCAGAATATAGGGGTTACAATGACCATATACAGCTGTATACCAAGAGGCAATACCATCGATATACTCTCTGCCCTGATCATCAAACAATAAAGCCCCTGTTGCCTTTACAATAGCCAAAGCATCCGGATAAACTTTATGCTGAGTTAGTGGATGCCAAAGGTGTTTTTTATCTCTCTCCTGTAAGGTCATATTTTATTTATTAATGCAACATTTTTTATATTTTTTACCACTACCACAGAGGCAAGGATCATTACGACCTATTTTTTTGGGAGCAATATAGGGTTGATCATCAGGAATCTCTTTATAATCATCATAAAAGTCATCAGAACTATCATCAATTTCTTTCTGTTCGGATTGATGAATCCAATTTTGATAATAGTTTTCATACAATTCTTTTACAGTCGTTTGTTCATACACTGGTTTGAAATATGTTTCAAGAAGTTGTTCTATATCACGTATCCTGTTTTTTACATCATCATACTGCCCGCAGACCCAGTATCCTACCAAATTAAGATCAAAGAACTCTTTTATCTGTGGTAATAATTCCTGATAGGTCTTACTTGAAATACCTCCTATCAGTAATCCTAAAAAATCTGTATCAGCAATTCCTTCTTTATGTTTATGCTCTTTATAAAATGTAAACACTTCTTTGAACCAAACGATTACTTCTTCTTTTGTATCAGGGAAAACAAAGGGCATCTGAGTTACAATATCAGTTACTACGGATTTATTGAATGCATTTATATGAGGTTCTTTTACGAAATCCATCAATATTGGCAATTGATCTTTTGCTATCTTAAAAAGTGTTGGACATATAATCTCATTGGTCGCATCCCCAAACCATAGATCCATAAACTCCATGTCCTGTCTTAATATTTCTAAGATAATAGCTAAAGATTGAGAAGTTCCTGTTTCGTATAATAAATAAAATGCGTGGTGCGGTGCATTATACTCGTAGTCATTCCAACCGGAATCCTCCATTTTTTGCATGAAATAGTCAAACCTATATATAGAATCTTGTAGGACTTTTATCAGGTCTTCTTCTAAAAGATTCTTTGGTAGTTTTTCAAAATAAGCTAGCCAATCCTCTGTGACCTCCAGATTACTTGTATATAATAGCGCTATTTGTTCTGGAAAATTAAAATCAGGTAGTTTATCTGTCTGTAAATGGCTTCTTCTATCTATGGTTGCTACTTTTATGCTAAACTTTTCTTCTTCTTCCATTCTTTTTCTTGCCTTCTTCAGATTCTCTACTGCCTTATTATGATCATATTTTTCAATCTTATGATGTCCATAGAATTTTAATTTTAATTGTTCCAGCAGTTTTTCTTCTTCATGAATATAATTTGTATTCCACAAATATTTGGCAACCGTTAGGTAATATGTTATTACTTCATCTTCATGAAATAATTCTTTCTCTGGATATAAATCAACAAGCTGTAATGAATCTCCTAAAAGATCCTGAGCTTCTTGATATTTTTCTTCTTCGATATGTATACTGGCTAAGTTTATTTTCGCAAATAAATAGTCAGGATGCGCTTCAACCGTTTTTCTTACGATTTCTTTAAATTTTTGATCGTTGCCTTTATTCATATAGGCAACTGCCAGGTAATTTTTAAAAACAGCTATTTTAGGATATCTCTTTATATATTTAAATAATCGTTCAAAAACAGATGATTTACCTTTCTGGACATCATAATACAACTTTTCAATAATTGAATTTATATAGGGTGTTCTACCATCATCATCCAGAAACCTATCCGGGTCATCCGAAGTATGCATGGCTGCTATATCAAAAGAATATTTTAGAGTATCGTTATTTTTTAAAATCATTCGTTCTTATTTTTTTTAGAGTATTTACAATGATTTCATTGCATATCCTATGCATAAAATCTGTGTCTGTATATAATTGATGGTTCTTTTCTTTATAAATTATAGGTTTAATTCTTCTTTTTTGAAACCAATCCCGATCGGGTATATTTTTATCTTCTGCTCCAAAATAACATTTCACTTTACAATTGGGGGTCTCTAATTCATAGCGCAATCTGGTTGAAGATACGGTATACAGGGTATCGATATCAAGACCTTCTAATGCAGCTTTCCATGCAATAGTTCCTCCTATACTCAATGCAAGTATATTGACTTTCTTTTTTTCTTTTTCCAGTAGAGAATTAACCGCAGTTTTGATTCCTCTTTGAATAAATTGATCGTGTATATCTTTTTCTATACTCTGTGAGACATCAATCTCTCCTAAACTACAAGAATCGTATATATGGATTTGGAATACCGTCTCCAAAATTTTCCTATATTCCTGTAACCAATCTGACCTCTTAATTCCCCATAAATCAGAAATAATTATTAATCTTGACTTTATACTGCTTGTTATCACACTACAATTTTTCTAGTCTATCTCTAAACAATGCTGCATATTCTTTTATCACCATAGTATCGAAATAAGGCTCATTCTCTATTCTTCCAATCACTTGTACTCCTGTCATTTTTTTGATAATACTTTCTGTAGTACTATGCTCATCTCCACTAAAAATAATCACAGGATCAAAACCCTTATTTTTTAACAACTGTATTGTCATTAGCGTATGATTAATACTACCCAAATAGTGTCTGGAAACAACAATTACCTTATACTCCGGTTTTATTAGATCCAGTATTGTTTCGTGATCATTTATGGGTACTAATAATCCGCCTGCTCCTTCTATTACCATATTATTTTTAGTTTCTGGCAATGTAACCGCATCCATAGTAATAGTTACTCCATCTATTTCTGCAGCTGCATGAGGACTCATAGGTGTCTCTAAAGCAAAGCTATTAGGATGAAATTTTGAAATATGATTTGAGACGAGCTCCTTTACTCTATGAGTATCAGCATATGATAAATCTCCAGCTTGTATTGGTTTCCAGTAATCAGCCTCCAGAGCTTCTGTTACAATTGCAGCAGTTATAGTTTTACCTACATCTGTAGAGATTCCGGTTATAAAATAAGTATTCATTAAAAAATAGTATTACAGACGTTACAACGATATTTAGTTTTTTCAAAAAAAGGGAATAGCATATAAAATATATTCTTGCGCGAAGGATCTGCAATTAATATTCTGGTAGATCCACAGTTTACACAAACAATATCACTCCCGTTTTTATCCTTTTCATATACTCTAATCCTATTATGTATCTTTATCGCTTGAGTCAGGTCGTCGTTATGTACAAGCAATTTAATCCCTCCGATAGCTTGACTAATTAAAGGATCAGAATCTATTGTTTTTTCATCCAGAAGCATTACCTGAATACCTTCTGATTCTAATTTGGATTTTGTTATTTGAGCTTCTGTAGAATACGGAAATGTAGCTAGTATGGTATAATTATCGATCATACAATGGAGTAGTTTTAAATAAAGGTAATAAGTAAGTTCAGAACTTGCGATATTTCTTCTTTTGAATTATACGAATGCAGACAAAAACGCAATCGTTCTTGCCCTTCGGGAACAGTAGGTGATAAAATAGGTTTTACATCAAAACCTTTTTGTTGAATTTTTGTTGCCACCTTTTTTACTCGTTTGTTTCCGGATAGGATACAGCAGTGTATCGCAGAATTACTTTTTATAAATAATGAGTTGAGATTTATTTTTTCTACTTCTCGATTGAAAAAGTCTATATTCTCTTTCAGTTTTTTTGTGGCTAAAGTAGTTTCTAACTCTTTATACATTACTAAAATCGATGCTACAGAATGTGGTGGTAATCCTGTAGTATAAATAAAGCTCCTCGCAAAATTAACCAAATAGCTTTTTAATTGTTCTGATCCCAGAATTACTGCTCCGTGGCATCCTAAAGCTTTGCCAAATGTATTGATTCTGGCAAACACCTCGTCTTCCAGTTCTAATTGCTGAAGAAGACCTACACCTTTGTTACCAAACACTCCCGTGGCGTGTGCTTCGTCTACAATCAGGTGATAATTATTTTTGTTACAAAAAGAAACAAATAATCTCAAATCCGGCGTATCTCCATCCATAGAAAACACAGATTCTGTAACAATATATACTTCTTGATCACTACTCGAGTCCGATCTAAGCGATTGTATTTTTTTTTCTATAGCTTCTAATTGATTATGAGCAAACTTATAGGATTTGGCATGACTCATTTGTATACCGTCGCGAATAGAAGCATGAATATACTCATCATACAAAATGATGTCTCCTCGCTGAGGAACAGACGAAAAGAAACCTATATTAGCATCATATCCTGAATTAAATACTAAAGCAGCTGCCGCATTATGAAATGTTGCCAACATTATTTCTACTTCTGTATATAATTCATGATTTCCAGAAAGTAATCTTGATCCTGTTGCCCCGTTTTGATACAGTTCTTTTTGTTCTAAAAAGTGATGCGTTTTCTGAAAAATGGTTTTAGAAGATGCAAATCCTAAATAGTCATTAGAAGAAAAATCTATATGATTACTCTGACCACATAGTGTTCTCAGTGCATTGATACTTTCTCTATTCTGAAGCTTTTTTTGAAGTTTTTTAGGCAGACGATCCATAGTGCTAAAATACGATAATATCACGATCCACCCTTAGTACTATTTATGTGTTTAATTTGCATAATAAAACGATATCTTTTTAACTGATTCTTCAGAATAAAAGTTAATCGTAACTCAAGATATACTGTTTAGACTAACATCCAGAACTAAAGAAAGCTACAGAATTACATTCTGTAGCTTTCTTTAGTTTTTATGAAGAGTTTATTAAAAAGAGTGAAGTCTAATACGATTTGTGATTAAAAAATTCGTATAAATTCATTGAATTATTTTTTCTTTATGCAAGGCAAAAAAATCAAGCATAGCTATAGCTACGGTTTATTTTTTAAACGAAGTAGAAAGGAAAAAGAAACGATGAATATGCGAAATTTTTAGTTATAAATCGTATAAGTCTCTCAATGAGCAAACAATCTTCCTCCAATAGCAGATACAATTTCGTCACTACCATCACCCGTATAATCCATCGAAAAATTATAGCCTTCGCCACCCCAGTTTCTAGGTGTCAATAAAGATTCTAATGACCAACTTTGTCCACTAATCCACTCTCTTTTCAATATCACATTATCAATCGCAGTAATGATTTCATCTTTACCATCAGTATCAGTATCTGCCATCCAAGTAAATGCACTACTACCCCAATTATTTGAAGTAGTATGAGATTTACTTATAAATCGAGTACCCGTAGATTCTTTAATAAAAATCGTTCCATAATATAAAGAAATAATATCATCTTTACCATCACCATTATAATCTCCAGCATAGGTATAATCACCCCCGCCATATTGACCATCAGTTGACCAGGTTTGACTAGAAAATGCATTCCCTCTGGAAATTTTCATATACATCAAGGAGTAATAAGCAGAGGCAATATCAGATTTACCATCACCGGTAAAATCACCAACTAAGGTATAATCACTACCTCCCCAGGCATTATCTACGTTCCAATTGGCATTAATAAACCCTTTTCTATGATTATTCAATTTCATGTAAAAAGTTCCATAATGTGCTGAAGCAATATCAGCAAATCCATCACCGTTAAAATCTCCTGTAAAAGTGTATCCCGAACTCCCATATCTTCCGTCTGTTATCCAAACTTGCGAAGTTGCATTAATAAAGAATCCCCGAGGCAGAGCCATAGGGGTATTCAACGGAAGAAAGTTTTACAATTTAATGAAAACCATCCGTTTTCAAACTTTCCTCTAAAACCTCCGATGCAGAGCATCGGGGAATTCTATTGATTAAAATACCCTATAAACTACGGTTTCTTTGGATTTTGAAACGAGGCGAAAAGAGAATATGTTATCTCAGAAAATTCAAGGAATAAACAGTATTAATAAGTCACTGAATACGAGACAACAGACCATCTTTATCTATTCATAATCTTATCTTCTGCAAGTCACCGTCTCTATTTGGGTAATAATACTCTTAACATCAATATGCCTTACTGGATAAAAGTTCATCAAATTGAAGTGACAATTTTAGGTTAAAAAATAGTAAAACATATACTAGATTTCCTAAATTTATTCTTAATAAGAATGGTACTTAAAAAAACAATTATAAGCTGTGAATATAACTTATACCACTGCATCGACGAGCAGAGAATTAGAAGAAATTCTTCAACTTCAACAACAGAATTTAGCTATCTCAATCTCAAAAGAAGAAAAGAAAAAAGAAGGATTTGTTACTGTACAACATGATATCGAGATTCTCAGTAAAATGAATGGCATTGAACCACATATTATTGCTAAAGATGGTGATACTGTTATTGGCTATACTTTATGTATGACAAAAGATTTTGGTCAGGATATCCCTGTACTCATACCCCTATTCAGAGAAGTTGAGAAGTCTACGTATCGATCTAAAAATTTTATTGTAATGGGTCAGGTTTGTATTGATAAGGGATATCGTGGCCAGGGGGTTTTTAGAGGATTATATCAACATATGAAAAAAAAATTACAGCACACATATGATATATTGATTACAGAAGTGGCAGCAGACAACCTTCGTTCTTTACAGGCTCATCAGGCTATTGGTTTTAAAACTTTAGTCACCCATGAAAATGATGGTATAAAGTGGCATCTTATTCATTGGAACTGGGAATAACCATTTTTGTTTCTGTTTCTTCTAGATCGTATCCAAAATCTTTTCCTTTTTCTACTCGAGAGACGCCCTTAGTCATCCACTTTGGTGCAGGTTCTCTTTTTAAATAATGATCAAAAAACTGCATCATCCTAATCGATAAATCTTGCTTATTCTTTTCTTTTCGTAAATTATGCCCTTCATCATTGTATACCAAAAGCCAGACGGGTTTTTGCAATCTACGCATTCCCATAAACATTTCTATTCCCTGATAATAGGGGACAGCCCCATCATTATCATTATGCATCATTAACAAGGGCGTTTGGATTTTTGGGATACCAAACAATGGAGAATTTTCTATATATAGATCGAACCCATCCCATAAGTTCTTTCCGATTCTACTTTGAGATTTCTCATATTGAAAAGCTCTACTCAATCCGGATTGCCATCGTATGCCACCATATGCAGATGTCATATTGCTTACAGGAGCACCTGCCATAGCAGCCTTAAATTTATTAGTAACTGTTATTAGATATGCTACCTGATATCCTCCCCAGCTCTGCCCCTGAATTGCCATATTCTTACGATCAATATATCCTGACTGTTCTAAAGCTTCTACACCAGAAACAATACAATTATATGCACTCGGCCCTGGTTTACCATCTTCATAAACAATATCCGGAACAAACATTATATAATCATTACTTACCAAATACGATGGATTTACTATGGATGCGCTGGGTCTTGGAGTATAATATCTTCTGTAACTATCTGACCTTTTTTCATAAAAATAAGTAATCAAAGGATATTTTTTTGATGGATCAAAATCTTCTGGTTTATATACAATTCCTTCTAATGGTTTGCCATCATAGGTTTTCCAAGAAAAAAGCTCTGCAGTTCCCCATTTAAATTCTTTTTTATGTGGATTTGCTTCTGTTATCTGAGCTATGGTAGAAAAATTATTATTAGTTACGTGAACATCCTGAAATGTATTGAAATTTTGCTTTCTAAATGTAAATATGGTTCCTTTTTTAGCTTTTCGATATTGATTTATAAAAAACTCTGTTGGTTTGATTTTTTCTTGTAATCTATTATTTTTTAACCCGTATAAACCAGAGGCTTTTGTTTTTTTACTAAAACTTGTAATCATCAATGAACCACCAATATAAGAAGCCATGTTTTTATTTTCCTTGTCTAGCCTTTGAGTTCTGTATTCTGTTTCATTTTTTCTACCATTCCCTGTAATATTAACAGGTATTGATTGAGTAGAAAGAGAAACTTTCCAGATATCGTATTTATCAAAAAGCAATGCATTCCCTTCTTTATCAAATCCTCCAAAACCATATGGATATGGCAACATAGGTCGATCTTCATCTTCATTATAAAACGCAACATCCAGGGTATTGGTTAAGTTTACTTTCTTCGTTGTTGACAAATTTATAGAAAACCAATTTTTGCCGCTCAGGTCATAGTATAATGCATATTTACCATCAGGTGACAAGATAGGGTCTAATCCAGCATTTCTAAGACCTAATCGTTTCTCACCTGTATAGGTATCAATGATATAAAAATCTCCTTTCCAGGGCAGGTTCCAGGAACGTTCGAGATCATTATAGCCTGTAAAACCCAGTATATAACGCTGCTCTTTATTGTTATCAAAGATAAGTTCGTTAATAGTTTCGTCTTGTATATCTACATAGATTTTCTTTGTAGTATCATAGTATGATGTATACGATTTTTTGTTTAACTCATCAAATCGTGATTTTTGTTCTGGTTGTATAATTTTATCCTGCCAGTTCCAGACATCAACTTGTGGTTTTTCATCTTCTAATAAAATAGTATCTTTTGCATATGCCAAAATAGGTTTAGAATTAAAAAAAAGTCTATCACCACTTTCTGAAAAAGAAGGTGATTGATCTTTACTCAACTCCCAATGATCTCTGAGGTTTCTTCCTAATGTATCTATTAATCGAGTAAGTTTTTCATTCGTATAATAGAATACTTCAAATTTCAAGGAATCTACTGCTGTAGAATCTTTTGCAGAAATAAAAGAAAACTGCTTTCCTGTTTTGTCTACCGATAATTTTTCATACACATAATGGCTCGTATCTATTGTTGTTCTAGACTTTGACAATATATCATATTTGTAAACTCCTAGATCTTTTCCTTTTTTCTTTTCATTTTTTAAACTAAAATAAAATGTATCTCCTCTTCTAGGAACAGCAATATCTTTTATGTGATGAATGGTGTCTTTTTTCTTTGTTTTCAGTATGTAAATAAGTGCATAATCCTGTTTAAAAGCTTCTCCAATCTTGTTTTTTAAGGAATCCTTCTTAGCCTTTGTGAGACTATCTTTTTCTTCTTTTTTCTTTTCCTTTTTTTGCTCTTTATATTTTTCTATTACAATCCATCCTTCTTTTTCTTTTGGTATTTCGTATTTTTTTACATTAAGAATAGAATCATATAGTACCTTATTCTTTACATCATAAATGAACAAATCATCTTTTGATCTACTATCATTTTTTTCTTTTTTCTTTTTTTCTTCTCTAAGAACCTCATATTTTGGTTTTCTCTTAAAAATTACAAAGTTTTCATCATTCGTTACAGATGCATCATAACCATTAAAAAAGGTGAATTTCTCTTTATCTTTCGTATTATATATTTCGATATGTCCATCGCCACGTTTGGTAGCAGTCTTTATAGTAGAAACAACTAATTTTCCCGTATTAGAAATTGTAACATCATGAATACTTTTCCATAAATCATAATCATTATGGCTAATAGATTTTTTCTGTGAAAAAATTAGTGTTGTGATGAAGAGAAAAAGCAGAGTGATTATATTCTTAACCATTACGTTGAGTTATCTATTACCAGATTACAATGGAATTATTAACTAAAATCTTATCTTTTTGATTCAGTCAATAATGATTTCATATAAAACTGATATAATTCTTCTGAAATGTATAAAACGTTTTATTTACATATAATCGTTTAACATAATTTTATATATAAAATTTAGTAATATTCTGAAAATATCCAGTAGCTGAGAAAAAAAGAGGATGTTTAAAAATTCAGACATCCTCTTTTTATATTACAGATATTTCAAAAAAAACAAAATGGAATTACACAGAGATAATCATAATTTTCTGAATCTTTTCTCAAAGTATGATATTCGTTATTTATTCTAAAAAATTCAAATGGCAAATGGTATTACTGTATTCCCAAATAAGGGTTATAACTATACGTTTTACTAAAACGTCCTAGCCCATCAAAATACTGATCTACCAAGTGTGCTGGATAGTATGCTAATCCACCAGCTAACAGACCTTGACCTCCTCCATCATTTTTATCATCCCAATTCCAGGGTGCATTAGCAGTCCCATTGCCATAGGATTTTCTGAATGATTTGGCATTGCTAAACAAATTGGTATTAAATCGTTGATCCCACATACCGCCTCTATCAAAAATATTTACTAGTTTATACTTCACATTTCTATCATAAATATTTGAAGGATGTTCGCTAGTTGTTTTACTTGGGTAGTAAACGACATAATCGTTACCACCAGGTTGTAGCTTTGCGTGCGCTTTGATCCCATGTCCTTTGGCTTCTGCCGAAGTTTTAAAACGATTTATGCCATTGTCATTCTTTGTAGTCAAGGTACCATCTATATTTTCATTACCATTAGTAAGCCCGGAATTAGAAGCTTTGTAAGAATAAAAATCTGAGTGAAATACGGTTACAATGCCCAAGGCTTTACCATAGGTAGAGTTGTCTTTTTTAACAACTGTAAGGACTCCCTCAAGATCATTTTCATGTTCATCAATTCTGTACAGAAACCAAACATCTGTCCAGTCTCTAGGATGAAAAAATGCATAGGTGATAAAATAATGCGTAGATGTTTCTACTACAGAATAATAAGATACTGCTTTTCCTTTTCTGGAAGAATTCGAAATGTTATTCCAATTATTCCGCGCATTGAGATCACCATCAAAATCATAACGCGTAATATAATCTGCTTTACCACTCAATCCATGTGAACCTGTATTGTCTACATCTTGATAATGAATAGGCGCATGACGATATGCCAGATCCAGATAGAAATTTTGATTTTTATTTGTTGTTATAAGATCTTCTTCTACTCTCTTTTCGAGAAACAGATCGTCCGATGTTTGGCAACTATACAATAAAACAGAAAGCGCGAAAAGTAATTGTGTTTTTTTCATTTTAACTAAATTTTCAGGTTAGTATATACTGCTAAAAGTATCTTTTTGAAAAAGGCTACATATTAAGAAGGGATTAAGAATTATGACTAAAAGTTATATTATCTTCAAGTAATAAAAACAATAAGAACAACGAGGTTAAATCACTAAAAATAAAGTTATTAAATTCATTTTTGTTATTTAAATGTTATGAAAAAAAAGCAACAAGTGACGGTATGTTTCTAGATCTTTATATTATTATTAGGGTTTCTAAAACCACTATTTTTTGGCGGTAGGATTATCTATTTTCGAGATATAAAATTATAACCACATCACTCATGAAATCTACGAAGAAGTTTGTCTTTTCTATCTTAGGTATTGCAATCATAATTACATTATTATACGTATATGAAGTTCATTTTGATTATCGGTTTACAGAAGTCACCAAAGGAAAAGTATACCGATCTGCCAAGATTCCTCCTGATCAAATTGATGATTACATCAAAAAATATGGAATAAAAACTGTAATTGACCTGAGAATTGGCAATTTAATAGACCCATTGAACCCAAGCTTATCAAAAGACATATCTTCAGAAAAAAAAGCCGTAGAGACTATAAAAGGTGTTAACTATATAAATATCCCGTCACATCAGATTCCTTCTGAGCAGAATCTGCAAATGTTTTATGAAACCCTGGATAAAGAAAATGCTTTTCCTGCTCTAATACATTGTCATCATGGTACTGGTAGAGCGATATTATATAGTGCATTATACCGTATAGAATACGAAGGTCTCTCCAACGAAGAAGCTAGATTACAAACAAAGTTTCCGATATATTTAAGTTCTTTTGACAAAGGTACACCAAAAGGAGAATGGCTTAAAAAATATGACCGCCGCAAAAACACTGAATATGCAGTATCTCCTGATATGATACAAGGTGATAAATCAATTGCTAACTAATTAACTAATTTGATATGAAAATTTTAGTAACAGGTTCCGCAGGGTTTATTGGTTTTCATGTAACTCAAAGATTACTAAAAAACGGACATCAGGTAGTAGGTTTTGACAATCTTAATTCATATTACAATCCTCAATTAAAATACGATCGACTTGCAGAAACAGGAATCCCGTTTCATAAAATAATAGATGCGCGGTTCGTTGAGTCTACTACCCATTCTGGATATCGTTTTATCAAAATGGATCTCACACAGAAAGGCGCATTAATGGATCTGTTCAGATATGAACGTTTTGACACCGTAATCCATCTGGCTGCACAGGCTGGTGTACGTTACAGTATAGAAAATCCTAGTATTTATGTAAAGAGCAATATTGAAGGGTTTCTAAATATTCTTGAAGCCTGCAGACACTACCCTGTTACCCATTTAATTTATGCATCAAGTTCATCTGTATATGGCAACAACAAAAAAGTGCCATTTTCTATTGATGATCGTGTAGATAACCCAGTAAGTTTATATGCCGCCACAAAGAAAAGTAATGAATTAATGGCGTATACGTATAGCCATCTTTTTAAAATCCCTACGACTGGATTACGTTTTTTTACTGTATATGGCCCCTGGGGAAGACCTGATATGGCTCCTTCTCTTTTTACCGATGCCATTATTAATAACAGGTCTATAAATGTTTTTAATAATGGGAATATGGAACGTGATTTTACATATATTGATGATATCGTAGAAGGAATCACCAGAATATCCCAAAAAATTCCTATTTCTGAACCTGAAGAAAAAGCTCCGTATACATTACACAACATAGGGAATAGTAACCCCATTAAATTAATGGATTTTATAACTTCTATTGAGAAAAATCTAAATACGAAAGCAAAAAAGACTTTTCTCCCTATGCAACCGGGAGATGTACAAAAGACCTATGCAGATATTAATAGTTTGACTGAATCCGTAGCGTATTCTCCCTGTACAAGATTAGATGATGGCGTAAAAAAGTTTATAGATTGGTATATTTCCTATATCGTAAAAGATCAATTTAATAACAAAAAGAAAATGACTGTTTAGTCTTTTTTAATCTGTAACAAAAAAGCTTTTTGCAGGATGCTATCTCTGGTATTAGGGTTTAAAAAATCTAGAGATAATCTTGTTATTCTGTGATGGTTAATCTCATATCGATTAGACCATTTTATATTGTTTTGCTGTAAAACTTCCATATGATCTTCGTATATAAACAACCAGCTATCATTTGGTATTTTTTCTGAAACTTCGTTAATATCAATTGTAGGAGTTATCCTTTTGGTATAAAAATCTAAAGACCAGCTTGGTCTCCCTTTTACCATAAAAACCTTGTCCAGTTCAATCTTTTCAGTTGTAATAATTTTGGCTACATTATTACCTGCCTGATACAATAAAAGTCTTGGGTAAAACTGAGTATTCAGACAGAAATTTATAAAAATCATAAAGTAAACAGAGATCATTAGCAATCTTCTTACACTATGCATTTCTGACGTAATGATATAACATAAACCTGCAAATAATAGTAGATAACATAAGATGATCCCAACATGAGGCATCGAAAAAGCCCAAAAAATCAGAAATAACACCAGGATACTTCCTGCTATCAATATAATATATTGTGCTTTTAGTATAATACCAACAATTTTTAGTTTGTTGTTTTCATATAATTGAATGATATATCCGCCTATTAATACCGATAGAACCGGAAGTAAGCTATTGAGATAATGTGGTAATTTAAATTTTGAAAAACTAATTACTACCATCACTAATAGAAACCCTACTGAGGTTAATATCTCTACTCCTGATCTAAACTTGAACTTTAACCGCCATAGTTGGTTTATTTTCGAAAACAATGCCAGATATGCAATCAATGACCAAGGTAAAAACGCCCATAATACGGTATGAAAAAAGAAAAAATAATCTGGGCTGGTTTCCTCAAAACCAGCAGCTGTTAATCGGTTAAAACTCTGATCCCATAAGATGAATTTAATCCCCGAAATATTAGATTGCCCATTAATTATCTTTTCAGGATGAAGATCAAACTGCATATAATACGCATACAAAACCGGTAATATTGCGCAGATAAAAGCCATAATCCCTACAACTGTTTTCCAGGACCAAATCACTTTCCAGGATCGACTATAAATGAGATAACTTAGGATACACACCCCTGCCACAAAAACTCCTAACTGCCCTTTTGTAGAAAAAGCAATTGCCACACCAATGCTTCCCAAAATAGCATTTATCAGTTTACTATAGTTTATATATAGCACTAATTGCCACATCCCAAAAATTGTAGCACCTGTGAGCACCGCATCAGTTCTTACATCATGATTAGCCAAAAAAATGGCTTGAGCAGACAAAAAAGCCAGTGATGCAATATGAGACGCTTTATCTCCATAAAATTCTTTTGCTAATCGGTTACAGGAATAAGCGCCCAGAACTGTAAACAAAAGAGCTGGAATACGATATGCCCAATGAGAAATTCCAAAAATTTTAAATGACAACGCAGCTAACCAAAAGTGCATATGTGGTTTATCCAAATAGTCTTGACCTGCCTTGTAAATATTTAGAAAATCATTCTCCAGATACATACGCATTGCCATAGTGGCATGTTGTGCAGAATCATTTTCCATTAAGGGAATCCATAAGCCTGATAAGTAAACAGCACTTAGTAATATATATAGTAGTAAGTAATCTTTTTTTAAAAGAAATGCGTCCATTCAGAATTTGAGGGTAAAATTTATGACACCCCTGCTAATTCATGTAAAAATACCAATAGAATATTGCATAAAATAAAAACTAAGGCTGACTTAACAATTTTATAAATCTAATGCTATTCCTTATCAATTTGATATCAATTTACAAATATTCAATTGATCTAAGCAGTATAAATTAGCTATTCTAAGCTATTCAATTATGAAATCCTCCATATTACTATCTATTGTTATCCCTCTATATAATGAAGAAGGGAATACCAGTTTACTGACCGAAGCAATAGAAAGAGCCTTAAAAGACTATCGGTATGAGATCATATATATTGACGATTTCTCTACAGACAATACCAGACACGAGATCAAACTATTACACAATCCCTCTGTTGCGCTTATTGAGCTTAAAAGAAACTATGGGCAGAGTTCTGCTTTGGCAGCGGGAATAGCATATGCAAAAGGAGATTATGTTGTCACTATGGATGGAGATATGCAAAACGACCCTGCTGATATCCCGATGATGTTAGAAACAGCAATTCGAGAGGATTGTGATCTGGTTACTGGTATTCGACAAAAAAGAAAAGATAATTTTATCAAAACCCTACCTTCAAAAATTGCCAATTTTATTATTAGAAAAGCGACCCAATTCCATATCACTGATGCTGGATGTGCTCTAAAAGTAATGACCGCAGAAACAGCAAAAAACATTCCTCTTTATGGAGAACTACATCGTTTTATCGCATTAAACGCACACATTGATGGAGCAAGAATCACACAAGTCCCTGTAAAACATCATGCAAGAAAATTTGGAGTTTCAAAATATGGGTTAGGGAGAACATTTAAGGTAATGAATGATCTTTTATTAATTCTTTTTCAACGTAAGTACCTGCAAAAACCCTTGTATTTGTTTGGTAACATGGGAATGCTCTTCTTTGGCACAGGAATGCTGATCAATATATATCTGATCAGTATCAAACTTATGGGCGAAGATATCGGAACAAGACCTTTATTACTATTAGGTATTTTACTAATACTTGTGGGAATCCAGTTTTTTACCATTGGTATCGTTACAGATCTTTTGATGAGAACTTATTATGAATCTCAAAATAAGAAACCATATAATATCAGAAAAATTATCACTTTTGAAAAAAAAGAAAAAACACCTATTCTCCACGTTTCTTAAGATAGGAGTTACTATTTTTTTACTATATCTCGTTTTTACTAAAATTCCTTTTACAAAGGTTTGGGATATTCTGAAGCATGCCAATATAACACTGCTTTTAATGGCATTGTTTTGTTTTGTTTTATCTCAATGGATATCAGCAGAAAGGCTTTCAGTTTTATTTAGATCCGTTAACTTCTTTTTGACCCCCAGAAGCAATCATATTCTGTACCTCATCGGGATGTTTTATAACTTCTTTATTCCCGGAGGCATAGGCGGTGACGCTTATAAAATTTACATCCTCCATAAAGAATTCAACTGGTCTGTAAAAAAGCTTTCTGCAGCTGTTTTTGTAGATCGATTTATGGGGCTAACGGCTATAGGCATATTGATCTGTATATTTTCCTTTTTTGTTCCAGGTTTTTTTAAAGAAATGCGACAATGGTTTTTGCCATTATTACTCAGTATAAGTATAACCGCATCTTATTTTTTTGTGAAACGACTATTCCCCTCGTTCTTTTCTGTTTTTACTAAAACAATAATACAATCTATCGCAGTGCAGTTGCTACAGTGTATTTGTATAGTTATATTATTAGAAAGTATTACGAATACACATAACCACCTTATTTATATTACTGTTTTTCTAATTTCTTCGGTTGTATCTGTTTTTTCTTTTTCGGGAATTGGAATTCGTGAAATGATCTTTTATCAGGCTGCAATCTTATTTGTTTTTGATTCTACTGTTGCTGTCACTATAGGATTACTGTTTTCAGTGATGACCGCATTTGTTTCTTTATTCGGAATTCTTTTCCAATTCAAAAACCCCAAACTATATATAAAAACAATTAATTCAATGCTGCTTTGAATTGTATAATTTGAAACTAGCACATATTGATAGCAAATGAATGGTAGCCTCTATAAGAAATGCTAAGAATAATAAAGATCGGTATATCATTACTTTCTAAAAAAAACACATCTTCGGATCTCTTAATGTATTGAAACATTCTGAAAAAAGTGTAGGGGCAACTGTTGCTAGTGTTGCTTTAAAAGCTACTGCCAAAAAATCGTTGTACATCATATACTCACGCATTGTCTGTAACACACCTAATTAGAAAATCGAACAGCTTTATGATATCTACATCCCTATACAGGAGATAGTTACACAAAAACAACAACAATTTATGCTTGAGGGAGTTATAAAAAATTTTGAATCCATCCTAAATCCACTAGATTTGTAAATAACATACATTAATTAAAAAACAAGTACTAAAAATGAAAAATCAGTTACTATATCTTTTTATATCATTATTGTCAATGTCTATTTTTAGTCAAAGTAAATATTCTATAATATATGAAGCGGATGCCAATGGAAAGTTAATATCTGGGAATATAAATGACTTAAAAACTGTTGTTCAGAATGGAAATCCCATAAGAGTTGGATGGGTCTTAAAATTACAAAATGAGAAAGGAGAAATTAAAGAATTAGAACATTGGACGGATACAAAGTTTTTAACCATAATAGATGACAATATATACGCTCAGATACACTCAATTTATCAGCAAATGACAGATTTTAATAACCCAGAAGGAGCATTAAAATTTTTAGACAATCAACCAGATGGATGGGTTGCAATTATAAGCACTTCTGGAATCATGAGACAAAAATATGCTGATATCTTAAAATGGACTGAAGGTATGTCTAAAGAAGAAATTAGTGAGATGGTAAAAGAAATGGAAACTTCAAGGGTACGAACTAAATGGGCGACTATTGAATAAAAACGAATGTTTAACATTATATTTCATGAAATCAGAGCAATTTAGTACCATATAAAGAAACTATATTAATTTCTTAAGATAACGTCAATTTTAAGACTTAAAAAAAACAGAGCTTAAAATCAGGTTAAACACTAAAAATAAAGAAATTTGAACGAAATTTAACTAAAATTGACGTTCGTCAGAATAATGAATCCAAATGAGTGATTTTGTCACATATTTAGAAAAACAGATTAAGCTATCATTTCGAGAAAGACAATCGATAATTGATTTCACAAAGAAAAAAAAATTATTGAAAAATGAAGTTTTTATTCAGCAAGGAAGAATTTGTAACAAACTTGCTTATTTAGAAAATGGAGCTTTTCGAATGTTTTATACAACAGATAGTGGAGATGAAGTCAATACTGAGTTTATTGTTTCAAAAGGCTTTATTACAGATTACATTAGTTTTCTAAAAAAGGAAGCTTGCTCTGTGACCATTTCGGCAATAGAAGATTCTGAAATTTCTATAATAGACACAAATTGGCTGGACAAATCTCTGCTTAGAAAGCTAGCAATGCTTGGAAAAAATTATATTCAAAAAAAATGCCTCCCAGTGCTATTGGATTATCAAATTATTGTTGCAGAAAAACCAGCTTTACGGTATCAAATGTTTGAAAATAAGTACCCAGAATATATACAAAGAATTCCTCAAAAACATATTGCTAGTTACTTAAAAATAAGACCTGAAACATTAAGCAGAATTAAACGAAAATTTATTGATTTAAATCAACTTAAATCTTAATAATCAATTTTAATTTTACTCTATTAATAATACTAAAAAATTAAAATTATGCCATTTGTTAATGTCAGAACATTTAAAGGAGCACTTTCTAATCAAGAAAGAAAAGAACTTCAAACCAAGATCACAGACTTATTAATAGAATATGAAGGAAAAGGAAACCCTGAATTCAAAAAATTTGTATGGGTTATGTTAGAAGAAGAAGAGCCTAAAAACTGGATGATTGGAGGAACTACCATTTCTGATGTCTTGGATAACAATCTTACATATAAACAAAATTATCTTGCCAACCTCTCGGAAAAGTAGAAATTATTATTTCTAACACTTTAGAAAACATAGGGCAATTTATACCATTTTTGCTTTAAAATTACCCAAATAAAATACAGTTGTTTTTTCTTTAGGTAAAAAAGAAAAGTTCAGCATAGCCTAAGCCCTACGGTTAATTTTTATTTTGAAGCATAAGGGAAAAGAACAAATTTTAGTGAGTAATTTTAAGGTAGAAATGGTATAAGAAATCGCATAACCAAAAGACATAATCGAATCTATCCTTTAAAAACAAAAATCCCTATTAATGATTATTAACAGGGATTTTGTAATATGGATATTGTAATTACGAATTAGTCAGCTAAAACGATTACTTTATTATCTTTCATTTCGATAGTTCCAGAATTTATAGAAAGTAATGTTACTCCATTATCTTTCACAAATTTCTCAGCAACCTCTTCCTCTATATTCATATCGCCATATATCTTTATAGTACCTTTGGCAAGTAAAGAAACAATAGGTGCGTGATTATCTAACATCTGAAACTCTCCATTTACACCTGGCACTGCAACAGAGGTTACATCACCACTAAATAATACTGATTCTGGAGTTACTATTTCTAAATACATATGTATCGTTGTTTGTTATTCATTGTTAGTCGATAATTATTTAGAACTACTTTTTCTAAAAACTATCAAACTAGTAACAATTCACTAAATTATGCCTCGGCTAACATTTTCTCACCAGCTTCGATAGCTTCTTCAATCGTACCTTTAAGGTTAAATGCCGCTTCTGGCAAGTGATCCAACTCACCATCCATAATCATGGTAAATGCCTTGATTGTATCTTTGATATCTACCAAACACCCTGGAATACCTGTAAATTGCTCTGCTACGTGGAATGGCTGAGAAAGGAAACGTTGTACACGACGCGCACGTCCTACTGCTAGTTTATCTTCTTCTGATAATTCTTCCATACCAAGTATCGCAATAATATCTTGTAATTCTTTATAACGCTGTAATAGCTCTTTTACTCGTTGCGCACAGTTATAGTGCTCATCTCCCAAAATATCAGCTGTAAGAATTCTCGATGTCGAATCTAATGGATCCACCGCTGGATAAATACCTAGCTCAGCAATCTTACGAGATAATACTGTTGTGGCATCCAAGTGAGCAAAAGTTGTTGCTGGTGCTGGATCTGTTAAATCATCAGCAGGTACATAAACCGCCTGTACAGATGTAATAGATCCTTTCTTAGTAGAAGTAATACGCTCCTGCATCACACCCATCTCAGTTGCCAATGTTGGCTGATATCCTACCGCAGATGGCATACGCCCCAGTAATGCTGATACCTCAGAACCTGCTTGTGTAAATCGGAAGATATTATCTACAAAGAAAAGTACATCCTTTCCTTGCCCATCGCCAGCTCCATCACGGAAATATTCCGCAATCGTAAGACCTGATAATGCCACACGAGCACGTGCTCCTGGTGGCTCATTCATTTGTCCGAATACAAAAGTAGCTTTAGACTCTTTCATTATTTTTTTATCCACCTTAGAAAGATCCCATCCTCCTTCTTCCATAGAATGCATAAAATCATCGCCATATTTGATAATTCCTGATTCTAACATCTCACGAAGTAAATCATTCCCTTCACGTGTTCTTTCACCTACTCCTGCAAATACAGAAAGTCCACCGTGACCTTTTGCAATATTATTAATCAATTCCTGAATCAATACTGTTTTACCAACTCCTGCTCCTCCAAATAATCCAATTTTCCCTCCTTTTGCATAGGGCTCAATAAGATCAATTACTTTGATCCCTGTAAACAAAACTTCTGTAGATGTCGATAAATCTTCAAATTTAGGTGCCTGACGGTGAATAGAAAGACCGTTATTTCCTGATTTAGGAAGATCTCCAAGACCATCAATTGCATCACCAATTACATTAAATAGACGTCCGTATACATCTCCACCGATTGGCATCTGGATTGGAGATCCTGTTGCAACGGCTTCTACACCTCTACTTAATCCATCACTGGAATCCATTGCGATAGTACGCACAGTATCTTCTCCAATGTGAGACTGAATCTCTAACACCAGTTTGCTACCGTCTGCTTTAT
The DNA here is from genome assembly GCF_008370685.1 of Aquimarina sp. RZ0. Lineage (GTDB taxonomy): Bacteria > Bacteroidota > Bacteroidia > Flavobacteriales > Flavobacteriaceae > Aquimarina. The sequence goes on from NZ_VTZU01000030.1 coordinate 54,049, forward strand.
TAATTTCTAACGAATCGTAAATTTTTGGTAATTCAGCACCGGCTGCGAATTCTACATCGATAACCGGACCTACAATTTGTGATACTTTACCCGTAACTTGAGACATTATATAACTATTTAATGTTTAGTATTTAACTATTTAAAAAGACCCCTATTTCCTTACTTATAAATACGACCTTTTTTCAGGCTGCAAATATAGGTTTTTAAAATGAAAAAAATGGCGTCTTTTATTTTGTTTTTTAATTGCAAAAAACACAAGACTTTTTACACCCCAAAAACAGCCTGTTTAAGAGAACTACATTTGATTTTGAGATCATTAAATAATAATAATCGAATATGTATGTTTTTTATTTTCAAGGATAGTTTACATATACAATAGAACACAATTCATAAACGATACACTTAAAACACAGAAAAATATTTGATCAAATGCTGTTTTTTGATCTTATGTCATTTCATATAAATCAGAACAATAATTTAATGAATAGTAATCAGTATTAACTATCAGATAATATACAATACAAACGTACACAATTATGAGATTCGCAACTATTCTCTAATTGACTTTTATAAGAAGTAGTTCTTTATCCAGAAAATCTCTTAAAGATACGTCCTCTGGTAGACGTAATTTTGATTTTGCCCGATATCTGGCTGTTTTAACAGTATTAGAATTAACATTTAATAAATTAGCTGAGTCTTTTACAGAAAAACCTAGTTTTACTAACAAACAATGCCTTATATCAGTTTTAGAAAGTTCCGGACAAAACTCTTTAAGCTGCATTACCAAACCTGGGTATTGAGATTCTATCCGTCTGGGCAACGTATTACCTGATTCATTATTTCTCAAAAACTGATCAAATGATTTTATTGGTTTCTTTAATTTCTCAGGAATATCGTCCTCAATAGCGGTTTTAAACTCATCCCGAATCTCCATAAGTCCATCCATTTTTTTTGTGATCCCGATCAATGTGGCAGAAAGCTCATCTTCTCTTAATTTAATATGATTTTGTAATATTTTTTTCTCATCTTTCTTTAAATTTTTAGCTTGATTTTTTTTATGATAATGGATAAAAGCAATACTTCCGAATATCAGAGCTACTACCCCAAGAAATAAACTAATAATATAATATTTTTGTCTACCATTGGCTTTGGATAATTTGTATTCTTTGAGTTTTATTTTCTTATTTTCTTTAGCCACTTCAATAGCCTCTAATTTAGTTTCATAAAATTCTGTATAAATCTTTTTTTCAAGATTCCTTATACTATCAACCATGTGATTTTTTTGATTGTTATAATAAAGAGCAGAATCTTTTTTACCCATTTCTATGTAATAACTGGTAAGATATCCATATAATTTAGGAAGGTCATTCGGTGGAGATTTTTTAATAGCTTTTCTCATCATATGAATGGCTTTTTTAAGCTGTCCCAATTTTGCATAAGGAAGCGACGAAAATTGATAATGATTTACCAATCCTGTAGGCCAATATTTTTTCAATAGATTAAAATTAGCCTTTAGTGAATCTATTGATTTTTGATACTCCTGTTTATAATAATAATTATGTGACTGAAACACTTTAGCATAAACATAATGTAAACTATCCTGATTTTGAGAGGATTCTCGAATAACATCATCTAATAGAGGCTTACTATACTCCGGTTTTTCTAGAGATTGATAGGCAATAGCTAACGAAACCTTCATAACATTTTTGGATCTGACATTTACATGAATAGTATCTTTGATAACTTTTTGAATTTGTTTAATCACCAAATCATATTGCCCTTTATACAGATAACAATCAGCAATTACCTGGTTTAATTTAAAGTTAACCTTAGAATCCTTTTCATTATATAACCGTATAGCATCAACATTGTATGGCAAAGCATATTCTGGCAAGTAAAACTTATACAATAATATGTATCCCATTGCCCTCAAATATTCTAAATGTAGCTTGGTATCGGGATATAGTTTTTGATATTTATCAAATTGTCTGCTATAGCTAAATATGCTATCAATATTAGGGTGAGCATAATAATAACGTAGGATTTCTATATGCGGTCTTAAAATCCCTCTCTTATACCCTATTTTTTTTGATTCTTCCAGTACATTTTGATAAGAACTGTAGTCTCTATTGCTATAATTCGACCTATCCAATTGCATAAGACTATCAATCTTTTTACCTAACTGTAATGTATCTAGTTGAGCAAAAGATAGGAAACAATAAAATTGAAAGAATAAAAAAAATAATCGTCTCATAGATTTATTTTATACGCCAAATTGTCTAATAAATAAACGTTTATTAAACCAATAACCCTACTCATAATTGTTAAATTATAACAAAAAAATTCGTCATTTTTCAAGAAAAAAAATCGACAAAACAACTGCTTACCTTTTGATATCCTCATATGATGACCTTTTGATGACCTCTTTTTTATCAATATTATTCCAAATCTATTTAATTTTGAAACGACAATTTTATTCAGACCGGTCGAACAATTGTTTTAACACTAAATTATATGCTAAAAACTGATACAGAAATTGGTTGGCATATGTTATAAATATTAATAACTTAAAATCTAATAAAAAAATGAAAACTAACAAAATTAATATACTAGTAATTCTTATTGCGATTATTTCTTTTGCTTCCTGCGAAAAGGAAGAGACAAACTTAGAACCATTATCCGTAGAAGCTGAAATTGCTGAATTCGAAAATTTTATAAAAGAATCTGGATCTGATGAAGGAGATGGTGGAAATTCTGGAGAACAAGTATCAAATTGCACTATCGATGGGCTTTTTGATCGTGTGACAAGAATAGGGCATTTTGTTGGAGTAAATGGATCTGTTTCTCAATATGGTGCTGATGCTTCAGCGACATGGACTATAAATGGTACTGTGTTCATTCCCAGAAGACCTACATTCATAAATATTAATAATCATATTTCTCAACCAGGTACTATAGAAGTATGCTTTACAGTTGTTTCTACAGATTGTGGTACCGTAAAAAAATGTAGTCCGATAGATTTTCAGGGATAACATTCTTGATCATGTGATCCTTCATCAAATATAATTAATACTTACGGGTATCAGTAGAAATCCGGATAAAATATCCGGATTTCTTTACTGTAAAGAAACAAATTATTCAATTGAATTATATCTGTATACAATAAGAACTGTAAATCTCAGTCCCACAAAAAGAACCCTAAGTTTGATTGAGGAATATATATATATCTATTTATGAACTCGCTATCCTCTATCATCTCTATCCTAAAAATATAATTAAGTCATAATACGATTTATAACTAAAAATTTCGCATATCCATCGTTTCTTTTTCCTTTCTACTTCGTTTAAAAAATAAACCGTAGCTATAGCTATGCTTGATTTTTTTGCCTTGCATAAAGAAAAAATAATTCAATGAATTTATACGAATTTTTTAATCACAAATCGTATAATTCCATTTTAAAATGAAATATATATACATCCTGTCGATTTTGTTGATTTCTTTTTTAAATCAACCTGTACTGTATGGTCAAAAAAAAATGAATGCCTCTGTACCTCAAGGCCATCAACTCTACAAGAGTCTAAAAATCAAACAAAACCAGAATAAAACACAGCTCCCATCTAAAGTAACGGACAAAGCTACAGATCGATTCTATTATGAACTGGATCGTACCTGCGATCCGCTAACTCGAAAAATCCCAAAAGACATTCACAAAAAAGAAGCGTTATTTGCTAAAAACTCTAAATCATTAGGTTCTTTAGATAGTACATCAAAAAAATCCGGATCCAACTGGATCAACAGAGGTCCCTATAACGTAGGAGGACGTACCCGGGCACTTGCAGTAGATATGACCAATGAAAATGTAATCCTTGCAGGAGGTGTATCTGGAGGACTATGGAGATCTGATGATGGGGGACAAAACTGGAATAAGGTAACCAGAAAATTTCAAAATCCAAGCATAACTGCGATAGTACAGGATCCTAGACCTGGCTTTCAGCACATATGGTATTATGCCGGAGGAGAACGTTTGGGTAATTCTGCTAATCTTAATGCAGGAGGATTTTATACAGGTGCTGGTATTTATAAATCTCAGGATGGAGGACGTACCTTTGAGGTTTTGTCATCTACCACAGATGGAACCGTGAATGCCATTTCTCAATTTGATCTTGTGAATAGTATCGCCATTAATCCTACAAATGGTGATCTGTATATCGCTACTTTTTTTGGAGTGCACAGATCTCAGGACGGAGGAGCCAGTTTTCAGGAAGTACTGGCAAGTGGAGCAGACAACAGAACAGAAATCATCGTGAGCTCTACAGGAAAATTTTATGCTTCTGTAGCGACATCAGACAGAGCTTCTGGGGTAACAGGGGTTTATTTTTCTGATGATGGCACTACTTGGACACGCATCATGGAAGATGCATTCAGCCTTATACAATACAACAGAATCATTTGTGCCCTAAATCCATCAAATGAAAAAGAACTGTATGTTTTTGTTAATGAAGGTCGTGCTGCACCGACAAATTTCTTATATAGATACAATGCAGAAAACAACACTTATGAGAACCTTTCTCGACAACTTCCATCGTCGCGAAATAATCCTCCTGTAGGCGGATTAAATACACAATTGGGATACAATATGGTACTTGCTGTACACCCTACCAATCCTGATTTTATTATTATTGGTGGAACCAACTTATTTAGAACTACAGACGGTTTTAGAACTAATATAGAAGAAGTTCCTAATCATTGGATTGGTGGATATTCTCCACTCAATGACGTCTCACTATACAAGAATTCTCATCCAGACATGCACGCCATTGCATTTTTTCCTTCAAACCCTGACAAGGTACTGAATGGTAATGACGGAGGCATTTTTGTTACTAATGATATTACAGCAAGTAACTCTTTTGAAGAACCCGTAAACTGGGTTTCATTAAACAACGGATATATTACGACTCAGCCTTATGCAGTATCTTTTGATCCAAAATCAGAGAGTGATGAGTTATTAGCCGGTTTTCAGGATAACGGAACCTGGCATACAAATCAAACAAATATTACTTCCTTTTGGGAAGAACAATTCGGAGGAGACGGAAGCTATAATGCGATTGCCGATAATGGTAGAACTCGTTATGCTTCTTCTCAGCGGGGCAATATATTACGGTTTAATTATGACGAAGACGGAAACGCAGTTTCTGTTGCCTGGGTACGCCCTGCCATAGGAAGTAATTTTTCATTTATCACCCCTTTTATTCTTGATCCTAATGACGATAATGTCATGTATATGCCTGCAGGAAGAACATTGATTAGAAATAGTAATCTTGATGAAATACCTTCTTTTGAGAGTATTGAAGAAATAACCTCTCCAGCAGACATAAACTGGACAGAAATCACACAAACAGCATCCATACAAGACGCAAACAGGAGAGAGTTAAACAATATTACTGCCCTGGATGTATCTACGTTCCCCGAAGCTAATAAACTGTATTATGGAACAGGTCAAGGTCAGGTCTATCGATTGGATCACGCAGATTTACCTTCTAGTGAACCTATGGATATCTTTACAGGAAAAGGATTACCTGAAAACGGTTTTGTGAGTAGCATACACGTAGATCCCAATAACTCAAATAGAGTTGTAGTCTCATTTTCCAATTACAACATCCAGAGCATATTTTATACAAAAGATGCAGGTGAAAACTGGATAGATATTAGTGGAAACCTGGAAGATAATAAAGATGGCACTGGTAATGGACCTTCTGTACGCTGGGTATCTTTTCTGGGCAATAAAGATGGTGTGCTGGCAGGAACTAGTACAGGACTATACTATACTGATAGAATCTCACAGGAAAATACGGTCTGGAGACTGGAGAATAACCAGATTGGTGAAGGGATTGTAATGCAGATACGTACCCGAAAAGATGGAATGGCTGCTCTTGCTGTTCATGGGAATGGAGTATTCAGCAAAAAATTCAATGTAACACCTCCAGGGGGAGAAAAAACCTTATTTGTCAACAGAAAACCAGATGATATCATTTTATCTATTAAGGAAACACCACAGTCCATCACTCTGGATCTTAGTGATATTTTTAAAGAAGAAAGCGGACTCCCGATACATACTACCATAGAGAGTTCTGATAAGAATCGAGAATTTATCGGATATGAGTTTGTTGATGATAAATTGCAAATTTTCTTTTTTGCTACCAATAGTAATGTTCCTAAAGCAGACAAAGAAGGAGAAGCGGTTATTAGAATAACAGGTACATCAGGAATACAAAAATTAGCTACGGAGTTTAAGGTACAGGTTTTTCAAAAACCAATTCTCAAACGTTTAGATGTTAGCAAACCGGTTTTAGAGATAGGTCTTCCATCTTCACAAGCAACTGACTTTATTACCGGGGACCCTCTATACATAGAAACCGCAGACACCTTTAGGATCCCTGAAGGGAATACCTGGATTCTCGAACGAATGAAAATAAATGCTGTTAATGATCCTTTTTCAGGTTTAGGTTTTTCTACTCCTGGTAATGAAGCAAGAATACGTATTTACAAGGATCAGGATGGGGAACCGGGAGAACAAATAGCAGATATGGTCAATAGCCTTAGGGCTAATCCGGTTTTAGAGGTATTTGAAGTAGGAGAATTTGATTTTGTATTTCCAGAAACCGTTCAACTCGATGGAGGCATCTACTGGGTCTCTTTTTCCAGAATAGAAGAGTTTTATTTTTTCGAAAATATTATCTGGTTACAACAAAATAGATTACCGGATTCTACTCCTTTTGACAATCAGGAGGGAGAGCCTGTTTTTGCCGATAAAGCTGATCCTCATATAAGAGCAGCAGCAGGACAATTATCCTCTAATACGCTCTCGGAAGAATGGATCTCCAACAATGACCGAAATGGATTCTCCTTGAGAAGTCAATTGGTATTTTCTCTTTTTGGAGAGGTTGAGAACTTTAAAAATAGAAAATCAGAAAACACCAACGAAAAAATCGATATTGCGCTTTATCCCAATCCAACTAATAGCAACTTTGATATCAAGTTTAACAAAAAACCATCAGAACGTATTCATGTTAAGGTATTAGATATAAGTGGCAAGAAAATATTCACCAAAACCTTTGATGAAAATCAAAACAAATATTCAATTAATACAGAAAATTGGTTTTCAGGCATATATATTATTAGAGTTACTAGCAACAATACTGAAGTTACTTCTAAAATAGTTAAAAGTAAATAAGATAACATAAACTCGACTTAAATATCACCTTAATTGTCGAGCTGGGTAATACGAACAATATTACCCAGCTTTTTTTGTATATTCTGTTTTCTCATCTAGTACCTGATCGGAAATAGACACTATCTAAGCGCTTCAGCATACAGTGTAGGATAATCTACGGCTTTTACCATGGGCAGATTAGCTCCATAAGTAGTATTGATTGCCTCCATAGCTTTATTAGCTAAAAAAGCATATCCTCTCGCTGTTGGATGAACACCATCCAATGAAAAAAGTCCTCCAAAAACCAAATCATCCTGTAATAAAAACTCATCAAACACAAGACCTCCATCTGATACTTCAACTAATAATGCATTTGCATCTACAAAAGCTAATCCTGCTTGTTGTACAGCATCAGAAATAATCGTATTAAATTGTTGAGTTGCAGTTGTAATTTCCTGTTGTTCCTCGGGAGTTAGCACCCACTTATCAGCCAAGGGAATCGCAACTCCATTGACAGATAATGGGTTTTGAGGATCTGCTAACGTTCCTATAAAACTACTGGCTGGCAATACCAGCAGATCTTCAGCCGTAGCCTGTCGTATACTCACTAAAGCTGGATTAATAGAGGTTAAATCAGTTAAATCTTCATCTAAAATGACCACAGCGTTTCCTGCTCCTTCCTGAAAGCTTATTGTTCTTCTTGCTATTTCCAGGTCTGCATCTTCCTGAGATATTTCGTTTTGGTCTACAAGAAATGCAAAAGCTTGGACTATACCTCCATTATAAGCGGTATATGCACTATTTACTGCTCCAGCTGTAGCAGCATCTAACGGAACCGGATTGTGAGGCACTGTAGTAAAATGAGCTATCGATGTGACATCTGGAATATTAGCCACAACACCCTTGGCTCCACCAGAGGTCAAAGTAGCTATCAATGTTGTATATACCTGATTAAATAGTGCTCCCTCTGTAATCGGATCGGTTCCATCGCCACCCGAAAGTGCATATCCTAATACATCGTTATTACCAATCCAAAGTGAAAAAAAAGTAGGATTTTGTTCCATGGCATCTTCTAAAACCGAAGCGGTTGCACTTGAAGCTATTCGTGCAAAATAAGGATTTGCTTCTCCAGTTGCCACTCCTGCTACATTTCCATATCCATTAGCTAATAAATGAAAGCTTTTAGCTCCCGGAATCCCCATATTATTGAATAGACCCGAAAGCGTATTTGTTATTTCGGTTGTCGGCATTTCGGGATCATTATCTGTTGGAGTAGTACCTAATACTCTTGGCCCCGAAAGACTTGGTGGCCCAGGATCTGGGTCGCTATAAAAATAAAATCTTGGGTTCTGAATGACAGTGCCACCTAGCAATGCCCCTCCTATATTATCATTCATTAAAGGTTGTGTAAATGCCCCACCTCCAGCAAGAGAAAATTGCTGAGCCAGAATGTTTGGCATAGAATTTTCCTGACCTGTAATAAACAATGCACCATCTGTTAAACCGGCAGTCAATGAATTTCCTAACGCCACATATTTTGAAAAATCTGCGGTTCCAGAAGTAATAATTACCTCTTCTATAACTGAAGAATCATCATCTGACTCACAAGCTATACATCCAAAAATTAACAGAATCAATAGCCATTTATATTGAATATTCATATTTGAAATATTTTTAGATTAATTATAAGTTGTTTATAGATATCCCTATGTAATATTGAGATCCAATAAATCCTGTACCAAAGGCTGTAAAATATTCTTCTCCTAAGATATTGGTAGCCCCTGCTTTTAGAATAGCTTTTAATTTAGGAATGGTATAGTTAATTTGCGCATTTGCTACATTAAAAGAAGGTACATCACCATCACCAAAAGCAGCTTCCCAAAAATAAGCATCACTCCAAGTCCAACTAGTATTAAATCCAAAGTTTTTAAATAAACTGGTATGACCAAAAGATGCTTTTACCTTATGCTCTGGAGTATTAAAATTCGTTCTAAAATCAGGATCCTCACGCTCATCAAAATCTTGTTTTGTAAATGTATAGTTAACACCAAAATCAAAATTCCCTAACACTTTTGTATCCACGCCAACGGTTCCTCCAAAGGATCTAATATCTACATCAGAATTGGTATATGCCTGATATATTTCAGTATCTCCATTGAGTAACGCGGCAAGAGATAGAGTTCCATCTCCAACTTCTCCGTAAAGAGGAACCAAAACATTTTCTGTAGAAATAAAATCAGTATATATATTGTAGTATCCACTTAAATCAATAACAAATTTTTTAATCTTACCACGATATCCAACTTCTAGCGCGACAACCTTTTCAGGCTCGACTAAATCAACATTCGAGACCGTTGGACTCCCATTTAAAACTGAGTTTAATGAGAATGAATTTTCATACGCTTGCCTACCAACTATATCTACAGTACTGTTTCCTGTTAATAATTGGCCATCACCGCTAAGGTCAAAAGTTCTTACATCTCTATCCAAGTTTTCTGGTGCTGAACCCACAAGGATTGCTCTACCCACATCTAATCCGATAAAAAGATCCTGTGTTGTTGGATTTCGAAATCCTGTTTGGGCAGATAAGCGAATATTATGGTTTCTATTAGCTCCAGCTGTATAACCCAAAGATAATCTTGGAGAAAAGTTTCCATCAAATAATTCTGATTTATCATACCTTATAGATCCTGTTATTTTTAACCTATCATCAATTAATTTCTTTTGTACTTGAGTATATACCCCAAATTCTGAATAACGTATAGGCCCATCAAAGTCTGTAAAAATAGTCCCTGAAGAATTCAGTTTATATTCTCTAAAAGATCCTCCAACCTGAATATCTGCAAAATCCTCGGTAAGATGACTAAAATTATAATTAACATCAACGTGTCTTAACTGACTAGCATCTTGAAATTTAGATCCTGTAGTAAGATCGGGATCATTCGTGACTGTATTAAATGCATTTTCAAATTCTGGAGTTCCTGGTAAAAATCTTCCCGTATCAGCTGTTTGTCTTGCTATTAAATGTGCTTGTTCCGGTAATTGACCTGCCAAAGTTGCTTGCACAAAAGCGCCTGCATATTCACCGAACCAAGTCTGATCATCTTTCCATTGTCTATTAATATTAATTCCTGTAAATCTAGAATCATATGAATCCCCTGCATCTCCATCTGTAATGTATCCCCTTACAAAAAAATTGTCATTTTTAATTTCTAATTTATGTTGTTGTAAAAAAAAGTTACGAATAGAGTATCGATTTGCTCCCTGATAAATAGTAGTTCCACGACCTACTTTTCCTATATAAATAATTTCGAAATCATCTGCGAAAGGACGGTAATGTAGAGCTGCATCAAATTTTATGCTTTCTGCATTGTAATTATTTAGATCGCTTTCTAAATATCCAGTTCTACTTACTTCTTCATTAGGTAGTATATTTTCTGCTCCAGCTGGTAATAAACCCAAATTCGCCAAAGACACCCCAACTCCTCTAATGTTTGTACTTACTTCATCTCCATACACATTGAGACCATCATAGTTAGGATCTAGTCTTCTACCTGTAATAATATCATTAGATACACTTACTTCATTAGTTGCAAACCAATCTGTACCTCTTAGATAAGAGAAATTAACTTTTCCTGCAAATTTATCAGAAAATGCATGAGCAATTCTAATTCCATAATCATAGTATTCATTATCACCTGCTACATCTTGAGAAGTGATACCTCCTTTAAAATAAGCACTAATACCTTGATGATCAAATGGGTTTTTGCTAGTCATAAATAATATCCCGTTAAAAGCATTTGCCCCATAAAGTGCAGAAGATGCTCCAGGAAGTAATTCTATACTATTCACATCCAATTCTGTCATACCCAAAAGATTCCCTAGAACAAAATTTAGCGCTGGTGCAGAATTATCCATTCCGTCTACTAACTGGACAAATCTAGTATTCGCAAAATCTGCAAAACCTCTAGTGTTTATAGATTTAAAAGTTAAACTATTGGTGTTAATATCTACTCCTTTTAGATTCTCCAAACCGTCGTAAAAATCTGCTGCAGGTGTATTTTTAATTTTCTTAATCCCGAAACGCTCTACACTTACAGGGGATTCAAATATTCGCTCAGGAGTTCTTGAAGCAGAGATAATAACTTCATCTAATTCAGTACCTTCTTTTAATACAATTGTTACGTCACTGGTATTAGATGAAATGTCTACAGTAGAAGATTCAAAACCAATACTACTAACAATAATTGTAAATGGAGGTTTCTCCTTTAGTGTTAATGTAAACAAACCATCAAAATCGGTAACTGTTCCTACTGAAGCTCCTTTTAATGCAATATTTGCTCCTGGAATTGGCTGACTGTTATTATCAACAATCTTACCACTAATCGTTGTTTGTGCGGCAGTAATAACACTCATAAAAAGTAATATTACTAACATAATTGTCCTCATATCTAATATTGACTTTAAGTTGTGATAACAAGATACGGTTTTTTATCAATTATGTAATTCTATTGCTGTATTTTAGATAAATCCTTAATCATAATTTTATTGTTAACAATAAAAATCCCCATTTAGCTAAGCCAAATGGGGATTTTGATATAGTAAACAAGTGCTGAATTATACTATTGTCACTAGAGTACTATATATTGTCATTAAAAATTATTTATAAAAAGACCTAAATAATATTGAGATCCTATAGAACCTGTTCCTATTGCTGTAAAATATTCATCTCCTCCAATATTAGTAGCTCCCAATTTAAGGGTAGACTTAAGGAAAGGTATTCTATAATTGACCTGTGCATCAATTACAGTATAAGATGGTATCTCTCCGGTAGCAAAAGCAGATTCCCAAAAATAGGCATCACTCCATCTTACACCAGTATTGAATCCAAAATTTTTAAATAAATTTTCGCGACCAAACATTGCTTTAACTTTATGTTTTGGCGTATTAAAATTGGCTCTAAAACCTGGATCATCCTCTTGATCAAAATCCTGTTCTGTAAATGTATAATTAATTCCCAGATCAAAATTAGTAAAGATTTTTGTCGTAACACCAAGAACAACACCATATGAATTAATAGTAGCTTCAGAATTTGTAATAGCCTGAAATCCTGCAAAATCTAAATTTCTAATAGCATCTACCGATGAATCTGGATCATCTGATAAATCACTCACTTGTCCATACAGTGGAGCTACTACATCCTTTGAAGAAATAAAATCTTCATATTGATTATAATAACCACTAAAATCGATAATAACTCTTCCAAATTTTGCTCTATATCCTAATTCATATGCAGTTACTCTTTCTGGTTTTACAATTTCAGGATTTGCAATTTCTAAAAGACTGCTATCCGTAGCACCAGTTCCTAAAAAACTCCTAACAGAATTAGCTGTAAATGAATTTTCATAAGCTTGTCTACCTGTAATTTCAAAACTTCCGATAACATTAGAATATCGATCCAGATTGTCTGGTGCTGAACCCAAAATAGTACCCTGAGCCGTATCAATACCCAAATATAATTCTTGAGTAGTAGGATTTCTAAAACCAGTCTGTACAGAAGCACGAATATTTCTGTTACGCTCTGCTCCTAATGTATATCCTATAGAAAAACGTGGAGAAAAATTACCATCAAATAATTCTGATTTATCATATCTCACAGATCCCGTTAATTTTAAACGATCATCAATTAATTTCTTCTGAATTTGAGTATATGCACCAAATTCTGAATATTTAATGGGTCCATCCGTATCTGTAAAAACCGTACCTGATGAATTTAATTCATATTCTCTAAACGATCCACCGACTTGAATATCCGCAAAATCCTTAGTAATATGACTAAAGTTATAGTTAGCATCACCATGTCTTAACTTTGTCTCTGATAAAAATTTTGCTCCTCTCGAAAAATCTGAAATACCTACAACATCATCAAAAGCATTTTCGAAAGCTTCTGTCCCTGGTTGTAATCTACCTCTATCTGCAAAATTTCTAGCTGCAAGATGTCTTTCCTGCTCACTCCCTGTGCCATTAGCAAAAGTTAAGGTATATTCTGTAAACCAATCTGTATTTGATTTCCATCTGTTATTAATATTAATACCTGCAAAACCTATATTATAACTATCCCCAGCATCTTCTGCAGATAGATACCCTCTAACAAAGAAATTATCATTCTTGATTTCTAATTTATGCTGATTAAATAAAAAATTATTTAAACTAAATCTATTAGTATCTTGAAAAATAGTTTGCCCTTGTGCTAATTTTCCAACATAAATAATTTCAAAATCATTTGCAAAAGGCCTATAATTCAAAGAGACATCAAACTTTAAATTATCTGCTGTGTAATCCGTGAGATCCTCTTCATTATATCCTGTTCTACTTACAACTTGTTGTGGTATTAAATCAAATTGTTGTTGCGTAATTTGTCCTGCACTTAGCAACTCAAAACCTATACTTTTTATATTGGTAATAATTTCATCCCCATAAACATTTAAGCCATTAAAAGCAGGGTCTTGAGATAACGTCTCTCCTGGATTCTCAATATTATCTTCGCTAGTCGCAAACCAATCTGTTCCATTAAAATAAGATATATTCACTTTTGCAGCAAACTTATCCCCAAACGCTTTAGCAATGCGTACTCCAATATCACCATAAGGATTCGTTCCTGCCGCTTCTTGCGAAGTAATACCTCCTCTGGCATAACCGCTTACACCTTCATGCTCAAATGGACTTTTACTGTTCATAAATAAAATACCATTAAAGGCATTCGCTCCATAAAGTGCAGAAGATGCTCCTGGCAATAATTCAATATTCTCAACATCTAATTCATTAAGTCCTACAAGATTACCTAATGCAAAATTTAATGATGGAGAAGTATTATCCATTCCATCAACTAATTGTACAAACCTATTGTTATTAAAGGTGGCAAAACCTCTTGTATTTACAGATTTAAAGGTTAAACTGTTTGTATTGATATCTACTCCTTTTATACTCTCTAGTGCTCCATAAAAATCTCCTGACGGGGTGTTTTTAATATCAGTCAGACCTAAACGTTCGATACTCACCGGAGACTCAAATAAACGTTCAGGAGCTCTGGATGCAGAAACTACAAACTCATCTAGAAAATTCGTTTCTTTTAATATAATTTTTAAATTGACATTATCAGCGTTTACAACCTCTGTACTCGTATCAAAACCTATACTTTCTATCTCCAGTGTCAATGGGAAATCTTCTGACGTGGTAAAAGAAAAGAAACCATCAAAATCCGTAATAGCAACTACGGCTGCTCCTTTAATTGAAATATTTACCTGCGGTAAGGCTTGGTCATATTCATCAACAACTGTCCCTGTAATTAAAGTTTGGGAAAAACTTGTAATGCAAAAAAATAGCGCACAAGCGAGGGCAATTTTTTTCATAAGTAGTTATTTTTAAAATTTGGAAGCGCGAAGATACTTTATAAACAATACCAAGCAAAGGAAATATGTTTTTTCAATAAATTTATTCGAAAAACGAAACAAACATTGATTTTCAGTCCTTTTCGAATAAAAAAAAGCGAATTATCTTGAGAATAATTCGCTTTTTTCACATTGATTTAAAGTTTTTTTTTACTCTACAGTCACAGATTTTGCAAGATTTCTTGGTTGATCCACATTTTTACCTAGCATAACCGCTATATGATAGGATAATAACTGAAGTGGGATCGTAGTTAGGAGAGGTGTTAAGAACTCAATAGTTTCTGGTATTTCTATAACATGATCTGCCAATGATTTTACCGTTTCATCTCCCTCTGTTACAATTCCTATAATCTTCCCTTTTCTGGACTTTATTTCCTGAATATTACTCACGACCTTTTCATAGTGACCTTTTTTGGTCGCAATAACAACAACAGGCATCTGCTCATCGATTAATGCAATTGGCCCGTGTTTCATTTCGGCTGCCGGATATCCTTCTGCGTGGATATATGAAATTTCTTTTAGCTTTAGAGCTCCTTCCAAAGCTACCGGAAAGTTAAAACCTCTACCGAGATATAGGAAATTTCCAGCATCCTTATACGTATCCGCAATAGACTTAATGTGATCATTAGATTCTAAGGCTAATTTTACTTTTTCCGGAATACGCTCTAATTCCTGAAGGTAATAATGAAAATCACTATTTGTAATCGTTCCTTTTCTTTCCGCTAATTTTAATGCAATTAAAGAAAGTACTGTAATTTGTGTAGTAAATGCTTTTGTTGAAGCAACTCCTATTTCTGGTCCGGCATGCGTATAAGCTCCGGCATCAGTCTCTCTGGAAATAGAAGATCCTACCACATTACACACTCCAAAAACAAACGCCCCTCTCTCTTTGGCCAACTTAATTGCGGCCATTGTATCTGCTGTTTCTCCACTTTGAGATATTGCAATAACAACATCATCTTGATGAATAACCGGGTTTCTATACCTAAACTCAGAAGCATACTCTACTTCTACAGGAATACGCACTAATTCCTCAAAAATATATTCTGCAACTAGTCCAGCATGCCATGAAGTACCACAAGCTATGATTAAAATACGTTTAGCATTTAACAACTTGGCGAGATTGTCATCTATCCCTGCCATCTTTATAATCCCTTCTGCCACTCGTATTCTACCTCTATAAGTATCACTAATAGCATTTGGCTGCTCATATATTTCTTTGAGCATAAAATGCTCGTATCCTCCTTTTTCAATTTGTTCCAGATTGATCTGAAGTTCTTGAAGGTATGGATCTACAAGACTATCATCTTTAATTTTCCTGATCTTAACATTCTTTTTTAACCTAATAATTGCCATTTCTCCATCCTCAAGATAAATAGCATTATTGGTATACTCTATAAAAGGAGAGGCATCAGAAGCTATAAAAAACTCATCCTCGCCAACTCCAATCGCCAAAGGACTTCCTAATCTAGCTACGACTATTTCATCAGGTTTTTGCTTATCAAAAACAGCAATTGCATAGGCTCCGATCGTTTGATTCAATGCAATCTGAACTGCTTTTCCTAGTTTGACACCTTCTTTTGTTTTTACGTCTTCAATAAGGTTTACTAATACTTCTGTATCTGTTTCTGATGTAAACGTATATCCTCTATTTGATAATTCTTTACGGAGCGATTCATAATTCTCTATGATTCCGTTATGAATAATTACTAAATTACCAGAATTAGAATAATGCGGATGAGAGTTTACATCATTAGGAACTCCATGAGTTGCCCATCTGGTATGCCCAATACCTATATTTCCGTTTGTAGAGATTTCTTCTGTCAATCTACTCTCCAGATCTGCTACTTTACCTTTGGTTTTGGATAACTTAATATCATTACCGTCATAAAGTGCGATTCCTGCAGAATCATACCCTCTATATTCTAATCTTTTTAATCCTTTTAGTACAATTGGATAAGCCTCCCTATGACCTATATACCCTACTATTCCACACATATTTTGTTTTTTTGTTAATTATTTTTTGGATTCCGTATAAAAAATATCAAGTTTTAAACGTTTAGCTTCTGGCACGTTTTCTGTATTACCATACAGAATTGTGCCTTCGTGGGATGTTATAGATGAGAACGGGATCAATTCTTCATCTGTACTAGCAGCAGAGGTAGACCCTCTAGCATTGGCAATTATATTTACATCTTGAGAGACGGCAATACCTAATTTTGCATTATTGATATCTTCATTAAGAACATTAATAATATGCCGCGTCAATCTAATTTTATAAAACTCTCCTTGATCATCAGAACCTCTGGTGATTCTTTCTAAATGACTAAGAACACCTGGTATACCTTGCTGTAAATCAGATAAATAATCAGCAAGCACCTGTCCTGTTTCCTGATTAAATATATAAATTCTTTCTGGCTCCGTATCTCCTCCTTCAACTTTATTCTGATTGATATATAACTTAATAGAAGCATCGTTTATCAACCAGTCTCTACTTTTTATAAAATCTAATTCTGTTTTAACTTTTTCTTCTTCGCTTGGATTTTCGATAAAAATAGGATTTCCGTTCTCATCTACAATAAAATCTCCATCACTATCAACCTCTACATATCTACTGAATAAATCTATTACTGCATAGGAGCCTTCACCTCCTTTTAGAAAAAGATCTTCATCTCCATTTTCTATATCCGGCTCTGGAATTGTTATAAAATTGTTTCCTTTTTCAATTCCATTAACAATATTATTAGCAAAATTGAGCGCAAGACTTCCCTGATCTCTAATAATTTCTGTAGTATCACCATCATCGTCTTCATCATCTTCATCCATCTTATCCGTATCAAATGAATAGTTCAATGTAATGCTAGCATCACCAATACCAAAAAAGACTAAATTACCGTCATTAGGAGTATCCAACATTGATTCTGCTTTAATATAAATACCTCTAAAAAAATTTCTAAAATTATTGGAATTACTAAACTCCGCATCTCCTTCCTTGTCAAGAAATAATGCTGTAAAATGATCTATCAGTTCCTGATCGTTTTGCATTGATGAACCATCCCCTTCTGCGGGTCTGAGGACAAAACGTAATCTTGGAGCTAATCGCTGCACATCAGGATTCGTATCCTCGTCTTCTCCATCCGGAGTTGTCAGTGTAATTTCCTTGGATGAAGGCAGAAATGCGGGAATTTCTTTTAGCAGCACTCCTTCTGCAGACATTTGAACATTTTCATCTATTTCATCAGAATAATATATTTTTCTTTCCCCTGAATCAGAGGCTTCAAAATCTCTTAAGAAAAAATTAGACTGATAAAATGATAGTTTGATGCTGTCATTCCTGTATATAGAATCCAATACATAGGTATTCGTTATAACACCATTATCATCTGTCTCAGAATTAGTAACCCTACTAAAATAAGGCAAGTCAAACACGATACTATCTAACTTAGGGTTTTTACCATATACAGGATTAAAACGTTCTGGATCAACCTGTGCCAAAATACTATAGGTAGACGATCCATATACGGGATCGTTATAGACTCCTAATAAATTATTGGGTAGATTACTTGTTTGTACTTTTTCGAATGTTTTGCTATATGCTATAGGAAATGCAGCATAACTATTGTCATTAAAATTAACACCTCCGATCACTTCACTCCCTACTGAGCTAAAATCATTATCACAAGATATTGCTACAAAAACAATAGCTACTATAGCAGTTGTTCTAATCAAAATGTTTTTCAATTTCATATATACTTCCTTTTGCTTACACCAATACTTCTGTCTGATAGAAATCTTGATAGGCTTCAGCAAATTCATCTGGTTTTTTATATTCTAATACAGGTTGAGCGATGGTACTTAAATGTTTTGTGAGCTCTGCCGGGATTTCTTCTGACCCCACAATGATAGCATCAGAATTATCAATTGCAACCTTCATAACATTATTATATGTTGGTTTGGCAAGATCACTTATCTTATCTTCATCTATCCCATCAAACTTTACTTTCTCTAACATATTTTTATCCAATGTTCCTTTATAGCCATGATCGTATACAGAAGTTACAATTTTACTATGACTAAACAATGGTTCATTCGCATAATAATTTCTTAGGTACAAAGGCAAAAGTGATGCCAGCCAGCCATGTACATGTATCACATCTGGTGACCAGTTTAATTTTTTAACTGTTTCTATGACACCTTTGGCAAAAAAGATAGCCCTTTCATCATTATCCGGAAATAGATTCCCTTCTTCATCTGTAAGTGTCGCTTTACGCTTAAAATAGTCTTCATTATCTATAAAGTACACCTGCATTCTTTCCTTGGGAATGGATGCAACCTTTATTATAAGAGGCATATCGAGGTCATTAATCACCAGATTCATCCCTGACAAACGAATTACTTCGTGCAGTTGATGTCTCCGCTCATTAATGTTCCCATATCTTGGCATAAAAATTCTAATTTGTCCACCTTTACTATTCACCATTCTTGGCGCTTCAAAAGACATTGATGAAATCTCTGTCTCTGGTAGGTAAGGTATTACTTCTGATGATACATACAATATCCTCTTATCTTTCATATAATCGATACTTTAATCGTCTCCTTCGGAATAAATTTTTGCAAAATTACGAAAATTTATGTAGTCTGCCAGTAATATCTTATTTTTGCACGCCTTTTAAGTTTTAGATAAATGCGGGTATACGAGAAAAGACTAGACATTAGCAAGCATGTTGCAGACTTACAAAAACAAAATAAAACTATTGGTTTTGTCCCTACAATGGGGGCATTGCATAGAGGTCATCTGGCATTAGTACAAAAAGCGCTAAGCGAAAATCAGGTGGTCATCGTGAATATTTTTGTAAACCCAACACAATTTAATAATTCTGAGGACTTAGTTAATTATCCGAGAACTTTAGAGACTGACATAAAACTTCTCTCCAACGTATCTTCAGAAATCATTGTTTTTACTCCTTCTGCAAAAGAGGTATATGGAGCGCAGGTAGAATCTATTACATATGATTTTAAAGGACTAGAGCGTGAGATGGAAGGTAAGTACAGACCAGGGCATTTTGATGGAGTCGGCACAGTCTTGAAACATTTATTTACTATTGTTACGCCTACCAGAGCTTATTTTGGTGAAAAAGATTTTCAGCAACTTCAAATTGTCAAACAACTTGTCGTCATTGAAAAAATGGCAGTAAAAATTATAGGATGTCCTATTTATAGAGAAGAAAGTGGTTTGGCTTTAAGTTCTCGAAATAAAAGGCTCAATCAAAAGCAATTAAGCGAATCTCCTTTAATTTACAAGATTCTGAAACAAGTCAAAGAGGATTTTGGCACAAAAAGTGTTACTACGTTAAATAAATGGGTATCAGAACAATTTGAAAACAATGACACCTTGGAATTAGAATATTTTGAAATTGCAAAAACCTCTAATCTGAAGTCTATTAAAAGAAAACAAGAGAATATTAAATATCGAGCTTTTATTGCAGTTTTTGCAGGAGAAGTCAGACTTATTGATAATATTGCGCTAAACTAAAAATAATTAACTTTGTAAAATGTTTGTACACGTTGTAAAATCAAAAATTCATCGCGTTAAAGTAACTGGCGCAGACCTAAACTATATAGGAAGCATTACTATTGACGAAGATTTAATGGATGCTGCCAATATTATTGAAGGTGAAAAAGTACAAATCGTCAATAACAATAATGGAGAACGTCTGGAAACATATGCAATCCCTGGCCCTAGAAACAGTGGTGAAATCACACTCAATGGGGCAGCTGCAAGAAAAGTAGCAAAGGGAGATGTACTGATCCTTATTACATACGCAATGATGGATATCGAAAAAGCGAAAAAATTCAAACCGGCGTTACTTTTTCCTAATGAAGAAAACAATTTGCTAAAGTAAAAGGGTGAATCCTAAATTGATAAAGTTTTTAAAAATAATACTCCCAATTCTATTGGGAGTTTTTTTGATATGGTATTTTCTGAAGTCTGCAACTCCAGCATATAGAAAAGAACTCTTACATAGCATAACAAATGCAGATCCTCTATGGATATTCTGTTCACTAACTCTGGGCATTGTATCACACCTCTCCAGAGCATATCGTTGGAAATTCTTATTAAATCCACTAGGATATACGCCCAAATTATATAATAATTTTATGGCATTAATGGTAGGATACCTGGCAAACCTTGGCATTCCAAGATCGGGAGAAGTACTGAGAGGTATTACTGCATCCACCTATGAAAAAGTACCTTTTGAGAAAGCATTTGGGACTATTGTTTCAGAAAGAGTTATTGATCTGATTATGTTGATCATCATCACGGCTATTGCAGGAATTCTACAAACAGAATATTTGTTAGGTTTTCTCAAAGAAAAAAATATAAATCCTCTACTTACACTAGGAATTATTCTCGCACTTATTTTAATAGGTTTTCTGGGGCTTCAGCTTCTTAAAAAATCTTCTCATACGCTTATTATTAAAATCAGAGATTTTGGTATGGGACTATGGGAAGGCATGCAAAGTGTGTTTACCATGAAACAAAAATGGGCTTTTCTTTTTCATACCTTGTTAATCTGGTTTTTGTATATATTAATGTTCCATGTTGTAAAATTTGCCGTTCCCGATTTGAGAGATGCCTCAATTGGAGTCATTTTGGTAGCATTTGTTGTGGGTTCATTTTCTATGTCAACAACTAATGGCGGTATTGGTATCCTACCTTTTCCGATTGTTGTTGGTGCCGTTTTTGTCTTCTTTGGTTTTGAAAAAAGTGATGGAGAGGCATTTGGATGGATATTATGGGGATCGCAGACAGCAATAAATATTGTCATTGGGGCGTTATCATTTTTGTTTCTACCCATATTAAATAAAACGAAAAAAAACATAAATTAATAACAACTCTTTATACATAAAACAGTTTACTGTTTCTATGATGATCCATTATAAAATTTTAAACGTGTGAAATAATTTATATATTGCTATCCGCTTAACCGTAATCCTACTACTTATGAAAAAAAGCATCCTTTTAATTCTTGTATCTATCTTTACAGCTGTTTCTTATGCTCAGGTAAAATACGAGACATTCAGATCTATTAAACTAGATCAAAGTCGAGATCTAAAAATTCAGCTTCCTCGTAATTATGAAAGAAATGAAGACAAAACATACCCTGTAATCATCGTACTTGATGGAGATCATTTATTTGAACCTGTCGCTGGAAATGTTGATTATTTTTCCTATTGGGAAGATATGCCGGAATCAATTGTTGTAGGTATTATCCAGAGAAAAACAAGAAAAGAAGATTGCAGATATGATCTTGCTAGTTATTTACCAGAAAACAAAGGGGCAGAATTTTATGAGTTTATTGGCCAGGAACTATTACCCTACATTAATGAAACGTATAGAACAGCACAATTAAAAATTATTGTAGGCCATGATTATACCGCTAATTTTATTAATTATTTTCTATTTAAAGATAATCCGATTTTTCAGGCATATATCAACCTAAGTCCTGAGTTGGCGCCACCTATGGGAGATCGTATCACCAGTGTACTTAGTGAAGCCAAATCAGATGTATGGTATTATCTTGCCACTGCTACGAATGATGCAGAAAATATAAAAAATGACATCATATCACTGGATGAAAAACTTACAGCAATAGAAAACCCAAATACTAATTATATATTTGACAATTTTGATGAATCTTCTCATTATACCTTAGTAGGAAGAGCAATTCCTAAGGCGCTAGAAAAGATTTTTGAGATGTATCGTCCGATCAGCAAAAAAAAGTACAAAGAAGTAATTGTTAATTTAGAAACTTCTAAGTATGACTATTTGGTAGATATTTATGATACTACAGAAAAACTATATGGCATCAAACGCCAGATAAGAGTAAATGATTTTATAGCTATTTCTACAGCAATCGAAAAAAATGAAAACTGGGAAGAGCTGGAACCTCTTGGTAAATTAGCAATAAAAGAGCATCCTAAAAAAATGCTTGGATACTACTATCTTGGATTAGGCTATGAGCAGCTAGGAGAGCCTAAAAAAGCTATGAGAGCCTATGAAAGTGGTTTCTTATTAAATGAAGTAGCTTTTCTAACAAAAGATTATATGCTGGATAAAGTAAATAAAATCAAAGAAGATTTTGGTTTTTAAAACTAAAATTAAAACATACAAATACTTAACAAAGAGATCTCAAACAAAGAGATCTCTTTGTTTTCCTATACGCTGTGTACTATCAATTTAAATAATTAGTATTTTTATAATCAATTTATTGTAGATGAATGGCTAAAACCAAAACTGTTTTTTACTGTCAGAATTGCGGAGCTCAATACACAAAATGGCAAGGTCAATGTACTTCGTGTAAAGAATGGAATACTATTGCAGAAGAAATTATTCAGAAACCTGAAAAAAACGATTGGAAAGGCCCAAGCACTAATTCTAAAACGAATAGAGCCTCCAAGCCTTTAAAAATTTCTGAAATTGATACAACACAAGAAACGAGATACAATACTGATGATACAGAACTCAATCGGGTACTTGGTGGTGGGTTGGTTCCCGGATCTCTTACCTTACTGGGAGGAGAACCTGGAATAGGAAAAAGTACACTTTTATTACAGATTAGTCTAAAACTACCCTACAAAACATTATATGTTTCTGGAGAAGAAAGCCAAAAACAGATAAAAATGCGTGCAGAACGCATCCAATCCAAGCTGGATAACTGCTTTATTCTAACAGAAACCAAGACTCAAAATATATTTAGGCAGATAGAAGCTACAGAACCTGATATTGTTATTATTGATTCTATACAGACCTTGCATAGCGATTATATCGAAAGCAGCGCAGGAACTATTTCTCAAATAAGAGAATGCACCACAGAACTTATCAAATTTGCAAAAGAAACTGCAACTCCCGTAATTCTTATTGGTCATATCACTAAAGATGGCAATATCGCAGGACCAAAAATCCTGGAACACATGGTAGATACCGTATTACAATTTGAAGGAGATCGCAATCATGTATATAGAATTTTGAGAGCTCTTAAAAACCGTTTCGGTTCTACTGCAGAATTAGGGATTTATGAGATGCTGGGAAATGGATTACGACAAGTGAGCAATCCCAGCGAAATTTTAATCTCTAAAAAAGAAGAAGAACTTAGCGGAACGGTCATTGCGTCTACAGTAGAAGGTTTACGGCCACTAATGATAGAAATCCAGGCGTTAGTCAGTACCGCAGTATACGGAACACCTCAACGTAGTGCTACTGGATATAATCTAAAACGACTCAACATGATATTGGCAGTTCTAGAAAAAAGAGCTGGCTTTAGATTAGGTGCTAAGGATGTATTCCTTAATGTTACAGGTGGAATTTCTGTAGATGATCCAGCCATTGATCTTGCGGTAGTGGCTGCAATATTATCCTCTAATGAGGATCTCCCGGTACCCAAAGATTATTGTTTTGCTGCAGAAGTAGGACTTGCCGGAGAAATTAGACCCGTGAATAAAATAGAACAAAGAATACAAGAAGCAGAAAAATTAGGTTTCTCTACTATTTTTGTCTCCAAGTACAACAAAATTTCGAAAAAAAACACACAAATCAGTATTCAGTTAGTTACCAAAATTGAAGATGTGGTTGAATACTTATTTGGGTAATACCATTTCTGATTTAAAATTATCCATTAAAACTTGCTCATTTTATTTGAGTATTTTCAAAAACAAAAGGCACGATATCAATTATGGAGCGGGATTGGGAAATTGTATGTGAACATTATCAATTTCTTCTATAATCTCACCAGATAATGACACATTAATACTGTCAATATTTTCTATGAGTTGCGGTATTGTAGTAGCCCCAATAATCGTGCTGGTTACAAAAGGCTGATGGAGTACATAAGCCAAAGATAAGTGCGCAAAACTTATTTCATATCTCTTGGCAATTTCATTGTATAATCTTGTGGCTTTATAGCTATTCTCTTTCATATACCGATTGTAATTAGGAAATAAATTTACTCTTGAATTTTTGGGGATTTCCTCTAAGTATTTTCCAGTTAGCATTCCAAATCCAAGCGGTGAATACGACAAATGTCCTATATTTTCTCTATGCAAAATTTCGGTTAATCCTATTTCATCTTTCCTGTTCAGTAAGTTATACGGATTCTGCACAGTAATCATTTTTTGACTTCCCTTTCTGGTCTCTTCCATATACCTCATCATACCATAGGGAGTTTCATTAGAAGCGCCTATTTCTCTAATTTTACCTTCTTTTACAAAATTTCCTAAATGATATAAAATCTCTGAAAAATTATCTTTCCAAACATCATTTTCATCGTGAGTATACCCGAGTTTGCCAAAAAAATTTGTTTGTCGTTCCGGCCAGTGTAGTTGATATAAGTCAATATAATCAGTCTGAAGTCTTTGCAAACTTTTATGCACTGCATCAATTAGTTCTTTTTTAATAAACCCTCCTTTTCTGATATGCTTTGCAAAAGATGCTGGACCTACTATTTTTGTTGCTATAATTACCTTACCTCTTTTCTTAGTCTTTTTTAACCAGTTTCCTATAATTTTTTCACTATTCCCCTGGGTTTCTTTTTTTGCAGGAACTGAGTATAACTCTGCCGTATCTATAAAATTAACTCCTTGTGATATCGCATATTCTATTTGCTGATGCCCTTCAAACTCTGTATTCTGTTGTCCCCACGTCATAGATCCTAAACATATCTTACTAACTTTTATATCTGTATTCGGCAGTATTGTATATTTCATGCTTTATACTCTTTACTTTATAATCGAGATTTAAAATGCTAAAGGAGGCTTGCCCCGAAGTAGTTTACTTTCTTAGATTCAATTTTTGCTCTCACTATTATCGTTTATACGGTTCCTTAAAATACAAAAAATATCCACAATTATGGCCAATCTCTAATGATTGGAAAATCTAACACAGCAGAATATAACCACTCATATAATTCTTTAATAATTTATAATGAGCCTGTATTGTTTTAAAAAAGGTATTGATTATCAATATTTCTGAAAACATCAAACATGTATTATTATACTTAAAACGTGTATTTGTATAATATTTTATATATTGTAATAGAAGTTTTTAAAATATAATATCCAAATCATATGCTAAACACTCATTATAAAGATTTAAATGAAAAGAATAAAAAATTTGCTATACACAGAATAGCTTCACGTATTGATACAACAGAGACCGTTGTACGAAAAGTATTAGAAAATCGTAACCCCCTTATGGAGATACAGAAAAACAAAGTTGTTGTAAACCGTAATTCATACCACAAATTAGTTAAAGAAATTTATACCGAAAATTTGTAATCACATAAAAAGACTATAGCTATAAAAAACGGATGCAGTTACCCCATTACTACATCCGTTTTAATCAACTAACCAACCTAAAAATTAATTCCTCACACATCCAACCGTTATAATTCTATCGTGGCGCTACATCCCTTTTTACTTTTTTAATTGACATAAAAGTACCTCAAAAGGATAGTATCCAAAAGTTAGAATGAGGGAAATCAGGTTTTGAATGAGGGAAATCAGGGCAAACTCAAGCTTTGTTAATTTTGTTAAATTATGATCTATTTAATTTAGTATCATGTCCTTACATTTAGGACTTTTATCAAATAGTCTTGATCCCAAGCTGCTTTGAGTCTTTTTCCTTTGA
>NZ_VTZU01000031.1 GCF_008370685.1 Aquimarina sp. RZ0
TGGCAGGGATCAGTGCATTTGGAGCAGGAGGTAGTAATGCGCACCTTATAGTAGAGGAATATATTCCCAAAGCAAAGAAGGAGTACCATAGTGAAGATGCTGCTATTATAGTTTTATCGGCAAAGAGCATTGATCGTTTAGAGGATCAGGTGCTGAATTTACGCTCATATTTAGACAATCATAAGGATGTTAATATCTATGATCTGGCTTATACCCTACAAGTAGGGAGAGAAGCTATGGAAGAACGCCTGGCTTTTACAGCAGATAATCTAATACAGCTAAAAACTTCTTTAGAAGCATATAGTTCTGGAAAACTATTAGGTTTTTTTGTCGGTAATACCGAAAATAAAAACACTGATATTTTATTAGAAGGAAAAGCACTTGATCTATACATAAAAACAGTATTATCAGAAGGACAGCCAAAATCTCTGGCACAATTATGGGTACGAGGTATAACTATTGATTGGGATTCAATGTACAAAGATGGTACTGTTCCTAATAAGATCAGTTTGCCAACATATCCATTTAAAAAAGTTGGATATTGGATTCCGGATTCCGGAGAAAATAAGGCTGTTATATCAAATTTTGATAAGCATCTACATCCATTATTACATGTTAACATCTCTAAATTTAACAAGCAACTTTTTACCAGTAAATATATAGGATCAGAGTCTTTTTTATCTGATCATAAGGTTGGAGGAGAGAAAATGTTACCAGGAGTGGCATATTTAGAACTAGCCAGAGCGGCAGGAAGCTTAAGCAAAGAATCAGATATTACTCAGATAAAGGATATCATATGGACTAATCCTATATCAGTGAATGGAAAACCTGAATCTATAGAGGTTAGCTTGTCTGAAGAAGGCGATGATACGATCACCTATACAATTTTAAAAAACACAAAAGAAAATACTGAAGAAAATATTATTTGCGGACAAGGAAGCCTAAGTACAATAGGGTTAACTTCTCCAGGATTAATAGATATCGAAGAAATTAAGAGTCAACTATTGAATAAAAAGAAAGGAGATGAATGCTATTCTATTTTCAGAAAAATTGGATTTGATTATGGATCAAGCTTTCAGGGAATAGAAAAACTATGGTATAGTGATGGAGTAGCTTTATCAAAAATCAAACTACCTCGGGATAATAACTACGTTTTGCAACCAGGAATACTGGATAGTGCTTTGCAGACAAGTATTATATTGGAGATGGAATCAAAAGACACTTCAACACTTGCAATACCTTTTAGTGTTAAAGAGGTAAATATCTATGGTGATGTATTAGATACTTCCTGGTGTTATGCACGTAAAAAAGAAAATGGAAAGAGAAAAGCAAATACTTCTAGTTATGATATTGACTTATTATCAGATAAAGGGACGGTTTTATTAAGTTTTAAAAGTTTTGTGATATTACCTGTTACAGCTAAACCAATTGAAGAGAAAAAAGTTCAATTTGTTGAAGATATAGCAAAAACATACACTTATACCGATTATTGGCAAGTCTGTGATCCAGAAATTAAGAGCACTAAAATTGATCCGAAATCAAAACTTGTTTTGTTAGCCGGCGGATCAGTCGAGTTGTCCAGAAGATTAGGTAAGAAAACAGAAGTAGTGATTGAATCTATTACAAATTCGGGAGAAACTGATTATTTTAATAAAGTATTTCAGAAGGTTAAAGAAATAATAAAGAATACTACCCATAAGGATATTACTATTGTTTATAATAACAGTGAATATGTTAAATATGGTTTTGTATCGGGTCTGCTTAAAACAGCACAGAGAGAACACCAAAAAATTGCCGGAAGAATGGTTGGGGTTGATAGTTTGTCAATCAAATCCATTGATACACTGGTTACTGTTATTGAATCAGAAAATCAGTCTGGATATGTAGACATTCGCTATAGAGATACCGTTAGGGAAGAAAAATATTTCAAACCAATTACAGATTTTGCCCCTTCAGGAATTAAAATTAAGGAAGGAGGAATATACTTCATTACAGGAGGTGCAGGAGGATTAGGCTTTGTTTTTGCAGAGCATATCAGTAAAACTAAGAATACTAAACTTATTTTGACAGGAAGAAGTAAACTCTCCAGAGATAAAGAGCTTCGCCTGAAAAACATACCCAATTCAGAATATATTGCTTGTGATGTAACAAATAGTACATCTGTAACAAAAGTTGTTCGAAACATTATAAAAACCCACGGAAGACTGGATGGGGTTATTCATAGTGCCGGAGTAAATCGTGATAGTCTAATTATCAACAAAACACCAATGGAGATAGAACAAGTACTCCATACAAAAATTCTTGGTGCCAGAAACCTTGATAATGCTACAAAAAATATAGCATTGGATTTCTTTATGATGTTTTCATCGGTTTCTGGAGTTCTTGGTAATACCGGTCAATGTGCATATTCTGCAGGGAATGCATATCTGGATAATTTTGTCAAGTTTAGAAATGATATGAAAGACAAAGGCAAGAGACATGGTAATTCTTATAGTATTAACTGGCCGTTGTGGCTAGATGGCGGAATGCGTCCCAGAAAAGAGGTTATCGATTTTATGTTCACTCAATTCGGTCTTAAGCCTTTGCCATCAGAGGAAGGAGTAGTTATTTTCGATAATATACTGAAGAATAATATAGAAGGGAGCCTGGTGCTATTTGGTCAAAATATAGAGAAGTTAGAACAACAGTTGCTTTTTCAAAAATTTGATGAAAAACTACTAGAAGCTATGATTGAAGAATTAATTTCATCCAATTCTTTAGATTCTATAGATGCTTTTATAGATCAGATTCCTGAAGAAGGTATAGAAGCATTGATTACCACTTTTACAAATGAAGAAAATTCTTTAGATAAAGATTTTGATGATGATATAGAAAGTATGGTAGATAGTTTGTTAAAAATGGATTCTCCAGATTCAATAGACGTTATTTTAGATCAAATCCCAGAAGATTCCCTGGAGGAATTAATATCAATTATTAAGAATTTTTAAAAATAAAAAATTAAAATGGAGCAAAGAGAAATGGAAAATTCAAATCAAGACAGAAGAGAAGTACTAAAATCAATTCTAATAAGAGAATTAGGGAAAATAAAAAATTCAGGAATTCAGGAAAATAGAAATGCTATTGCTACAGGAGACAAAGTCGCAAGTAGTAAATATTCTGAAAAACAGGTTACTGATGAAATAGTTCAAATCATCTCTGAACTTTTAAAAATCCCAAAAGATGAATTAAAAATTGATACGGAACTAAACAAATATGGTATTGATTCTATGGGACAGGTTAGTTTATTGAGGAGAATTAATAATACATTTTCCATAGAAGTTGAAGTTGAGGAAATTATTGGACTCTCAAGTATTCGTGAAATTTCAAGTTTTATTTATGAAACTTTAAAGAGTAGCGGACATAAAATTGAAGACACTCGAAGTTCAAACAATAGTAAATCAATAATTAATGACAAAGTTTCTGATACTAAAGATAGTATAGATGGTTTTTTTGGTTCAATAACTAGTAGAGAAGATGAAGAAATTGAGGATTTTCAGGATTTTATACAGAATAGATCTAAAATTTTATTTAGGACCTCAAAGGTAAAACCAGTCTTTCTAACAGAGGACGGTGAATCATTAATTAATTTCTCTAATTATGATTATTTGGGATATTCTGGACACCCCGAAGTTATAAAAGCAAGTCAGGAAGCCTTGGATAAATATGGTTTGGGTTCAGCTGCCACACCTCTGGTTGGAGGGATGTTAACTCTGCATAAAGAATTCCAAAAAGAATTGGTAGATTTTTTTGGAAAAAAGGATACAGCAGTTACGTTATTTAGTTCTGGATTTAGTGCTTGCTCGGGGACTATTTCTGGATATATGAAAGAAGGTGATCATGTAGTTTTGGATGCATACATGCACGCTAGTTCGGTTGATGGGGCTATTTTTTCTAAAGCCAATGTTCATTATTTCATGCATAATAATATGGAGGATCTTGAAGATGTCTTAAAAGGTATTGATAATGGAAAAAACCGTATTCTCGTATGTACAGAGGGTTGTTTCAGTGCTGATGGAGATTATGGAGATATTAAAGGGGTTGTTAGAGTTTCGAAAAAATATGGCGCTAAAGTTTTTGTTGATGAAGCACACTCTATGTTGCTAACAGGTGAGAATGGTCGTGGTGTTTGTGCCGATCAAGGCGTATTGGATGACGTAGATTTATTAATAGGAACTTTAAGTAAGACTTTTTCTGGAATAGGAGGCTTTCTGTTAGCTAAGAAATCTATTTCTAATTATATTGATTATTCTGCCAGAAACCATATGTTTTCAGGAACATTGCCGGCAGCGATTGTGGGAGGAGTATTTGCATCTTTTAAATTAGCTTCTGGTAAAGATGGAGATATTAAGAGAAAAAAATTGATGGAAAATGCTAGATACCTTAAATCACTTTATAAGGATAAGGTCATGCTTGCTAATACTAAAACTTGGATTGTACCTGTTATCATTGGGGATGAACAGAAAACTATTGAAGTTTCTAATTATTTAAAAGAAAAAGGGGTGTATGCTCCAATCTTAGTATATCCGGCTGCTCCCAAAGGAGCAGGAAGGCTTAGACATTTTATAACTTCAGAGCATACCAAAGATCAACTCCAAAAAGCTGCAGGTTTAGTAATTGAGGCGGCAGAAAAATTTGGATGTAGCCTAAAAAATAAAGGAGAAGTTGTCGTTATGAGCGATATGTAAAATTCCATCTGACAATTCAAAAAAAACAATAAAAAAAAACAGATGAAAACAATAATGTTCTCCGGTCAGGGATCACAATACAAAGGAATGGGGAAAGATTTATTCCCTTCTTTTAAGAAAGAAGTAGAAGAAGCTTCTACTATTCTGGGATATGATTTAGAAGAATTATGCCTGAAAGACCCAAGAAGAGAATTAGGAAAAACGCAGTTTACTCAACCTGCATTGTATGTGGTCAACGCTCTTACATTTATGCAAAAGAAAATAAACTTATCTGATCATAATTATTTTATTGGTCATAGTTTGGGTGAATATAATGCCCTTCATGCGGCAGGTGCGTTTGATTTTGAGACAGGGCTCAAACTAGTCCAGAAAAGAGGGGAATTAATGGGTAATGCGGTAAAAGGAGGAATGGCAGCAGTACTAGGGATAAATGTGAATGATTTAGAAGATAAATTAAAAGCAGGAGGCTATGATAGTATTGATGTGGCCAATTTTAATACACCTACACAAACCGTAATTTCCGGTCCTCATGAGATGGTTAGTGATTTAGTGAAAAATTTTGATAATCAAGGAATTAAAATTGTCCCTTTATTTGTGACCTCTCCTTTTCATTCGAGGTATATGAAAAAAGCTGCAGAAGATTTTTCGCTATTTTTAGAAAACTTCAAATTCGCTGTATTAAACTCTCCTGTTATTTCTAATGTTACAGCAATGCCGTATGAAAATGAGCAGATTTCTCAATTATTGAGTCAGCAGATTAATAATTCTGTTAACTGGACCGGTACTATACGATATTTAATAGGAGAAGGAGTTAACGACTTTGAAGAAATAGGAAGTGAAATTCTTTCAAAAATGGTTACTGAAATCAAAAAAGACTATTCTCAGGTTGTTAAAAATAAAACTATAAAAAAAGTCAATGGTAAAGCATCGCCTGCCTTAAAGGATTCATTTAAAGACAATAAAAATGTAGATTTCAGAGAAGGTTTGTCTACGAGGTTAGGAAATAAAGATTTTAGAGAAGCTTATGGAGTGAAGTATTCTTATATTACCGGAGGGATGTATCGCGGGATAGCTTCTAAGGAGTTAGTGGTACAAATTGGGAAGGCAAAAATGATGGGTTTTCTGGGAACAGGAGGACTCTCGCTGTCCGAAATTGAAGAAGATATAAAATTCATTCAGGAAGAATTAACTGAAGGAGAAGCATACGGAATGAATTTTCTTCATAACCTCGAAAACTCTGATGAAGAAATGAAGCTTATAGAACTGTACTTAGAAAAAGGTATACAGAATATAGAGGCAGCTTCTTTTATGAAGGTAACATTGGCATTGGTTTATTTTAGAGTAAAGGGACTCCAAGTAAATAACGATAAGGTACTATGTAAAAATAGAATAATAGCTAAAGTATTTAGGCCAGAAGTGGCTGAGTTATTCATGCGACCGGCCCCAGAAAGATTGATTAATAGGTTGTTAGAGGAAGGTTTGATCACTCAGCAACAAGCTATGCTGGCAAAAAAAGTCCCTATGAGTCATGATATCTGTGTAGAAGCAGATTCTGGCGGCCATACAGACGCAGGAGTTTCTATGGTCTTATTGCCATCAATTCAGAAATTAAAAGAAAGAATTGGAACAGAATACGAATATAAAAAACCTATACGTATTGGTTTGGCAGGAGGTATAGGAACTCCTCAGTCTATTGCCTGTGTATTTATGATGGGAGCTGATTTCGTGATGACAGGTTCGATTAATCAATGCACAGTAGAAGCAGGAACAAGTGATATCGCCAAAGATTTGCTTCAGGATATTGATGTGCAGGATACAGATTATGTGCCAGATGGAAGTATGTTCGAAATAGATTCAAAAGTTCAGGTACTAAAAAAAGGAGTCTTATTTTCTGCAAGAGCTAATAAGTTATATGATCTTTACAAAAAATATGATTCTTTAGATCAAATACCCGAAACCGCTCTTCTAAAATTGGAAAAAAACTATTTCAAAAAACCGTTGCCTGATATATGGAACGAAATAAAAAAGCTTCTGATAGCTAAAGATGATTATTCCCTTATTGAGAAAGCAGAGCAGAACCCTAAAAAGAAAATGGCGCTGGTATTTGGATGGTATTTTGAGTATTGTAATACCTTGTCACTCTCTGGAGAAAGTGATGATAAACTAAATTTCCAAATCCATACAGGACCTGCTTTAGGAGCATTTAATCAATGGGTGAAAGGAACAAAGTTAGAAAACTGGAAAAACAGGCATGTTGATGAAATAGCTATAAAAATGATGGATGAAGGAGCAAAAATTCTGGAGAGAAATCTATATGAATTAACGACCAAAGCATTTTGAAAATTATTAAATAACAAACGGGATTAATTGAAATGGCATATAACCAAAAAAAACTTCGTTTTCTTTACGGAACTCCATAGTTAAAAACTGTAATTCATTCCGTTTTGTGGTTAGATTGTTTTATAAAAAAAGCTTCAAATATTTGAAGCTTTTTTTATAAAACAGACACTGATAGGTATCAAATCAGATAGATCATCCAGTATTACTTTTGTGTTTTATCCTTTATAAATTTATGCACTATTTGTGTATTACCTGTTTTTATATTGAGCAAGTAGAATCCATTTGATAAATTAGAAACATCCAATGCTTTTATAGAATTATCACGATCTAGTACTCCAGAACGAATAGATTTTCCTTCAAGACTTAGAATTTGATAGACTACAGGAGTAGTACCTTTCATAAGTCCCATATCAATATTCAATACATTCGCAACTGGATTAGGGAACAATTTGATTTCTTCGCTAGTAGTTATCGAATCTTGATCTCTTATTCTTGAAGGAATAGCGCAATCACCAATAAAGACATTCTTATCACTACTTACAACCCAAACGCTATTATCTTCATCTACCGAAATATTCATCGCCGCTCCACTTTGTGTTATCCAAACACCTGAGCCTCTATAAAAATGAACGTTTCCGGCTGTTTCTGACAATGCCCATAAATTGTCTCCTCCTTCAGCAAAACTTAAATCTAGTGCTTTAAAGTTACCTTTCTTAAACCATTTATTGTTTTTGAATTGATACACAAAATTGTCCTCTGCTACAATCCATGGTTCTCCACTTCCTGAGGCATCAATTCTTTTTGCTTTAAGGGTGTTATTCAATAATCTCCATCTTGCATTTTCCCTTTTATATACAAATCCATCATTTCCGATTACAAAAGTACTATTACCATTTGTAGAATTTCCTCCTGTACCTATATCCTGTGCTATACCATTAAGAGTTGACCAACGGTTATTCTTAAATAAATGAATGCGTCTATTCGAATCCACTATCCAAGCATCACCTGCATTAGAAACGTCAATTCTATCTGCCAGGAAGTTCCCATCCGGCAATATTTTCCAACCATTGTTTTCACGAACATACACACGTCTGTTTAATCCAATCAGATATGTTTTTCCGTTTCCACTTCCAATATCATAGCCTTTTCCATTTAACTTATTGAATCGACAGTTTTCAGAAACAAGTCCTCGTACGATTATACGAATAGAAGTTTCACTAGTATTGCCATTATTATCTGTAGCTACCGCTTTTAGTGTATAGGCTCCTGTAGATAGATTTGCTAAACTAGTATCATTTTGATTTGCTTCTCCCCAGCTATATGGCACAACTCTTTCTTGACGCACTAAATTACCATTTAAGAATAGTTTGACATTTGAAATAGAGCCATCGCTATCACTGGCATTTACATTCACCAATAGGTTGGTTCCTTCATCAAATCTTTGATTATTTGTTAAGTTCGAAAAACGTACTGATGGTGATGAATTGGGATTAGTCCCACTAGTTTTGGCAAACCATATAAAATTCTCATGAATTCCTTGTCCTCTGTTCATTATTTTAACATACAAATCACCATTATTTGCAGTATAATAAGAATCACGATTTGCGTTTTTAAGGCGACTTAGTTGGTTTAATCTGGGTAAATCTGTTCTGGTTTTAAAATCTTGTGGCTTTATGGTATTTGCCATGTTTACAAATCGTAATACCACTCCGATTGAGTTTGATGGCAATGACCATTGATGCAATGACATAGCTAATTTCTGAGTAGAAAAATTAATGCCATTTGGGAGTTCAATCTTATACTCTGCATTATGTCTTAATTGTACACGTTTTCTATCACGTTCTTTCCATTCTCTAACGACTCCATGGGGAGACGTAAATATCATTCTTGGTGTTTTTAGAGCAGGCTTACTACTTTCAAATTGCATTTGCAAATCTGCGAATCGTTGTTTTGACAAAACCCATCTAAATTTACTTTGTGGAGCAACTTCTCCTAAACTTTGATCTACTGTCCATTCTGTATTAACAATGAATGTATATCCAGGACCTCCGCCAAAAGGACCTGTTAACGATCCATCTCTATCATAAACCTCTCTTGCGTTGACAAAATCTGATCGTTGTGTCTTGTTCATACCATCAATAGAATTATCATTTTCAAAGGTCAACCCTTCTACTTCACAAGCTGGTCTAACTCGATTTCCACTTCCCGAAAAAATAAAAACACCACTAGTATATCCGCCGATATGGATATCTTTCAAAATAAGATTTCCATGATAAAGTACGTTCCCTTTTATACTTTTACCTACTTCTACGTTTGGATTTCCTTTACTAAGCCCGACCATTAGACCACCATCAATAATCGTTGGATCAGAATCTATGATACTTTCATTATTATCGGCAGATTTGAAATTTTTAAAGATGTGAGTAATATTTGTATACAAAGGGTACAATCCTACTCCAGTTTGATAAACAGTTAAGTTTTCGAAAACAGGATCTACATTATTAAAAAATTTTTCGTTTTGCCCGAACTCACCATTGGTTTGGCGAATTTTGGTTACAAAACCCGTTCGAGAAGAATGAACGGAGTTGTTCTTAAACAAACTTAATGCTACCTCACGTGGTTTATAATCTGCAAATTCTGGGATGTTTCGCGCAGCACCTCTAGGTTTTTCTGGCTGTGCATACCAATATCCCGATCCTTGCGAACCTGCAACAACATTACCTATTAAATCATTATCGCCATTTGCAATCCAAAAGGCCGCTGTGGCACGAAACCGATCTCCTCCATCAAAAAATTTATCTGTATCATCGACAATAAAAGCTTCTCCCTTGTTAGCCTTTTTATGTACGCGATGAACTCCAAAAGCTATGTTATTGATAAATTTATTTCCTGTTTCTACCCCATCTTCTGTAAAAAAGCAATGCCCATGGATATCGTGAGCTACAATACCCTCAACTAAAACATTATTTGTAGTATGTACCACAACTGCACGGTTATTACTATTAGTAATACTTGAATTTTTAAACACATCTCCAGATCGATCTCGAGCTATGTGCCAATGAAATGGATAACGCCCCAATCTTCCTGATTGTCCCATTAGATTCAGCTGAACTCCTTCTACCGTAATTTGACCTGCAGTGGGCATAATCATAATATGTCCTCCAACGCCATTTTTGGCTTTTCCATTGCTATCGGTTTGTAAACGTATACGGTCGCCAAACTTGTTGTCTGTATCCTGAGAAGCCAACCCCTGAATCTTTATATTCCTGCTTAGTAAGGCCACTTCTGCTCGCATATCAATAGAAATTGGCTTATTAGGTCTTTTACTACGTGAATCTACATTTTGCCCATAAGTTTCTATTTTACCATAGTGTCTATACGTTAATGGAGTGTTTAGCGTTAAACGTGTTTCATTACCTAATTTTTGAATTGCTGTAATGGTTCGAACATCCTCTTCTTTATACAAAGTAGAGCTACTGGCTATAACAATTTCATCACCTACTTTCCAGTTTAGTACACCATCTTGTTGTCCTGAAAGTGAACCGTTATGATTTCTGTCAATAATATTAGCAACTACAATAATGTTAGCTCCGGCATTAGCCGTTCTGGATAACTTAGTAAATGGTAATTTTTCTTCTCCGAAAAACTGTAAACGACCACCTCCACCGGCCATTAAAAATCCATCATTATCAGTGATATCCATCATCATGCCGTTGGCCATTACTACTCTATGGTCAGCAGTAGGATTGGTGCCTGTAAAAGTTAGCGTAAAAGTTCCTCGATCAAATCGATTCCCTGGAGTACCAATACGAAAGATTCCTCCGCTATTGACATGCATCCATCTTGTAGTAAGTGATTTGTTTAGAGTTCCATTTTCAGGAATATTAAGTTCTCCGTGAACTACTATTTCCTTAGCAGTATGGTTACCTTGTACGTTTACTCTAAAGCCTTTACTGATAATGGCTTGTTTGTTCGCATTTGGCACACCATTATCCCAAGTGCCAGCAGCATTCCAATTACCATTTTTTATGGCCTTGGTAACTGAATTTTGAGCATTTATGGATGCAGTAAATAAAATTAATAATGAAATTGCGAAGAGTTTTAGAGTTTGATTAGTGTTCATGACGTTTGTGTAAGTTATTTATTTATTTAGTTAATGGTACAACGTTAATTATAATTGTTTATTATATTTTACTAAGAATTAAATACTTTTTAAAAATTAACAATCCTATTACCATACAGGAAAAGGAAGGGTTCTTCTTTCGTTAGGCCCTTTGTAAGTTCTTAAAACTGCTAAAGGTTGATTATTTATTTTAGCATTGTTAAGGTCATTTTTAGCTAATAACTTTTCAAGATTTAATTCTGTATCTCTTTACTTTGTTATAGGTGTTATCAATGATAGAAACAGTATGAATAGTGTAATTCTTCAACTTTTTCCGGAGCTTTGAGGTATTCATATAACTCACCTTTGTTGTTCATTCACATCGATAATTCAGTTGTTTCATTGTACTTAGTTACTGAACTCGTGTTGAGTAATACTTTGACCTACAAAAGCCAAGCTTTTCGGTTGAAAACCACTTCTCAACATGAGTTCACCATATTATAATAACAATTGAATATTAAAATACCCTACATGAATTAGGAGGGAATTTTCATTTTTTTTATATTAACCATCCCCCGTTTTTTTCAAAACCATCAATTTTAAAGAGAATGATGGGGCTTATTGCGATGATTACAAGTGCTTTAGTAGATATCTCCTTTTTACGAACCTGAAAAGGTTTTCCGGACTTTAAAATATCCGAAAACATTAGAGCATGTTTAAAAACAATGCAAACTGATTGTCAGTAGTTTGGTGTTCTGATGACACTTCAAATCGACGACATATCGAGATATGTTGCTTATTTGAAGTAAAGTCAAGGTTGTCAAAGTAATGACCAGCAGGCAGAAGGGTTTTTAAACATACTCTTAGCGAAATTAGAGGATGGCGAACTTTATTGTTAAATTTTCGGGGGATGGCTATTTTTTTTATAACTATATAGCTTTTAATTTCTTAAGGGGTTTAATTCTCCGATGCTTGAATCGTGTAAAGAGGGAAGTTTGAAAGTTTACGATTTTTATAAAACAGAAAAACAAATTGTTATCCACTGAATACTGCGATGGCTCTGTCACCTTTAGCTATTTTAAAACGTTTAGGGCATCTCTAAAAACTATTGATTCTCTCTAGAGATTAGATTTTGATTAATTTTTAATTTTCACATTTCAGAACTTATTCATTTTAACTACTCATATTCAGTATTTTATGTTTTTATTAATTCGTGATTAAAGGCACGCTCTCATCATTTGTTCTTTAAATTGAATTTT
Source organism: Aquimarina sp. RZ0 (assembly GCF_008370685.1). Classification (GTDB taxonomy): domain Bacteria; phylum Bacteroidota; class Bacteroidia; order Flavobacteriales; family Flavobacteriaceae; genus Aquimarina. Next base: position 12,426 of record NZ_VTZU01000031.1, read on the forward strand.
ACGAAACATATTATAAGTCAGATTCATTAACCCTATCGTTGTTTCTGCTCTTTTGACACCTATTTTTCTAAAAAACATACTCCCCATTGAGTTTTCCATAAATCCGAAAACATGTTCTACTCTTACTCGTGTTCTAGATTTTTCTGTGTTTGATGATTTTTGTGCTTCTGTTAATGGGTTGTTTTTATATCCTTTTTCATGAATCTGATCTGTAACTTTATACTTCTTTATAGATTTCTCTTGTCCTATATAGGCACTATCTGCATATAATTCTTGCCCTTGGTCATCTTTGCTTAATAAAATATCCACTGTTTGTGAATCATGTACACAAGCGCTGGTAACGGTATAGCTTTCGATAAGTGTACTCTTGCTATCTATTTTTGCATGATTTTTATAACCATAATAATTCTGATTGTTTTTCTTTGTCCAACGAGCATCAATATCTTTTTGACGTTTCTTGGCAGGTTTGTCATTCCATAAATCAGAACCATTACCCTGTTTTATTTGATCATTTTTGTCTTTACTATTACGTTGTCTTGGAGCTTCTACAAAACTGGGATCAATAATTTTACCCTCATTTACAACAAGTCCTAAACGATCTAATTCAATACTAAATAAATCGAATAATTCTGGAACTAAATCCAAATCAGTTATACGCTCATTAAAGTGCCATATGGTCTTACTATCTGGAATATCATCGGAGATGGTTAAATCTAAAAAACGCATAAAACTCATTCGATCATTGATCTGATATTCAGCTTGATCATCAGAGAGGTTATAATAACGTTGAAGTATCAAGATTTTAAACATTAAAACATAATCATAAGGAGGACGCCCTCCTTTACCTTTAGCTTTTTTGGTTAAACGATCCTCCAATAAAGCTCTGAAAAATTCAAAATCTACTCCATTTTTCAATCGCTCCAAGGGATCTCCTAATTCACTTAGTTTATTCAAACGAATATCTTGATCGAAAAAACCATAATCTCTATGTCGTTTATATCGTTTTGCTATACTCAAAAATCCAACTTTTTAAACACTTTTCAAAAAAAATAGTTTTTAGAGGTGCCCTTAAATTACTGAAATAGCAAATGATATAAAAGCTATCTTCATCTCCAATATGCTTTCTGGCATACCCTAATGAGATTGGGTTTTGAAGTTCTCTTCTTTCAAAGATGATAAAATATTTCTAAATCTATGCAGATTAAGGTTTGTATTGAGCAATAATCATCTTTTTTAATCCGAAATTAAAAAATGTGTGATCGATTAAAAAAAACAAGTATTTATACGCGTGCCTAATGATTTTTATTGATTTAACTTTACTAATAGCATTGATAAAATACTCAGTTAAGTTGTGAACAATAGTCTATATCAGAAATCTTTCGATATTTTAAAACTGATTGAAAAACAAAATTCACACACTATAAAAATGGATATCGTGTAGCTTGAAATATTTTTTAAGTGAGAAGGGAATGTTTAGAGTAATTTTTAGCTATTGCAGAATACCGAAACTGACATAGCTTTTATCATTAGGATACCTTGTTTCTTTAGACATTAAAGAATGGAATTACTAACCAATTAAATAGAATATATATGAGTTTAAAGATCATCCCTTCTGTGGGAGTTGCAAGGCTAGGAAATAGTTTGGGGCAGTTTTGTCTATCCCCAGAAGAAATAGGAGGCTTACCCTTTGAGGCAGACCAGTGTGGTAATAAATTAGGGACTATTATCAATTTTAAAGATGAATCAGGTCAGGTCAGAAGACAAGGACAGCCTTTTAAAATCATACAAGAAGATGGAACCGAGATAACCCTGGGCTCTTCTAATGTAACTTCTATGGAGTGGACAGTACATCTGGCAAATAAAAAAGCTGCCTGGTATCAGTATAGTGAGCTGGAAGGTAATTTATTATATGGAGAAGAGAATAGCTATGCACAGAGAGGGGTTCCTTTTCGTAATCCTGATGAAACAACAGAAGAAACGAGACAAAAGCTTATTGTAGATCCGGGACCCAGAACGGTAAGTGGTACCCAGCAATCTATTGATTTTGATCAGGCTTCTGTACCCGCAGATTATCCTCATTACTCATTTCCTAATCCAGATGTAAAATATGGGACATCCATAAAAACCTTAGGAACACTCAAAACAGATGATCAGGGGCGATTAATTGTGCTGGGCGGATATGGGCACGCAGGAGGAGATCAACCTCTGGAGAGTTATGGAGGATCCGACACCTGGCATGATGATATTTCTGATGGGCCTGTTTATTGTACCATCACTTTTAATGATGGTACGCCTACAGAGACGCTCAAAGCCTGGGTAATTATTGGATCTCCGGATTTTGCACCAGAAATCATTAATATTTCTACACTTAGTGATACGATGTTTGATGTAGGAGTACGTCATTTTGATCTGATGCCTAATATGTATCAGGGGACAAGTTATAATGATGATTATATAGTCAATTACCAGAGAGACATTCTACCAATAATACAACGAATAGGAGGATATCAGTGGGTGGCCAATGTACAATCTATGATGGCATTTACGTCGAATATTTTTGATTTTTCAGATCCAAGTGCTGCGAATCAAATAAATAGGGAAAACTATTTTTCTTATTTCAGAGCGCCAAACGATAAATCGATTCCGCAAAACGATCAACAACAAGGGCAGTTATTTAAGGAAGATGGAGCTAATTTTTTTCCTATGATGCCTTTGAACTCAGGAAGTAATTCAGTGAGTAACGAGACTATAGTCAAGTTTTTAGCATTGGATGAGACACAGTATTTTATGCTGGGTCAATGGGCAAAAGGGTGTTTTGAAAATAACTCTGATTATACCAGTTTACCTATCAGAGCTGAAGATCAGGCAAGTGTAGGGAACTGTGTTGGACTTCCTATGTGTCCTGGTATCGAAGTAACCTGGAGCTTGCAAAATAGAGAAGTCTACGAATCTCCATACATTATTTTTGATCAAAAAGGACTTGGAGGCTATAATAGTACGGGTTTAACACCTTCCAGAGATGAGTGCGAAGGTGGTGGTTGCCAGCCAGGAGATTTAACCAAAAGAATGGCATGCCCGTGGCAGGCAGATTTCTTTCAATGTACAATTCAGCCTATCAATTTTACCAATCCTGATTTTAATAAAGATACTAAAACTGTAGTTCAGGAAATACATACAAAAGAAAGCTGGGCGGATTCTAATCAGGAATTTGAGGAAACCGTTACCTTGCGAAGTGCACCTACAAAAGAACCGTTACCACCCACTTATTATTCCTATTGGTGGCCACCACAAAGCCCTTGGGATGTTTTGACAGGAGAGAATACCTTAGAAGGTCAATTAGCATCACACTTGCCAGCAGGTCAACAAATGAATTATGCCAGAGGGATTAATAGTTTTGTGCAAATGGTAGAACATTGGTCTGCGCTGGCATTTATAAGAAATAATAATGCAGGAAATATAGGATTTCCTTATTTCACAGAAACAGAAAGAACCAATGAGTTGTTTGTGTACAAAGAAGTAGGTGTGGGGCAGATTAGTGGTAATGGAGATGACGATGCAACAACCATTCCTGTATTCTTTATAGATGATAATATAGAACGAGTACAGCAGAAAAATTTACGCGCTAAAAAGTTAGTATCATTTTTAGAAGAGCGTGCTTTTAAGAAAATCAAAGTAGTTGATGCAGGATTAGGGTTACCAAAATCCGGAACACGAATGAGACGTTAATGGAAGAACGAATAGAAGAAATAGATGTACTTATTGTTGGTGGAGGTCCTGCGGGGGCCTCTGCTGCTTTAAGTCTTTTAAATTATTCTGATCATAGCATATTGATCGCAGAACAGTCTGATTTAAGCAAGATACGTGTAGGAGAACACGTTTCCGGTAGTTTGTTTGGGCTATTGGATTATTTAAAAATAGATAGAGAAGAGTTTGAAGAAGGTAGCTTCTTACCCGCCTATGGGACGACTACCTATTGGGGGAGTGAGTATGCAAATACAACTCATTCTATTTTTACAACCGAGGCATCCTCTTATCAATTGGATAGAGAGAAATTTGATTTTAAACTATTAGAAAAAATTATAGAAAGAGGAGGTATTATACTGCCCAGATGTACTTGCACTGAGTTTTTACAACAAGAAGATAGTAGCTGGAATATACAAATAAAGCATCCTGAAGAAGGAAAATTTTATATGCGAGCAAAATATCTGGTAGATGCCACCGGAAGAAAAAATAACGTTGGCAGACACCTGGGAGTATCTTCTACAAAATATGATACATTGATGGGGGCAGGGGTATTTCTAAACATAGAAAATGATGCAACTATCCGGCAAGAGCAGTTATTAGAAACGACAGAGCTGGGGTGGTGGTATACTGCTTTGCTTCCGGATGCCAGGATGGTGGTTACTTTTTTTACAGATTCTGATATTATATCTCAATATAAGTTACATCAGGCTGCGGGTTGGAATAGGATGCTTGAGCAAACTAAAAAAATAAAACATTTGGTCAGAGGCGCTACGGCACTTTTAAATAAACCCTGGATCAGAAATGCGCAAACCCAGCTCACGGATGCTACTGCTATAAATAATTTTATTGCCATAGGAGATGCTGCAGCTTCATTTGATCCGATTTCATCTATGGGTATTGGTTTTTCTATGACATCTGCTTTTCATGGAGCAAAACATATTCAGCGGCAACTATCCAGAAAGGAATTATTGACCACACAGGCATTTCAGAATGATATTGAAAAAAATTTCGGGGAGTATCTGAAATTGCGGACACAATTTTACGAGCAAGAACAGCGGTGGAGCACATCCGCTTTCTGGAAACGAAGAAGTACAAATCTGAATGGCTGATTTCTAAATCAGATGGTATAAGGTTTTGTGAGTTTCGAACAAGGGAAAAACTTAAATGTAAACCATTGGAATCAATAGTAAGAGCCACGAAAGATAAAGATTTTCAGGCTAAACAATTTGAGGATTTTATTGATAGATAGATTAAAAAATAAAGTACTGCCTATTATACCTATTGGATATTCTTATAAAATTAAAGATTATTTAAAATCTAAATTAGGTAAGGCTTTAGATAATTTTTTTGATAAAAAGGACGAAGAAGTTGAAGAACATAACAAAGGAAAAGAGAAAAATGATCATTTAGAAAAAATTTCTAGAAATCCTGCTAACTGGGAAACAGACGATTCTAATTATGAAAAAGAAATTCTTGAAGATTATGGAAAAAATAGAAGGAGAACAAATATGGAGAATAGGTATAATAAAATGAAACCTTTAATGGTTTTTTTGGTCTAAAACATACAATACAGACTCTACTCGTCAAGGAATTTCCATCCTTGGAAATAGATTAGAAAAGAAAGTATCTCTGAGAAATTACACCTCAACAGAGGTAGATGTTAAAAAACATACTATATATTCCTTTTCAGGTTTCCAGGAAGAAAAAGAGCCTAATATAAATACCTGCTTCAGTTTCATAAAATATTATTATTCAGTGAATAACAAAAAGAGCATCAATCTATATGGAGATAAAATAGTACTTGATTTTGTTATAAGTAATATTAGGATAGTAAATGAAAATTTATCAAAATATAATGATATAGCATACTATCTAGAGCAGTCCAAAGCTTATGATGAGGGTGTTTTTCTTTTAGAAAAGATTGTTAATGAAGTGCCTAATAGAACAGTCGCCTATATTAATTTGGGCGATACCTATTGGGGCTTGGGAGAAAAACAAAAATGCAAAGAGGCATACAAGACCTATATCGAGCAAATGAAAACCAATGACAAAGCATCTAAAATTCCTAAACGTGTTATGGAGAGATTGAAATAAGTAAAATAGAGAAACAGTTTCTAAAATAGAAAGAAGAGGACATATACAATATTTTTAGTTCTTTTAGTCATTAAAGCAGTTGCTTTTTGTCAGGTAACCTGTGAAGAAGAACTTGGATAAAAAACTTTACAGCCAAAAAAGATTTAAACCTAAATAGCTTCTCTCTTCAAGATTCCAAAAGCTTTGATTATAGCAGTTTGTGGATTAAAAATAATGATTCATATTTAGGGTTTACAGGAAAAGAAAAAAGAGTATTTATAAGTTTCGATTCAATCACAAGAGACAAAAAAAGTAATAATTAAGATTATCAACCTTAATTATTACTTTTTAATTTCTATTGAATGATTTTATTTGTGAATTTCTAGAATAAATATAGTTGTCTAATACGATTTGTGATTAAAAAATTCGTATAAATTCATTGAATTATTTTTTCTTTATGCAAGGCAAAAAAATCAAGCATAGCTATAGCTACGGTTTATTTTTTAAACGAAGTAGAAAGGAAAAAGAAACGATGAATATGCGAAATTTTTAGTTATAAATCGTATAAGAGGTACAGAAGAAGGAGAAATATGAATCACATTAAATTTACAGGGATTAAACAAAAAGTTTGTGTAGTTTAAATAAAAAAACAAATAATTAATCGTGGTGAATTCAATAAAGAATAAGAAATATGTACAAAAGGAATTTTTTTATTCGATTTTGAGGAGCATTGTATCAAAATCCTGCGTCCATTGCGGATAGGTATTCCACCTAATATGTTGACCATCTCCTTTTTTTCTGGGGATGATATGAAAATGTAAATGAAAAACCTCCTGTTGTGCCTCAGCACCAGAATTGCTAATGATCTGGATATTGCGGATTCCTAATTTATTTTCATATAGCTTACTCACTTTTTTAACAGTAGTCATTACGGCCTTCAATTCTTTTTCAGGGATGTCAAAAATATTGGTGTAATGCTTTTTAGGTATAACCAAAGTATGGTATTTGCTAACTGGATGAATATCAAAAAAAGCATAGGTGTGCTCGTCCTCATATACTGTCCAGGATTTTGCTTCTCCTTTTGCAATTTTGCAGAATATACAGTTGTTCATAAAGCTTCAATTTGATTGATGTATAAGCATACCTAATGAAAATGTATTTGAAAATCAAATGCCTAGTACTTTCTTAATCCTATTGCCTAAGGAGTTTTTAACTTCTCCGGGTTTTTCATCTTCTTCAAAAAGGATTCCTTTTACATTAAGGTGATGTCCTACTTGTTCTTTACCGTAATCTTGCGTAAAACCTACTACTTGTTTTCGGTATTTACAGAGTTGACAATTCATATAGGCAGTTCCGGTTTTAGCTTCTCCTAATCGTTCATCAAAAGCTTTCATCAATAATTCATCAGTACCAAAAGGAGCTGTATATACATATTCCTGATCAGAAACCGAATCCATAGCTGTTACCTGACTATATATGCGCTCTAATAAAACTCCTGTAAAAAAGAAAAAAGGAATAACGATTGTACGTTTAAAACCTAGTTTTTCTATCATCCGCAGGGATTCATCTACTTTTGGATAGGCAGTGCCACTATAGGCAGTTGTAGCAAATCCGAAACCCATACCTTCCCAGAGCATACTGGTTAATTTACATACATCACTATTGGCATCAGGATCTGTGGTGCCTCTGCCCACGACAACGAGACAGGTTTTTTTACGGTTTATAGCTGTCAGGGTAGTTTCTGTTTCCTGAATTCGTTTTACGGCAAGATCTAGTAAAAATGAGTTAACACCTATATGTTTTCCCATAGTAATGGTAAGATCTTTGTGGTATCCCTGTATGGTGTTAAGTTCATATGGGATATCGTTTTTTGCATGCGATCCTGCAAATAAAATCACGGGAAGTGCATATATTTTTCGGATTCCGTTAAGATACATTCGTTCTACAGCAGCTTCATAGGTCGGGTGATTAAATTCTAAAAAACCATAATCTACTTCATAATCTTCTTTATAGCGCTCCTGAAGAATGCTTACTAATTTTTTAAAAGAAGTAATGGCTGCCTTTCTGCGACTTCCGTGACCGCAAAGTAATATACCTTCTTTCATATGTTTTTATTTATTAATGACGCTCATAAATTTCAACTAAAATTTAAAATAGATTTTTAGCCTGCGATAGCACACCAAAAAGTAGTTACTGTATCGGAGTTGCTCCAACCAGCAAGACAGCTGGCATCTGTAAATCACTATTTGCAACCAAATCCTGAATGGTGCCCAGAGTACCTGTTAATATTGCCTGATCTTCTCTGGAAACTCTGGATGCAATGCTTACGGGTATAGTAGGATCTTTACAGACATCTAATAACTTAGGAACGATCCTGTGTAAACTTTTAAGCCCCATATATATCGAAATTGTATTTCCTGCTTTGAGCATATGGGCGATCCCTGTTAATTGCTCAAAAGAATAATCAGCTGTATGTGCTGTACAGATGAGCATTGCATTAGATTTATTACGCTCGGTAATAGGAATATTGAAAATATTAGCAGCCGCCAATGCTGCAGAAATACCAGGAATTACCTCAAAAGGAGTATTTTTTTCTGTCAGATATCGTGCTTCTTCTGCTGCTCTACCATATACATAAGGGTCTCCGGATTTTAGACGAACAACTTTTTTGCCCAAGAGGTAGTTTTTCTGTAGTAACTCATTGATCTTTTTTTGTCGTGCTATCTGATCAGAAGTATCTCCAAATTTGCGTCCCACATATACGTTTTCTCCACGTTCATTAATTGATAAAATGCTGTCAGAAACGAGGTTGTCATGAAGAATGATATCAGCCTCTTTAATACGTTTATATGCTTTTACGGTTAATAATTCCGGATCTCCAGGACCGGCGCCTACAATTGCTACAGGATACATGATTAAATTAATTTTAATGGGTCTGGGTGTACATAGGTATACGCCAATAATTCTTTACTTTTTGTATTCGATATAATTTTATAAGTTACCTTTTCCTGCTTCCTGAAAGTTGGTGGAATCAGCCCTATTTTATTTGCTGCCAAGGTATAAAAATCTTTACGTAATGGATGCAGATCTGCGCAACCATTAATGATTTCTCCCCATATGTTTTTTTTGATAACCGCATTAACCAACCCAATGCAGTCATCTCTATGAATCACATTGATAGGAGCATTACCGTTTTGTACTTCTTTTTTGTTAGCCAGAAACCTACCGGGTAGGCGATCATACCCTATAAGACCGGATAACCTGATAATAGTAAGCCGATTCCCTAATTGTTGCTGTAATAGCTGTTCTGCAGATGCTACAGCTTTTCCTGATTCTTTTTCTGGTTGAATGATTATTGCTTCTGAAATTTTATCATTTGTATTTTGATACACAGAGGTTGAACTGATAAAAATAACTTTTTGATCAGTAGTAATATAAGGAAGAATTTGCTGTATTTGCTCCTGATATATTTCTATGATACCGGGAATCCTCTTAGGAGGAAAATTAATAACAATCACTTGACTATCCAGCAAAAAATTGACATAAGTATCTATAGAAGCATCTCCTAATTTTAATAAAAAAGGAATAATTTTTTGTGCTTTTAAGCCTGAGATTTTCTCTGATGTCGTGGTAGAACCTTTTACGGTAATTCCCTTTGATACCAGATCAATAGCTAATGGTAATCCCAGCCATCCACAACCTAGTATGCTTATATTCTTAACGTTCACACATTTATATTTTATGAATCCTTTCGTTATAAAATAGTTATAAAATCCAGAATTAGGAGTGATTACTTAGTCCTAATCACCTTGATAATTAAATAATTTTATAAACTATTTATATAAACTCCTGAATACTTATTTCATTTTCATTTTCTATTCTAATCTGATTAGATGGCATGGATAAATATACCTTGAGGATATGTTCCCAGGTATTTTCATCATCTTCTTTTATCCAAAAAGTTACTAAATGTTTTCCTTTTTTATTTTTCAGCCGTAATGCCTTGGTAAAGATAGCCTTTTTTTTCAGCCAAATGACTTCTGCAACACTTACTTTACGCTCGGTTACAGTCGATGAAACATCTTTGGTAATTCCCCCGATAGCAAGGGTTAATTGTAGTTGTTCTCCAGTTATTTTGATATCATATTTGTCACTATAATCTACTTTATGTGGTTGATCAATGATTTTGATATTCTGTTCTCCTGTTTGTATCCCTATTGATGTGGATTCCTGAAAGAAATATTGGAATAAAGGATATAGATGCTGGTCTGATGCAAAAGCCCGGGCGATTAATAGTTCTCCTATGGTTATTTCAGTTTTATACTTGAACAAGGGGAGTGCTGCCGTTTTTTCGTTCTCTGTAAGTAATATAGACCACCCTTCTTTGTAAAGCAAATATTCTTCTGCTGGTTTATTTTGATCCATATGAGATTTCACAATCGATACTGCCTTCTCTGGAGTAACATTTTTATACCAAAAATTACCAGGTTGTACAATCCAGGTGGGAGCATCTTCGCACCTGCCATTACATCTGGTTTTTATAGTGTGTGTATCATCCCATAATCCCTGATTACGAAGATATGCTCTGGCTTCTCGTATTGCCATTTCGCCTTTTGCTTTCTGACAAGAACCTCCGTCACAAAATTGAAATGTTGTCGTTACTTTAGCTATATTCTTTCCCATATAAAAAGTACATAAAAATTGGGAAAGCTTTAGAAAGAAAAATAAAGGATAGTCATAATAGTCCAGAAAAATATAGACCATTATCAAATCTATTTTTATATCTAACCCTTTACCCGAGAGTTTATAATAATAATAATAATTTATGGCAGGTCTCCTGACTTACGTACTACTACCGCCTTCCCATATAATACAGTGGCATTTTTGATAGTAATTTTTAAAACGTATTACAGTTGCGGGAACAGTTTTGGATTCTCACCAAATTCCCTTTTCATCTTTTATTTCTAAAAGAACCATAAAACTACAAACGAATATAGTTGTTTTATTTAAATAATGGATTGAATGAAATCCACACGTTTTGTTAAAGTTGCTTTGGGTAAAATCTGGATATTAAAATTTAAACTTTGATATACTTCCAGTAAATATTTGTGAATTTGAATAGCTTCTTCAATAGATTGAGGTCTTTGAGGGTCATTGGTATAAATTTCTTCCCAAAATGGAGCTAAAAATACAGTAGAGGCATAGTTGTTTTCAAATGGGAAGTTCAATAAATATTTGGGTATCGTATGAGATTTTGTTTTGAGATATGCAATAGTATCAGGTAATCCACGATCTACAAAAGTATATTCTTTAACAGGTTTTTGTAACTCGTTGATTGTTTGTTGATATACTAAACGAACAAACCCTAAAAGATCTCCCCAGGGAGTTTTATTATTACCTGTTTGCTGCTGGTCTTTAATTATTTCTCTTGATACTTCCCGAAAACACAAATATCCCTCTTTTTCTAATGCTCTGATTAAAGTAGTTTTACCCGTACCGGGGGCTCCGGTAATAATGTGTCTTTTATGCATTGTACATATAATAATAGCTTATGCTTATTAAGAAAACAAAGATAAAAGTTACTTTTTGATTGATTTTTGCAACAGTTTTGATCTCATAATCCTTAATCATCCTAGAATTAGTCCCTATATAGGGTTTTTCTACTAATTTGCCGTGATAATAGTTAGGTCCGCCAAATTTACAATCCAGAATTGCTGCCAATGCAGCTTCAGGATACCCTGCATTAGGACTTGCGTGTTGTTTTCCATAGTTGATTACAAATGGTATTTTATGAAGTTTTGCGGTAACCAATAGCATTAAAAAAGCAGTTATTCTGGCAGGAATATAATTGACAATATCATCGAATCGGGCGGCAAATTTCCCAAAGCTAATATATCGATCGTTTTTGTATCCAATCATAGAGTCCAGTGTATTGATCATTTTATAACTCATTGCTCCAGGTATTCCCAATATGGCATAATAAAATAATGGGGCGATGACCCCGTCACTTAAATTTTCTGACATGGTTTCAAAAACAGCTGTTTTTATCTGTTGTTCATTCAATTGAGCTGTTTGACGACCTACAATCCAGGATAATCGATTTCTTCCTTCGTCTAAACCTTGTTCTAAAGCTTTAAAAACAGCCGTTCCTTCATCGATAAGACTCTTATTTGCGAGTGCATAAAACACAAAAATTGTCGAGAAGATATAATACAGTATAGGGTATGATACTACTATTTTTTGCACAAGATAGAAGAATAAAAAAGTACTACTTAGTAATAATAGTGTGAGCAAGAGTCCTTTTAGAAAAATAAAAGAACCGCTATTCATTCTTTTTTCACCAAAAGCAATACAATTACCAAATATCCGAATAGGATGTGGTAATTTCCTAGGGTCGCCCAATATCAGATCAAGAATATATCCTAAAATTAAAGGAATTATTATAAATGTATACTCCATTCTTTTAAGGCATTGACTAGTAATTTGTTTTTTTGAGGGTTCTGACTTGCAATCCTTATATAATGGGCATCCAAATTTCTAAAATTGGAAGCATTTCGTATCAATAATTTATGAGTGTATGCCAGATAATCCTTGAGTGTTGAAGCTTCCGGAGTTTTCAGTCTTACCAGAAAATAATTGGTTTCAGAAGGAATAACCGTAAAATGATCTAGTGCATTGATTTGTTCCTGCAAAATTTTACTATATCCTAGAAGTATTGTCATATCTGGAGAAACTGTAGTATAGTTATCAAAGATATACTTTCCTGCCTCTATTGCCATTATATTAACAGTCCAGGGCATTTTAAGCTGTTTTAGTTTTTTTTCGATTTCAGGATTACATAAAATATACCCTAATCTCAATCCCGGGATAGTGAATAATTTGGTTAGTGATTTTACGATGATAAGATTTTTAAAATACTCTAATAAACCAATACATGATGTTATCTGTTGCGTAAAGTTGATATAAGCTTCGTCAATTACAAAAGTGGTATCCGGAAATTTGATTAACAACTCTTTTATTTCTGACATTGTATTGCTCAAACCATCTGGATTGTTAGGATTACAGATGAATACTAAATCCTCTTTAAAATCAGTATTATTTACATCAGAGCGTTTATAGTAGGAAAGGTTTATTTTATTGATGGCACAGGCATCTTCATATTCAGAAAATGTAGGCATGGCTATTGCTGCTTTTTTACCATGGAATAGGGTTGCAATGATATAGAAAGCTTCAGTTGCACCATTAGTGACTACAATATTTTGAGTTTCTAGTTGATGGTAGGTTGCTATTTTTGCAGCCAATTCATCTGCATTTGGTGTTGGATAGTTTGCTATTAGAGGTAACTGTTTTTGAAGATGGGATATTAATTTATCGTTTGTTTTTTCGTACCAGACATTAGAGCTAAAATTAGCTTTAAATGCTAGCCCGTAGCGATACCCATCATCCCCGTGTCCGTAGATCATTGTGTATACTGTATTTCAGAAATTATAGTCTCGATATCGATATGTGTTTCTAATAGATTAGCAAGTCTATCATAATTATCGTTTTTATAGACTTGGTAATCAAAGGTTTTTTTGTTTTTTCTAGTAGAGAATTTACTCAATACATCTTCAATAACTACAGGATTATCCAAAATGCCATGAATGTAAGTACCCCAGCAATTATCAGTTAGATATCCTTCTGATTGTTTTCCGATTTGATTGAGAGGAGCTTTATTTTTACAAGTGGTTTCTCCCATATGAATTTCATAGCCTGTACAGATTTCAGGATTTTCTTTAAACTTAAAATTACATTGTGTGGTCTTTTTTTCTGAGGTCAATCGTGTCCTAATCGGAAGAATTCCTAATCCGGGAAGCCTTTTAATAGTGCTCTCTACTCCCTGAGGATCTTCGATAAAATCCCCCAGCATTTGATATCCTCCGCAAATACCAATAATCATTTTTTGAGATTGATGCGCTTCTAAGATCGCTTTTGCAATGCCTTTTTCTCTTAGAAACAACAGATCCTGGATTGTGTTTTTACTACCAGGAAGTATCATAATATCTGCTTCTCTGATATTTTTGGGATCATTAGAATAAAACAAATGTATTCTCGGATCTTTTTCTAATACATTAAAATCAGTATAATTAGAAATATAGGGGAGTAATATAACTACGATATTAATACTTCCATCTACAGCTGTTTTTTTCTTTTTTTGTAGTGCTACAGAGTCTTCTTCTTCTATATAGATATCAGATGCGTAAGGAACGATCCCTAAAATGGGAATTCCTGTTAGTCGTTCCAACATATTTTTACCATCATCGAATAAAGAAACATCTCCTCTGAATTTATTAATGATGATTCCTTTTATCAATTCCTTTTCCCAAGGTTCTAATAAGGCTATTGTACCATATACACTAGCAAAAACTCCTCCTTTGTCAATATCCGCGATGAGGTATACATCTGCGCTTGCCGCCTGTGCCATCTTCATATTCACAATATCACGGTGTTTTAGATTAAGCTCACTAATACTTCCTGCACCTTCTAGAATAATAGGATTATATTGTTCCTGTAACCGAAAGAATGCGGTTTTAGCTTCTTCGAATAGGTGTGTTTTATTATTTCCTAAAAAATATTCTTTGATGGTTTGATCTCCAATCGGTTTTCCGTGTAAAACTACCTGAGATTTATTTACGCCGGAAGGCTTCAGTAAAATAGGATTCATGTCTGTGGTGCAATCTATTTGACATGCTTCTGCCTGTACTGCCTGTGCTCTTCCAATCTCCAAACCATCGGGGGTTACAAAACTATTGAGCGACATGTTTTGTGCTTTAAATGGGGCTGGGGTATATCCTTTTTGTTTTAAAAGTCTACCAATCCCTGTGACTAGCATGCTTTTTCCAACATCAGAACCCGTACCCACAAACATAATAGGACGTAATTTTTTCATTCTATGTACTAAATGAATTATACCATTTGTTGTTTGAATTTACTCGATTATCGAGATTTAAATCCTCCGAGGTTTGCCTCGAAATCAAAATATTTTTTTTCAATAAATGCCTCGTGGGCCTGCCCCGAGGTAGTTTACTACAAAAGAAAAATTATGTTTTTTTTAGTGAAGAAGAAAATCAAATATAGCAGGGCTATGGTTTGTTTTTATTCTAAAAATAAGGTAAAAAAAAGACATATTATCTCAGTAAATTTAAAGGCTAATTGGTGTTAACTTCAAAAGTAGCAAATAATACAATTATAGCGTTTCTAATTTGACAGAATAAAAAATAGGTTTTTACTATAGGTTTTACTTATACCATTTTTGCTTTAAAATTACCCAAATAAAATACAGTTGTTTTTTCTTTAGGTAAAAAAAGAAAAGTTCAGCATAGCTTACGGTTAATTTTTATTTTGAAGCATAAGGGGGAAAAGAACAAATTTTAGTGGGTAATTTTAAGGTAGAAATGGTATTACTTTAATTTATACTATCTTTAGATGAAATTACCTGCTAGAATCATTTCTTTTTGTTTCTCGCCTGAATTAAAAAATAATTTGATTCGGTTTACGATGATATCATCTAAGAATTAAATTACTTTGAATTTAAATAACAAAAGATTAAAAATCTGTAGTACAGATATACAATAAAAAAAACCGATCAAATTTGATCGGTTCTCTATCATAATCTTTACTCGATAATCGAGATTTAAATGCTCCTAGGCTCGCCTCGAAATCGAAATGATTTTTTCTAATGAATGCCTCGTGGACTTGCCCCGAGGTAGTTTACTCGTGTATTTTATGCCATTGCATTTTGCGGTGCCCATTGCGAACATAACATTCCGGGAGCAGCTTTTTGCGGATTTGCACATTCATTAGTTTCGTATCTTAAGCAAGTAACGCAATTACGATCGTCTTTAAGTACAGCTTTCATCTCAAAACTATCACAAGTATAACTACTACTTACTTTTACTCCGTGTACTTTGCACGTGTTATTTGTCATTAAATTTTCACAGTTCTCACAACTGTTTCCTAGTCGTATAGCCATTTCTTTAGGTTTTTAGGTTTATCTAAAATTACAGATATAGCTAGCTAGAAACAATATAAATAGCTGTTTGAAGCTATTTTATATTTAGATTGTTTAAAAAGAACATATAGAGTTAAAAACTACGATTATGCGATTATTTTCTTCATCTATAGGAAATTCAAAAAAATGATTAGTCTTAAAAAAAATCGTTTTTTTAAGACTAATCATTGAATGTTAACTTAACGTCTGTAAATACTTCTTAATGCATTTACATCTTCTCGAGAAAGGCTTGTATTACCAATAAAACAAGCTGTCATTATTGAATTCATAAAGTTATCATCACGCACAGTGCCACTTACAAAATTGGCATCATCGCTACCTTCGTCAAATACTTGTCTTGGATTTACATTCTGACAACTATTTCTTGTTCTAAAATCAGAATGTCTGAAACCGATACTATGCATTATTTCGTGTATTAAAACACCACGAAGTTGTCTGTTATTTGGAGCACTGGCAGAGATGAAACCTCCTGGGTTTCCATTAAACATAGAACCAGCAAAACCATCAATAGGACCATTGCCAATTGAAATAGATGTTTCAACATCAAATATAGTAGAATTATCTCCTAAAATTTCCCATCTTAAATTGAGATTTAGATTGTTAAGTGCTCCAACGGCTGCTCTTAATGCTCTACGATGATTGGGTAAAATAGGATTCGTTTCTCCTGTTGCACTGTCAGAACCATTATCAATTCTTACTCTGATTATACGCTGGCCATTTCTTCGAACACCAATAGAAGGATCAACTCTGGTATTTCTGATATATGCCCTTTCAGTATTATTGGTCTCATCCAACAGACTAATCTGCTTGTCACTAATAAAAATATCATCAGCTAACCATCCTTTTATGACTTTACCATTAGAAACTGTAATCTCTTTTCGAGTAACAAAATCAGGGTTAAAATTTAACTTTCGTAATTTGGTAGCGACATCTTCAGGTACATTGTTATTAGAAACTGTAATAATTTCTGACTGATTGGAATTTTGTTCTGTTTCAATATCATCTTTTTGACAAGAAAATAAGGTAGCAGAAATTAGTACAGAGGTTGTAATCAATTTTAATGATTTCATGTAAGCGATTTTTTAATTTATATTATAAGTTTAACTGTATCTTAAACACCCTTGTTTTGATTTACCCTACCTTAAAATTTTCTTAGGCACTTTTGATTTGTAGTAATTTTCTGATTTTCAGCAGCTTTACGAGTATGTTAAAATTGTCATAAATTCGAATTATGAATAGTTGCGAATTGATTAAAACTAATTTTTTGAAGAAATAAAGTTACATTTTAAAAGGTTGAATTCAAGGGAGATAATGTGATAACATGCACAATATTGGCATACATATTTATTTTGAAACTCCGGAATTATAAACATAGTAGCATTTCAATATTACTGGTATACCGTATAGAGCCTTTTGAAAGAATTGATAGTCGAATAATTGATAAATAACGACAAGTGGCTACATGCTAATTTCTAACATTGAATTTCACGAAAATAACGCCTGTATAAACCTTTGTGTATTAAAAATCTATTCTAAAAGATACATTAGGCGTAAATCCCAGCGATAATATATCTAATTCTGCACCTTCAATCGTATCTTCTCCTTCTATTATACCAACTCGTCGATCTAATATATTTTTTCTATCATATAAATTAATAAAGGAAAGGGCAATTTTAGCTCTCCATTTACTTTTCTTTGAAAGGTTGAATCTATAAGAAGTAGAAAAATCGAGACGGTGGTATGGTTGCAAACGTTTACCATTAATATTATCCGAACTTACAGAAGTTTCTTGATCCAGAGGGGTGTAGGGTTTTCCTGTTCTAAAATTCCAACCTAATGAAAATTCAAAATTTCCTAAAAGATAAGAATGTATCCATGATAAATTATGTGTTATATCAAAAGAGCCAGTAAAAAATTTTCCGTTCTCGAATTCTTGATAACTAAATTTTTGATCTATATAAGAGTACGTAATCCAGGTATTATATTTGTCAAGTTTTTTCTTGATTAAGAGATCAGCCCCATAGGTGCGTGAGGTACCGAAACCATCTATAAAGGGATCTCCAATAGCGTTAAAGAGATCTTCAATTCCGTTACTTTTTTTATAATATCCTCCTAGTTCGATAAACCAATCTTTTGAATTCCAAATGAAATCGGTACTAATCTGATCACTTTTTATAACAGGTTCTACTAGTTGTGATCTCAATGACCAAATAGGAAAATCGATAAAGAAAAAGTCTAATAACTGCGCTGGTAGTGAATTGATTATCTGATGTTTACGCTCTACTCTTATATTGGTAGTTATGTTTTTAAAAAGTGGAAATGTCATACCTAATCTTGGTTCCAGAAAAAAACGATTCTTTAATGAAAAGTGATTTGCTTTCATTCCCAAACTTAAGGATGCCTTATTCGTTATATTAAAAATATTCTCTATATATCCCGCATTTGTCTCATTCTTTTCTGTGATACCCGGAAAAGGGTCGTCCTCATCATTTGTCGTAAACAAAAGTTTGTCTGTTATACTTATTTTAGAATAATCATAACCTGCTAGTATCTTATACTTTTTATACACTTGCCATTCTGAATGAAGAGAAACTCCGAAATCAGTAATGTCGTTTTCTATAGAAAACTTATTTCTAAATTCTAAATCTCCATTATCAATTTCAAAAAATTTGCGATCATTTACGTGTTTTAATTGAGATTCTGTATAGTATATATTTGTAGTTAAAGATAAATTTTTCTTCCATTTTTTCTTCCAATTAACTCCGCCACCCGTGTTTTTACGTATAAAAATGTTTTTAACGGTAGATTCAAAAAAAGGTTTAGTGAGAAATTCTCCAGAAGACAAAAAAGTTTCATCATCCACTCCATCTTCAAATAAAAACCCACTGGCTGTAAGTTTGCTGGAGTTAGTAAAATCAGCTATTATTTTTGCCGTATAATCCTGATAATTGATATCATTATTAATTCTAACCAGGTCTTCTGGGTCAAAAGCATCTTCTAAAGACAAACCAGAAAATCGACTGCCAAATACCCTGGTTTGATATTGATCTGTGGTGGGTGTATTAATAAGTTCTGTAAAGGATTTTCTGCCGGCAATAATAACCCCGATATTTTGTCCTAAAGGGAATTCCAGATATGTATCTAAGTGGGTCAGGTTACTACCAATACCAAATCCAATATCTTGAGTAACTTTATTTTTTGACTTGATATCGATTATACCCCCAATTCTACTATCATATTGTAGATCAGCAAAACCTCGGGATACTTTTACACTTTCTGTGACATATGGGTTGAAAGCAGATAATAAATTAAAAAAATGACCGGAATTATAGATTTTAATTCCATCCCATAATATGAGGTTTTGATCAGAATTACTACCCCGGATAAAAAGTTCAGAGGCTTTCTCGGTACTACTCTCAATACCAGGAAGAAATTGGATAGATTTTAAGATATCGGGTTCTATCAGACGAGGTAAAAGGCCAAGCTTACTTGGGTCCAACACTACAGATCCAGAAAGTTTTTCTCTAGAAAACCCCCGAGTTACATACTCTTGTATCAGGACTTCCTCTAGTTCATTATTACGCTGATGTAAGTATATTTTCGTACACTTTTCACCACGTAAATCACTAATAGCATACTCAGCATCTTGATATCCTAAAAAACGAATCCTTATGGTATCCTTTTCATGTTGTTTCAGATGTAAGTAGGAATATCCTTGATCGTCACTGGTTACAGTTCCTCCAGTGATTTTTTTCCATAAGACAGCTCCTTCTAAGGGGGCAATTGTTTCGCGATCCAGTAATTGTATACATATCTGATTCTTACTTATGGATTTATCCCTTATTATGTAGAAACGTTTATCTATTTTTTCAAAAAACAAAGAGGTTTGTGATTGTATCTTTTGCAACACATCCTCTAATAATAATTCTCCAATAATTTTGACATTCTTATCTTCTGTAATCTCAGAGATAAATGAAAATTTGACCTCATAAATATTTTCCAGAGAATACAGTACTTCATCCAAAGGTGTATTTTGATAATTGAGAATAGATTTTTGTTGTGAGAATACCTTAGAATCACAAAAAATGATTACTAAAAATAAACTAATAACCACATTGATTTTCATCGAGTACCAGAATTTTTTCGAAAACTTACTTGATTGTATTTAACTTAATATTAACGATTAATATTGTTTATTTGATCATATAAAGATATTTATAATTTTTTTGAATTTAACAAGGAAATATGTTTTGAGTCAATATAACGTATTTTATTCAAAAACGATAAAATAGTAAGAAAGTGATAGTATAATAAGGGTATTTTTTTGTAATTCATAAAAATTTTTCAAATTTATTTTATTTTTTATTATTTTTAACAAAACTAAGAGCTTTTGTATAATTTGTTTTTAGTTAATAAAATGAAAATTTACAGTTCTATAACTACCATTAAGAATAAACTTTTGATAGTTATATAAATGCATCCGCTTGTTTTGAGATTTGTGCACTCAATCTAATAGGTATAGAGAACTAACTGATTAGTGAGAAAACCATTTTAATTAATATGTAGAGTACTTATTTTGACTTTTTGGATTAACTAAAAAAATCAAGAATTTATATAGAATTTAAGTTATAAAAAAAAGTCTGGATGGGTCTAATAATCTTAAAACCTAAAATCATGAGCACTTTTAAAATAATAATCTTTTTTATAAGTACAGTTACTTTACTTGTTTCTTGCGAAAAAGAGAATGAATTTATAGATAGTCAATTGGCTGTTAGAAACACATCTTTTTCTATAGATGAATTAGTATCTGAAATAAATAATGATACCTATTTGTACTTCCAACTGCTACAAATACAGCAAATGAATACTGAAAAAGAATCTGAAGAGTTGACGTATTTATTCGAAGATATGGCGGCTAAATATAACATTGGAGACAGTTTGGATGATCCGGAAATAACTGCTGTTTTTATAGATACTTTTTTCTCCTTGTTTGAAAAAATAAGAAATAGTGATATTGAAGAAAAGTCAGGATCTGTTCTGTCTATTGATCCAAACTGCTTTGCAGGTCGTCACAGTTGTTGTGGGTTGTTTGGAGAAGCCAAAACTCGTTGTTTTGAAATATATTGCCCAGATTTAATAGTTCCTATTTGTATATAGAATACATTCAAGATAGAAAATGACACTATCATTTTAGAGCAGGATGTTTAATGGTTTTTATCCTGCTTTGTTTTATAAAACTACCATTAAAATTTGTAGCTTTT
This sequence comes from Aquimarina sp. RZ0, assembly GCF_008370685.1. Taxonomy (GTDB): domain Bacteria; phylum Bacteroidota; class Bacteroidia; order Flavobacteriales; family Flavobacteriaceae; genus Aquimarina. The sequence goes on from NZ_VTZU01000031.1 coordinate 33,555, forward strand.
TATTTGAGAAATGATATGAGTATTTTAAAACCAGAAGTGGTATTATATTGATCTATTTTAAAAAAAAATCCATATTTTAAGAGTAGTTGTTTTATTCCCGTAGATTTAAAAGGATACATGGTATTAGGCAAAGCTACAAAGGAATGGATTTATAGTCTTTTTCAATGCCATAAAGACAATACGTTAAAAATCCATTCTAAAAGATAGATTTGGTGTAAAACCAAGTGACAATACATCAGAGGAGATCTCACCATCACTTGAACGTTGTTCTGTTGCCCTGCGAGCCAATACATTTTTTCGGTCATATAAATTGATGAAAGAAAGTGCTATTTTTCCTCTCCATTTACTGTTTTTTGATAAAGTAAACCTGTAAGAAGTAGAAAAATCCAAACGATGATATGTTGGTAATCGTTTACTATTAAGTGTTCCATATTCAATTTCAAAAAATCCAGTATCTATATTAATTTCATTAGAGAGTACTGGAGTATAAGGAAGCCCAGTTTTGATATTCCATCCAAGAGAAAATTCAAAATTCCCTAAAAGATAGGAGTGTATCCACGCAAAATTATGGGTGATATCAAAAGACCCGGAAAATGACTGTTCTTCCTGTTCTTCAAAACGAAGTTCTTGATCAATATAGGAATAGGTAATCCAGGTACTGTATCGATCAAAATTTTTCTTAATCAATAGATCCCCACCAAACGTACGAGATGTACCAAAGGAGGAATTATCGTTTTCTCCTATAGCATTAAAAGTATCTGCTCCATCTATTTCTTTGTAGTACGATTCTAACTCAATAAACCAGTCTTTTTTGTTGATGATCAGACCGGTACCAATCTGATCACCTCGCAGAACAGGGCCATAAGAAGGAGTTCGTAATATCCAGGACTGAATATCTACAGAAAAGAATCCTAATATGCCAGTAGGTATCAAGTCTACCACCTGATGCTTACGTTCTCCAGTAATCTTAGCATTTATCCCTTTAGCAAGAGAGAACTCCATCCCAAGTTTTGGCTCTAAGAAAAAACGATCCCTCACAGAAAAATGATTTCCTTTTAGTCCCAGATTTATTGAAACTTTATTACCAATATTAAAGGTGTCTTCTATATAAACTGATTGTGTCTCATTTTTTTCTTCTGCACCTTCCTCGAAGGTAATCTCTCCATCAATTAAATTTTGTCTGGTCTGCATATCAGTAATTTTTATGCTAGAAAAATCATATCCTGTTATAATTGTATGTTTTTTGGAAGGAGTCCACCTAAAATTAGCAGAGCCTCCAAAATCTTTTAATCGATCCTCGTATATGTCTTCAAGATTTAGCACGTTGTCTTGATTATTGAGATTTACGGCTCGATTTATATTTATATGCTCAAGTTGAGTATCTGTATAGTATCCATTGGTGGTTATAGAAAAAGTATCTCCCCATTTTTTTTCCCAATTGATACCTGCTCCTCTATTAAGAGTGAAAAAATCATCGATAGTTATTACCTCAAAGGTAGCAGAAGGATTTGTAGAAGCGGATCTAATGATATCACTATTGGTTTTATCTTCGAATAAAAAACCACTGGCAGTTAGCTTACTCGAATCTGTCAAATTCGCAATGATCTTTGCAGTAAAATCCTGGTAATCGATAGTTGTATCCACTGTAACCATTTCATCGGGACTAAAAGTATTCTCAAAAGAAAAACCTGAGAAACGATTTCTAAAGATCCTTGTGTTATACATATCTGTAGTAGGCGTATCAATAAGATCAGTAATAGATTTTCTGCCAGATACAATAACTCCTATCTTATCTCCCAGAGGAAATTCCAGATATGCATCTAAGTGAGTTAAATTGCTGCCAAATCCGAATCCAACATCTTTAGGAACCTTATTTTTTGATTTTATATCGATAACTCCGCCGGTTCTGCTATCGTATTGTAAGGCGGCGAAACCACGAGATACCTTTACGCTTTCGGTAACATATGGGTTAAAAGCAGATAACAAATTAAAAAAGTGTCCAGAGTTATAGATCTTAATACCATCCCATAATATCAGATTTTGGTCAGAATTACTACCTCGGATAAAAAGCTCTGAGGCTTTCTCTGTCGTACTCTCAATTCCTGGAAGAAATTGAACAGATTTTAAAATATCTGGTTCTATCAGTCGTGGCAAAAGTCCAAGCTGACTAGGGTCTAAAACTACAGATCCGGATAACTTTTCTTTAGAAAATCCCCGGGTTACATACTCCTGTATCAATACTTCCTCTAATTCCTGATTGTTCTGATACAAATAGATTTTTTTGCATTTCTCATTACGTAAATCACTAACTGCATATTCTATATCCTGATACCCTAAAAAATGAATGCTTATGGTATCTTGTTCTTCTTGTTTTAGGTATAAATTAGAATATCCCTGATCATCACTGGTTATAATAGTTCCACTACGTTTTTTCTTTATAGAAGCTCCTTCTAATGGTATGATCGTTTCTCCATCCAATAATTGTATACACAGTAGATTTTGATTTTGAGACGCATCTCTTATTACATAATACCGATCGTCTATTTTTTCAAAAAACAGGGAGGTTTGCGATTGTATTTTTTTCAACACCTCTTCTAATAATAATTTTCCAATAATTTTAACATTCTTATCTTTTGTAATCTCTGAATTAAATGAAAACTTAACTTCGTAAATCTTTTCCAAAGAATGTAAAACTTTATCCAAAGATATGCCTTGGTAATTAAGAGAAGGGGAGGGCTCTTGTGAGAAAATTTTAGAATCACAAACGGTGATTACCAAAAGTATAATAATGATTACGTTGATTCTCATTGGGTTGGGTTCAATAGTTTTATAAATCAATAGCATGTTTAACTTAATATTAACTTAATATATTGTTCTGTTAATTAGATATATAGGATTATTAGAAAAATAGTTGTTCAATCATCATTTTCTCATTAATGTTAGAATAAATTGTCGTTAACACAATGAAATAATGATATTTCGATAGATTTCGTTTAGATTTTAAATTAATTATTCAAAATAACTTACTATTAATTAACAAGAATATTGTTTAATTCATTCATATACTACTGAATAATCTCTAAAAATCGGTTCGAATAGATATATTGGGAGTAAACCCCAGCGATAATATATCAGAGTTCAAAGCACCATCTTCTGTTATCGGTCTAATACCAGCTCTTCGAGCCAAAGCATTTTTTCGATCGTATAGATTTATTAGCGAAAGTGCTATTTTTCCTCTCCACTTACTACTTTTTGAAAGGTTAAATCGATACGAAGTAGAAAAATCCAAGCGGTGATATGTTGCTAATCGTCTACTATTTACTTCTCCAAATATGATTTCAGATGTTCCATTCTCATCTGGTGAACTTAACATTGTTGGTGTATATGGAAGTCCTGTTTTGATATTCCATCCCAATGAAAATTCAAGGCCTCCTAAATGATATGAGTGTATCCAGGAAAAATTATGTGTAATATCAAATGGCCCTGTAAATTGTCCTTCCCGGTCGTCCAAGCGTAGTTTTTGATCAATATAAGCATACGTTATCCAGGTACTATACTGATCAATTTTTTTCTTAATCAATAAATCGGCACCAAAAGTGCGGGATGTACCAAATGAGAAAGTATCGTTATCTCCTATAGCATTAAAAATATCTACACCATCCATTTGTTTATAATAGGATTCTAACTCAACAAACCAGTTTTTTTTATTAATGAGAATACCAGTACCTATTTGATCCCCTATTAATACTGGGCCATAAGAAAGAGTTCTGAGTATCCAGGATTGAAAATCTACCGAAAAAAACCTTGATGGGACAACCGGCCTTAAATCCATAACCTGATGTTTACGTTCTGCTGTGATTTTTGCAGTTATGTCTTTGTGAAAAGAGAATTCCAAACCAAATTTTGGTTCCAGAAAAAGACGATCTCTGGTAGAAAAATAGTTTCCTTTAACTCCTAAACTTAACGAAATGTTATTTTTCAGATTAAAAGCATCTTCTATATATGCAGCATGAGTCTTATTATTTTCATTAATAGTATTTTCAAAGATAGTCACCTCATTAATTATATCTTTTATTTGATTGTTATTTACAATCTGGATATTAGAAAAGTCATATCCTGCAACAATAGTATGTTTTTTTGAAGGATTCCATTTCAAAGAAATTGAACCCCCAATGTCTTCTAATTGATCTTTAAATGCAGTATTTCTATCGACTAAGATATTGCTCTGATCGTTAATGTCTAAAACCAAAAACCTATTTGTAAATTCAAGATTAGTATCTGTAAAGTATCCATTGGTATTTATAGAAAATATTTCTCCCCATTTTTTTATCCAATTAAGACTTGCTCCTTTGTTTTGAGAAGTAAAAACATCCATATCTTTGGTTCCAAAAGAAGGATCTGAAGTTATTGGTTCTGACGAAAAAAGAGTAGTATTGTCAACACCGTCTTCAAATAAAAATCCACTAGCGGTAAGCTTACCAGAATTATCAAAATCTTTAATTATCTTGAGGGTATAATCTTGATAATTAATAGTGTTATCAATGAGAAAAAAATCGTTAGAATCAAAAAAATCCTCAGCAGGAAAACCTAAAAACCTATTTCTAAAAATTCTGGAATTATACTCATCAGTCGTTGGGGTGTCTATAAGTTCTGTAATGGATTTTCGACCAGAAAGGATCACTCCAATTTTGCTCCCCAGAGGTAATTCCAGGTATGTGTCTATATGCGTGAGATTACTGCCGACCCCAATTCCTATATCTTTAGGAATCTTGTTTTTTGATTTTATATCGATTATTCCTCCAACCCTGCTATCATATCGTAAGGCTGCAAAACCACGGGACACAGTAACACTTTCAGTAACAGATGGATTAAAAGCAGATAATAAATTAAAAAAATGTCCGGAATTATAGACCTTGATGCCATCCCATAATATCAGATTTTGATCAGAATTACTGCCCCGAATAAATAGTTCCGAGGCTTTCTCTGTCGTACTCTCAATTCCTGGGAGAAATTGAACAGATTTTAAAATATCCGGTTCTATCAGACGTGGTAAAAGTCCCAGCTCAGCAGGATCTAAAACTACAGATCCAGATAATTTTTCTTTAGAAAATCCACGGGTCACATACTCTTGTATCAATACTTCTTCTAATTCCTGATTATTCTGATACAAATAGGTTTTTCTACATTCCTCATTACCTAGAAGATCACTAATCGCAAATTCTTTATCCTGATACCCTAAAAAATGGATGTTGATCGTATCTTTTTCAGATTGGTGTAAACTTATATAAGAATATCCCTGATCATCACTGGTTACTATAGTTCCTTTACGTTTTTTCTTTATAGAAGCTCCTTCTAGTGGACTTATGGTTTCTCCATCTAATAGTTGTATACATAATTGGTTTTGATTTTGAAATTTATTTCTTATTATATAATACCGATCGTTTACTTTTTCAAAAAACAGTGAAGTTTGCGATTGTATTTTTTTCAACACCTCTTCTAATAATAATTTTTCGGGGATTTTAACATTCTGATCTTTTATAATCTCTGAATTAAATGAAAACTTGACTTGGTAAATTTTTTCCAGAGAATGTAAAACTTTATCCAAAGTAATATTTTCAGAATCCCGCTCCTGTGAGAAAGTCTTCCAATTATAGGGGTTGATCGTAAGAAGAATAAAAACAACTAATAAAGTTTTCATTAGGTATAAAGAGTATCTAAATCGAAAGTAATATAATATAATTAAATTGAATTTTAAATATGTAATGTTGTTTTTATTAAACCTTTCAAATTATGAAAATCGTCTATTTCCGACTAGACACCATATACAAAGATATATCTATTGTTATAGAGAGTATTGTTATAGAGAGTTTTTCCTGTATGTTTTTGGAGAAATTCCTACAAACCTTTTAAAGTATTTTATAAAATAGGAAGAGTCTTCAAACCCTATTCTAAAAGCAATTTCACCTATTTGCAATGTTGTGAACCTCAATAATCTTTGCGCTTCCAGAATAATCCGCTCTGATATTAACAAGGATGCAGGTTTATCAACGACACTTCTTGTTATAGTTGATAGTGTTTTTGAGGAAATATTAAGCATTTGCGCATATTCACTTACAGAAAGTCCGTTTTGATAATTCTCTTCGATAAGTTCTTTATATTTTGCAAATTGAAGCTCATAGTGATTGTTGAACTGTAAACGTACATTTCCATCTTTTTGATGGATGCGTTCCAGATTTATTAGTAACGATTTTAATGAAAAGCGAATGATGTCTTCGTACCCAAACATTCCTTTTTGAGAAAGTTCTTTTCTAATTAGATCTAAATATGCTGTAGCAGTCTTAGAAGTTTCTTGGTCGATACTATAGCAAGGATTTTCTTGAGAGTTGAATATGTTGTATTTTAAAAAAATATCAATATCACTATGCATAAAGAAGCTCTCATTAAAATGAATGAGACACCCTTGTACATCCAGATTGTTATCAAAAGCATGTATATGATCTTTTGAGATAAACAAGATCATGTTTTTTTTTATCGTATAGGTTTTGAAATCTATAATATGTTCTCCTCCTTCCTCATAAAACCAAATAATTTGATAATAACTATGAGAATGAGCAATTGCAGCTTTTTCTGCACTTTTTCTTCTATATTCATTTAGGTCATACATCTCAAACTGAAGTTTCTCTGGATGCGCCTTATGTAAGTGATATTTTTCTAATTTAATATTCGGACTAGTCACTAGAATATGCTTAAAAAGGTTTTTATCAAAAATACAATTACTAATTTATTAAAAAGAGATTATCTATTGAATACTAAAAAAATGATGAAGTTTATAACTTAGAAGTTATGCCAACCTTAGATGAAATCACCGTACACTGAATCACATTATTTTTTATTTTGAAAGGTGAAACAAAAAGAAATGATTTTAGGAAGTGATTTAATTTGAGAATGGTATTAATACTATTCCAAGTGCCTATCAGTGTATTGAAAAAAGCATCAGTGTGTTTGATTAATTATAAGGTTGTCTGTTGTAGTTTTTATATTTCTGCATAGGCAGATAGCAACAAGATGAAATTTGTATGAGGTGCTAAAAAGTGCTTACCGCTTCAAAAAAAGTACTAAAATTAATCATATAACTTACTTACTCGATAATCCAGACTTAAATGCGAGGATTGCCTCGAAATCATTTTTTTTCAATAAATGTCTCGTGGGCTTGCCTCGAGGTAGTTTACTTTCTTTTCTGATTTTTTTTAATCGTTTTATTTTGAGATTACTTTTTGAGCAGCTCTTATACCACTATAAATAGCCCCATCCATATATCCTCCATAAAATGGAGAGGTTTCTGCTCCAGAGAAAAGAAGCTTACCATTAAGATAAAAACTTTCAAATTTTGAATCTCCATACCTAGGACTCATATAAATTGATTTAATACTATCACAGGAAGTATTTCGGTCTTTTGACCAATCTTTTTCTTGATAACTAATATAATTAAGCACTTCATCTCCAAGATATTTTTGTAAATGATCCAGAATTCTTGTTTTACGTTCTTTTTTAGATACGTCTCGAAGCCCTTCATTAACAAAACCCATTAAAGAATATGTTTTTTCTTCAGCATCACTATGATCATACAATTCTGTAACCGCACCTACCTGACCAATTAATGTTCCTGAAAAATTCTGATCCCTCCAAAATGGGGTTTTAAATGTAATTCCAACTTTGATTGCATTGCTCATCCATGTATGCGTTTTTTCCATTACTTTGGATAGCGATTTGGGAAGTTCTGGAGAAAAAGAAACACGTGTTGCAATACGTGGAGGTATCGTAATAATTACTTTTTCTGCCTCGTAATTTCCATTGTCGGTTACTACGGTTAAGGTATTATCTGCTGCTTCTTTTATTTCCAAAACGGTTGTAGCAGTTTTTATGATATCATTTTGTATTGATGCTAATGAATCAATCATAGCCTTAGAACCGCCTGCAATCCTAAAAGCAGAAGGGGAATTAGGATCATTCTCAAAATAATGTGCAGGCGCCATTGTATTATAGACCAAAACACTTTTTCCTTTACTATATTGATAAAACTTGCCTATTTCTAAATCATCAAGTAAGCTATTTACATTTTGATGATGATCTTGAAACCAGGTAGCTCCAAAATCAATACCATTTTCTGTCAAAATGCGTCCTCCGATACGATCTCTTGATTCTAAAATAAGAATATCAGTCTCACCTAGCTTATACAGTATATAAGCTGTAGTGAGACCTGAAAGACCTGCTCCTACTATTATATATTTAGCAGTGTTTTTTGTCATTATCCTTTCATTAAATGAGTACCATGTACTACAGCAGCACCCGCTCGTAAAGCTGCAGCGACAAAAGTTACTTCAGCCAATTCTTCTTCTGTAGCTCCTGCTTTTATCGCGTGATCTTTATGGATTTCAAGACAGTAAGGGCATTGTGTTGTCAATGCTACAGCTACAGCTATAAGTTCTTTGTATTTTTTAGGAATAGCACCATCTGCCAGTGCTGCTTGATCTAATCCCTCAAAAGCCTTCATTGCTGCTTCAGCATTTTTTCCTAGTGTTCCTAATTTGCTTAGGTTATTCATATTATACATGACTAATTTTTTTTAAAGTTTATATAATTAAGCAAAGCCATTTTTATGACTTTGCTTTTTGTTGTTATATGTTGATTTTTAATTTCTACCAGACATAACACCTCCATCAGTATCCCAGATGGCACCTGTTACCCATCCTGCTTTATCAGAAAGGAGATAAGAAATTGTGTCCGCAACGTCTTGTGCTTTTCCATTTCTACCTATTGGATGGAATCCATGAAAGTCCTGAAGCGCATCATGAGCTTCTTGTTTTCCTCCAAAAACACTTTCATAAACGGGCGTTTCTACAACTGCAGGAGAAACCGCATTGACTCTAATTTTATGATCTGCCAGCTCCATAGCCAGATGTTGAGTAAGTGAGTGTAATCCTGCCTTTTGCATAGAATATGCAGAAGAAGGTGTTGCTTTTACGGCTTGTTTTGCCCACATAGATCCTACATTCACAATAGCTCCACCTTCTGTAGTACTCATTTTTTTGGCAGCAGCCTGTGTAATAAAAAAGAATCCTCGATTTAGGTCTTGATAAGAATCATAATCTGAAACGGTGTGATCCAAAAATGATTTAGGACCAAAAATACCCGAAGCATTTACCAGATAATCCAAATTATCCCAACTGTTTACTGTTTCATTTAATGCTGCTACCTGAGAGGCATTAGTAATGTCTATTTTGTGAGTATGTAAATTGCCAGAAGACTCATTCTTAAAACCTTCAAGTTTATTGTCATTAGTACCAACAACATGTACTTCTACTCCTTCGCTCAATAAATTTTCTGCAGTTGCTTTTCCGATACCACTACTTCCTCCTATAATTAATGCTCTTTTACTCATAATGATTATTTTTTAAATTCTTGAAATAAATTATTATGAAGGCAAAGATATTCTGATAACTCCTGAGTGGGTAGTGTAAAAAAGAAAATGAATGGTAATTTTAGGAAATGATATAATTTAAAGTGAAATATAAGTAGGAAAAAAAATGTTTTATATTGATTATCAAAGTACTTTGAAAAAGACATGCTTTTTTAAGTAAAGCTAAGAAAATAATATGTTAAAATTTTAATTTGACAGTAGGGTTTGTTATAAAGTTTCGACTAATTAATGAAGTGGGTCATTTTACTTGAATTCTTATTTTGGGTACTAAATTACCATATGTTTTCTGAAATGTACTATTTGGTACTGTTGGATACTGGTAATTTTGAATGATTTTAAAAAATATATCCTATCAAAAGAGCAATTGATCATATAGTATATGCCGTTTCTGATCTGGATTCAGCAGTACAGGAGTTTGAGAAAAAACTAGGAATACAGCCAATTTTTGGAGGGTATCATACTACTCAAGGAACTAAAAATTCATTGATTAATTTGGGCAATGAATGTTATCTCGAGTTATTGGCAGTTGATAGTAGGAATGCAAAAGCTAAACCTCCCAGATGGATGGGAGTAGACGTGTTGACCAAGGATAGAATAACAAGATTCGCTCTTAAATCTAATAGATTAGAAGCGGATAAAGAATTATTAAAAACCTACAATCCTCAGATGGGAATTGTGGCAAAAGGTTCTAGAGATATTACTGGTGAATCTAGATTAGCGTGGGAACTTACTATGCCACTCGCTACTCCGGAGGTTGATACGATTCCTTTTTTAATAGATTGGTCGAGTAGCCAACAACATCCATCTTTGTACTTACCAGATATGAAATGTTCGTTGATAAAACTATATGCAACACATCCAAATCCTGAAGAAATAAAAGTAGTCTATGATTCGCTAAATTGCCAGGTGCCAATTAAAAAACATAAAGAAATTAGTTTGAAAATGATTTTGGGTACTCCAAAGGGTGTGATAGAGCTATAAACAAAATAATATAAGACTAAAACAACATGAAAAAAACAACAACCTGGATTATTCTGTTATTCATTGTGGGAGCTTGTAAAAACTCATCAGAAACGCTACCTGTTATAGCAAAGGTAGAAGTGCCCAAAAAGCTATATACAGAGCAACATGAAAATGCAGATACTATTATTAGTGAGGCTATAGAAGCCCACGGTGGAGAATTATACGATAAAGCAGATTATACATTCGTGTTTAGAAAAAAAGAATATCGTTTTACAAATAATCATAGCAATTACACATATTCTGTAAAAAATGATGAAAAAACCTGTGATTTTATTGTCAATGGTAATTTTGAGAGATATGTTAATGAAGAGCCCGTAGCGCTTTCTGAAAAACGTCAGAGTAAATATGCCGAAGCTCTTAACTCTGTTATATATTTTGCAACCTTACCTCATAAGCTAAAAGATGCTGCCGTAAATAAAAAATATATACAATCGATCGATATCAAAGGATTAAATTATGATGTAATCAAAATCACTTTTGATCAGGAAGGAGGAGGTAAAGATCATGATGATGAATTTTATTATTGGATAAATAAGGAAACCAAGAAAATAGATTTTCTAGCTTATAACTATAAGGTTAATGGAGGAGGAGTACGTTTTAGAAGTGCATATAACAGAAGGGTCGTAGCTGGGATTACATTTCAGGACTATATTAATTGGAAAGCTTCTGTAGGGACTCCTTTAAAAGAATTACCGCTTTTGTACGAACAAGGTAAATTAAAAGAGCTGTCGCGTATTGTAACAGAAAAAGTAGTTAAAAAATAATTATACAACCAAATGATTAAAAATATTTTGATCGTAATTATTACGATTACGTCATTACCTGTACAGGCTCAGAAATTTGATAAGCTAGACAAAAGTCCTATGGATAGAGTATATTATCCAGAAAATGCAGCTAAGCGTACTTTTTTAAAAAAACCTGAAAAAAGGAAGGCTGCAGAACCAAAGATTCGAATAACTTATTCCAGACCAGCCAAAAAAGACAGGAAAGTATTTGGTAACCTTCTTAAATTCAATAAGCCTTGGCGGATTGGTGCAAATGAATCTACAGAAATCATTTTTATGACCGATATCCTTTTTGGAAATACATCCGTAAAAGCAGGTCGATATTCTCTTATTGCTATTCCCGAAGCTACAGAATGGACCCTTAAACTAAATACGGTTCTGGATGGCTGGGGAAATTATGGCTACGATCCCTCAAAAGACATAGCCAGTATCACGGTATCAACAGAAACGAACAAAAAAGTGATAGAACATTTGTCTATGGTTTTATATGAAAAAGATATAAATGTAGTTCACCCAAAAATTGGGTGGGATACGACCGTAGCAGAATTTCCGATTATATTAAAATAAATACATAAACTTATGATGCTTACAAACACGATCTTAGAAGAATTTATAGAAGAAATGGATACTACAATCCGTATATTCGAAGCTTTAACCGATGAAATGTTTGATTTTTCTCCTCATAAAAAATCAAAAACAGTAGAAGAGCTCGCTAATCATATGGTACTAATTCCTAGTTGGGTAGTTGCTATATTAGGATCGCCAATTTTAGATTGGGCACAATATACTCCTCCCGCACCTATTACAAACGTTAAAGATTTAATCAACACCTATAAAGAAAACATAGCGTCGGCAATCAAATCTTTTAACTATATCGTTGATAAAGATTTAACAATTGAATGGACTATGAAAAATGGAGATTTTACTTTTTTTACAGTTCCTAAATATGTTGCCATAAAAAAGCTTATAATAAATCATACAATTCATCATAGAGCACAAATGGGAGTTAATCTTAGATTAAATGATATCGATTTGCCTGCTAGTTATGTGTCTTCTGCAGATGAAAACTTATTCAGTTAATCAGGAAACAAAATGAACATCTTTGTTGTTAACAATAAAGATGTTCATTTTGTAATAAAACGTATATGCAATAGTAAAAAATGGCAGTATTAGAAGTTATAAAAATGGGGCATCCAACCTTACGAAAAAAATCAATGCCGATAGATGGTGAGTTATTATCATTAGAATTTCAGGGTTTTATAGATAATCTCGTTTATACGATGCGAGATCAAAATGGGGCAGGTATTGCTGCTCCTCAAGTAAATGTACTGAAAAGGATTTTCATTATGGAAATGAGGAATAATCCCCGTTACCCTGATAAGACTCCATTTCCTTTATATATTGTTATTAATCCAGAAATTGAACTTTTAGGTAATACCTTAGTAGATAGTTGGGAAGGCTGTTTGTCAATTCCCGGGATTAGAGGGAAATTAAAAAGACATAAAAGAATTGTTCTTAAGGGATTAAATCGAAAAGGAAAAGTTTTTGAAGAAGAACTTGATGGTTTTGCTGCTATCGTAGCACAGCATGAGCTTGATCATCTTAATGGCATCTTGCTAATTGATAGAATGAATTCTATGGAAACACTTACTTTTCAGGATGAATATGAAAAGTATTGGGTCTAATGCTAAAGTAAATTGTATGAAAATAAATTATAACAATAAAACGTTTAGGGTTGCTGGAGAAAATAAAGACGTTACTCATTTTAATTATTTCCAAAAAGGAGCAATTGTATGGGGAGAATATGAAGGAGGAGGGGTGACGAAAGGCACCTTGATTGCAAAAATAGATGAAGACGGAGTGTTGGATATGCACTACCATCATCTCAATGCTAGTCTGGAATTCAAACTAGGGAGATGTATTTCTACCCCAAAAATACTGGATGACGGAAGGATTGAACTTTTTGAGCAGTATGAATCTGTAAATACAGCAGAAGTTTCCAGAGGAGAAATTACTCTTGTCGAGGTGTTGTAAACCATGAGTTTTTATAACTATATACACGACATTTTAGAAAGTTCTTTTGACCTGGAAGAAGGGAATAAAATAGGGGAGTCCATAGGAGGTAGAGACATATCAGGATATAGAATAGGTCATGGGCCTAAAAAGATTAGTTTAATAGCAGGGAATCATGCAGATGAACCTGTAGGACCGTTACTTCTTAAAAAACTAGTTTCTTATTTAAGAAAAATAGAAGAGAGCCATCCATTATTAAAGAGATATACCTGGTATATTGTCCCACATACAAATCCTGATGGAGAACAGCATAATAAAAAATGGTATTCTTATCGAGATACAAAAACAGATCTTGCAAAATACCTGACCCATGTCCAGAGAGAACTACCAGGAGAAGATATTGAATTTGGTTTCCCTATTGATGGCAGTATTGAGTCATTAAGACCAGAAAATACGGTAGTGTACGATTTTTGGAAAACTGCAAATAGCTCATTTGATTTACATGGATCTCTACATGGGATGAGGGCAACATATGGTCCCTGGTTTTTAATCGATAAAAATTGGATAGATCGCACACTGCACCTTAGAGAAAAATGTACTTTACAAACTCAAAAATTAGGGTATCATCTGTATGATCTAGATCGTAATGGAGAAAAAGGTTTTAAACGTATTGCAGAAGGTTTTTGTACAAGACCAGACAGTCAGGAAATGAGAAAACATTTTCGACAGTTAGGTGATATTAATACGGCAAAGCAATTTCATGCAAGTTCTATGGAATCTATTCGCAGCCTTGGAGGAGATTGTTTGACATTGGTTACAGAAATGCCATTATTTATATTTCCCAAAGAAGCAAGAAAATTGAGCTGGCCTGATCCCTATTTGCAAAAATGGTCAGAACAATTCGCACAATGGAAATTAAAATTATCTCTACAACAAATAACTGCCGAAGAATGTAATCAGGAAGCTATAGAGATGGGAGTGATATCGATGCCCTGGAGAGATCAGATGTGTTTACAATGGCAACTCATTGTAGCAGGATTGGAGAGTTTGTGCTAAACAACGATTCGTCTATCTTTTTTTAATTGTTATGAAAGTGTAATACCATGTATTATTTGAATTTTCTTTTACATAAATTGAAATAATAAATGGTATGATTAAAAAAAAATAAAAAGAGCTGCCTAAAAATTTTAGACAGCTCTTTTTTGTAATCAATCAAACTTATATGCTAATCTAGCATAGCATCAATCTTTTTTCTTATACGATTTGTGATTAAAAAATTCGTATAAATTCATTGAATTATTTTTTCTTTATGCAAGGCAAAAAAATCAAGCATAGCTATAGCTACGGTTTATTTTTTAAACGAAGTAGAAAGGAAAAAGAAACGATGAATATGCGAAATTTTTAGTTATAAATCGTATTAATTGTGATTCTTGAGCTAAACCTGTTATTTTATCTACAACTTTAGCATCTTTAATAAAGAACAATGCTGGGATACTCCGTATTTGGAATTGAGCAGAAAGCTCACTGTTTTGATCTACATTTATTTTTCTGATTTCAATGTGATCTTTATACTCCACTGATAGTTTTTCTACGATCGGTAAAAGGGATTGACAGGGGCCACACCAATCTGCATAAAAATCTAATAACACCGGTTTATCCTGACTTAATACATCTGTAAATTCTTGAGTGTTTTCTATTGTTTTCATATTTTTTTATTGTTTACGAAACAGGTTCAAGAATATTAGAATCTTTAAATTCCCAATCTCCTCTTACCATTCTGGTTACATAACAGTTGTCACCTTCTTTGATTAGTAAATTGCGTTGTTCATCTGTGATATCGCCTTCGATGCTTATCGTTGACTCTATTGTAGTTTTAAAACTGCCGTCAGCTTGTCTTGATACTACCTGAGATAACTCAGCATTTACATCCTCTATTTTCCACCCTTTTCTTCTTGCAACGTTCCGAATGGTTGCTACTTTGCACATAGAAATACCTGCTAGTAAAAACTCTACAGGAGAGAAACCTAAATCTGTTCCTTTTGCTGGTATCGGTTCATCACCTACAACAGAATGTCTACCGTTACTAATTATAGATTGGTATCCTGTTGGGATGTTTTTTATCTTAATTTCTGTTGCCATAGAACTATCTTTTATTTTGATTTATTAATCTCGCTTACGATTTCTTTAGTCGTATATACGTGGCTGGCAATCATCTTAAAATTAACAACTGCAGCCTCATAAGCATTCATTCCGGGAAGAATAGCTCCCGCCGTTGCATCAGAAACGACCGCAACTCTAAAACCAGATTCTACAAGATCTCTCATATGTGATTCTGTACAAAGATTAGCAGACATTCCTGCTAATATTACATTATCAAATCCGTGTTTACGTAATTGCAGCGCGAGATCATTAGATTCTGGTCCATATACTTTATGGGGGTTTGTAACTACTACATTTTCTCCATCAATATATTTTTTATATTGATCCAACCAATCCGCTCCAGACCCCTCAAAACCGTCTGTCTTAAGCGTATGAGATCTGTCAAACATATTGATTTTGTGCATCAACGCTTCCAGAGCTCCTTCAATCTTCCAATTATGATCGTGCTTGTAGTAATAGTGCGGAGATACAAAAACTGTGATATTCTTTTTTTTTGCCACCTTAAAAAGGTCGTCTAGATTCTTTACAGTTCCATTTTTTGTTACGCTTTCTCCAACGACACCCCAGGTTACTCCATCAGGGCTTAAAAAATCATTTTGGGGGTCTGTGATCACAATAGCTGTACGTGAATCTACAGTAAATCCCGGATCGGGTAATTGAGCATATATATTTAAACTCGATACCAATACTACTAAAATTACTACTATTCTTTTCATCGTTTTGTTTTTTATGTGTTATACTTAATTTAACACTACAAAGATGTATCATAAAAGAAGGTAGTAGGTAGGTAACTATTCCTTAAGAGTTGGCAATTCTTCCTTAGCTATATTTTGTTTGAATTCTGAAGGAGAAACTCCTTCATGTTTTTTGAAAAACCTGCTAAAAGTCTGAATATCATCAAAACCAATTTCAAAAGCTATTTCTTTGATATGTAGGGTAGTATAGCGTAATAACCTTTTTGCTTCTAGCATAACCCTATCCTGAATATATTGTAGAGGTGTTTTGAAACCTATTTTAGAAAATATATTAGAAAGTGTTTTGGGTGATTTATACAATAGTTCCGCATATTGAGTAACCGTATGTTTTTGCTTAAAATGTTGCTCTACAAGAAAGTTGAACTCTCTGACAATATCCGAATCTGCTTTTTTATCAGGATAATTCTCTTGTGATTTATATACTCTGGCACATAAAATAAGATATCGTTTAAGCATCATTTGAAGCATCTCTATCTGGAGGCTGTCATCGGATTCCATTTCTATAGAAAACATTTTCCATAGTGTTTCGAACTTATCGATTTCTTCTTTAGGAATTTTGATAATAGGTAATTGTGAGGCTCCAAAAAATAAGATTCCTTTACAGCCCACTTCGGTATCATGATCAAGAATACAATAAAAAGGTCTATTAAACCTTAAAAACCTTATCTGTCCAATGTTTTTGGCAACCACACGATGAAATTCAGTTAAAAACACAATATTATCACGCTTAAAAAAACATTGCTTACCATCTATAATAAGTTCATTAGTATCTTCTGTAAACCAAAGAACAGTAAGACTACTTTCAATGCTTTCTTTTAAAACACTACAGCGAGTATGATCTATGACTTCTAACTGGAGGTATTCTTTTATGCTTCCTAGAAATTTCATTTGTTTTTAAAAATAGATATGTGCCAATACAACCTATTTTTTAATTAAGTAAAAAACAATTAGCACATTTTCTTATGCACCAAAGATATCGCTATTTTTTTAATCGTATTACATGTTATTGATTGTTAAAAAGTTGGCTTTCTATAATTGCATTTTCAAATAGGGACTATACCGTATATGCGATTTCGTTTCTCAAATGAAATTACCTGCTAAAATCATTTATTTTTGTTTCGCGTATCGAAATAAAAAGCATCGATAGCGCTGCTATCTATGAATTTTCTCTCTCATCTGAATTAAAAAAAATTGATTCAGTTTATGGTGATTTCATCCAAGAACTGATATTAGTTCAATGTGTTCATAAAAGCGCGATTTTTTTTAATACTGGCATCTCCTTCTTCTTCTAGTGCAAAATGTCCTGTGTCATAGATGTTATAATCAATGTTTTTAAAATCTTTTTTAAAAGTTTTTGCTCCAGACTCCGGAAAAATTAAATGGCTTAGAGCTTGTTTAAAAACCTTACTTCTTGAAAACAAATATTTTAAGAACCGTGAGCTTACTTCAAATAATTAAAATATCTCGATATTCTCATCATTTGAAGTGTCCTCAGAACCTCAAACTATTGATTTTCAATTTGTATTCTTTTTAAACATACTCTTAACTAACAATGAATTTCTAACAATTAAGAGGATTTTTAAAACCGATTTCTGGAGATTTGATATAGCTGTATTTAAGTTCAAGAAAAAAAACTTGGCATATGGGTTATTTCCAATAAGATGGAATGAGAACAAAAAACAAATTATCCGTTTTAAAACAGAACCTGCTAATTTTGGAGATTATCCTTTTAGATGTAATTTTTTAAAGACATATGGAGGGTCAACTCAATTATTGAATCGACTAAATTCAACATCCAAGGCTGAAATTTTAGGATGCCATATCATAAGGTTCTGAAGTATTTATATGTCTTGAAAAGCGTATTTGCCCCCAAAGTAAAATTTTACCTGGTCTTATAACTCCTTTTGACTTTGAATTAACTGAAATCGATACAGAAGAGATCATAAGTTCCGGATGACCATCCGGTAAAAAAATTATGCTCAGGTTCTAGATTTTTAAAATAATAAATACTGTTGAAAAATCTATTGTATAGAAATGGGTATTTTGTATTCTTTAATATTCACGTTTAATTCATTGAATGTGGTAACTATTACTATAGACGTTTTTTTTGATTAGATGGTTGTCTCATTCGTAGATTGAGTTTAAACATTTTGTAATAACCAAGCGTAGTAAATCGGATACTTTTCTCTGTAGTAAGTTAAATGATTTTCAGAACCTTGGAGATTGTAATTTTCACTACTTGATTTATAGTGTTCTTCTACTTCTTATAATGGAATTTTGGATCTTCTCAATACTCGTTTCATAATGTTGAAATTTTAGTTAAACAATATTTGAGCAGTACCCAAACGGAAGCTAAAATCTCTGCCCAAAAGGAAACGGAATAAATAAATAAATGAAAGATGATGTGTTGTCTTTACACTGTAGTTTTTTGATGGAAATATTTTACGAGTTTAAATTGCGGGCAGAGAGACTCGAACTCTCACACCTCTGGACACTAGATCCTAAGTCTACTAATTTTTTAATTTCTACTAATTTACAAAAACTAAAATTTTTGAGGTTACTTACAATACTATAATGTTGAACCTTAGTAATTGATACCATAACTTTTACAATCAACTTTCTAATGTCGTAATTGTGATAGCATGTCTATTTTGTATAACCTTTCTGTCGGAAATCTTTAAGGATTTGCCGGACTTTTACTAACCCCGATGCGGCGTTCTACTGTAATTTTGAGTTATTAAAATCAATAAGTTAGAAAAGCAGTATTATGGTTGATGTTGTATTAAGCGTTTTGAAAGATAAACTTAATGAATATTTTAAAAATGTAGTTGGTACTACAGAATCTAATATAATAGAGTTTATTAGTACCACTAATAATGACCCCGTTTCCTTTACGAATGATAAAATCACGCCATTTTTAATTAATATTTCTGAGGATAGAAAATTCAGAAATGCTGATCAATTTTCGGGCATTGTAAGAAACGGAATCAGAACACAAGGCAATCCCGAAATAAGAATAGAGCTTTTGATTCTTTTTGTGTCTAAGTTTAGTAAATATGATCAGGCACTTAAATTTTTATCCCATGTAATCAAGTTTTTTCAGGTCAATAGGGTTTTTAATCCACTTAATTCCCCACAACTTTCTGAAGAAAGTATAGAGAAATTGGTTGTAGAACTAGTTTCACTTCCCTTAGAAGAACAGAATCAAGTATGGCATTCTTTAAATACCTCCTATTTACCCTCTGTATTGTATAGAGTTCGTTTATTATCATTTATCGATGAACAAAGTATAGAGTTTGTTGGAACTCCACTGCAAGAGATCAATCTGGCAGTTGTCGAAAAATATCCTCTTCCAGAAACCCTGGATCCTGAGGAGGAGGAGGAAGAAAATAATATAATTAACCAAGCATAAGAAATAGCTGATAAAGCTGAGATAAAAACAAGATCATGAAGTATCAAGAATTCTTTTCTATTACGATAGGACACTCCTATTTTTCAGGAGCAGCAGCCGATTTGGTACTCATTCCGGTATTAGAAACAGAGCAGCTTTTAAAAAAACGAGGATTGCTTCTTAAAAAAACGGTCAGAGGAATACGTTGCCTTGTTGGAATTGATAAAGAAAACAAGGGTTTTTCCGAAAAGATCCAGAATGATGTATTTGCTTTTTATGTTTTTCCTACTTCGGATACGGTTCGGGAATTCACGGATATGTCTGAGGTAAAAGAAGGTGAAATGATGTTTTTTACCAATGAAAAATTACGTAAAAATCAACTTGAGTTAGTTGCTAGCGAAATTGAACAGGAAGGGGCTTATCAGAGATTTCCTGCGCTAGCAAAAGTAGAAATTAAAGGAAGTGAAATGAATTCAGAAGGCGTTGGTACGTTATTTACATACCAGGTTCAGTTTGCTGCTAAGGCTATAAAATGGAAGTATTATTTTATTTCTAATTCTGAAGATCCAATTATAACATTAGAATCTAGAGACGAGCAAATCAGTTTTAATGAAATTATCATTGACGAAAATAGCACAGATCAGATTGTCACTTCCATACGATTAAATTTCCCCAACACCCAAATAAAGGCTTTTGAGTCTAAAGATTTGGTTCCTCATAGCAATAAACCTATAAAAAATATCAAACTGATCAAAAATGGAGATGTGCTTATTAACCATTTATCTAATCCCAAAAAAGAACAAAACGGTATTCAAATAATCAAAATTAAGTAAGAAAAAGTATCTCGAAGAAATCATATGGATTTTTAGAAATGCCAATTATAAACATTTAAAATTTTTAAAATATGTCTAGATTTTTAACACCAGATGTGTACACTGAGGAGGTACCTCTATTACCACAATCTGTAGCAGAAGTTTCCACTGCAGTGCCAGCTTTTATTGGATATACTGAGAAAACCGAAAAAAACGGTGAAAGTATCAAAAACGTGGTCTATAGAATATCCACATTGTTGGAATTCAAAGAGGCTTTTGGAGGTGCTCAGCCAGCATCTTTTAGGGTCAATGTAAATGAAGAAGTTATAGAAAATGTTGAGGTCACAGCTCCACAACATACTTTATATCATGCAATAGATTTATATTTTAAAAATGGAGGAGGAGATTGTTATGTAATATCTGTAGGAAGTTATCAAGACGAACCTAACAAAACATCTTTTTTAGAAGGTTTAGAAGTATTGAGTAAAGAAGATGAACCTACCTTAATTATGTTAGGTGAAGCCGCTCGATTAGATGCTGTTGATTATCATGAGGTATGCCAAATGGCTTTAAATCAGTGCCAGGAATTAAAAGATAGGTTTTGCATTTTTGATATCCAAAATGAGAATGAAGGAGTTGCATCTTTTAGAAATGGAATAGGTACAAATAATCTAAAGTATGGAGCGGCATATACACCGTATTTGCAAACGTCACTTACGTACAAATATCAAGAAGAGAGTGTTATCATTTCTGGTTCTTCAGGACAAGAAACCATTCAGTTAAAGGTTGAAGAAGCTATCAAAATAGTATACAATGGATCTGCGCAGGATGAACCAAAAGCAACGATTAACAAAGGATCAGCTGGGACACCCTCTTTTAATAATACTGGAACCACTTTAACGATTACTAATGTAGGAGAAGGTATATCAGCCAACGCGGTGGTAGATGCCTGGAATTCATTCGATGATAAAGGTGATTTTGACATTGTTGTATTAGATGGAACAGCCACTGTAGAGTCCTTTACAGGAAGTCGTAATCTGACAACAACTGGTGGAGATGGAGCGTCTTTAAGATTATCTGATATTAAAGAGTCTCAATCCGAATTATACAATAGAGTAGTAAATGAAGTATCAAAACAACGGATCATCTTACCTCCTAGTGCAGCAGTAGCAGGTGCCTATGCAACTACGGATAGAGAAAGAGGCGTATGGAAAGCACCGGCAAATGTAAGTCTAAATGGGGTAATAGCACCTGTAAAGAAGATAACGTCCAAAGATCAGGAACGATTGAATGTAGATTCTGATAATGGTAAATCTATCAATGCCATACGCGGTTTTGTAGGTAAAGGAACCTTAATATGGGGTGCTCGTACGCTGGACGGCAATGATAACGAATGGCGATATGTACCCGTAAGAAGATTGTTCAATATGATCGAGGAATCTACCAAAAAAGCATCTCAGTTTGCTGTTTTCGAATCCAATGATGCGGTAACTTGGTTAAAAGTAAAAGCAATGATCGAAAGCTTTTTATACGGAATATGGCAGCAAGGTGGTCTGGCAGGAGCCACAGAAGAACAAGCTTATTTTGTAAATATCGGATTAGGCAAAACCATGACACAAGAAGATATTCTCAATGGAAGAATGATCGCGGAAATAGGACTTGCCGCAGTACGTCCTGCAGAGTTTATCATACTGAAATTCTCTCATAAACTACAAGAAGCATAATTAGTGTAGAAAATTAATGAACAAGTAAAAAGTAAAATAATGGCTTTAACTAAAGAACAAATAAAGACAGATTACCCTTTAGTAACTTATAATTATAGGGTAGATATCAATGGAGTATCTATAAGTTTTTCAGAGGTATCAGGTTTAGAATTATCCTTTGAAACACATACCTATAAAGAAAGCTTCGCTACAGGAGGAAAAGTAGGACCGAATATTATGTATATGCCTGGGCAGATTCAACCTGTAAACATATCTATGAAGAAAGGATTGGTAAAAGGAAAGAGCATTCCTGTCTTTTATGATTGGATCAATGATATACAATTGAATCAGGTAGATAAAAGAGATATCGTAGTTCATCTTTTAGATGAGACGGGTAGTACCGTAGTGAGCTGGAAAGTTATCGATGCTTTTCCAACCAAATTAACAGCTCCTTCTTTTGATGCAAGCTCTAATGATGTAGCTATAGAATCTATGGATTTAATGGCGTTTAGAGTGACCATGGAAGAAGCATAGTAGGTAAGTAAACTATGCAAGTCCTATTCTAGGAAATAAAACCAGAATTATAAGTCAATATAAAATCAAAAAACCAAAGTATTGTGGCAATTGATAAACAGAAAATTAGCGAAACCTATCCGTTACCGGTGTACAATTACCAGGTAACCATTAACGGAGTAGAAATCATGTCGTTCTCAGAGATTTCAGGTTTAGAAATTGATCATGATCATGTATTGTATCGACATGGTTTTAGTTGGGCAGTCGGTGATCATTTGATCCGTGGACAAAGAAAGCCTATTAATATTTCTTTAAAAAGAGGGTTGATTAAACGTCGAAGTGATTTATATGATTGGATTAAATCTGGAGAAAAGAAAGACATTAGAATAGAACTCTGTGATGAAGCTGGGATGGGCATCGTAGTTTGGGAGGTTTCCCGAGCATTACCTTTCAAATTAGATGCTCCATCGTTTAGCGCTAGCACCAGTGAAGTAGCGATAGAGAGTCTCGATTTAATAGCTCATGATTTACGAGTAAAATACAATTAAAGAGTTACCATATGTTAGATGTTTTAAGAGCAATCAATTTTGCAGATAAAGAGCCTACATTATCACACAGATTTGGAGTGTTCTTTCTATCAGGA
Source organism: Aquimarina sp. RZ0 (assembly GCF_008370685.1). Taxonomy (GTDB): domain Bacteria; phylum Bacteroidota; class Bacteroidia; order Flavobacteriales; family Flavobacteriaceae; genus Aquimarina. The sequence continues at coordinate 56,831 of NZ_VTZU01000031.1, forward strand.
GGTGTTATTCCTAATCCAATAGATCTCAGATTTCAAAAAGTTAGCGGTATCAGTACCGAAGTACAATTGGATACGATAAATGAAGGTGGACAAAACCTGCATGCACATCGTGTACCCAAAAAGATTAACTATAACAATTTGGTACTGGAACGAGGTTTTGTAGCCAGTAGTTTGGCCGATGGTTTAGATAGTTTTAGTCTACCAGGTTTTGGTCAGATGCGCTCTCCTCTCATTTCTGAATTCAATGCGACATTTTCATTTTTTAAGTTTAATCCTTCTAATGTACTAGTCACATTATTTAACGAAAATGGGATTCCGATAGGAGGATGGTTATTTCTAAAAGCATATCCAGTAAAATGGTCCGTATCTGATTTGGATGCACAATCTAATTCTGTGGCTATCGATACAATGGAGTTGGCATATACACGATTTCAAATTTTAAGATTATAAAAATGGCAGTAGAGATCAAAGAAATTGTCATTCGAGCAATCATATCAGATGCTTCACAGACAGATGAAGGTAGCCCATCTTTGGATACCAGCAAAGAACAATGTGATGTGGTACAAGAATGCGTGCATCAAGTACTAAAAATATTGAAAAAGAAAAACCATAGATAGATCATGGCATTATTAAGTGAATTAAGTTTTAAACTACAAAAGCTTACCATTTTTTCTTTTGATAATGAAGAAAGAACCGTTGGTAAGAAGAAATTAGAGGTGATGTTTAATCCCGAATCCGTTAGACGAAGTTTTATAAATAAGTTTACCGATAAGGCGAGTAATCCTCAGAATAAGAGCGATGCTAAGTTTATGCACAGCGGTTCATCTACGGTGAGTATGAGTCTAATTTTTGATGGAACCGATGTAGATCAATATGGGGCAGAGATAGCGCTTAGATTGTTAAGAGGAACCCAAAAAAGTGTTGCAGAAAGAATAGATAATTTTCGAAAAGACATTACAGAAATAAAAGGTAAAATTCATGAACCACGCTATCTAGTTCTTAGTTGGGGAAAAACATTAAAGTTTAATTGTAGACTTTCTAGCTTAGATATTAATTACACATTGTTCGAAAGAAATGGAGATCCTTTACGAGCCGAGCTCAATGTATCCTTCATTGGGGATGATACGCCCAAAGCGCAATTAGCTAAGTTGAATTTACAATCTCCTGATCTTACGCATTATCGTATGGTAAAATCAGGTGATCAATTACCATTGATGTGTCAAGAAATATATGGCTCTCCGATGTATTATCCATTAGTAGCAAGTGCAAATAAACTAACGGATTTTAGAAATCTAATACCAGGTCAAGAAATTTACTTTCCACCAATAGAAAAATAAAAGATGTCATCAACTGTAGTAACAAGTACGATTAAAAGCAACGGCAAGATCCTGCCATTAGGATCGTATGAATTATTGTCGATAGATACGAGCAAAGAGTTTAACAAAATACCTTTGGCCGAACTTAAATTATCTGATGGTTGTGTAGCAAATCAAAAGTTTACCACCTTAGAAAGCGATGCTTTTATACCAGGAGCTGTGATTGAAATCTTTTTGCGGTACGAAGGAAATAATACAAACGAGACGAAGGTTTTTGAAGGTATCGTGATCAATCAGGAAATCGAACGCTCACAATACCAATCAGTACTTACGATAGAGCTTTGCGATCCGTCTATAAAAATGACCACTTTACGAAAAAACAAAGTGTTTCAGAATAAAACGGATAGCAAACTTATAAAAGATATTATCAGCACCTACAGGGATTTAAAAGCTAAGAATATTGAAAATACTCCTTTGGCACATCCACAGATGGTACAGTACTATGTTTCGGATTGGGATTTTATAGTATCAAGGGCAGAAGCGAATGGACAATTAGTACAAGTTGATAATGGAGAGGTTTCTGTTTTTATGCCACAAATTGGTAGTACAGATCATACCCTAACCTTTGGGATAGATCTGGCTCATTTTGATCTAAAAATTAGTAGTCGTCATCAATATGAGAAAGTACATTCGTTTGGTTTGGATACAAAAAAGGATCAATTAGAATTAAGTGTTCCCAAAAAAGGCAAAGAGCAAATATTAACTAGTATTGATTACAAAACCTCACAATTGTCAGATGCAGTTGGTACTAAAGAAACAAACTTGGTTCATGCTGTACCTACAGATCCATTAGAATTACAATCTTGGTCAGATGCACAACTTGTAAAATCAAGACTGTCTCTGGTACAAGGAACCATTAGGATTAATGGAAATGGAAAAGTAAAAGTAGGTCAGACCCTGAAAATAGAAAATGTAAGTCGATTTAATGGAGAACATATCATTACTGGAGTTCGACATGGATTTGTAATGGGTTCAGGATGGTATACTTACTTGCAGATTGGAATGGATGCCAATTGGTTTAGTTCGCAATCTGATATTATAGACACAAAAGCTGCTGGTTTATTACCGGGTATAAATGGATTACAAGTAGGAACAGTGTTGGGACATATAGAGGATTCGAAGCAGGGATTCCGAATTAAAGTACATATACCAGCTTTTGATCAAGAAGCTAAAACTGCCGAAGTATTAGCTATGTATACCACATTAGATGCTGGAGTAGATCATGGAATTTTCTTTCCTCCGGAAAAAGGAGATCGTGTAGTGATTGGTTTTTTAAACGATGATCCCAGACAAGCAGTTGTTTTAGGGGCAATGCATAGCCACAAAGCACCACATACCGAAAAGAAAAAAAACTCATACAAAGGGATTTTTACCAAGTCTAATTATCAATTGCTTTTTGATGAGGAAAAAGAAACGGTAACGCTATCTACAGCAGATAAGGACCAGTCCAATGAGCAGTTATTAGCAATCAATCAGAAGGAAAAAACAATCAAACTAGAAGATGCTCATGGTAATAGTATTCTGATGGACAAAGATGGTATTAAAATTATAAGCGCTAAGGATTTTTCAATAGAAGCTGCAGGAGACTTTGATATCAATGCTAAAGGAAAAGTAAAAGTAAAAGGAAAAAAAGTGGATTTAATATAAGTGCTATGAATAATAAATTTTTAGGAAGCGGATGGTCATTTCCTCCTGCTTTTGCAGTTGGAGGTGCTGAGGTGATACTTACTTCAGGAGAAGAAGATATCAAACAAAGTCTTCAGATTTTGTTATCAACATCACTGAAGGAACGGATAATGCATCCTGATTTTGGGTGTGATCTCACGCAATTTTTGTTTGAAGAATTGGATCACAAATTTGCCAATGAGTTAAGTGGTATCGTATCTCGTGCCGTATTGTTATACGAACCAAGAATCGAAGTGAATAATGTTTTGATAACAGATATAGATCCCGAAAATGGCGTAGTGCATATCAATGTAGATTATATGGTAAGAGCAACAAATAACCGATTTAATCTCATCTATCCATTCTATATCAATGAAGCCTCTAGTGTGGCATTTGACTTATAATAAAATCGATGATTATTTAAACTAAATGAGAAATGGATCTAATAGTGATAGATGGAGATACGGTTAATTTTTTACCAACTTTTGGAAGTGCGGTGGTTAGTGTACAACCAGGTAAGATAACCGCATCTGGAAAAACGACTGTCAAAGGAAAAAAAGTATGTGTAGCAGGAGACGAATCCAAAGTGGAAGTTAAAAATTGTTCTTATGTAGCACCTCCATTTGTAATTCCTGGTCAAGGAACATTAACCATTAAAAAATTAGGTTCAGATCAATTAACAACCAAAAGTAAAAGTGGAAACAAGAGCATGATCATAAAGGGGAGCATTTTTATAGCAGAGTTTAAGGTTACTTCTCCAGCAAAACAACCACCTCCAGCAAATACACCAGATCCTTTACCAATGTATCCTGGACAAGGAAAACTAGTTCCCTCAAATGCAAAAATTAAAGCTACTTAAAATCTAAATAACCTAAAGTTGTAAAAAGAGATGAATACTATTCAAAATATAGATAATATACTTCTTAGAGATGGAACCAGTCAGAACGATCGCAATTCGGATGCGCTACGCACTAATTATGTGGCTATCGAAGGACGTAGTTTAGAAGAGTTGATTGAAGAAGCACAACGGTTAGCCAAAGAACTTCAGTTTTTTGATGAACAAAATAGACCTACGGGTACTTGGGAATCATTTCTTATAGATGATCCGAATATATTTAATCAAAATTCGTTAGAAGAAAGAAAAATACAACAAAAATACTGGGCAAAAGAACTAGCTGCATATGTTGAAAACCCAGAATTGTTTTACAATAACACCGAAAAAAAGGCGAAATTATCAAAGCCTCATGTAGTGTTGTTCATTACCTTTCTTAAACTAATGAATCACGTAAAGTCTAAAATGAATGGACTTACCGAAAAGCATTTGGATTTTTACTATAGAAAGTATCTACAATTAGACCCAAAACAGGCAGTACCAGATGTGGTGAATGTACTTTTAGAATTAGAAGAGAATACTGAATATCTCGAAGTACAAAAAGGAACCATATTACAGGCAGGAGAAGATGTTGAAGGAAATGAATTACAGTATGTTACGAATGAAGATGCGGTGATTAGCAAAGCTCAAATAACACAATTAAAAAGTGTATTTGTCTCCAAGGATGTATTAACAGTCCGAAACGTACATCAGGAGAGAGGAAAGACTAAAGATGCTGCATTTGTAGATATGATAGAAATGGCATTAGGGCATCCGAATCCTGGAGATGCACTCCCAGATTTTCCAGAAGAATCACAAATAGAAGATGTTTTTCAATTACATGAAGCTGTAAAAAATGAGAATTCCAACGCAATTACCTATGTAAAGGAAGTGTTGTTTTTAGAAAGAGATGAGTTTGACCGCATTTTTTTAAAGCATCAACAAGACAAAGAAGGTATTCCTATAGATTGGGAAGCTGAGTACGAGTTATTAGAAAAGGCATATGAACGAAAAATTATTCACCAGAGACAACAAAGTTTAAAAGAATTAGATCTCACTAATGGATTTGATACCATGCTAAAGAAGGTGTATGGGAATCCAAATCCAGGAGATTCTTTGCCTTTATACAATGGAGAAACAGCATCTTTAGAAAAAGTACTTGAAGATTTACAAGGCTCAAATGAAAACTCTGAGCAAGCATTAGAATATGTGGAAGTAGAATTATTGTTAAGAAAACAAGATTTTATCCATCTCATGAAAACCAATAGTGATAGTACTATTTCCGAAGAAGATAAAAATAAAGTATATCGTATTTTAGAATTTTCAGAACGTCAGCTGCGTTCTGTGGGAATTCCTTCTCCAGAAACAGAACAATTATCAGATATTTATGATACTTCCAATGCTAAAGATTATCTTTTTAGTCAGTATGATGAAGAAGAAGAAAGTAAAAGATTCAAAACCTTTGGAGATAGACTAGCTGCAATAGAAGATCATTCTTTAAAACCATCAGAGATTGGATTTGCGATTAGTTCTCCAACCCTATTGCTCAAAGATGGAAAACGTACTATTGACCTATTATTAGATCTAAATCTGAGCAACCAAAAAATAGAAGATTTACGAGCTGTTTTTGATAAAAACGTTCCTTTCCAAACCTATCTAAGTAGCGCAGAACAATGGTTTACGCCAGATGAGGTGCACTATTCTTTAGGGAATTATGTAGGTAGTCCATCTGAGAACAATCTAAATGTTGAAATAAAAGATCAAACCATTACACGATTAGATACGACTAATTTTAATGTTACTGATATAGGAAATTACATCGTAGATACCACTCAAAAAATTTATGAAATTGTAGCTTTTAAAGATGTAAAAATCGTAGAAGTTAAAGAGGTTGGCATAATAGAAACACCTGTAGAGAATGTTCAGAAATACAATAAGGATCAGGTATATCTAAATGCTCTGAGAATCCAAATTCAGCTTCAGGATAATGATTTGCCAATTATTTCATTTCCATCTTCGTCATCCTTTATAGAATCCGATCATCCTGTTATAGTCTGTACATTAAATTCTTCAATAGAAGGGCAAGATGATCAAAATCGTTTGGTAAGTAGCTACCAGCACTTAATAGACGTAACATTACAAAAGGTACATATTCGAGTAGATGTTCAGGAGATGCAGCATAGTATCATTGAGAATGATGAAGGAACAATCGATACCAACAAACCATTTGAACCTTTTGGCTTTCAACCTGAAATAGGAACTAGTTTTTACATCGCCAATGACGAAATATCACAGAAACGATTGCAAGATGTACAGTTACATTTAGAATGGATCAAACAGCCCACATCTTTTGTGGATTATTACAAAAATTATTGGCTTATTCAGGCAGATCATACCGAGGAAGAACTCGCTGCACTAAACGAAGAACAATTGACCGAACTGATAGATCAAAAGTTAGGTTTTGATGCTGCTATCATTGAGAACGACCATGATTTTAAGGCGGATGTCTTTTTACATGATCGCAATGCGGAATTATTACTTTCTACCAAGGTTGAAGATGAGCAAGGCAATGAAGTAACAGAAGGATTTCCTCTTTTTAATAACGACAATAGTATATCCATAGATGATATTCCTACAAGGATAAAAAATACTAGTCCGGATTATCAATATAAAGAACGTTTTGGAATACAGACAGACGAAGAAGAAGCATTACTTTGGGATCGCTATTTTAGAATAGAATTAACTCCAACAAACTTTCAGCATGTAGTATTCAACACCTTATCTGTTAAGCAAGCAATATCAGAGAAGGTAGATATTAAAAACTTAAAGATTAATCCACCATATCAGCCTAAGCTTAAAAAACTAGGAATTTCATATACGTCATGTGATACTATTCTAGCAAAAACAGCGGTGTATAGTACGAATAAGATATTTCATATACATCCTTTTGGGTATGATGATATAACTCCTGGAGAAGAAAGTACGCTAATTCCTGCGTATAAGGATGAAGGCTCATTATATCTGGGAATCGCTGAAGCGAACACACCACAGATTCTTTCGGTATTGTTTCAAATGGCAGAAGGTAGTGCGGATCCAGAAGTAGAAAAACCAGTAGTACAATGGAGTTATCTTGTTGACAATCAATGGGTAGAATTAAAGCCGTCTAATCTGCTACAGGATGGTACGAATGGATTACTGAATACAGGGATCGTAAAAATTAGGATACCAGAAGATGCTACCCAAGGCGGTACGTTAATGCCATCGCATTTACATTGGATTAAGATAAGTGCGTTTAAAAATATTGAAGGAGTATCTGACACTATTGATATTCGGAGTCAGGTGATTAGTGCTACACTAGCTAGTGAAACAGTAGCGCCAGTACATTTTGAAAATCCATTGCCAGTAGATACGATTACCGAAGAACTCAATCAAATACCTGAAGTAGCAAAAATTACGCAACCTTTTACATCTGGTAAAGGGAAACCGGTAGAAAAGGGAGATGCCTTATATAAAAGAATCAGTGAACGTTTAAGACACAAAAACAGAGCGTTGACGATGTGGGATTATGAACATATGATATTACATCAGTTCCCAGAGATCTATAAGACGAAATGTCTTCCGGCTTCGGATCGTATCGGTGGCGTAGATGTGATTGTAGTTCCAGATATTAAAGGAAAATTACCATTTAATCCTTTTGCTCCAAAAGTAGCAGCAGATACACTTCTTAAGATCAATTCGTATCTAGAAAATCTGGCTCCGACCTATGCAGAGATATCAGTTTCGAACCCTTCTTATTTACAAGTTTCTACAGAATGTGTTGTAAAATTTTATCCTGGATATGATGAAGTTTTTTATAAAGGAAAGCTAATAGAAGAAATCAAAAGATTCATGTCTCCGTGGGCATATGGAGAGGATAACGAAATTCAAATCGGAGGATCACTCCATGCTAGTCTGATTATCAACTTCATTGCAGAACGTCCTTATATCGATTATGTAGCAAACCTAAAATTATTTCAAAGCGAAGACGGTAAGACGTTTACCGATGTACGAAGTCTGAATGACGGCAAATCTATCGTAACGCCCTCGCAACCCGACATGATTATGGTAGCTGCCCAAATACACGAAGTCTATGTAGTTAACGAAAATGGATTCGAAGAAGACAGCTTTGAAGGAATTAATTATATGGAAATAAGCAAAGACTTTATTGTGAAATAAAATCTTAAAACTAAAGTAATAAATACAGTCTTATGGAAATCAATAAAAGAAATAGAACAGAACTCAAGGAATATTTTAAGATTAATGATAAACCTACTCAAGAAGAGTTTTCAGATTTTATAGAAGCTAGTATTAATCAAGCAGAAGACGGGATCGCGAAAGTACAAGGTAATCCGTTGTCTATACAAGCAGAAGGAGAGCGAATAGGTATACAAGAGATTGTAGATCTCTATGAAAATTTCGCGGATGATAATCCACAATGGTCTATTAATTTAAATCCAAGAGTAAATGCTGAAGAACCATTGAGTAATCAATCTGGATTAAATATCAAAGACGTAACAGGACAGAGTCGTTTGTTTATCAAATCTGGAGAAGGTACTGTCGGAATTGGGACAATAGAACCGTTAGCACCCCTTACGGTAAAAGGAAATACAACTTCTGATAAACCTGTCGGGGCAATGCAAATTTCTGAAGATACCATCCTATTTGGAGGCAATAATACGAATGAGCATAAAGATTCCGCAAAGATTGAAGTAGGCGCTACCACCTTAAGATTATTTGGAAAATCAACAAATAGCGATCCTGCTACCAGAAAAGTAGAGATTATTGCCGATGGCGGAACTCATATTCAAGGAGCGGTATCGGTGCAAGGCGATATGACGGTAAAAAAATTGAAGGCAGAGAATATTTCTACGAATACAGATTTGGATAAAGAAGGTGCTAGCCATGATAGGATTCCTACCCAAATGGCAGTAAAAAGCTATGTGGATACACGAATGCCAAAAGGAGTAATTGTTATGTGGTCCGGAAATATTAGTAGTATTCCTGTAGGATGGGTATTGTGTGATGGACAGCAAGGTACTCCCAACTTATCAGGGAGGTTTATTGTAGGATTTGACAAAGGAAATTCACAATATCAGATTGGACAAACAGGAGGTGAAGAAGAAGTAAGTCTAACCACTGGTCAATTACCAGCGCATAGTCATTCTGGTACTACCAAAGATTCAGGAAATCACATACATGATATAACACATCCGGCTTCAGGAAACGATAGTGGTAGTGGATTAAAAACAATTACTATGGATGGAGAAACACACGGAGCACTAAATACTAAAACCAAGTCAGCTGGTAATCACAATCACGATTTCGACACAAATAAAACAGGAGGGAATCAACCTCATGAAAATCGTCCACCTTATTTTGCATTGGCATATATCATGAAATTATAATCCAGTAATAAAAAGACAGCAGCTAGTATTGAAGAATTAACATCCTAAAAAAATTAGAAGAAGTGGAAATCAACAAGAAAAACAGAACGGAACTTAAAGGATTTTTTAAGATTAATGACAAGCCTACACAAGAGGAGTTTGCAGATTTTATAGAAGCCGGATTAAATCAGGCAGAAGACGGTATTGCTAAGGTACAGGGTAATCCCTTATCTGTACAAGCAGAAGGAGAGGCTGTAGGTACCCAGGAGGTGCTGGATATATATGAAAACTTAAGTGATGATAATCCGCAATGGTCAATTAACCTAAACCCAAGAGTAAATTCTGATGCGCCCAATAGCAATCAACCAGGTTTTAATATCAAAGATATAACTGGACAAAGTAGACTGTTTATTAAATCAGGAGAAGGAAATGTTGGTGTAGGAACCATAGAACCAACGGCCAAACTTACAGTTGAGGGAAAAGATACAACTCCATTAATTTCTATAACCGATACTACTAATACCCCTACTACTATTTTTAAGGTTTCTAAAAAAGAAGGAGTTGCTGTAAAAGGTACTTTGCAAGTAGAAGGAGAATTGAAAGCATCTAATATTTCGGACAACGAAGAACTAGATAATACAGCAACTTCTCATGATAAACTTGCCACACAAAAAGCGGTAAAGACGTATGTAGATACACGTTTGCCTAAAGGATTGATTTCTATGTGGTCTGGACAAGATATCCCAAAAGGTTGGGTATTATGTGATGGAAGCAATAATACACCAGATTTATCCGGAAGATTTATTGTAGGAATGGAAAAGAACAACCCAGAATACCAAATTGGGAAAAAAGGAGGAGCAAATGAAGTAGCTCTTACTCAAGCACAGATGCCAAGTCATACTCATTTGGATAATGGTCATTCACACGGAGTAAATGATCCTGGTCATAACCATAATCATGGAAATTTTAATGGATTAGTAAGATTTACTGGTAAGGATACCACCGATACAATGGATAATAATCCTGGTGCTGGTAAAGAGTTTGCCCTAAATAATTTTGGAACAATTCAGAAGAATAAAACAGGTGTTTCTATTAAAACTGCCAAAGCAAATTTACAATCAACAGGAGGCAATAAAGCTCATGAAAACCGCCCTCCATATTTTGTACTAGCATACATCATGAAATTGTAATCATTTCAAAAGCCACATTAATAGATATATATCATTTTGGAGAATACGAACAACAATTACCTTTTACAATGACAGATACAATCACCATACCTAAAGAAGTACCACAAGACAGTGCGTTGAGCTATGAATTCCTAAGAGCAGAAGGAATGCAACTGATCCAAAAAATGGCGGGAGATACCTGGACTGATCATAATATCCATGATCCTGGTATTACGATTTTAGAGCAAGTATGTTATGCAGTCACTGATCTGGCATATCGAATGGAATTTGATATCCAGGATTTGATAGGGAATGACCATAAGAGTTTGTACAGTCCAGCGACCATATTGACTACCAACCCGGTGACCCTTATGGATATTCGTAAGATGGTAATTGATATAGAAGGAGTTAAAAATGCGTGGGTAGAAAAAGTAATTCCAAAAAATGCAAATGAACTTGAACCTAGTATTCCCAAAGGATTGTTTCGTGTATTTATAGAAAAAGATGGATTATTTGATATTCCAGGAAGTAAGATCATTCCTGCTGTCCGCGAAAAACTAAATAGCTGTCGTTCTATTTGTGAAGATTTTGAAGAAATCAAGCTATTAGATACGCAAGGGGTAAGATTACAAGGTGTTATCGAAATTGCTGATAACGTAGACGATATCCATGAGCTAGTGGCCAATATGTTACATCGTGTAGGGACTCATTTTTCGCCACGTATTCCTTTTTACACCTTGCAACAACAACTAGAAAAAGGTAAAACAACGGATGAAATTTTTGATGGCCCACGATTACATCATGGTTTTATGGAAGATCAGGATATCGCCAAAGCCTATCGTAAAGAGGAAATCCAAACCTCGGATGTGATTAAAGAAATTATGGATCAACCGGGTATTTTGGTTATCGATAAACTGGCACTTGCTACAGGAACGAATACGATAAAAAATTGGCTCTTACCATTAGATACTTCCAAAACACCTATTCTGGATGTTGATGGCACCCTATCGCAATTATCTTTTACGTCTAAAGGGCTTACTGTAAGTGTTGACATAGAACGAATCAAACAATTATATAACAAAAAAAGAACAGAGGAAGTATCCAGATTAGGATCATTAATAGAAAAAGATATCATTTTGCCTACATCTGATGCACTATCATTAGATCAATATTATCCGATTCAGAATCAATTTCCGATGAATTATGGTATTGGAGAAATAGGAGTGCCAGATTCTGCTTCAGCTACCAGAAAAGCGCAAGCAAAACAATTAAGTGGATATTTACTGTTTTTTGAGCAAACCCTCGCTAATTATTTTTCGCAGTTAGCGAGTTTCAAAAAACTAATGAGTTTTGATGGAGATGATACTAGAACCTATTGGAATCAATCTCTGTTGGAATGTGTTCCTGGAGTATCAGAAGTGATTGGTAATAAAGAAAACTATGAGGCATACCTTAGCGAAATGACCGACGATGCTAATGCCGGATTATTACGAAAAAATAAGTTTCAAAACCATTTGTTGGCACGATTTGCAGAGAAATTTACAGGCTATGGTATGGTATTAAAAGATCTTACGGATAATGAGTCTAGTACGGATAAAAAGTTAATCAAGGATAAAGCCCGATTTCTTAAAGAATATCCTGTGGTGAGTGCCTGTAGAGCAAAGGCGTATGATACCACAAAAGACTTTTGGGATACTCGAAACATTTCGGGATTAGAAAAGCGAATTGCATTAAAAATAGGAATCGAGGACTATAGTCGTAGAAACTTAGGTGATGACAATACTGCTGGAATGCATATGGTAGAACATATCTTGTTACGACCTAGAAAAAAATATCCTTATTCGTTTACCGCGGCGTATATTCCATTACAAATCGAAAGATTCGAAGTCGCCATCACAGAAGAATTTACACGATGCATCGCCAAAGATCATACCTTAGAACCTGGAGAAGAAATACGCATCACAGGCAATACACAATTCGAAGGGACGTATATAGTATTAGCAATCGGAGAGGATTTTTTTGAAATTGAAGCGCCTTTTCAAGAACCCGAAACCGGAGGTTTATTTCAGCGTACACCCGATATTCGATATTACCTACAATCTGCTAGTATAGATAGTATTGAAACATCTTCTACAGCATCAGATCATATATTTTGCAAAACAGGAACACATTCGTTACGAGCAGGAGATAAGATAGAAATTACCGGAACCAAAAATTATAATGGGGAACATAGCATAGTTTCCATATCTGAAGATGGGTTCGAAATCGCAGTGCCTTTTATAGAAGAAGAAACCACCGGAAGATGGATGTCGACTGCGGATCCAAAAGATCCGTATTCATTACAACTAACTTTCGCACTGCCAGCATGGATAGCGCAATATCAGGATGAAGATTTTAAGAAATTTATTGCATTAACGATACGCGAGGAGACCCCAGCACATATCAAGACCAATATCCAATGGTTAGAGCAAGAAGAAATGCAACGATTTGACTATGCATATCATCGTTTTCTGGAAGAAATCAACAATGGATAAGTAGCATGATAACACAGCAAAAACATATCATCAATAAACAGATTTTAGAAATTCACCTGCCTTCGACTGTAGATGCTTTTGCTGTGCAGCAAGAACTGAGTGCGCTGTGTCGGCATCAGTTAAGAACGGTTATGGACCGCATATTTGGTAATACTGCTCATAATACGGCAGATCAACCGTTTCAGATTGATCGACTTACATTAGATTTAGGGCAGGTATCTTTGGATAATTTTGAAACTGTTTTTGAGGAAGAATTGCAAGAAAAACTCCAAGAAGCACTTACTGTATATCAGCAATCTGATGCCGTACTACAAAAAAACACAGTCAATCAACCCAAAGAAAAAACACCACTTAGAGCCGTAGCACATTACCTGAAAACCGGAATATTACCTTGGTGGGCAAAGGACACAACCAAAGCATATGTTCTGGAGCAATTAGAAGAATTGCTGCAAAAACCGAACACCAGTTTCATCACCTTGCTAAAACAATTGAGATGGAATACCCAGCAGCTAGAACGTTTTGTCAATACAAGTACAGAAGCGCAACTGCTTCAATCCCTCCAACTGATTTCGGATATTCCGGCACAAGAAATAGTACCTGCTTTAGAAAATTTTCAGCAGAGAATTCATAAGAAATACAGCATCACATCACAGAAGATAGAGGCTACGTTTTGGAAAACAGCGTTTCAGAAGTTTGACATGTATAAAGATGTCAAGTTCTTCGAACAAGAATGTTTTCAAGGTACGTTGGCAGCACTCGGAATAGATCATAAAAGAAGTAGCAAAAAACATCAAGCACAGGATGTCTATGAGATCAAATCTTTAGTAGCTAGCTATAAAATTACCCAAGCTAAGAATACTATATGGCAAGAATTTTTTAGACAACTATCCACTATCATAAACAACCCTTTTTTGGATCAGTTGCCTACTAAGATGTTGAAAAAATGGGTGCAACTACTAAAAGATATAGGTAACATACAAGAGCAAACGGTAGATGCCAATAGTGTATTAAGACCCTTGGCAATCTATCTCCAGGGAGTGCATAAAGAACTGCAGGAGATAGCGTCAAAACCCACATTAATGGAGATAGAACAATTGTCATCTCCTTTTGAGGATACGGATTTTATATCCATACAAAATGCAGGATTGGTACTCTTTTGGCCATTTTTAGAACGCTTTTTTGAGAATTTGGAGTTGATCAAAGATAAAACCTTTATCAATGAAACCGCTCGCCATACTGCTATATGTGCCTTGCAGTATCTGTGTGAAGGAGATGACCAGGAACTGTTTGAAGGAGCACTACCATTAAACAAATTGTTATGTGGTGTCGCTATAGAAGAAGTCATACCGCGAATCACACTATCGGATGAAGAAACAGTAATTGCAGAAGGACTGCTAACCGCTGCGATAGGACAAGGCCCACATTGGAAAAACCTATCGATAGAAGGATTTAGAACCTCCTATCTATGTCGTCCCGGATCTTTACGTACCCGAGATGGTCATTGGTTATTACAGGTGCAACGAGAAACTCATGATGTTACGTTAGAAAAATTGCCTTGGGGTTTTCATACGGTAAAGCTCCCCTGGATGCAAGACATTATTGTAGTGGAGTGGTTGTGAGGTTTAGGGTGTTGGGTTTCAGTTTTCAGGTATCAGGGTTTGAGGTATTGGATGAATGAAATATAGAAGCACGATCGTCTGGTAGTGATTTTTATGAAGCGTAACGGAATAAAAATAGTATCGAGACCTTTTTAAAGTAGGTAGCATTGATCGCATCTCGATACAATTTTATCAAACGCTATCGCTTATGATAAAATCACTCGATGTGACGTGTCAAAAAAGATGGATTTTATTGCGTCTGGTCGAGGCTTCCTAAAGCCTTGATGATAGGAAAGGCTATAGAAATGTATCGAGATCCAATAGAAATAACCTTTTTGCTTCCGTCGTCCTGAGCGGAGTCGAAGGGTAGACAATACAAAAAGAAATAACAATACTATGAAAAAACAAATGGTCATCGCTGAAAAAAATGGTATAAAGAAGTCAACTGATAAACTTATCAGTGATCATAATGCAGAGGTAATAGCAAACGAACTAGCTTGGCTAGGCATCGTGCTTCAAACCCGTTTGGAATTGCATTTTAACCAAGAAACGCCTTATCAATCCATACAAGAATTAACACCTCCGGATATAACAGATAAAGAAGGAGTCTATGCAGCATTTATACAAAAACACAAACTCAATTTTGCAGAACGACTGCTATTGATTCTGGCATTGGTTCCTCATATCCAACCAGCAATTTTGGATATTCTACTCACTAAAAACAAGGACTATGACCGCCGTTATAGCGAATTTGGCGGACTGTTGTTGGAAGGACATTTGGGATTGGTTCCTACTGCAGAAACTGCGATGTTTTTAATAGCAGGAGATGATTTACAGAAACGCTTGCAATATCATACGCTCATTAGCCAAGACTTTGTCGCGATACGAAAAGGCATCATTAGCTTACCCAGAACCAAAGGGAATAGTCCGATATTAAGTAGTATCTGGATGATCGCTAATGAATATGTAGAATATCTATTAACAGGAAAACCTTATCAAGCAAAATATAGCCCTGATTTCCCTGCGCAACATATTTATACGAAGCTATCGTGGGAGGATCTCATCGTCTCTAGGTCCGCAGTACATAGCTTGCAGGAAATCAGGGATTGGGTTATCTATGGACACACGGTTTTAGAAGCGTTAGAACTGGGTAAACGACTAAAACCGGGCTATAAAAGTTTGTTTTACGGACCACCGGGAACCGGTAAGAGTATGGCGGCGGTATTGTTAGGAAAAAGTACAGGTAAACAAGTCTATAAAATCGATCTAAGTATGACCGTCTCTAAATACATTGGTGAAACAGAGAAAAACTTGGCTAAAGTATTTGATCAGGCACAACAACACGATTGGATTTTATTTTTTGACGAAGCCGATTCTCTTTTTGGACAGCGCACGCAAGTAAGTAGCGCCAATGATCGCTATGGAAATCAGGAGATCGGATATTTATTACAGCGAATCGAGGATTTCCCCGGGGTGGTGATCCTGGCAAGTAACTTAAAAGATAATATAGACGACGCCTTTACCAGAAGGTTCCAATCGATGATCGAATTTACCATGCCGGGAGTAGAAGAACGCTATCAATTATGGAAGCAATCCTTTGCTAAGAAATTACCACTAGATAAAAATACAGATCTATGGCATATCGCCGAAAACTATGAAATCTCTGGAGGATTGATGATGAATATAGTACGAAAATGTACCCTGCAAGCCGTAACGAACAAAGAAAAAACCATCACCCAACAAAGTCTGGAAACTGCAATACGACAGGAGTTACAGAAAGAAGGAGTGATTTTAAGTTAAAAAAAAACATCAATGGTAGTGTTCCTGGAACCTAGACGATAGGTAAGGTTTTAGGAATGTATCGAGACCCAATAGAAGTAGCAATTATAAAAGCATCTCGATACAATTTTATCAAACGCTATCACTAATGATAAAATCATTCGATGAGACGCCAGTTCATACTAATGAAAGAAAATACTATAGAAACCGTCGATTCGAGTGTTTCGACAGAGGAGAAACGTATCGAGAATAGATTTTTATTGAACCGAAGTAGATAGTAGAATCAAAACACAATACTATGAAAACACAAACAGAAAACACCCAAGAATCTCAAAACTCGATTGCCCCGAGAGTTACTAGTGAACCTAGTGACGGAGGTACGGCCCAACTAAAGGATAACCGTACCTCTTCTTTGGATCAAAGAAAATTAAGATCGGGAATAGATGGTTCTAATAATGGTAAGAATCCGATCCAACAAAAAACTAGTCCTGAGCGTAGTCGAAGGAACAATACAGGCCTACCCGATACCCTAAAATCAGGTATTGAAAACCTATCTGGCTATAGTATGGATGATGTAAAAGTACATTACAACTCTAGCAAGCCAGTCCAATTACAGGCCCTTGCCTATGCTCAGGGAACAGATATCCATATCGCACCTGGACAGGAAAAACACTTATCGCACGAAGCCTGGCATGTAGTACAACAAAAACAAGGACGAGTAAAACCTACCAGACAACTAAAAAGCAAAGTGAGCATTAATGATGATGCCGGGTTAGAAAGAGAAGCAGATGTGATGGGGGCTAAAGCAATAAATATGAAAACATTGCAATTAAAAGAGTCGCTTTCAGATAAACCCGAAAATTATACTAATAAAAAAATAAAGAGAAAATCATCTAGTGAAGTTCAACAACTAAAAACTAATAAAGAATTAGTTCTTGAAACCGTACATGATACTGAATTGTTAGAGAATGAGTTAGATAATTCTCATAGTGATTATGGATTAACAAAAGAAGAACAATTAAAAATAAGAGAATATTATTATGGAAACATTAAAGCAAAAGGCAAAATTATAACAATCCATGATTTATTTAATCGTATTCGATCCATTAGAACACGTAATGAAACAATAGATAAAGTCATAGAATCATTATCAGAAGCAGCCAATAACGTAGTGCCTCATGGTAGATATACAAGGTTTTATCGTTCTGACAATAGACCACCAAAAACGATTAATAAAGATAAAGGTTTTTTTGCAAGATTTCCACGATCTTTAAGATATTGCAAGGAATTGGCTTTTAAAATAAATCAAATGGGAGATAACGATTTTGATAGTTTTTGTCGCGGTTGGGTAGGAAGTACTCAGAATGAAAAAGAAGATCAAATTCCAATGCGATCATTTGCATATTCTGGTGGGCATAAGGGTAAATATGAATATGGTGTAGAATTGACTCTTCATGAAACTAATAGAATATTACATGACGCACACGAAATAGAAAATTCGGTAATTTTAGGTGTAAAAGTAGCTCCTGATGAAGTCGCATTTATAACAGGGATACCAAAGTCATTTATTTCTATTTATAAAAAAGGAGGAGCTAACGAGAGTTGGGAAACGATGCCGTCATAGTTAATAGCTAGCGCAGATTTGTAGTTCACCTCTGCTTTCCTTTGAAAATTTAAGCATTTTTATGGAATAGCTAAGTAAAGGCGAAGTTTGCAACTTCGTATTGACAACGGTGAGAGGTAATGGTTAGAAGTTGAAAATAGAAAAATAAGAGTATGATAATTATTCCCACGAGTTTATAACTAATAGTAACGAGATAGTATTTTTTTAGGGGTTAAAAACCCCGCTCCCGCTAGTTTGTAACTAGTGCCGTCAACAGCAAGAAGAAAAGAGTTCGAGTTGTATAGCCTTACTATAATACGTGTAGAATTAAAACAAAAATGAGTTAAGAAAAATGAAACCACAAACCGATAAAACACAAGAACCACAAAAAGAAATCGTACAACGCGTACAACAAGAACACAGTTCTGGTGGTGAAGCTACTATTACTGACAATCGACCTGCTATAGCCGTACAGCGTAAACTAAGGTCAGGAATAGATAGTTCCGACAATACCAAAACACCTATACAGCGAAAAGCAAACAAAACAGGCCTCCCCGACAACCTAAAATCAGGTATCGAAAATCTCTCTGGTTATAGTATGGATGACGTAAAGGTACATTATAACTCAAGCAAACCAGCTCAATTACAAGCCCATGCCTATGCTCAGGGAACAGATATTCATTTGGCACCAGGGCAACAAAAACACTTACCTCATGAGGCCTGGCACGTGGTACAGCAAAAACAAGGACGGGTAAAGCCAACTCGACAATTAAAAAGCAAAGTAAATATTAATGATGATGCTGGGTTGGAGAAGGAAGCGGATGTGATGGGAGGAAGGGCTATGAATGGAGTAGAAATGTTACAAAGAAAAGAGTTGTTAAACAGAAAGGTTAATGGACAAGAAATAGCGCAAAGAGAGCCTGATCCAGAAGAAGAAGCTAAGAAAAAAGAAGAGGCTAAGAAAGAAAAAGAAAAAAACGCAGCAATACTTATCCAAAAATATATTAAAGGTCGTGTGGTAAAAAAGTACGCTACAAAAGATGATTTAAGAAGAGAAGCGGTATCTAAAGAGCTTGAAGATAAGTTTGGGAAAGGATGGGAGAATATTAATTTCACAACAAATTCTGAAGTGGATATTATTGATTTTTTTAGTGATTTCCATAATATATACGATGACATGGTTTCAAGACTACCTAGATATAAAGATTTAGATAGAAAGGCAAAAGAAAATCTTGAAAAAATAGTTTCAAAATATGAAGGATATGAAAACTTAGATTCAATGGGAAAAGAAAAATTAAAGAAAGGGAAGCATTTACTAGAAAACCACAAAAAAGTAGATGAAGTTATACATTCAGGTAAAAAAGCACCAAAAAAAATATCGGTACCTGAAGGCACTCTATACTACAAATTAGTAACAGAGAGCGATAAGGAAGAATTTGATTTTAAGAATAACCCATCAGCATATTATATGACACAAAAACAATTCAATGAATTAAGGACTGAAGATGTAAATGTAGAAGAAAAAATGGGATTACCAGGACCTAGTGTGGCAAAAAAATATTTTGTGTTCAGGATTAAGTCATTAACAAGATATAACACCGTATATGAATCTGAGGTAGCAGAAGCGGTTACATCGCACAAGCTTGACAAAACAGTTAATTTTACAGCAGAAGGCGGTGGAAAGCAGATAATTATTCTTGACAATTGGGATCGCAAAAAATGGGAAAAGAGTGCAAAGCCTATTGCTAAATTTTATAAAGAGTAATACGAAACGAGATCGGCCAGATATACCCCTCTTCGAAGTTTGTAACTTCGAAGTCATTATAATACTGATTGGTGCGATTTCTATGATCTTAGTTTGTAACTACTGCACTTTTAATAAAACTAGAGTTATCAAGTAACTAAGTGGTTTTGTTGATATGGGCTGACATGGTTTTTACTCGATAATCGAGATTTAAATGCTCCGAGGCTTGTCTCGAAATCAAAATGTTTTTTTCAATAAATGCCTCGTATTCTTGCCCCGAGGTAGTTTACTGCGAAGTTGCAAACTTCGCAAAGCCAATCTCAACAATTTTAGTCTTAGGATAACCCCATCCCAGTTAGAGGAATACCCCTTACCAGAGCAGTTCGAAGCGTTGTTTTAATGCTTCGAACAATTACGGTACTACTTCTAAGGGTTAGATTGTGGGTTGCCACCCCATAAACAAGCAATGCTATGGGTTTATTTGATGTTTATTTGGGTTACCGGAACGCCTTGATGGCTTATTATATGGGTGATCAAGCGTTAAATAACTGCTTCGAAATAGTTTCCCAAGGCCTAAAAAGAGTATACTAAGGGGTTAGTAGTAGTATGTTAATCCATATATTGGGTTTGCTAAGGGCTTAAGGGTTTATAAAAAGGGGCAACACCCTTTACAGTAAGGGCTTTAGGTGTTAAATAACTGGTTCAGAGTATCAAAGTGATGCTTCTAAGTAATATTAAAAGGGTTTGAGCCTTAACAAAAAGGGTGTGACCCAATACAAAATGGGTCGGAAGGCCTAAATTAAAAGGCAATAGGGATTACATTAAGGGGCTAGCGTCCATAAACTGCTAGTGCGAGGTGCTTTTGCAGGAATGGTATCATCATGTGGGCTTCTGTAGCTGTCCTTCTCTTAAGTTTTATAATAGAAAAACTGCCAGCGATAAATATGGATACTGTGCTTCCTGCATACACCTTTTGGTTAGAATGGATTGCTAGATATGCATTTGTCGTCGCCTGGCTGGTAAAAGGAAGAATCGATAAGGATATACAAAATGATATAAAAAAATGACTGTTCCAGAAGCATAATCAGCACTGTTGGGTTTCCAGGGGTGAGTTCGATGTAAGAAAATTTACAGGTCACACTGAGCTTATCGAAGTGAAATTGAAAACAAAATGTTGTTGGTCTTGGACAGGCTCAGACTGATAATCTAAAACTTTAATGGAACTAAATTGTAGAATACTGTTACAATATTGATTCTTGAATATAAGAAGAAGTGTCGCAAAATTCCCTTTATTTGGCGATTTTGATATAGTCTGTAGATAGTTCTCTTAATATCTTTGATATCATTACAATTATAGATTAAATAAGTTATGAAGGCAACAAGTATAGCAAATCACGAGAAAACATTTTTTGAAACAGGAATAGACACAGCCAAAAAAGAATTTGTGTTAACAAAGATGACCGTGCCTATAAAAGGTACAAATCAAGTCATGCCCTATGTAAGTTGTATCCCCAAAAATGGTGATACTTCATTTTATGAGCCTGAGAGAAACACAAAAACACAGATCGTACTGCATTATACGGCTGGTTATATAAAGGGTGATGTTGCGGCGTTATCAAAACCTAATGAAAGAGTGTCTACTCCATTTATTATTGCCAGAAATGGTACGATACTGAACTTGTGGTCCTCTGCTTATTGGTCGTATCATTTGGGTTCGGGAGCCGTAGGAGGAAACACTAATGGTGCCAAGAGAACTATAGCGATAGAACTTTCTAATATTGGATTTTTGAAAAGAATTGGAGACCAACTGGTTACTGTATATAGCGATACCGATGTATACTGCCATATTAGTGAAACTCGATTCTATACCAAGTTAGCTATACCGTATCGAGGGGGACAATACTATGCCAGATATACTGCCAGACAATATAAAAGTTTAATTGTACTACTTCGGTATTTAACTGCAGAATACAATATACCTGCAGCATTTTTGCCAGAGGATAAACGATATGATATAGTGGCAGAAAATGAGTTGGTCAATTTTAAAGGGATCACCTCTCACGTAAATTATAGATCTTCTGGTAAATGGGATATAGGGCCAGCCTTTGATTGGGAAAAAGTTATCGAAGGACTTTTATAAATTAAAAAAATCGAGTCGGAAAATTACTATAATGTGTCGCATTTGTAATAGTCCGAGACCTATTTCAACATATATATTTACGATTCAATATGACAGACCAACAATATTAAATATGATTACACATGAAAAAATTGGTTACACAAACAGTACTAGTTTTTATACTGGCTTTTATAAGCGGTTGTGCAAGTTATGGTTCAAAAAATAATAGTCTTGCAATAGTTTTGTCAAGTACACAACATGCCTTGACTAGTCTTGGAGAAAAAATAGTTACACAGAGAGATAAGGAACATTCCAGTGCATATGATATTCTAGAAAAAAAACGATCAGAATTATTTCCATTATTAGAAAAGTGTAATGAGAAATATGCACTTTCTCCAGTATATATGGCCATATTAAACGAGGTAGAGAAAACAATACATCTTATGAACAAGGAGTTCAATACCACTTAGGGTAAAGCATTTGTCTTAAAATGCTATTCATAAAACTATGATGCCAAATTACAAACGATTAAGAATACAGCAGCAAATAATGCTACTACAAAAATTAAAATAGAGAGTGTAAATATAACCTTGTCTGAATACTAAATTTTTAATTTACACATTATTCAGATAAGATGACAAATACAGAACAACAAGAACTAGAGAAGAAAGCTCTTGAACAATTTATGAGCGGCAAGAGTTTATTTGGCAAAGATGGCGCATTTGCACCTATGTTAAAGAGTTTTATAGAAAAAGCTTTAGAAGCAGAGATGGACTCTCATTTAAGCGATAGTGAGCGATCAAAAGGTAATAAGCGTAATGGCAAATCTAGAAAGACGATAAAGAGTAATGAAGGGACTTTTGAATTAGAAGTCCCTACAGATCGCCAGAGCAGTTTTGAGC
>NZ_VTZU01000002.1 GCF_008370685.1 Aquimarina sp. RZ0
TCTTAAACTAAGCACAACAAAACAATGAACGTAACAAAAAAATATAATAACCGTTTTTTTGAGTCCGCAAAACTACAACCTTTTTACAACTAAACAAGCATAATTAAAACCCTTTTTTTGAAATAATCCCAGAGAGACTGACAAGTAATAAGTTAGCATTAAAAAAAAACAAGATTATCCTTAAAAAGTGAATATTCCATATATAATTTCAAGAAAACATAGGCCATATAATAAGAAAGTTTTTTAATGAATGATTCCTCCAGAATTGGTAAGAAATCAATATCATACCTAAAGCTATAGCACCACATCATATTTTATTTAAATGAAGACTATAAATATTGTGTGGGTTTTATTATCCTATTATCTTTGCAGCTTTAATTAGAAAATAATGATCAATATTACATTACCGGATGGTTCGGTTAGAGAATACAGCAATAGTCTTACGGCTATGGATGTTGCAAAAGATATTAGTGAAGGTTTTGCAAGAAATGTTATTTCTGCAAAATTCAATGAAGTAATCATAGAAACATCTACAGAATTAACCACTGACGGTAATTTAGTCCTATATACATGGAAAGATGACGAAGGTAAGAAAGCTTTTAGACATTCTACATCACACGTTTTAGCACAGGCTTTAGAAGAATTATATCCAGGAGTTAAATTATCTATTGGTCCTGCAATTAATAATGGATTCTATTATGATGTAGATCTCGGTGATAAAACTATATCTGAAAAAGATTTCAAAGCCATTGAAAACAAAATGCTTGAGATTGCAAGAGGAAAACATGATTTCAGGATGAGATCTGTTTCTAAAGCAGATGCTTTATCAAAATATAAAGATGAAGGTAATGAATATAAGGTAGAACTTATAGAGAATTTAGAAGATGGCACAATTACTTTTTGCGACCATGATATATTCACCGATTTATGTAGAGGAGGTCATATCCCAAATACCGGGCTTATTAAAGCAGTCAAAATTATGAGTGTTGCCGGAGCATACTGGCGTGGTGATGAAAAAAACAAACAACTTACCCGTGTTTATGGCACTTCTTTTCCAAAACAAAAAGAACTCAAAGAATATCTTGAATTGTTAGAGGAAGCAAAAAAGAGGGATCATAGAAAATTAGGGAAAGAATTAGGGTTTTTTACTTTTTCACAAAGAGTAGGTCAGGGATTACCTTTATGGTTACCCAAAGGTGCTGCATTACGTGATCGCCTGGAACAATTTTTGAAAAAAGCCCAGAAAAAAGCTGGATATGAAATGGTAGTTACACCTCATATCGGTCAGAAAGAATTATATGTAACTTCTGGTCATTATGCCAAATATGGTGAGGATAGCTTCCAACCAATAAATACTCCGGCTGAAGGTGAAGAATTTTTGTTAAAACCTATGAACTGTCCGCATCATTGTGAAATATACAATAGTGAGCCGTGGTCCTATAGAGATTTACCTATACGTTATGCAGAATTCGGAACAGTATATCGATATGAACAAAGTGGAGAATTACACGGACTCACAAGAGTACGCGGATTCACCCAAGATGATGCTCATATCTTTTGTACTCCTGATCAACTAGATGAAGAGTTTAAAAAAGTAATTGACTTAGTCTTATATGTTTTTGGTTCGTTAGGTTTTGAAAATTTTACAGCTCAAGTATCAGTTAGAGATTTAAACAATCCTGACAAATATATTGGAGATGTTACTAATTGGGAAAAAGCTGAAAATGCAATCATCGATGCAGCAAAAGATAAAGGTCTTTCGTATGTTATAGAAAGTGGTGAAGCTGCTTTTTATGGACCTAAATTAGATTTCATGGTAAAAGATGCATTGGGTAGAAGCTGGCAATTAGGTACAATACAAGTAGATTACAACCTCCCAGAACGTTTTGAGCTTACCTATAAAGGGAGTGATAATGAAATGCACAGACCAGTAATGATTCATAGAGCTCCATTTGGCAGTATGGAACGGTTTATTGCCATTTTATTAGAGCATACTGGTGGTAACTTCCCATTATGGTTAATGCCAGAGCAAGCTATTATACTCTCTATCAGTGAGAAATATGAAAAATACACTGAAAAAGTTTTAAATTTGTTAGAAATTAACGAAATTCGCGCCCTCTCTGATAACAGAAATGAAACTATTGGCAAGAAAATCAGAGAGGCAGAAATGAAAAAAATTCCTTACATTGTCATTGTCGGGGAGCAAGAAGAAAAAGATAATACTATATCTGTTCGTAAGCATGGAGGAAAAGATTTAGGAGCTCTAAGCATCTCTCAATTTTCTGAAATTGTAACAGACGAAATCAATAAAACATTAAAACAGTTTAACGGATAAATAAAATAATTAAGTTTAATTTAAATATTTAAGTCATAGCAATAAGAAGAAGAAGGTCTCAGAAACCACTAAGAGTAATCAAAGAAGATGCTCACAGAATCAATCATAAAATAAGGGTTGAGGAAGTACGTCTTGTAGGCGATAATGTAGAAGTTGGTGTTTATCCAACTAAAAAAGCACTAGCACTTGCGGAAGAGCAAGAATTAGATCTTGTGGAAATTTCCCCAAAGGCTGTACCTCCTGTCTGCAAAATAATGGACTATAAAAAGTTCTTATATGAACAGAAAAAAAGAGATAAAGCTCTTAAAACCAAAGCTACAAAAGTTACTATCAAGGAAATTAGATTTGGTCCTAACACTGATGAACATGATTACGAGTTTAAGAAAAAACACGCAGTTAAGTTTTTAAGTGAGGGGGCTAAGCTAAAAGCGTATGTTTTCTTTAAAGGGCGTTCTATCATATACAAGGATCAAGGACAAATATTACTATTAAGACTTGCCCAAGAATTAGAAGAATATGGTAAGGTAGAGCAAATGCCAAAGCTAGAAGGTAAGCGAATGATTATGTTCATCGCGCCAAAGAAAACAAAATAGTTGTTTGTAATTAAGAAACTAAGAGAGAGTTCTATTTTTTTGTAGAATTTAATCATAAATAATAAGTGAGATTATTATAAAAACAAGGATACAATGCCTAAAATGAAAACAAAATCCAGTGCTAAAAAGCGTTTCAAGCTTACGGGTACCGGTAAAATCAAAAGGAAGCACGCTTTTAAGAGTCATATCTTGACAAAAAAATCTAAAAAGCGAAAGCTAGCTTTGACGCACTCTACATTGGTGCATAAAAGCGATGAAAATAGTATTAAAGAACAATTACGTTTAAAATAATTATTCTTTAATCAGGTTAGAATTATTATAAACCCAGGAGTTAGGCTATTTAAAAAGAATTCAGAATTTTAAATTCAAAAGTACTGAATCGCCTACTACTAAAAAATTTAAATTATGCCAAGATCAGTAAATTCAGTTGCGAAAAGAGCTAGAAGAAAAAGAGTTCTTAAGCAAGCAAAAGGTTACTTCGGACGTCGTAAAAATGTTTGGACAGTAGCAAAAAATGCGGTAGACAAAGCACTATCATATGCTTATAGAGACCGTAGAAATAAGAAAAGAACATTCCGTGCTTTATGGATCACACGTATTAATGCGGGTGCCCGTTTACATGGTATGTCTTATTCTCAGTTTATGGGTAAAGTAAAAGCTAATAATATCGAATTAAACCGTAAGGTTCTTGCTGATTTAGCTATGAACAATCCAGAAGCTTTTAAAGCTATTGTAGAAAAAGTAAAGTAATTTTTAAAAATAAAAAATACATCTCACTTACAAAAAAATCCTGCATAAAAGCAGGATTTTTTATTTATAAAACGTTTTTAAACGACAAAAACAATCGTTTTATCCAACAAATTTCTTTCGAAGTTCCTTTTTTTCATTATTTTTACTTAAACGTATTCTACCATGAAAAAAAAATACTTCGCAATAGTTATAGTATCCCTACTCTTCTGTCAAGTATTTTATGCTAAGCAGAATACCGGTCACAATGACCATACACTACAGGCAGAACAAATTTTCGGACTATTAGAAATGCCTTTTCTTGCCATTGCATTAGTTTTTAGTCTGCTAACTGCCACTCGATTAAAAGGTGGTAAATTTGGATCCGGAATGATTTTATTAGCTTGGGGTTTTGCTGTTATGGCACTAGGTCATTTACATATGCAAATAGCGCAAATCTTTGATTATAACATCTTTAACAATCTTTTTGGCAAAACCATTGGTAATTATATATGGTTTATCGCATTAATACTTACCTGGGGATTATCAGCATTAGGATTCTACAAAATATATAAAGCCAGTAAAATATGACATTCCATGATCTTAAACTGGTTTAAAACCATATTCAAAAAGAAGAAAACACACTCTTTCATACATCAAGAGGACAGAGACATCACAAATCTAATCACTTTTTTATGGAGTAAAGTTGAAACCAGTAGGAATGCTTCAGTACTAAAAACCCAGGTTGATTTTTTTAGCAAATCTTCGTTCGAAGATAAAATAGAACTACTGCCCAGCTTGTATCTGATTCTTGAAGAATACCTTACCGAGAAAAACACGATATACAAATACACCAAACGACAAATACGAGATAAAATATCCTCTGATTATCGTTTTATCTATACATATTCTAACTGTGAACCCATATTTCAGGATCTAAAAAAACAAGAACTAACATTATGTAGAATCTTTCTTATAAAAATTCTGGAGAAATCTGCAGAATTGGTTGGAGAGTTTAATGATGTTAATATTATATATATAAAAAGACATCTGGAAAATTCTAATTATTTTGAGAATGAAAACCTAATTAAACAAAAAAAGAGGCTTTTAGACTTTTCGAATCAGATTTTCACAAAAATAAAAGATAGCCTTGGAGAAAATGCAATTGCTAATATTTATCTTATTGTCTACAAAAAACATTTCGAAGCTTATCATTTACTAGAATCTTTTACGACCACCTTGCATGTAATTCCCGAAGATATTTTTTCTAAAGAGCTCACTAATTTCCCAAGTAAGCAGCAAATGCAAAAAATGCTTCAAAAGCAATTATATAGTCTTGAAGAAATTAACGAGAAACTCACGAAAGAAATCATTGAAAGAAAAAAAATAGAAGAAGATTTAAAACATAGTGAACACCTAAAAACAAGAATCCTGGATACCGCTATGGACGGTATTATCCTGGTAGATGAAACCGGAATTGTTCTTGACTGGAACAAAAAAGCCGAAAAAATTCTACAGGTAAAAAAAGAAGAAACTATAGGACA
The DNA here is from genome assembly GCF_008370685.1 of Aquimarina sp. RZ0. Lineage (GTDB taxonomy): Bacteria > Bacteroidota > Bacteroidia > Flavobacteriales > Flavobacteriaceae > Aquimarina. The sequence goes on from NZ_VTZU01000002.1 coordinate 5,199, forward strand.
TAGTATTTACCCATTAGTACCTTATAAGTTAAGACAAGAATTAAAAAACAGTTTTAACAGCTATATAGAAAAAGGAGAAGGTCAACTAATTAATAAGCGAGTAGAAACTTCTGTTCCACTACGAAACAGGTCAATTGTATACGTAGAACTCACTATCATTGCCATCAAAACCAAAGAAGGTTACTTATTCAATGCTTTTTTCAGGGATATAACCAATAAAAGAATTATTGAAAACGAAATTAGAGAAGCAAAAGTATTTGCTGAAAAATCAGCTAAGGCAAAATCTATTTTTCTATCTAATATGAGTCATGAGATTAGAACTCCTCTTAATGTGATCTTAGGATTAACAAGTATTCTACAAAAAAGTGATTTCACTGATCCCAAAATTGACAGAACAAATTTGGACGGTATTCAATTTTCTGCAGAAAATTTACTCGTTTTGATTAATGATATTTTGGATTTTTCTAAAATAGAAGCAGGTAAACTAACATTGCATAAAACAGATTTTAATATTCATGAGCTCATCACCAATTTGTCCAGAGGTTTTAAGATCAAAGCTGATGAAAAAGGCCTTACATATAATATAAATATTGATAATTCTTTGCCTAAATTTATTATTGGTGATCAATTCAGACTAAACCAAATTCTCACGAACCTACTAGGTAATGCCATTAAATTTACACACAAAGGTGAAGTAAACATTACTGTAAATGTAGAAAAAAAAGACCCTGATACTATTACCACAAATTTCTCAATAATCGATACGGGTGTGGGAATTCCCGAAGATAAACTTCATAATATTTTTCAAAGTTTTTATCAGGTACACGAACCGGGAAAATACAAAATAGAAGGAACCGGACTAGGTCTTTCTATATCAAAACAACTTATTGAGCTCCAGGGTGGAATCCTAAAAGTTAAAAGTGAGCCAAATATAGGGTCCTGTTTTGAGTTTTCGATTACATACAACAGAAGCAAATTAACATCCTCTACATTCATTGATCATAAAACTCGCACAATAGATAAAAGTCATAATATTTCAGGTATGAATGTACTAATTGTTGAAGATAATAAAATGAATCAGTTTTTTATTAAGCAATTATTTACTAATTGGAATATTAATACAGATATTGCTGAAAACGGGAAGGTTGCCCTCCAAAAGTTAGACGACAAATTATACGACCTGATTTTAATGGATATGCACATGCCAGTTATGGATGGTCCTGAAGCAACATTATTAATTAGAAATTCTCACAATACCAAAATCAATACTATTCCAATTATCGCTTGTTCTGCCGATGTTTTTCCCGAATCCAAAAAAATCGCTATAGAATCTGGAATGAATTTTTTCCTAACTAAACCTATCAGTGAAAAAGCACTGGAAGAGATTTTGTATAGTTTAACAGTTTTCACTAGCAAAGAAACTAAGAAAATTGAAAAAACTAAGAAATATGAACGCCATAGTAAAAATGAAATGATCCCTTCTCAAGAAAGATGTTGTGATTTTTCTATATTAAATCAAACATTTGAAAATGATAAGAAAATAATTCAATCTGTTTTACAAATTTTCCTTGATGAAACTCCACAAGATTACACTAGTCTTCAATCGGCAGTTAAACAATATGATTTGGCTATAACTCAACAAAAAGCCCATAAATTAAAATCCAGCTTTAAAACACTCGGAATTAAGCAAGCTATTCTTCTTCAAAAAATTGAACACGCTGCAAAAGAAGGAAGAGATCATGAATATTTTTTGCAATTAATTAATTCTATTGACAATGCTTATCCAAAAATTATTACTGAGATAAAAACAAAAATTAAAGAATTAACATTGAACTCTAAAAAATAGCACATGCTATGTTGTCGTAAGCATAGCTTATTCATCTTTTAAACATTTTTTTAATTCCTTTTATATCTCCGTTATCAATTACTACAAAATACATAGCTGCTGATAGAGAAGAAACATTAATTGATAGCATCTGATCAGTTGCCACTCCATCTTTTGAAAATACTTTATTACCCCAAACGTCAAAAATTGACACTTCTATCGTAGCACCTCCAAGATCATTAAATTCTATAGACAGTTCTGATGTTACCGGATTAGGATAAAAAGAAAATCTATTCGACACTATATTTTCTGCAACCGAAAGTGCTACACCTTGTTCGAGATAATCTGGAATACCGCTATTATCTGTATCATCATCTGTAGGATCACCATTTCCGTTATAGTCTTCTTCTATAGTAGGGATACCATCGTTATCATCATCAGTATCTCTATGATTAGGTATCAAATCTTCATCTGTATCTAAAAAATTAGCATTGAAATGAGTAGAAAACTTTTTCAAATTTGCAATTTCGCCAGCACTATCTACCCCATCATTGTCATCATCATCATCCAGGTAGTCTGGTATATCATCTCCATCTGTATCGTCATCATCTAACACTCCATTACCATTCACATCTTCATCATTATCCGCAATCCCGTCACTATTAGTATCTTCATAACTTATGATTATTTCTTCTTCAAATATACATCCATTAGCATCCGTTAATTGCAGCGTATAATTAGCAGCAGGCACATTAAAAACTCCCGATGTATTCGTCTCTATAACAGTAGCTTCTTGTTGTAAAGAATAAGAAAAAGGAGGTGTTCCTCCGTTTCCTATAACTTCAATTGTGTTATCAGAAACGGAAAAATAGTCTATCTCAACTTCTGCCAGTACTGGAACTGGATTTATAATTGTCACCTGTAAACTTACAATACAAGCATTACTATCCCTACAACTAATAGTATAATTTCCAGCTGGTAAATTAGCAAAAGAAGGTGATACCTGATGATTAACAAAATTGTCTATTGAATATTCATACGGCGGAACGCCTCTCATTGCTTCGGCTGTAATACTTCCGCTTTGATCATCAAAACAAAATAGATCACGTATCTCAATAATCTGAAGAGTTAAAACATCTGGTTCTTGTAACACGACAGAAGCAAAAACCTGACACCCAAAAGTATCCGTGACGATCACTTCATAATCAGCAGGAGACAAACCAGAAAAAATAGCATCGGTAGATGCTGGAATAACTTCTACCCCTCCTCTACGCAAGCTATACATATACGGCGGAGTTCCTCCTGTAGCAGTTACACCTAGCTCCCCATCATTATTACCAAAACAACTTATGTCTGAAAAAACAGTAACGGTAGAAACCAATCCTTCTGGTTCTGAAACCGTTGTATTTACTTCAATAATACAGTTATTTACATCCATTACTTCTGTTCTATACGTATCTGCCAGGAGGTTTGTAAATGTGAAATTTTCATCTGATACAGTACCTGAATTTGTAATCTCTGTATCTGTACTATCAAAAATTGAATACACATATGGAGCTGCTCCATCAAAAATTTCTACAGTAACACTACCACTTGCTTCAAAAACACAAGCTACATCTGTAACAGATTGTACATTTACAACAAAAGAGTCACATATTTGTGATGTTCCTATTCGTATGGTACATAAAAAAACAGCTACATACAGTAACGTTTTATCGGGTATATTCATAATTCCAATGTATTTTATTTTCAATATATATTATGGTTAAATGGATAACTTCAGACTATTTTTAAAAGATAATTCAAATTTGCTAAACTAAAGTAACAAATGCACGCATACTTACAATCTTTTGTGGACAAATAGTAATATTTTGAGGATTCGTGTACTATAGATTTTTTAGAAAAGAATTATTGTAGAACTCAGAATTGCTAAATACCAATATTTAGCTTTATTTTACAAAAATACGGAAACCCTTACATTGAATGAGTCTAATAACGAGTCTACAAAATCCTAAAATTAAATTTTTACAGCAGCTTAAGGAAAAGTCTAGGTTAAGAAAAAAAGAGCAACAATTTATTATTGAAGGAAAGCGAGAAATCGAACTTGCAGTCAAAGGAGGTTACAGGATATCTCAGCTTTACATATGCACTTCCATTATCTCTGAAGGTGAAATCAACCATATTTTAGAAATAATAGACTCTTCTCCACTGCTATATGAAATAGCAACTAATATTTATCAAAAAATTGCTTATCGTACAACAACAGAAGGCATTATGGCCATAGCTATATCCAAAAAAGTAACATTAAAAGATTTAAAATTTGATTCATCAAAACCTTTAATCTTAGTTGCCGAAGCACCAGAAAAACCTGGAAACATAGGGGCTTTGCTTCGTACTGCTGATGCCGCACAATTAGATGCTGTTTTAATTGCAAACCCAAAAACAGATATCTATAACCCAAATATTATTCGATCCAGTGTAGGTTGTGTCTTCACCAATAAAGTGGCATCTGGTACTACATCAGAAATTATTGATTTTTTGAGAATTAAAAAAATAAGCATTTATGGTGCTGCACTTCAAACATCCGTGAATTATTACACTCAGGATTATACTAAACCTACTGCAATTGTCGTTGGTACAGAGAATACAGGCTTAACCGATGAATGGTTAAACAACACTACTCAAAATATAAAAATCCCTATGAGTGGAGTTATAGATTCTATGAATGTTTCAGTAGCAGCAGGGATTTTAATCTTTGAAGCCAAGCGGCAGCGTAATTTTATTGTCTAGTACTTTTTAATTTATTAACTTACTTTTAACCTACAAACCCCCAACGCTTCAAATTCAAAAAAAAAATGACACCACACGCCCTCTTTTACTTATTAATTGCTATCATTATAATTGTATTCTTAGTTGATTCCTTGTTAGATATCCTTAATGCAAGACATTACAATAATATCATCCCAGACGAACTCTCTGATGTATATCCACACGAAGAATATCAAAAATCTATCGCATACAAAAAAGTGAATTTTAGATTTAAATTAGTTTCATCATCTGTCTCTTTATGCATTATGCTGCTTTTCTTTTACTTTGATGGTTTTGCCTGGGTAGATGCAATTGCGAGAAGTTTTTCTAAAAATCCAATTACTGTAGGTCTTATTTTTTTTGGAATTATTATGATTGGTAGTGATATCCTTTCGATACCCGCCACATATTACAGAACTTTTGTTATCGAAGAGCGATTTGGTTTTAACAAGACGACTATTAAAACTTTTTTTATAGACAAGCTAAAAAGTATTTTAATGATGATTGTCGTTGGAGGAGGATTACTGGCTCTAATAATATGGTTTTATCAAATTACAGGTAAATATTTCTGGATATATGCCTGGGCTCTGGTGTCTATATTTACATTGGCAATGAATATGTTTTATGCCAAACTTATAGTACCACTATTTAATAAACAAACACCTCTGGAACCTGGAGAACTTAGAAATACTATAGAGGAATACTCTAGAAATGTAGGTTTTCAATTAAAAGATATATTTGTTATTGACGGGTCTAAAAGAAGTACAAAAGCTAATGCCTATTTTTCTGGTTTGGGGAGTGAAAAAAGAATTACACTATATGACACATTAATAAAAGATCTAAGTAAAGAAGAAATCGTAGCAGTATTAGCACACGAAGTAGGACATTATAAAAAAAGACATGTGATTATAAACTTGTTATTATCGATCATACTAACAGGAATTACACTTTGGTTTTTATCCCTTTTTATTGCAAACCCACTTTTATCAGAAGCATTACAGGTAACACAACCATCTTTTCATATAGGATTAGTTGCATTTGGGATTTTGTATAGTCCTATTTCAGAAATAACAGGACTGATTATGAATGTAGTTTCCAGGGCATTCGAATATCAGGCAGATGACTATGCTAAACATTCATATGATGGCGAAGCATTGATTAATAGCTTAAAAAAATTATCAAAAAACAATCTGAGTAATCTAACACCTCATCCAGCAATGGTATTTATACATTACTCACACCCAACGCTTTTACAACGAATTAAAAATTTACGAAAATAAATCAATAAAGATACACTTGGTTGTTACAATTCTTAATTGTATTTTTAGCTATTACAGCTTATGAGTTCACGATTGATTAAGTTAGTAATAATGAACACAAAAAGATTAAACAGGGCTTCCCAAGAAAACTGTACAGTATGACTGAGGCCGCTATTGAAGAAGAAAATAAACAGATTGCCAAGCAGTATAAAGAGTTGCTTCGTATTAGCTATCGAGATTTAAGTAAAGAAGATAAAAAACTAATACGACAAGCATTTGATATTGCTGTTGATGCGCATAAAGATCAACGTCGCAAAAGTGGAGAGGCATATATATTCCACCCCATTGCCGTTGCAAAAACTGTAGCTAGTGAGATTGGATTAGATGCCACATCGATAGCTGCTGCATTACTTCATGATGTTGTAGAAGATACTGAGTACACCCTTGTAGATATTGAGCAAATGTTTGGAGAAACAGTTGCTCGAATTGTAGATGGATTGACTAAAATATCTTCCTTAAAAAAAGATAGAGATATCTCATTACAGGCAGAAAATTTCAGAAAAATGCTTCTCACCCTTAATGATGATGTCAGAGTTATTATCATTAAGATAGCTGATCGCCTTCATAATATGCAAACGATGGATGCCATGCGTCCTGATAAGCAAGTAAAAATAGCTTCAGAAACGCTGTATATATATGCACCTCTTGCACATAGAATCGGATTGTATAATATAAAGACAGAATTAGAAGATTTAGGTCTGAAATACACTGAACCCGAAGTATATAAAGACATTCTAGAGAAAATAAAAGAAAGTAAAGAAGAACAGGATTCTTATATAAAAAGATTTTCTGATAAGATTAAAGAAGGTCTTGATAAAGAAGATCTTGACTACGAAATCAAAGGAAGACCTAAATCAATTTTTTCTATTCGGCGTAAGATCATTAAGCAGAATATTACTTTTGAGGAAGTGTATGATAAGTTTGCTATAAGAATCATCTATAAATCGGATGATATAGAAAATGAAAAGTTTATTGCCTGGAAAATCTACACCATTGTTACAGATTATTATCGCCCTAACCCTATCCGGTTAAGAGATTGGATATCGCAACCCAAATCTACAGGATATGAAGCGCTACATATTACCGTAATTGGTCCGGACAGCCAATGGGTAGAGGTACAAATTCGCAGTGAACGAATGCATGAGATAGCAGAAAAAGGATATGCTGCTCATTATAAATATAAAAATAACGAAGAAAAACAAGACCAGGGACTGGATGGATGGTTAAACAGACTACAGGAAGCATTAGAAAACTCTGAAGCAAATGCGGTAGATTTTGTAGAAGAGTTTAAACTTAATCTATATGCCAAAGAAATTTTTGTTTTCACTCCGGAAGGAGATTTAAAATCCTTACCAAAAGGTGCTACTGCACTAGATTTTGGATTCAGTGTACATACGGAAGTAGGCCTTAAAACAAGAGGCGCCCGTGTAAATGGTAAACTAGTGCCGCTTAGTCACGAATTAAAAAGTGGAGATCAGGTAGAAATCATTACTTCTACCAAATCAAAACCCTCTTCCAACTGGTTAGATTATGCAACTACCGCCAGAGCAAGATCAAAGATTAAATCTGCCCTACGTGACGAAAAGAAGCAAATAGCATCTGAAGGAAAGGTAATACTTAAACGCAAACTACGTTCTCAAAAAATTACACTTAATGAAAAGGTTATAAATGAGCTTGTATTATATTTCAAACTTAAAACAAGTCAAGATCTCTTTTATAGAGTAGGCATCGGAACTATTGATAATCAAAAGATCAAAGAATTTGCTACAACACGTAGTAATGTCTTTATGAATTTTATTAAAAATAGAATTCGTAGAGGTAATAACCCTAAGGATCTTAATAAAGATGAGATCACTTCTAAATATGACCTTTTAGTTTTTGGTAAAGATTCAGAAAAGCTAGAGTATAAGCTGTCTAACTGCTGTAATCCTATAGCAGGAGATAATGTTTTTGGATTTATCACCGTAAATGAAGGCATTAAAGTTCATAAAAAAGATTGCCCTAATGCATTACAATTACAGAGCAATTATGCATACCGTATCATCCTTGCAAAATGGATCGATTCTAGTCAGGAAGTATACAAAGCTGTGATCCGATTGAATGGCATTGATAACATTGGTGTCGTAAATGAAGTAACACAGATTATATCTAATAATATGCATCTCGCCATTTATAATATGAATTTTGATACTAATGATGGTGTATTTACAGGTAAGTTAACTGTAGGCGTAAAAAATAAAAACACATTAAAGACTGTCATCCAAAACCTTTCTAAAGTAAATGGAATTGACAAGGTAATAAGGGAGTAGACAAAAACACGTTATATGATATCTATATTATAAACTACTCGTTTCTTTATTGTTAATAAATGATTAACTCCAAATATATAATAACATCAAAAAATAAATAATAACGTTAGAAAATAATGTAAATTTGCTTTTTTAAACGTATGAGTACCAAAACAACTACGCAAAGCGACCAAAACATTGTTAAAAATGTTTTCACCAGTTTTCTGGAAGAAAATGGACATAGAAAAACACCAGAACGATACGCTATACTCCAAGAAATTTATGAGAGTGAAGAGCATTTTGATATAGAATCTTTATATATCAAAATGAAAAACAAAAACTATCGTGTAAGTCGCGCTACACTTTATAATACGATAGAATTATTATTGGACTGTAAATTAGTTCGCAAACACCAATTTGGTCAAAGTCAGGCACAATATGAAAAATCATATTTTGACAGACAACACGACCACCTGATTCTAACTGATAGTGGTGAGGTTTTAGAGTTTTGTGATCCGAGAATTCAATCCATAAAAAAAACAATCGAAGAAATATTCGATGTAGACATTACTAATCATTCTTTATATTTCTACGGAACTAAGAAAAAACCAACTAATCAATAAAACTAATGGCGGTAAACTTATTACTTGGTCTTCAATGGGGAGACGAAGGGAAAGGCAAAATTGTAGACGTTCTTACAAAAAATTATGACATCATTGCTAGATTTCAGGGAGGCCCTAATGCCGGGCACACGTTGGAATTTGATGGTATCAAACATGTGTTGCATACAATTCCAAGTGGAATTTTTCATGATAAAGCAATTAATTTAGTAGGTAATGGTGTCGTTATTGACCCTGTAATTTTCAAAAAAGAATTAGATAATCTGGCCAAGTTTAATTTAGATTACAAATCTAAACTATTAATTTCCAGAAAAGCACATATCATACTACCGACCCATAGAATTCTTGATGCTGCTTCTGAAGCTTCTAAAGGAAAGGCCAAAATTGGTTCTACTCTAAAAGGAATAGGACCTACATATATGGATAAAACCGGAAGAAATGGTATTCGTATTGGAGATCTGGAATTAAGTGATTGGAAAAAGCGTTATCGCAATCTGGCAAACAAACATGAAGCTATGATCGATTTCTATGACGCTAAGATAGAATATGATCTTGAAGAACTGGAAAACGAATTTTTTGAAGCGGTCAAAACACTAAAATCACTTACATTTATTGATAGTGAAGAATACTTGTATCAGGCACAAAGAGAAGGTAAAAAAATACTGGCAGAAGGTGCTCAAGGATCTTTATTAGACATTGATTTTGGGACATATCCATTTGTCACTTCATCTAATACCACTGCGGCAGGAGCTTGTACCGGTTTGGGAGTAGCTCCTAATAAAATAAAGGAGGTCTTTGGGATTTTTAAAGCTTATACGACAAGAGTAGGTAGCGGTCCGTTCCCTACCGAGCTTTTTGATAAAGATGGAGAAACAATGGCTAGTGTGGGACAGGAATTTGGTGCAACTACAGGAAGACCACGTAGATGTGGATGGTTAGATCTAGTTGCTTTAAAGTACGCTGTACAAGTAAATGGAGTTACACAATTAATGATGATGAAGGGTGATGTATTAAGCGGTTTTAATACATTAAAAGTATGTACAGCCTATAAATACCAAGGCAAAACTATCACTCACCTACCTTATACTATAGAACCAGAAAATGTAACACCGGTCTATACTGAAATGAAAGGCTGGTCAGCAGATCTTACGAAGATGAGTGATACAGCACAACTTCCAAAAGAATTAAATGAGTATATCACCTTCTTAGAAAAAGAACTGGAAACACCCATTACTATTGTATCTGTTGGTCCTGACAGAACACAGACTATTCATAGATAATATTTAAATATAGCAATAAAAAGAGACTGCAAGACTTTAATTTTGATAAATTAAAGTCTTGCAGTTTACTTTAGTAGTACTATTGAGTAAAAAGCTTTATGCCCTATTCACTATATAAAAAATATTGATATTATAGTGATGTAGTCTCTACTTTCTTAGGCTTAAACTTCATATGCTGCTCTAATTTTTTCTTAACTTTTGGCATACGTTTACGATATTCTAATAAAGGACCTATCTGTTCAAAACTATAAATATCATCATCTCCCCTGCCTCCTTTGCGATTACTTGCAAAATATCCTTTTTTATCTGCTTCGTTGATAATAAATGTAAAATCATCTTCAGAGCTATTAATTGGTGCTCCCAAATTATAAACCTTTATCTTTTCGTATTCAGTTGGCACAGCCATAAAAATATCCAAACCTCCTAAGCCTTGATGTCCATCACTAGCAAAAAATAATTTTCCTTTATCACTAATATATGGAAAAGTCTCTCTGCCAGAAGTATTTATAACACTTCCCATATTTTGAGGAGTTCCAAAGCTCCCATCCTTATATAGTTCTACCATATACAAATCCGATTCACCATAACTACCTGGCATATCACTTGCAAAATATAAAAACTTCTCATCAAGTGATAATGCAGGGTGTGCAATCGAATATTCTGCACTATTAAAAGGCAATTCTTCTATATCAATCCACTTACCGTTATGATAAGTCGCTCTATACATTTTCAATAAAACGATTCCTTTTGAGCTTCTTACAGGAGTACTGTTAGAATAACTATTCCTTGTAAAATAAACTGTTTTTCCATCTTTACTAAAAATCGCAGAAGATTCATGAAACTTAGTATTTATGCTACCTTTTAATCGTATCACACTTTTCCCTCCCTTAGTAGCAGGTTTTGTTGTATACAAATCTAAAAAAGGTTGATTATTCAAGTCATGAAGTATGGTAGTCAATCTACCTTTATTTCGAGAAGAAGCAAATACCAGCTCTCCCTTATAAAAACTTGGAGCATAATCAGAATACTTAGAATTAATTTCTAAAATATCCACTCTAAAATTTTCAGTTTCTTTTTCTAGCGATCTTGGTTCATTAAATAAGAAGTTACTTTCCTCAGTATTCTTTAGATTTTCTTTATCTCCTGATTCTTCCTCACTCTCTTTCTTTGCGTTTACATCAATTTCACCTGTTTTTACGAATGTAGATTCTTTTCTGACTTGACTTGTTATTTCTAATCGTTTTTCCTGAGAAAACACAGTATTCAAAAAAAAGAAAAAAAACAGCCCCCAAAGGTTTTTTCTCATTAACATCTATTATTTTTTAGTCAATAGTGCTACGACCTTTATCTTCATTTTTCAAGAAACCATATTTTATTCTTAATAATCCCCCATAGACTTATCAGAATGTGAGTACATGCTTTAATATAAAAATTAAGATGATGCTATCCCCATAGCATTAATCGTGCTCTTTGTGTGTTACAGAATGCAATGTACTGATACATAAATATATAAAGTGTTAAAAAATCAAAAAATATTTCACACAAGATGTATATAAAAATAAATTATTTAGAATTGCGCACATCTAATATGCTTTAAAACCGTAATAAATAAAGGGTTTAAGAAGACTTTTTAATTATAAAAAGCGACATAATTATCTCACTGAGCTAGAAAAAAATCTGACACATAGTTAGACTTTTTAATCCAAAATGTCCAAGTTAACAAAGAAGTAAACATTGTATCGAATCTCAATCTGGTTAAAGTAATTTGATAAAATTTAAGTTATGATATCCGTTATCCCCGATAGAAAACCATTAACTTTTTCGATATTAGTATTAATTAGAATACTACAAGATGCAACAATAGAATACACATGAGGTCATTAAATAAGGAAACAACGTTTTTATTTTATCTAATGAGCTACAATCATTAGATACAATTTTCGTTATTTTGCAAATAAATATCTAATACTTGAAAAATACTTTTTTTTATCTAGCCTTTATTTTACTTTTTTCTAATGTTCTGCTTGCGCAAGAAGGTAAAAAGATAAATGTACAATCTGATCGTACTATTAAAGACGAAAATCGTTTCCCTGGTGCTACTGTTTTGGCTAAGGTGAACAAACAAGTATACATGAAGCATGAAGGGATAGAGATCTGGTGTGATCAAGCGGTACACTACAGCGAAGATAAATTTGTCAGAGCTTTTGGTAATGTAAAAATGGTACAAGGCGACACGCTGAATATGACCAGTAATTATGCTGAGTATAATGGTAATACGCAATTTGCATATGCCAGAGAAAAAGTATTTATGGAAACCCCATCAAATACGCTAAGCACAGATACTTTATTTTTTGACCGTTTGCGCCAACAAGCCTATTATCGTAGTGGAGGAACAGTAAAGGATTCCTCCAGAACAAATACACTAACCAGTAGAATAGGTCGCTATTTTATTGATAGAGGTATGTTTTCTTTTAATACAAATGTAAAAATTGTAAATCCAGAAAACACTGTAGATTCTGATCGCCTTGATTATTTCAAGGAGAACGGTCACGCATATTTATATGGACCATCCACAGTAAAAGGAAAAGAAAGTACTCTTTATTGCGAACGAGGTTTTTATGATACAAAAGTCAAAACAGGATATGCAATAAAAAATTCGCGTATTGACTATGATAATCGCACTGTTTTTGGGGATAGCATTTTTTACAATAGTGCCATCCAGTTTGCCTCTGCAACTAATAATATTAAAGTATTAGATACTGCCAATCAATCTGTAATCACCGGGCATTATGCAGAAGTCTTTAAAGACAAAGATTCTGTTTTTATAACAAAAAGAGCATTGGCTGCCACGCTACAAGAAAAAGATTCCATCTACATTCATAGTGATACGCTTATGGTGACGGGTAAGCCTGAAAGAAGAATTATGAATGGGTTTTATGATGTACGGATTTATAAAAGTAATATGAGTGGAAAAAGTGACTCTATTAATGTTGATCAAACATCGGGCTATACCAAAATGATTGGCAAACCAATTTTATGGTCGCAGAGAAACCAGATGACAGGGGACACAATAAAAATTATATCTAATACTGAAACCGAAAAACTAGATTCGCTGGTTGTATATCAAAACGCTTTTCTCGTCCAGGAAGACACCCTAAAAGCAGGGTATAATCAAGTTAAAGGACAGACCTTGTATGGACTGTTTGAGGATAATGAGATTTATCAAATAGATATCGACAAAAACACAGAAACTATTTTTTATCAGCGAGAAAGTGAGGGGGAACTAAAACTTATCGGGATCAATAAAGTACTCTCTAGTTCTATAAAACTTCTGCTGGAGCAAAGAGAAATAGTTGATGTCTTTTATTATCAAAATGTGGATGGCACCTTGTATCGCGAAATTGACTTACCACAGAGTGCCAGGGAACTCTCTGGTTTTCAATGGAGAGGCGATGAACAAATACTAAGCAAAAAAGATCTTTTCAGAGGAGAAGCTCCTCCCAAGTTGATTAAAATAAAAGGATTGCCACTACCAGTAGAAGATGATGATTTCTTTGATGAAGAGACCGTAAAACGTTTAGAAGAAAATAAATCTGAAGGCTCTCGTTTATTAGAACAAAAACTAGAGGATGCAGAACTTAAGGAAACAAATGAAGAATTAAATACGATCCCTGCTAATAAACAGGGACCAAAAAAGAAACCTAAATCTGATAAAGAAAAGAACGCTTCTGAAAAGAAAAAAAAAGCAAAGAAAACTGCATTTACAGACCCTGATCTGAGCCGGACTGCCCGAGAACGTGATAGTATTACTGTAACAACGCTGGATAATCAAAAAGTAAAAGACAGTATCAATAGTAAAAAAAACAAAATATAAATCATTATCTCTAGTTTCAAAACATACAACCTCCTGATCATTTTTAGTAAAGCCATAAATACTTCAATATTTGACTTAAATTTGCTTTGTGAAAGAAGATTTTTATAAATATCAGGCACAGACAACATCACATCCTTTAGCACTGGAAATAGCTTATGCAGAAGGAAGCTATATATATACAAGCAATGACAAAAAATATCTTGATTTTGTAGCAGGAGTCTCTGCCTGCAGTCTGGGACATAAACATCCCAGAGTTGTAAATGCTGTAAAAGAGCAGATAGATAAATACTTACACGTCATGGTTTATGGTGAATATATCCAAAAACCCGCAGTAGAACTTACTAAATTATTAGCATCCCTTCTACCCCACCCTTTAGAAAAAACATACCTTACTAACTCAGGAACAGAAGCAATAGAAGGCGCTCTCAAACTAGCCAGAAGAACAACAGGAAGGAGCCAGATAATAGCAGCCAAGAACGCATATCATGGAAATACTATGGGAGCTATGAGTGTTATGGGCTATGAAGAAAGAAAACAGGCATTCAGACCTCTAATCCCGGACATCTCATTTATTTCCTTTAATAATGAATCAGACTTAAGCTATATTACAGAAAAAACAGCTGGAGTTATTCTGGAAACCATACAAGGAGGAGCTGGTTTTATTGAACCAAAAAATGACTACTTAAAAAAAGTTCGTGAACGTTGTTACCAAACAGGAGCTATCCTTATTTTGGATGAGATACAACCTGGATTTGGTAGAACTGGAAAATTATTTGGATTCCAAAACTATAATATACAACCTGATGTTTTAGTCATGGGTAAAGGAATGGGAGGAGGATTACCCATTGGAGCATTTACAGCATCTGCTGCGATGATGGATCTGTTCCAGGATCATCCTAAATTAGGACATATTACTACTTTTGGCGGAAATCCCGTAATAGCAGCTGCCGCTTTGGCAACATTACAGGAAATTACAGAAAGTGACGTAATGGCAGGGGCATTAAAAAAAGAAAAAATCTTTAGAACTCTATTAGTGCACCCTTTGATCAAAGAAATAAGAGGAATCGGATTAATGCTCGCCTTAATAACTGAGTCTACAGACATTACTAATGAAGTTATTCTGGGTTGTCAGGAAAAAGGATTAATTCTTTTTTGGTTACTATTCGAACCAAAAGCAGTACGAATCACACCGCCTTTAACCATATCAGAGGCAGAAATAAAAGAAGGTTGCCAGATAATTATTGAGATACTAGATGGAATTCAACAGAATAGAACTGAATACGTATGAATTTGGGTAATTTGTATAAAAATCATATATTGTAAGAATACAACTTATCCTTTTACACATTCAATTCTATTCAATAATTTTAAAATATAACAAAAGTTAATCCGTTAAACATTAATGGTATGTATTTTGTTAATTAGTTTGTTAAAAACAATTGATTTTTGAAGTAGTATAACCCGATTTCATTTGTAATTTTAATACTGAGGAAATCAATAATGCAAAAATAAATTAAGTAAAGAAATTTTGTAAGACTATATATTTAGTTGAGGAAAACATAAAAAGTTTTTCACAAGGCTTCTACGATTTATTGAGCACTTATAATCAACGTGTATGAAGTTTAGTCGCGACGAATTCGAAGAAAATAATTTCTCTATTACTCGGTATGAGTCTATGTTGAAATCTAATGATGTTAAGTTTTTTGATTCTGATGAATTTGAATCTATTATTCATCATTATCTGGAGAACGGGAAGATTGCAAAGGCAAAGAAAGCAATCTCTTTAGGTCTTTCTCAACATCCATCTTCTGTTAACCTTAAATTGTTACGTGTAGAAGTATTGGTCTTTGAAGATCGTCTTGATAAAGCAGACAACCTTCTTGCCCAACTCCACGCTATTGAACCAGAAAATGAAGAAATTTATATCCAGAAAGCAAATATTCTTTCTAAACAGAATGACCATATAAAAGCAATAGAATTATTAAGCACAGCTCTTGACTACACAGCAGATGAAGCCGATGTATATTCATTGATCGGAATGGAATATCTTTTTATGGATGATTTTGAAAATGCAAAAGAAAATTTCATGAGGTGTCTAGAAGTAGATAATCAAGATTATTCTGCCTTGTATAATATTATTTATTGCTTTGATTTTCTGGAACAACATGAGGAAGCTATTACATATCTCAATATGTTTTTAGATACAAACCCTTATTGCGAAGTCGCTTGGCATCAGGTAGGTAAGCAATATTTTGATCTCAAAGAATATGAAAAAGCACTGGCTGCCTTTGATTTTGCCATCATCAGTGATGAATATTTTATAGGTGCCTATCTGGAGAAAGGTAAAGTATTAGAAAAATTAAAGCGATATAATGAGGCTATCGAGAATTATCGAATTACTTTAGAATTAGATGACCCTACCTCTTTTGCCTTATTGAGAATAGGTAAATGTTTTGAACGATTAGGCAGTGATGATCTTGCCATACAGCATTATTCTAAGACAGTACATGAAGATCCATTATTAGATAAAGGATGGATCGCAATTACGGATTTCTATATGAGAAAGCGTAATTATCAGAAAGCACTATATTATACGAATAAAGCTATCAGCATAGATTCAGAAAATGTATTATACTGGAAACGATATGCTAAAATTAATAATAGACTTGCATTTTTTGAAGAAGCAGAACGCGGCTATAGAAAAGCATTAGAACTTGGCAATTATGAACTGGAAACCTGGTTAAACCGCTCTGATATTCTTAGATTTATAGGAGAATCGGATGCTGCTATTCAAAACATACATCAGGCTATTGAATTTTATCCGGAAAATGCTGAAGTACAGTATCGACTTGCCGGTCTGCATTATGAAAAACGAGAATACTCAACAGGAGAATACCACCTTAGAAAAGCGTTAGAACTAGATGTTGAGTATATCATTGTTCTTGAAGAGTTATTTGAAAAAATATATAACCTTACCATAGTACAAAACATCATTTCTGAATATAAATAATTACCTTAGTAGCTATTACTATCTTGTTACAAACAAAATAAGAAGGAGACACCCTTGATTCTTTCTAAATCGTTCTTTTTAAGTTCGTATTTTCATTCAAAAAATACATACATTTGTTTGTATAACAAATATAAAAAGAAAAAGAATGCAACGAAGTCTTAAGGACTACTTAGTAATCTCATTAAAAGGACTTGCTATGGGAGCAGCAGATGTTGTTCCTGGAGTTTCTGGAGGAACTATTGCCTTTATTTCAGGAATCTATGAAGAGCTAATTGCTACTATAAATACATTAGACCTGGCTTTTTTTAAGGTGTGGAAAAACGAAGGATTCATCGCTTCCTGGAAAAAATATAACGTATCGTTTCTTCTCGCGCTCTTTACAGGAATTGCAATAAGTATTCTATCTCTTGCCAAAATCATTAAATGGTTATTACATAATGAACCCTTGTTATTGTGGTCTTTTTTCTTTGGATTAGTATTGGCCAGTATTGTTTATATTGGTAAACAGATCAGTGCCTGGAATCTAAAAGTTATTCTAAGCATTATCCTGGCGGCAATTGTTTCTTATTTTATAACTATTGCCGAGCCCATAGCTTCCCCAGAAAGTCTATGGTATTTGCTATTTTGTGGGTTTATAGCTATCATAGCGATGATTCTCCCGGGAGTATCCGGAGCTTTTATTTTATTAATTCTGGGAGCTTACCAGACCTTCATTGATATTTTAAATCAATTTAGAGAAGGATTAACAAGTATGAATTTTGAAATGATTTGGCAAGCATTCTATAAAATCTTAATCATAGCTGTAGGCGCTATTGTTGGTCTAAAGATATTTTCTAAAGTATTAAACTGGATGTTTTCTAAACATAAAAATATTACTTTAGGAATTCTCACAGGGTTTATGATTGGTTCATTAAACAAATTATGGCCCTGGAAAAAAGTAATCTCCTGGAGAAAAAACTCAGAAGGTCTTCAAGTTCCTTTTATCGAAAAAAGTATATTACCCAATCATTTTAAAGGTGAACCCCAAATTTTGTGGGTACTTCTTTTTATCAGTATTGGTTTTTTATTAATACTCACTTTAGAGCGTCTGGCTACAAAAAAAGAACGTTAGTATATGCCTCAAAATACCAGAACCTTTAGTGATAAGTTTTTTTTAGTTATTAAAGGATTGGCTATGGGTGCTGCAAATAAAGTACCTGGTGTTTCTGGAGGAGTAGTCGCTTTTGTAGCTGGCTTTTATGAAGAATTTATTTATTCTCTTCAAAAAATAAACCTAAAAGCTCTTAAACTCTTTATCAATTTTAGATTTAAAAGTTTCTGGCAATATATCAATGGTCGTTTTCTTTTGCTCCTCATTTTAGGAATGCTTATTAGTTATTTTAGTGTTTCCAAAATATTGGATTACTTCATTATGCATTACGAACTATATGTATGGGCTTCCTTTTTTGGGATGATTATTGGTTCTATTTATTATATCGTAAAAGATTTTGATGACTGGAGCAGGCGTAATATATGTTTTATCCTTATCGGAATTATTATCGGAGTAAGCATTAGCCTTATGGATCCCGCACATGAAAATGACAATCTATGGTTTGTCTTTTTCTGTGGTATTGTTGGCGTATCCGGTATGACTCTACCCGGCTTATCAGGTTCTTTTATACTTATCCTTTTCGGGAATTACGTGCTCTTATTAGTCGATTCTGTAAATGCCTTATACGATACAATCGCAGACTTAATAAAATGGGATTTTTCCTTTATATATAATGTACAACGTACACGATTACTCAAAGTTTTACTTGTTTTTAGCTTAGGATCAATAACAGGTTTAGTTACATTATCACATCTTTTGGGCTATGTTTTAAAACATTATAAGAATGCTACTTTTGCTGCAATTATCGGATTTATTACAGGATCACTAGGTGTTGTCTGGCCCTGGAAAAACAAAGTTTATAAATTAAATAAACTAGAGGAAATAATGATCGATGCTCAGGGAAACCCCATATTAGATAATTATGACCGTTACCTGCCAGATTTAACCTCGGCATCAACATATATCGGATTCTTTTATATCTGTATAGGAATTGCCATTGTTTTGTGGCTGGAATGGTACGGTAAAAAAACCATAAAAACCTTACCAAAATGAACAAATACGGATTACTTGGAAGAAATATTGGATATTCCTTTTCGAGAAATTACTTCTCGAAGAAATTTGAAAAAGACAATCTACCTAATACCTATCAAAATTTTGATCTTCAAAACATAGAAGCACTAAAATCGGTATTTCAAAATGAAGATATAAAAGGAATGAATGTTACAATTCCTTATAAAGAAGAAGTAATCTCCTATTTAGATGATCTTGATCCTATTGCCAAAGAAATTGGTGCTGTCAATGTAATAAAAATTAGTCCTGATGGAAAACTAAAAGGATACAATAGTGATTACTACGGTTTTACAAAATCATTAAAACCATTGCTTAATAGTTCAATTAAAAAAGCATTAATTTTAGGAACTGGAGGAGCTTCAAAAGCTATTTCATATGCATTGAACTCCTTAGATATTGATCATACTTTTGTTTCCAGAAATCCCGACTTTAATGAGCTAAGTTATACCGACATCGATGAAGATATCATCCATGATTTTAAACTTATCATAAACTGTACTCCATTAGGAACACATCCTAATACAGACAACTATCCGGATATTCCATATGAATATCTAGGAGAACATCACGTATTATATGATTTGATTTACAACCCTGACGAAACTACTTTTATGAAAAAAGGAAAAGAAAACGGTGCAAAAGTATCTAATGGACTACAAATGCTAATTTTACAAGCAGAAAAATCCTGGGAAATCTGGAATCAATAATGTAGCAATTTTAAACCGAACTTTTACCATAAATTTATATGGTAAAACCCTAAAATCTCATATTATTTTTGAGTTTATACCAGATGTTAGTATCTTAGTCTCATGTATTATACCTGTTAAAATTTTAAGTTTATTCATAATAAAAGCAGAAAAAGTTTTTTTGATTACTATATTTAAAAAGTTAAAAAGGTATTAAGCTCAGATAAACAAAAACATTCACACAATGTCCACACACGATAACCTGCCCGAGGCAGATGGAAACGAAGAAAACAAGATCAAAACTTTGGAAGAAAATACTGAAAACACAGTATCTGAGACATCAGAAGTTAGCACTAATGATAATGAATTAAAAGATGCTGAACCTACAGAAACTCCTGAGGTTGTTGAAAAAGCTGTTGAGGAAAATATTCCTGATAAAGCGTCTAATACTGATGTAGAAAAGTCTGACACTACTACAGAACAAACAGTCGCAAAAACCACTACTGAATCTGGTAATAAAATTCAGAATGAGATGGATGAGGCAGTGGCAAAAGACAGTGAGGATGAGGCTAAACTCGAACGTCATGATATAGAGAAGAAAGACTACCACTCTATGAGTAAAGAAGAACTTATCAAAGAGTTACGCCATCTTGTTAGTACTGAGAAAATTCAGGCGATTAAGGAACATGTTGAAGAAATTAAAAACGAGTTTAATGATAAATTTAATGAAGAGGCAGAACAGAAAAAAGATGAGTTTTTAACCGAAGGTGGTGATATTATTGATTTCTACTACTCTACTCCATTAAAGAAAGAATTTAATTCTGTCTATTTTGATTATAAAGAAAAACGTAATGCATATTACCAAAATCTCAAAAAAGACCTACAAGCTAATTTACAAAAAAGATTAGACCTCATTGAGGAACTTAAAGGACTTCTTAATATTGAAGAAAATATAAATACGACCTATAATCATTTTAAGGAAATCAAGGAAAAATGGCATAATGCAGGGCCAATTCCTAGAGATAAATACAATACTGTATGGAATACATACCATCACCATACTGAGAATTTTTATGATTTCCTGCACCTGAACAGAGATTTTAGAGATCTTGATTTTAAGCACAATCTAGAGCAGAAACTCAAAATAATAGAACGAGCCACAGAACTCGCTCAGGAAACCGATGTCAATAGAGCTTTTAGAGAATTACAAATTCTTCATAAAATGTGGAAAGAAGACTTGGGCCCTGTTGCAAAAGAATATAGAGAACCGATCTGGGAGAAATTCAGTGCGCTTACCAAACAAATTCACGAAAATCGACAACAACACTTTAAAGATCAGGATAAAGTTTACGAAAAAAATCTTGAAGTAAAACAAGATATTATCGATAAGATTGTTGAAACAGCTTCTGTTCATCCTAAAAACCATAGTGGTTGGCAGCAAAAAATCAAAGAAATAGAAGCACTTAGAGAAGAATTTTTTAAAGCAGGTAAAGTTCCTTCTAGTGTGAATGAAGAAACGTGGAGTCAGTTCAAAAGCGCCGTTAGAGAATTTAATCGAAATAAGAACGCTTTTTATAAAAGTCTTAAAAAAGATCAATTTGACAACCTTAATAAAAAAATGGAATTGATCAAAATTGCAGAAGACAATAAGGATAGTGATGATTTTTCTGTAACGACTCCATTGATGAAAAAGATTCAATCTGATTGGAAAAAGATTGGACACGTCCCCAGAAAAGATAGTGACAGAATATGGAAACGTTTTAAAGATGCTTGTAATTCGTATTTTGATAGAATCCATGCAGAGAGAAATGAAGCTGACAAAGAAGAGATGGAAGCTTATGAAAGAAAGCTAGCACATATTGAAAATATCAAATCACTAAAACTATCTGGAGATCCGGAAACTGATCTTACAACTATTAAAGAAAATATCAATATCTGGAAAACCTTAGGAAGAGTTCCTTATAAGAAGAAAAACATAGAATCTGATTACAACAAAATCTTAGACTCTCTTTTTTCGCAACTTAATTTAAGTCGCCAGGAGACTGAAATGATAAAATATGACAACAAACTTAGTTCAATGTCTAATCAGAGTGATGATAGAGTACTGAGAAATGAACAAAATTTTATCCGTAAAAAAATAGATGAAGTTAAAGCTGAAATCCGCCAACTAGAGAATAATCTTCAGTTCTTCAAACACGCAAAGGATGATAATCCAATGGTATTAGATGTTAAAAAGAATATTGCCAAACATCAGGAAAGTCTTAATGTTTGGGAAGCAAAATTAAGGAAGATTAAGCAACTCTAGTTTTTATGAGTTGCTCCCTTTGCGGTTCACAAACCC
This sequence comes from Aquimarina sp. RZ0, assembly GCF_008370685.1. Classification (GTDB taxonomy): domain Bacteria; phylum Bacteroidota; class Bacteroidia; order Flavobacteriales; family Flavobacteriaceae; genus Aquimarina. The sequence continues at coordinate 27,411 of NZ_VTZU01000002.1, forward strand.
GAGATTTTTCGGTCACCCATAAGCGAACATATTCCAGATGTGTGCAATGTGACGGTATATCACTGCATCCATCTTATTATCTTTCTAAACAATTAGAAAAACAACGATACGATGCACATCATAATGATGTTAATGATAGTGGTTATCAAAGTTTTGTATCACCTATTATCCAATCCGTAGTTATAGACTATGATAAAACTCATAAGGGATTGGATTTTGGCAGTGGTAGCGGACCAGTTGTCACAATGATGCTAAGAGATAAAGGATTTGATGTTCAAACATTTGATCCTTTTTTTGACCCCAATACAATAGCTCTCAAAACTACATATGACTATATCATTTGCTGTGAAGTCATGGAGCATTTCTATCACCCTGATAAGGAATTTAAACTCTTACGTTCTTTACTCAACCCGAATGGAACTTTATATTGTAAAACTAACGTATATAATGACACGATAAACTTTGATACCTGGTGGTATAAAAATGATGCTACTCACGTATTTTTCTACACAAAAAAAACAATACACTGGATTAAGAAAGAATACAATTTCAATACCGTATTCATCAGAGAAAATCTTATTACTTTCAAACGCGAAACAAATAAATAATCACCGAGGCAGAGCCATCGGAGTATTCAAAGGAAGAAAGTTTATTTTTTAGTTTTATGAAAACATCAGGTTTTCAAACTTTCCTCTTGACCACCGAGGCTCTGCCTCGGGGAATTCTAATGATTAAACCCCATTTCTGGTTTTAAAATACACTAATAAAAAAAGAGCAAATTTTAATAGGTAATTTTAAATCAGAAATGGTATGGTCATACTGTAATCGTTACTATTCTTACGGTTATAACGCATCTAATCCTCTCTAAATTAAAATCTTATCAACACGAAAACGTTTGCGTTAAAAATAATACAGCATAAGCAATAATTTATTCTATAAATTGCTGTATTCATATTTTTTTTACTAAAAAACACCAGTAATTCTTTATAAAAACACAAACGCTACAACTCATGAAAAACTCATTACTCAAGATTCTAAGTATTTTTTGCTTAGTGACTACCCTATCCAGCTCCTATATACTAAAGGCACAAACAGATTTTAGAGAAGAAACTATTTACTTTTTAATAACAACACGTTTCTTTGATGGTGACCCTGATAACAATGTTCCTACAGAATGGTCATCGTATAACTCTGATCCCAATATTAACCCTGCTATCACAGATCCTGATGATGTTACCTGGAGAGGAGATTTTAAAGGGTTAATCCAAAAATTGGACTATATCAAAGATTTAGGATTTACGGCAATTTGGATAACTCCCATTGTGCATAATCGGAGCCCATTAGACTACCACGGGTATCATGCCTGGGATTTTACAAAAGTAGATCCAAGATTAGAATCTCCTGGAGCCACATTTCAGGATTTAATTAATGAAATTCATGCCCGCGATATGAAAATTGTATTAGATATAGTAACCAACCATGCCGGTCGTTTTGGTATAAAAGACGTTGCTGAGATTAAATATAATACGGATCCTGCAAAACCTTGGTTTACCCCAGATAATCCAAACTGGAAATATGATGGTATAACTACAAATCCAGAAGATGGTCTTATCTGGAGTAGAGCTAATCTTGCTAAAATGCCTCCTCCATATAATCAAAACTTAGCTGCGTTTAATTTTCCAAGTAAGGAAAATTATGTAGATACTTCTGATCCGGATTGGTATCATCATTCTGGTAATGGTTTTGCACAAGGCTTTGATGATGTCGAGAATTTACAAAACAGAGCACTAGCCGGAGATACTCCGGATCTTAATACAGGAAGTCCGGTTGTTAGAGATTATTTAATAAATGCTTATACCAAATATATCAATATGGGAGTAGATGCTTTTAGATGGGATACAGTGAAACATATGAGTAGAGAAGATATTATATATTTCTATGATGCTTTTAAAGCGGTAAACCCTAATTTATTCATTTTTGGAGAAGTAGCTCAAAAGCGTCATGAACTCCATTCTGTAGAAGAAACCAACCCTCATTACTACACCTGGAGAGGAGCTGTAAACAACTCGGCACCACTAGACTTAGCCGTTATTGATTTCTTTGGCGAAGCTACTTTTCACGGTACTTTTGAAGAAGGGCAATCATTCCCTACTGTAAAAGCAGCAGCAAGATATGATCATTTATATAGTGATCCCTCTACCCTAATCACCTGGTTAGACAATCATGATTTTGGACCAAATAATGACTGGAATAGACGCTATGGCGGATCTGATGAAAATCTAGCTGCCTGCATGAATTTCATGTTTACCTGGCGAGGAATTCCAACAGTATATTATGGTACCGAAATGAGATTTAAGGCAGGAGAATTTAATGATATTCACGATGCCGCAGGAATTAGAGAATCTATTAATAAAACTGGAAGAGCCTATTATGGTGATGTAATGGGGCAAGCTCGCAATCATAAAATATACAAGCATTTAAAAAAACTAAATGCTATGAGAAAAGCGATCCCAGCATTACAAAAGGGAAATTGGGCGTGGAAAGAAGCTCCTGGAAATGCTGTATCATATCGAAGAGTCTATCAGGGAAGCGAAGTTGCTGTTGGACTAGCTAAAGATGGCGATGCCTCCTTCAGTATTTCTGGTATGACTAACGGCCTATACCGCGATGCTGTTACTGGTAGAGAAATTACTTCCCAAAATGGAGTATTAAACTTTACAGTGACATCTGGTTCTGCCGGAATTTATGTTCTAAATGGCCCAGGGATCATAGGAAGCTGTGGAGCTGGTTTTTTTGAGAATTGTATTAATGAACCTGGTACCCCTGTAGTAATTATAAACCCTACTACTACAAATTCAGAAGATCCTATCCGGGTAACCTTAGAAAGTGCCGGAGGAGCGGGTTCACCTTATAATATATATTATACTACCAATGGAACGATTCCTACCATATCTAGCACACAATACAGTGCTCCTTTTACCATTACAGAATCTACAACCATTAATGCCATAACTTATGATAAAGAAGGTACGGCATCAGATATCGTTACTAAAAATTATCGGGTTGGTGCTATTGAAGGATTGCACGTTTATTTTAAAAAACCACCTACTTGGTCACAAGTAAATGTACACTATTGGAATGAGTTTCCTAATGTATTATCTACTAGTAACTGGCCTGGACCATCAATGAACAGAATTGATAACTCTGATTGGTATGTGTACATTTTTGAAGGTGTAGAGAGTACAAGCCTTTTGTTTAATGATCAGGGAAGTACTAAAACTGATGATCTTACCCGAAATCGTGATGGATGGTATTATAATGGTGTTTGGTATGATAGCAATCCAGAAGACACTCCGAATCAAGATTTAACCATATATTTTAAATCTGATTCTTTTGCTTTACCCAGCATTTATTTCTGGCAAGTAACACCATCTGGATTATCAACAGCCTGGCCTGGAGAACCTATGTTATCAGATGCAGATGGGTGGTATCGTTATACATTATCAAATACTACCTGTGCTAATCTGATATTCAGTAATAATGGTGCATCGCAAACATCTGATCTAAACAGATGCAAAAATGGATGGTTTTACAATGGAACTTGGTTTGATGAAAAGCCTGACTTATTAAGATTAAACAGTATTAATCCACAGAGTAGTAATAGTATTCAAATTTACCCAAACCCTATTATAGAAAATTCTATAATAGCATTGCACACTTATAATGAAAAAAGTCAAATCAAAATAGAATTTATAAATGTCTATGGAAAATCAAAAATTATATTTGATAAAAAAGTTGATAAAGGAAACCATCAATTTGAGCTGCAAAAAAATGCATCTTCATTAGCAAGTGGCATATACTTCTGTAGGATCACCATTGATGATACATCAATTACTAAAAAAATTATAAAAAGATAAAACCGATTCCATTTCACCCCTTTTTATACTAATTACCCATTAGCAGTAGCTAGTGGGTAATTTTCTCGCTATAATACTACTATTTTGATTTAAAATTTGCTCTTTTTCGTTTATACTTCAAAATAAAAGCTCAGAAGAATGACCAAAAATAATTCTAAATACAACCTAACACTCATTGATAAACACTTAAAAACAAAAAACAATATCGGTCTATTTATTTTTTTTGAAATATCCTTGAGATATTATCATAAAACCCATCGATTGAAGCTGTAATTTATTAAATCTTACACTATATCCATAAGTTAGATTTTCAGTTTTTAAGAATACACAGAATATGTAATGAGATAATGAACTCATCTTGGGCTTATATTTTTTTAGCTTCTTCCCAAAAAACATCCATTTCTGCCAAGGTCATTTCTTTAATATCTTTACTTTTTTCCTTTGCTTTTTCCTCTAAATACTGAAAGCGTTTTATAAACTTTTTATTCGTTCGTTCTAAAGCATTCTCCGGGTTTATGTTCAGGAAGCGTGCATAGTTAATCATAGAAAACAATACATCTCCGAACTCAGCCTCAATCTTATCTTGATTTTGTTCATTGATTTCGTGCTGCAATTCTCCTAATTCTTCTTGCAGTTTCTCAAATACTTGTGCTGGTTCTTCCCAATCAAAACCTACTCCAGCTACTTTATCCTGTATTCTACTTGCTTTAACTAATGCTGGCAAAGATCTTGGAACACCTTGTAGAACACTCGTTTTACCCTCTTTTAGCTTTAAGTTTTCCCAATTACGCTTTACCTCTTCTTCATCCGTAACTTGAACATCTCCATAAATATGTGGGTGGCGATTAATTAATTTTTCACAAATCTCATTGGCTACATCTGCAATATCAAAATCCTTCGTCTCGCTGCCAATTTTTGAATAAAAAACAATATGTAATAATAAATCTCCCAATTCTTTTTTTACTTCTACAAGATCATTATCCAGAATGGCATCGCCCAATTCATACGTTTCTTCTATAGTGAGATGTCGTAACGATTGTAGTGTCTGTTTTTTGTCCCAAGGACATTGTTCGCGCAGCTCATCCATTATTGATAATAAACGATCGATCGCTTTTAGTTGGTTTTTTCTGGAATTCATGGTATCTACTTTTTGTCAAAAATAAGCATTATGAGAACTATCATTCTTAAAAAAGAAAACAAGTTAAAATCTTAACTATCAAACTATAGCTGTTTTTTTAACATTTTTAAGTAACTTTATAAATAACACAAATTTAACTATCAGAATTATGAAATTTTCACTAAAAACTATTCCATTAGGGAAAATAGCATTTCTCTTTATGCTATTTCAATGGAATATTCAAATCAACGCACAATTTACTGAAATCAATGCCAGCAATGGAGGAAAAGTTCTTCGCGCAAATGCTCCCGGAGGAACAGGAAATGTTCAGGACATAAGAAACAAGTTAACTGCTGCCGGAGTTCCGGCAGAGGCCATTAATTCCAGACTTACCAATGGAGTATTTTCTAGAAATATTGCGCAAACAGCGGCTGTAAAAGAAACTGCTTCTTTTATTAGTAACACAAATAACAGACCAGCAACATATACAGGAACTGGACAAGTAGTGAATGCTAATAACCTAGAAAACCGAAGAGCAGCTATTGCTGCCAATGGAGGAACCTTTATTTTTAGAGGAACCATTAATATTCCTTCAAAAAGCAAATTGATTCAGGTAGGATCTAATACTACTATATGGATTGATGGAACGGTAAAATATACAGGACCTATAATCCCTGGCACTACACCTGATATTTTTTCTGTTAGCGATGTTATCAACGGAGCCTTTGAAGTACGTGGTTCTAATAATAGTAACACCAAAAATAATGTCAAATTTTTTGGAACAAGAAGGGGGAAAATAGAAACAAATGATCGAGCTGCAGGTATTTTTACAAGATTCGCTAGAAATCTTACGATTCAGGGGATTAAATTTGTAAAATGCCGCAATGTAGTTTTTGTTAATAATACCTTTGGATCTAGTGTAGTAAGGGGTAATATTATTCATAACTCTACCCGCAGAGCCATCCATATCAAAGCCTCCAGAGATGTTTTAATTGAAAAGAATTTCATTTATGACGCAGATGTAGATGGCATTGACCTTGATGCATTTTCTAAATTTGCTAAAGTAAGAAAAAATGTACTGGTTAAGTCAGGAAGCAGATATCAGGTATGGACAGAAATTGTAACAACAGATTGTGAAATTGATGCAAATGTAGGCATCCACGTAAACAAAACAGATGGTGGTTTTCAGGAAAATGGAAGTGAAAACGGACAAAGCCCAACAGCCAGGAATAAATGGACTAATAATCATGTCTTTTATGCTGACGGCACCGCATATCGGCAGGGGTTTTCTTTTCATCCACAGCGTGTAATTGATAAAGGATCTACTACATTTAATAATAATTTTGTTTGGCAGACAGAAAATAGTGCTCACAAACGAAATCCAAAAAATAACACTTTGCAGGATGTAAAATATTACATTTCTAATGGGAGTGCTCCACCACCTCCTCCCCCAACAGGAAACAGCAACTTGGTTCATATAAGAAAACGTAATGCAGGAAATTTTGCAATTGATGGCAGAAGCGGTGGCAGCAACGGACAAAATGTTTACTTATGGAACCAAAATAGCAGTAATAATAATCAGCAATGGGAAGAAATAGACCGAGGAAATGGGTTTTATTCCTATAAAAAGAAAGGAACCAACTTTTGCCTTGATGGAGGAAATGGTGGTGATAATGGACAAAATATATATCTCTGGTCCTGTAGTGCTAACAATCAAAATCAACATTGGAAAAAAATAAGTGTTGGTGGCGACAACTATCGTCTCGAGAAAAGAAATGCTCCTGGTTATAGTATTGATGGGAATAATGGAGGAAATGCCGGGCAAAATATATATCTATGGAGTTCTAATAATAACAACCAAAACCAGCATTGGAAATTCACCTCTGTAAATAACAGATCTAATAATTTTGATACGATAACTGATGGAGCAATTACTATGTTTCCTAATCCAGTATCGGATCAACTTACTATTATGGGATTAACGAATGAAAAATATAATTTGCATATATATAACATCCAGGGAGCTCTTTCTTATGATAAAGAAATAAGAATACAAGATAAAACTGCTACTGTGGATATATCAAATCTCCCAGTTGGTTCATATATCATAAAAATTTTCAACAGCAATAATGTATTAGCAACTGAGTTACTGATGATCAACAGATAAGTCCATTTCTGTTTTTAAAATATTCATTAAAATTTGCGCTATTTCGTTTGTATTTCAAAAAGAAACTATGGCTATGACTATCTCTTAATTTTCATTTTTATCTAAACAAGAAATGGTCGTATTTTATTTGAGTATTTTAAAACCCAAAGTGATATAACTTCAAATGATCAGTGTGCTATAGATAACCTATTATTATGAGTTTAGACTATTTTATTTAAAAATAATTTTTAAATAAAATAGTCTAATACGATTTGTGATTAAAAAATTCGTATAAATTCATTGAATTATTTTTTCTTTATGCAAGGCAAAAAAATCAAGCATAGCTATAGCTACGGTTTATTTTTTAAACGAAGTAGAAAGGAAAAAGAAACGATGAATATGCGAAATTTTTAGTTATAAATCGTATAAACTCTAAAATAAAATTAAACCATTAATAACTACAGAGTCAATTTACTCATATAGATTTGAGTTTCTCGATAACCAGAAATTAGGTCAAGCATAATATCAGCTACTGATTTTATATCGTGAATCAGCCCTGAAACTTGTCCGATTTCTAACTCGCCTTCTTCCAAATCTCCTTCAAACATTCCTCTTTTTGCTCGTGCCCTTCCCAATAGCGTTTTTAGCTCTTCTACAGAAGGTCCTTTAGTATATAATGCTGTGATGTCTTGATAAAATTTATTTTTCAATAATCGTACGGGTGCTAATTCTTTTAAGGTAAGATGTGTATCTCCTTCTTTTGCATTTACTATCAATTGCTTGAAATCTGCATGAGAAGAAGCTTCTGTGCTTGCCACAAATCTACTCCCTATCTGTACTCCATCTGCTCCTAATGCCATAACTGCATACATGGCACTACCAGTTGCTATACCTCCGGCAGCAATCAAAGGAATATTAATCTTCTCTTTAACCATCGGAATTAATGTTAATGTAGTCGATTCATCTCTTCCATTATGACCTCCTGCTTCAAAACCTTCAGCAACCACAGCATCTACTCCTGCTTCCTGAGCTTTTAGGGCAAATTTGACACTACTTACTACATGAACTACAGTAATTCCTTTTTCTTTTAAATAAGAGGTATAGGTCTTCGGATTTCCAGCAGAGGTAAAAACTATTTTTACCTCTTCTTCAATAACAATCTGAATAATTTCCTCCAGATTAGGGTATAACATCGGAATATTTACTCCAAAAGGCTTATCTGTTGCTTTTTTACATTTTTGGATATGTTCCCTAAGAATATCCGGATACATAGAACCTGCTCCAATCAATCCTAATCCTCCGGTATTGCTAACCGCACTTGCTAACCTCCAGCCACTAGCCCATATCATTCCACCTTGTACAATAGGATATTGTACATTAAAAAGTTTTTTAATTTTATTCATTAATATTTTAAAATCTTCAATGCGTGACGTACATCATCAGCGGTTACTTCAACTATATAAATCCCTGATGACAAATCATTTAAAGATACATAATCAGTATTTACCAATGCTTCTGATTTTATCATTCTCCCTTCTAAGGTAGAAATTTTTATCTGTAGTGACTTATTAGTTGTATTAAAAAATAATCTATCGCGGACAGGATTAGGGTACATTTTAAAACGTTCTGTATCGGTAAGGGATAAACTTGATAAAATTACTTTAAAATCAGGAATACCATATCCTAACTGATTTGTGGGATTATTATATATCGAGCCTGATTCTCGGATCAATTGCATAATCTCTCCATTAGTCATCGATGGAAAAGCTTGCCACAAACAGGCTACAGCTCCTGCCATTATTGGCGAACTAAAAGAAGTTCCGCTACTGGTCGATACAGAATTATCAGGGCGAATTACTGCTGCCCCAAAACCTTTTGCCACCACATCTGGTTTCATTCGATTATCTGCAGTAGGGCCTCTGGAACTAAAAGAAGCATAATTACCTGCTGCGTTGATGGCTCCAATAGTCAATACTCCTGGCGCATCTCCTGGTGCTGTAATAATCCCCCAACTACTATTTCCAGAATTTCCCGCAGATACTACCAATAACATTCCTTTATCAAAAGCCATATTAGCACCTCGGGAGATAAAAGCCGTTTGACCATCCATATCAGATGTCTTATATTCATAAGCAGGATTATCAAATCCCGTAGAATATCCTAAAGATGTATTAATAACATTAACTCCCAAACTATCTGCACGTTCTGCCGCTTCTACCCACAAAGCTTCCTCTTTTGGGCCTTCTGTAGCAACATCTTCTGTTATAAACAAGTAATAATTTGCGTCTGGGGCTGTACCTACAAACTCACCATCAATATACCCTGCAATATCACTAAAAGTTTGAGTCCCATGAGAACTACCAGAAAAAGAAAATTCATTATCGTCTCTCCTTACAAAATCATATCCATCCAGTAGTCTTCCCTCATCCCTCGCTCGCTTAAATCCATCCATAGTATTCACCCCAGGAAATCCTGAATCCATAACAGCAATTGTCATTCCTGTACCTGTATAATCCTGTTGATGTAAATATTCTGCATTTAACTGTTCGATTTGTTGAGTAGCGGCTCCATAATTGAAATCAGTCTTTATTTCAAATTTATTATTTTCTGTAAATACGGGTTCCTTTTTTGTTCTAATTGATTTGGTAGAATCCAAAGAATTATCGGCATAGTCTATACTTGCTACAAAGCTCAAAATCTGTAAATTACTTATATTTGTTTGTGTTCCTCTTACATATAGACAATTGAACCACTTAGACTTTGCCAACACAGTAATTCCTGTTGCGTTTTTTATTTGAGTAATATAATTTTCATTAACGGGAACATCCTTTTCATCTATTACCACAGCATGTCGATTTTTTCGATCTATAGCTTTTTGAGTAAGAATTGTTAAGGGATTTGCAATAGCATCAGCTACGTTTTCTTTATCTGTAAAATACACCCAGGCATCTTCTTCCTGTGCGAATGATATCAGGTTACTAAAAACAATAAAGATTAATAGAGTAATATTTTTCACTTTATAAGGTTTTAAAGTTTAAAAAGTAATTATTATATTCTGACTACAACCAATATAATTTAATTATAAAAAACAACTTTATTCTTCACACTCTTTTAAGGTTTATTTAACCTCCCAATTTTAAGAAATCACGCCAGACCCTACTAATTCATCATCAATATACCAGGCAACAAATTGTCCTTCGGTCACAGCACTTTGCTTCGTTTGGAAAACTATGTACATTCCGGTATCTACTTTATATAAGGTAGCAGCATCCAGTGGTTGTCTATATCGTATTCTAGCTTGCACCTCTAATTCCTGATCCAGCTGTAAAGCAAGATCTTCTCGTATCCAATGCAATTCTGAATCATTAATAAAAAGTGCTTTTCTGTACAGACCTGGATGGTTTTTTCCTTGTCCTGTATAGATTACATTTGTCTTTACATCGGTTTCGATAACGAATAGAGGTTCTGGTGTTCCTCCTACAGCCAGTCCTTTTCTTTGTCCTTTTGTGTAATAATGTGCCCCTTGATGCTTACCCACTACTTTTCCATCGGTGATATTGTAACTAAATTTTGAGGAAAAAAATTCTAATTCTTCTTTTTTAGATCCAAAATCCGGCACTATACGTTTATATCTTTCTTCAGATTGAGAAACCTCTATAATATCACCTTCTATTGGTTGTAATTTTTGTTGAAGAAATTCTGGCAATCTGACTTTACCAATAAAGCAAAGTCCCTGAGAATCTTTTTTATCTGCTGTAACAAGATTTTGTTCTTTGGCAATTACCCTTACTTCGGGTTTTAATAATTCTCCTACGGGAAAAAGGGTTTTTGCCAATTGTTCCTGCGATAATTGACATAAAAAGTAAGATTGATCTTTATTAGGATCTTTTCCCGCTATGAGCCGATGAACTTCTTTGCCATCTTTTATAATAGTATCTTTTCTACAGTAGTGACCAGTAGCGACATAATCAGCCCCCAGAGACATCGCAATTTTCATAAAAACGTCGAATTTTATCTCACGATTACATAAAACATCAGGGTTGGGAGTTCTTCCTTTTGCATACTCATCGAACATATAATCAACTATACGTTCTTTATACTCTTCGCTAAGATCTACTGTCTGAAAAGGTATTCCTAATTTTTCTGCAACTAACAATGCATCATTACTATCATCTAACCAAGGACATTCATCAGCTATAGTTACAGAATCATCATGCCAATTTTTCATGAATAAACCAATGACCTCATACCCTTGCTCTTTTAATAAATATGCTGCTACACTAGAGTCTACACCTCCTGATAATCCTACAATTACTCTTTTCATCAAAACTAGGTTTATTAACTATACGCCTCTAGACAAATGCTATATAGTACTCTTTAATTTTTTACAAAAATACTAAATAAAAAAAGCAATGCTTATGCATCGCTTCAAGGTTTTTTTTATGGATTTATTCTAAAAACTGATCTTAAGAACCTCTTTTTTGAATCGGAAATACTTTTTCTTCAGATAATTTCCCATTTTCATAATATTTCCAGAGTCCATCTTTTCTTCCCCTTTTATAGAAACCTTCGATCTCTAATTTTCCTTTTGTATCATAATACTTGGTAGGTCCGTGTAGTTTATCATTTTCATAAGTAAATTCTTTAATCATTATACCCTTTTCAGAATACATCATACTTTTGCCATGCTTTTTACCGTGATTATAAGAAGTTTTCTCAGTAAGTTGACCATTCTCAAAGTATGTAAGCTGTTCTCCTGTTAGTTTTCCAGATACATACTCTTCCTTCATCATTACCTTTGAAGAATTTTTGTGATAATATTTCCATACTCCAACCCGTTCTTTACCGATCATTTTTCCTTCACTAATTACCTTACCATTATTTGTGAAATATTTTACATCTGCGGTATCCGTATTCTTAGAAAATAACTTGATAGCTGTAGGTTTTGTTCCTCCTTTAGGTTTATAAAATTTAAATTCTCCAATTTCTTTACCGTGTTCAAACGTCCCTTCGTATCGTAACTGATCTGTATTTTCGTATTTTTTTTGCCACTTCCCATGTCTTTTCCCATTTTTATCAAAAGCATTATACTCCTGCGCAAAACTCGTAAATGAGCTAATTATAAAAATGTAGAATAAAAAATTACTTCCCATGATAAATTCAATTTATATATAATACTTTTCCAAAAAGCATGCCAAATTAATCATAATATAGTTGAGTCCAGAGCTATTTATGAATATTATAAAACTTACAAAATAAATATTAAAATTTTCAGAACATTTATCTAATTACTTCAAAAAAGCAATCAATTAACCATTATTTAACACACACTTAAGGAATAACAAAACCCTTATCTCGTTTTCGGCTTTGAACAAAATTTTAATTTTTAAAACTCGAAAACATGAAAATTATTTCAAAAATCACTAGAATTACTACCATTCTTACGCTTACAATTGGTATGTATTCTTGTAGTGATGATGATGACGGAAACGTTGTTGTTGCGCCTACCCAGTCAATTGCAGAATTTGTAGCCAGTCAGAGTAATTATAGTTCTCTCAAAGCTGCTTTGGATCTTACTGAACTTACTCCTATTCTAAGTGGAACAGAGCAATTTACAGTATTTGCACCTGATAATGGTGCATTTACCAGCTTTCTTACTGATGCCGGTTTTGCCGATTTAAGTGAAGTAGATACCGATGAAGAAATTGCGCTTGTAAAAAGTATTTTATTAAATCATGTCGTGAATGGAAGTAATCTTTCTGCAACATTAAGTACAGGGTATATCAATACACAGGCAACATATGGTGATACTGTGGATCAATTCCTGAGTATGTATCTTACTGTAGAGAATAATACAGTAACTATCAATGGAGGCTCTTCTGGAGAGAACACTGGTGCTGTTGTTAGCCAGGCAGATATTATAACCACTAATGGAGTGATTCATGCTGTGGATGCAGTAATTCAACTTCCTAAGGTTACTACTTTTGCTACTGCTGACCCTAATTTTTCAAGACTTGTAGAAGGATTAACGGCTTATAGTTTTGAGTATGTTACTACGCTGGAAGGTGCAGGTCCTTTTACGGTACTGGCTCCAGATAATGCTGCATTTGATACTTTATTAGACTCCAATGCAGACTGGAATGCTACCAGTGATATTCCTGAAGCAACATTAGAGACTGCCTTGAACCTTCATGTTATAAGCGGTTCTAATGTAAGAGAAGGAGATCTTACTGATGGAGAAGTTACTACATTAGGTGGTAATATTGCTGTAGACACTACTAATAATACTATAACCGACGGATCTGATCCAGCGATTTCCAGTACCATAGTTTCTACTAATGTTCAAGCAACTAATGGTGTGATTCATGTAATCGATACCGTTTTATTATCTGCTATATCAAACAGATAAACCATTATAAACCCGGAATACAATTGTAAAAAAAAGCCTGTTTTATTATTAAAACAGGCTTTTTTATTATTTTTTAGCTTTCTGCTGTTCTGCTTGCTCCATCAACTCTTTCATCTTCTTCTGAAACTTCCCTTGTTTCTTTGGCTTTTTCTTATTTTCCTGAATCTTAGCATGAATTTTATCTTCATTTATAATTACATTTTTAATAACTAACATAATTCCGATAGTAATCAAGTTAGAAATAAAATAATATAAAGATAATCCACTCGCATAATTATTAAAGAAAATTAGCATCATCAATGGGGACAAATACATAATAAATTTCATATTAGGCATTCCAGGTTGCTGAGTTTGCATGGTCTGACCTGTAGTCATCATCATATAAATAAATATGGCGATAGATGCCAATATTGGAAACAAACTGATATGATCACCATAAAAAGGTATCTCGAATGGCAATTGTGCAATCGTATCATAACTTGATAAATCACTTGCCCACAAAAAGCTTTTCTGTCTTAGATCAAATGCACTTGGAAAGAAATTAAATAACGCGTAAAATACCGGGATCTGCATCAAAGCTGGCAGACATCCACTCATAGGACTTGCTCCAGCTTTACTGTATAATGCCATCGTCTCCTGTTGCTTCTTCATCGCATTATCCTTATATTTCTCATTGATCTCTGTAATCTCTGGTTTTAGCACCTTCATTTTTGCCTGAGACACATAAGATTTATAGGTTACGGGAGATAATACAATACGAACGATTACCGTCATCACTACAATAGCAATTCCATAGGGTAAAAAACCACTCAAGAAACCAAAAAACGGAATAAATAAATATTTATTAATAACCCCAAATATCCCCCATCCCAGTGGTACGACTTCATCAAGATTACGCTCATATTTATTTAAAATCTTATAGTCTGTCGGTCCATAATACCAATCCATGTTATAGTTCAACTCTCCTCCTTGAAGTTCTAAAGGAATAGAAGCTGAAAACTCTTTGGTTATTTTAATATCTTTATCATCTAAATCACTGGAGTTTGCTATATTTTTTGATGTAAAAGAAGCAGTCTTAAATGGGGTATCTGTTAGCAATATAGAAGTAAAAAAATGCTGCTTAAATGCTACCCAGCTTACATCTTCTTCTGTATCATCTGCAAACTCTCCCTGCCCTAAATAATCATCTTTACCCTCCTCGTATTCGTACAAAACTTCAGTATATCTGTTTTCATAAGAGGCACTTTTTGCATGTCTAAATGCTTGTAATTTCCAATCCAAATTAATAGCTTGACTACTATTGATCACCTGTTGTAACCCTTGAGAGCGTATGGAGAAATCCACCATATATTCATTCGGTTTCAGTTCATATCGATATTCTAAAAACTTAGACTCCGAAACTTTTAATTTCATTGATAAAATGGTGTTATTTCCATTTTTAGAAACAGCAGGTTCAAAAAATAAATCTTTAGTATTTAAATTTCTATTATCAGTAGTTCCAAAATTAATATTAAACGAAGCATTCTTACCATCCTTGATAAGATATACAGGAACAGAATCATGGGTTTTAAAGTTTTTGAGTAAAGCTTCCTGAATATAACCACCTCTATTATTAATTTTTAAACTTAAAACTTCATTTTCTATTTTAGTAAAATTGTCTACGGCAGACGGCAAACTAGCAGCATATGAAAAAGCACCCAATTGCGATTTTGCTGCTACCATAGCTAGTGAATCTTTTGGGTTTACAACAATTGCCTCATTTTTTGTTACAAGATCTGTTGTGGTATCTTTTTCGTTTTTTTGTGCTGCATTAATCTGCTCTTGTTTTGCTTTTTCTGCCTCAATTTCTTCTGGTGTTTTTTTATTAAAATAAAACATTCCAGCCATGATGGCAAAAATAAGTATGAATCCAATTATTGAATTAAGGTCAAATTTCTTTTCTTCCATTGATATGATTGATATGTGCATAAAAAAGCCTTCACCTGATGATCCAGAAAGGCTTTCTAAATTATATTACTTCTTTTACTGTCAATTATCTAGCCAGTTACTATCCTTATGCCACTTTGGCACTTTTTTTGTTTTTAGAATACTTTACTGAAGCTTTTACAAAAGCTACAAAAAGTGGATGCGGGTTTGCTACTGTACTTTTATATTCTGGATGGTATTGAACTCCTACAAACCAAGGGTGTTCCGGGATTTCTACAATCTCTACCAATCCCGTTTTTGGATTTATGCCTGTTGCAATTAGCCCAGCCTTTTCTAGTCGCTCTCTATATGCATTATTATACTCATAGCGATGACGATGACGCTCTGTTATCAATGTTTCTTTATATGCTTCAAATACCTTGCTATCTTTAACCAGTTCGCAATCCCATGCACCCAGCCTCATTGTACCACCCATTTCTGTAATATTCTTCTGTTCCTCCATTAAGTTGATCACTGGGTGAATAGCATTTTCATCTACCTCTACAGAAAATGCATTTTCCAGACCAATCACATTACGCGAGTATTCTATTACAGCCATTTGCATGCCCAAACAAATTCCAAAGAAAGGAAGATTATTCTCTCTTGCATATTGAACTGCTTTAATTTTCCCTTCTATCCCTCGTTCTCCAAACCCCGGAGCAACTAAAACACCATCCAGATGTGCTATTTTTTTTGTAATCGTATCATCATCAATATATTCTGAATGTATACTTTCTACATTTACTTTTACTTCATTTTCTGCTCCCGCATGAATAAAAGCTTCAAGAATTGACTTATATGAATCTTGAAGTTCTACGTATTTACCAATAAGCCCGATAGTAATCTCACATTTTGGGTTTTTATGTCTTAACAAAAAATCATTCCATTTATCCAGATTAGGCAAATCATCATCCCTTAGCACTAATTTCTTAAGTACTACAGTATCCAAACCTTCTTCCAACATTAAATTAGGAACATCATAAATAGTAGAAGCATCGATCGATTGTATTACTGCTTCTTCTTTCACATTACAAAATAAAGCTAATTTTTTACGCAGATCATCAGACAATTCATGTTCTGTTCTACATACCAAAATATCTGCTTTTATACCACTCTCCATCAACGTTTTTACACTGTGTTGTGTTGGCTTGGTTTTTAATTCACCCGCAGCAGAAAGGTATGGGATTAATGTAAGATGAATCACCAGCGTATTAGAATCTCCAAGCTCCCATTTTAATTGTCTAACTGCTTCTATATAGGGTAAAGATTCTATATCCCCCACAGTTCCTCCTATTTCGGTAATTACGATATCATAATTACCACTTTTTCCGAGAATCTGAATTCTTTCTTTTATCTCATTTGTGATATGTGGCACAACCTGAACCGTTTTTCCCAGAAACTCGCCACGTCTTTCTTTTTCTATGACACTCTGATAAATACGTCCTGTAGTTACATTATTAGCCTGAGAAGTAGGTGTGTTTAAGAAACGCTCATAATGACCTAAATCAAGGTCTGTTTCTGCTCCATCATCGGTTACATAGCACTCTCCATGTTCATAGGGGTTTAGTGTTCCCGGATCCACATTAATATATGGATCAAGTTTCTGAATTGTAACTCTGTACCCTCTTGCTTGTAGTAATTTTGCCAGAGAAGCTGCTATAATTCCTTTTCCTAATGAAGAAGAAACACCTCCTGTTACAAAAACGTATTTGGTATTAGCCATGTAAACTTAACTATTTGTCGTTGTATTTAAATTTTGCGCAAAAATACGAAGAAGAACCCAAACAGTACATTGAAAATATGGCAATATTTACAGAAGTTATTTATAATTCTTAATCAGCATAAAAAACTGAAAATGAATTCATAAAAGAATTATCAACAAAAAATCCCATCTCGTAAAGACAGGATTTTTACTATTGACCGGCAACATCTTCTATTCTTCTTCTTCAGAAGTTACTTTTTCTGGTTCATTAAAATCTGTAATTCCTTTGGATTGCAATATATTATACCACTGTACTACCTTCTTCATATCACTAACATATACTCTGCCTTCATCATAATCAGGCAATACTTCTCTAAAGTATTTTTCTAAAACAGCTTTAGGTTCTTTATGATTTATAGCCTGCTCTCCTCCTTCTTTTTCCTGAATTCTTTTAAAAATTTCTCTTAAGGGTACTTCTTCTGAAAAAGTGTATATCGCAATCTCACTAAGAATGCTAACATTATGACGAATACTTACTGATAATTTCTTTCCATCAGCTAATGATTCTGCAACAAACCCACTACGTGTTTGTGTTTTCAGTTCGTAAAGACCTGGTTTTCCTGAGATTGATAATATTTTGTCTAAGCTCATATATATATTTTTCAAAGTTGGTAAATATCCAACGTTAATTAAAAAAATCAAACATTGACCAACATTAATTATGTATTATTTAACCTATTCGTAAGGTATTTTATTTTTTTTAGCGCCCTTTTTTTACTTGCGGAAATCTCATTCTATACTCCTGATTAATTTTACCCTTAGAAATATTTGTAAGTTTTCCTTTGATCAAACGCTTTTTTAAGCTGGATAGTTTATCTGTAAACAAAATTCCTTCAATATGGTCATACTCGTGCTGTATCACTCGTGCTGCCAAACCACTGTACACTTCTGTGTACTCTTTGAAATTTTCATCAAAATAATGAATCTTGATGGTATCTCTTCTAAACACATCTTCTCTAACCTCGGGGATACTAAGACAGCCTTCACAAAACGCCCACTCTTCGCCAGTTTCTTCTAGCATAGTAGGGTTGACAAAAACTTTTTTAAATCCTTCTAAGGTTTCTCTTTCTGCATCAGACAAATCTTCATCTTCAGAAAAAGGTGTTGCATCTACAATAAATAACCGTATTGATAGTCCTATCTGTGGAGCGGCCAGTCCTACTCCGTGAGCATTATACATGGTCTCAAACATATTGTCAAGCAGTTCTGACAATTTAGAGTAATCCTCACTAATTTCTTTTCCTTTTTTCTTTAATACAGAATCACCGTATGCTACAATGGGTAAAATCATATAATTGGATAATGAATATTTTTTATTTTATAATATACTAATTTATACATTTTTTGAAGCAGTCATCCTATTCAAAATAAATAGTGCAATCAACTCTTTTGCTTCTTTCAAAATTTTTTAAAACTCCCTAATCTTTTTTAAATTTTCATATTTCATGAAATTAATCAAAAAAACATACTTACTTGCTGCTGTCATAATAAAACTAAACTCTGAGACAAACTCTATCCATATATATCATAAACAGCCTGCTCTATGGTTTACTACCGCAATAGAACATTTTATAAACTATCTCTCTCTCTCTCTCTGCATACACCAGTTTACTATCCAGAAATTGTAACGCTAATGCAACACATTAATTAGCAAACTAAACTCCTTTGATCTTATCTTTAAATCCATAACTGAAGAATAGTATTCGTCATACAATATCCCTTATAAATTATAAAGATAATCCTGAAGTATGATAGTGGCACTAATCTGATCAACCAACGCTTTATCTCTTCTTTTCTTTTTAGAAATACCACTGGCAAGCATCGTATCAAAAGCCATCTTAGAAGTAAATCTTTCATCCATTCTTTTTACAGGAATATCCGGAAAGGTTTTATGTAATTTTTCTAAGAAAGGTCGTATGACCTTTTCAATCTCCGAAGCTTCTCCGTGTAATCGTTTTGGCTCACCAACAATAAAAAGCTCTACCTCTTCTTTGCTCACATACTCTTGTAACCAAACCAATAACTCTTTGGCTGCTACCGTAGTTAATCCAGAAGCAATAATCTTAGACTCATCGGTAACTGCTACTCCACATCGCTTTTCTCCATAATCAATTGCTAAAATTCTTGCCATAATTACTTTTTTGCAAAAGTATGATATTATTATAAAACCACATCAATTATTAAGAGTAACCAAAAATATTTATTCTACCTATATTTTTAAAAGTAAGCTGTTATCTTTACCAAAATTTTTTAATAAATGAATCAACTAAAAGAAACCATAGAAAAAGCTTGGGATAATAGAGAGCTTTTAAAAGAATCAGACACTCAGGATGCTATAAGAAAAGTTGTAGACTTATTAGATGCTGGAGAATTACGTGTTGCAGAACCAATAGAAAACGGATGGCAAGTAAATGAGTGGGTCAAAAAAGGGGTTGTTTTATATTTTCCTATTCAAAAAATGGAAACTCTAGAAGCTGGTATTTTTGAATATCATGATAAGATTCCGTTAAAAAAAGGATATAAAGCTAAAGGAATCCGTGTGGTCCCAAATGCTGTTGCCCGCCACGGAGCGTACATCTCTCCTGGAACTATTTTAATGCCAAGTTATGTTAATATTGGCGCATATGTAGCTGAAGGCACTATGGTAGATACCTGGGCAACTGTAGGTAGCTGTGCTCAAATTGGAAAAAACGTACATTTAAGTGGTGGCGTTGGTATTGGTGGTGTTTTAGAACCATTACAAGCTGCTCCGGTCATTATAGAAGACAATGCATTTATTGGATCTCGTTGTATCGTTGTGGAAGGCGTTCGTGTAGAAACTGAGGCTGTATTGGGAGCAAATGTTGTATTAACTGCTTCTACAAAAATTATTGATGTTACCGGCGAAACCCCTGTAGAAAGAAAAGGAGTTGTCCCAGCCAGATCTGTAGTGATACCAGGAAGCTATACCAAAAAATTCGCTGCAGGTGAATATAATGTTCCCTGTGCGCTGATTATTGGTAAGCGCAAGGAGAGCACTAATAAAAAAACCTCGCTAAACGATGCGCTTAGGGAGCACGATGTAGCTGTATAATGTTTACAACTAAAATATGCATGCGTGTGAGCTTGTCTTTTTGACAAGCTCACACTTTTAATCAATATCCAGGAAATGAAGATATTAGTCATTCAACAAAAAATGATCGGAGATGTACTCACTAGCACTATTATTTGTGAAGCATTGCAGAAAAAATATCCCAACAGCAGTATTGATTACCTTGTAAACTCCAGTACCATACCCGTTCTTCTGGAAAACCCTTTCTTTACCAATATAGTTGAATTCAAAAATGAGTACAGAAACAGTAAAAAAGCATTTTATGCTTTTTTAAAAAAAATAAAATGCTCAAAATATGATCTTGTAATTGATGCCTATGGAAAACTAGAAAGTAATCTGATTGTTTACTTTTCAAAAGCTCCAAAAAGAGTATCTTTTTATAAGTGGTATACTCAATTTTTATACTCTAAGGTCATCCGCAGGAAAGCTGAGCCTATTACAAATGCCAGTACTGCTATAGAAAACAGGCTTCGTCTGGTCTATCCCGAAAAAGATATTATTTCTAATATGGTTAGCCCTAAAATATTTTTAACTGAAGAAGAAAAAAATAGTTCTAAAACATACCTGGAAGCAAATAGAATTGAAAGTTCAATACCATTGATAATGATTAGTGTTCTAGGTAGCGGTATAACCAAAACATTGCCTTTTGAGTATATGGCAGAAGTAATCGATAACATCGTAATTACCACTGAAGCTACTATTCTCTTTAACTATATCCCTAATCAAGAGAAAGATGCCAGGGCTATTTATAACCTGACAACAAAAAACACACAAAAACATATTCGATTCAATGTTTTTGGGAAGAGTCTACGTGAATTTATAGGTATTTTATCTCATTGTAATGCTTTGATTGGAAATGAAGGTGGTGCTGTAAATATAGCGAAGGCACTAAATATACCAACATTTACAATTTTCTCTCCCTGGATTATTAAAAAAGACTGGAATATGTTTGAAGATAGCGTAAAACATGATTCTGTTCATTTAATTGACTTTAAACCAAGTTTATACGGAAATAAAACTCCAAAACAAATGAAAGATAAAACACTGGAATTGTATCAACAATTCTCTACAGAATTAATCATCCCCAAACTAAATACGTATCTAAATCAAGTTAAAAAACTACATAAAACATAAAATCACTTCATGAACTCGTCCTGAGTAGTGGTTTTCAACAGAAAAGTTTGGCTTTTGTAGGTCAAAGCATTACTCAAGATGAGTTCCATTTTAAAAAACTACTTTTGCATAAAGAGTAAACAAAATACACCAATAATAATGATCAAGCTCTCTGGAGTAATCATCACTTATAACGAAGAAAGAAAAATTGAAAAGTGCCTGGCATCACTTGAACACATAGTTGATGAGATTATTGTCGTCGACTCTTTTTCTACTGATAAAACCGAAGAAATTTGCAAGAAATATAATGCAACGTTTATTCAACAAAAATTTCTGGGGTACAAAGAACAAAAAAACTTTGCAATCCATCAAGCTTCGTACGATTATATTGTTTCCTTAGACGGAGATGAAGCATTATCAACAGAACTAAGAGAGTCCTTGCTTAGATTAAAATCAAATTGGAATTACGATGGTTATTATACCAATCGATATAATAATTTTTGTGGGCAATGGATCAAATATTCAGATTGGTATCCTGATAAAAAACTCAGAATATTCAAGAAAGGAAAAGGAGAATGGAAAGGCATCAACCCACATGATTCTTACAAATTATATAACCCAAAAAGCTGTGGAAAATTAAAAGGAGATATTCTACACTGGAACTATCCCAACTATAGTGCATACAATCGGCAAATAGAGAAATTCTCTACAATTTCTGCTCATTCTTATTACAAGCTGGGAAAGAAAGCAACTCTTTGGAAGATAGTATTCAACCCTTCCTGGGCATTTTTTAAAGCTTATATTTTGAGATTAGGATTTCTGGATGGTCTTAACGGATTCGTTATTTGTATCCAAACAGCAAATCTTACCTTTCTAAAATACACTAAACTAAGAGAGATCACTAAAAATCAAACTCTCAAATCTAAATAAATTCTCCCATAAAAATCCATATTATACTAGTTCTTAGATGAAATTACCCCTAGTTGAATTAAAAAAGAAATGATTTCAGTAGGTAATTTTATTTGAGAATTGAGTTACAACGCGCAGAACAAAATGTTCAAAAAACAATATATCCTACCTGAAATCAACAATAGTTTCTCATATAGAAAAGGAGACACGTACATGCCTCCTTCTTATAACAATTGTAGTACAAGTATTTTTATTACTCTACTTTTTTAACAAATATTTTCACATCTATAACTCCATAACCAGACTGCTCTCTATTACTTATACCCACAATTTTGTATCCTGCCAAGCAATTATACCTATGATATCTATTTACATTTGGATTCTGAGTTATCCAACCCGTAGATATATTTCTCTGACTTATCAACCTGGCATCAACTACACCATATCCATGTTGTTCTTTTATCTCAATACTGGTAGCATAATCATTTCTACTTGAAAAAGACTTTTCTTTAACACTCCCTCTATAATTTGTTGTCGTCCAATCGGTCTGAACCAAAGCATTATTTTCTGTTCTTCCAATCATAGACATATTTATAATTCCGTATCCTGATTGTTCTCTTACTTTTAGACCAATTGCATTAGGATCTAATCCCGAAAGAAAATGAGAATTGCGTTCTGCTCCTCTAGGATTATTGGTCATCCAGGGAGCCCAATATCCATTAAAATTTTTAGAAGCTGCTTCTTCTTTATCATCTACAACAACAGTTTCAAAAACTACTTCCAGAGGTGACACCTCTTCTTCTTTTTCACAACTAAAAAGTGTAAATACAAGTGTAGCGGACAAAATCAGTGCGTTTTTTTTTAATAAATTCATAGTTTTAAAAATTGTTTAGAAAAGTGAATAAAAATTAAATTCTTAATCAAAAATAGCGACAACAATGCTGTTATGAGCCATTACCAATGATAACAAATCATAAAACCTAAAGAAAAATAACAACCTTAAGTTAATTTAAAAATAGGTGAAAATTCCCTTTTTTTTATATCTAAAAACAAGCATTCAAAACACAACAATTCTTATCTAGCTAAACAACAAATACTTATTTCTTTTCTGAATCTAATCGTATTTTTAACAAAAGTTTTGAAGATTATAAAAATGTAAAATAAAAACGATAGGTTTTTTTGTATATCAACTAGTATCTGGTCGGAAATACAGTAAAATTAAATTTGTATCTTTTTGCGAAATTTTGATTTATTTTTAATTTCTTGATGCTACGACATTTACTTCAACGAATAAAGTCTAAATTTCATCAAAAATCTTTCAAATTATCAAAATCATCTATTTCAGACCAGATACTATCTATCTATTTTCTTGTTCTGAAATCAGGTTAATTCAAAAACAGCTTATCAATTTTTTTAGAACAGTTTTCCCATGTATGCTCCAGTACTGTTTCTCTTATATCTTTCTGAAGTAGAAAGGCTTTTTCTATTAATGGAACAACTTCATGATATCCAGCTTCTATATCAAATAAAAACCCGTTTTCTCCGTGAGACACAACATCAGGACAAAAACCTGTTTTTGATACTACCGGAACACAGTTAGACATCATAGCTTCAAGCACGGGAACGGGACCTCCCTCTAATAATGACGGAGAAACAAAAACATCTATTTTACTATAAAGATCAGGATATGATTCATAAGACATTTTAGTATTATAGATAAAGTTTGGTAAATTAGAAAGCTCTTTAAACCTGTCATAATCTTCCCAGTTATTCCCTATTAAATGGAATGTTCTATCTGGCATGTTTTTAACTATATCAAAAAGTAAATCAGGATTTTTTCTTGAACTAAAATTAGAGCAAAAACCTACTGCGCCTGCGCCTCTTTTATGTTTATAAAAAAAACTGGAAGATGTACCTATATGAATAACCTTGAGTATAACTGGTTTTACTCCAATAGCTATCAAATCTTTTTTAATTGAAGAGTTAAGACAAATAACATAATCTGCTTTATTAAGACACCAAACCACATGTGTTTTAGAATATTTTCTAGACCAGGTAGGATGTGTAAACATTACTATGTTTTTCTTACCCAAAATACCTGGAGTACTGCGCAAACAGCGACAAAAATAATTTTGATAAATGTAATAATAGGCATCTGCATTCGGTAAATGACGTAACTTGTTATGATAATAAACTTCTGCATTCAGAGATGAATACCTTGATAAACGTCTTACTTTGGCTCCAAAAATCCATTCTTTATCTTTTTCTCTTGCTACATAAACTACTTTATTAATTATTCTATCAATTGGTTTTTTGTAGAATTTAGAATATATAATTGCAACAATATATTTCCATTTATGGAATATTAAAAAATATAATTGTTCTTGAAAGCCACTTTTTTTTGGCATACCTACTATACTATTTCTTTAAGACTTTTTTTATACTACTATACCTAAATAGGGCTTTCTGAAACCCTATCTCTATATTTTTTTTTCCAGAAAAAAACACGTTTTTTGATACGGATTTTCCGATAAAACTGATGTTGAAATTCCCTTGTATACCTCCACATTAAATTAAACACGATTGCTTCTTCCTCACCCGAACATTTTACATATTCATTACTCATTATTTCGATCATTGATTTATGAATGGTCAATCGAGAAAAATTTTTAATTCTTGTTTCAAAATCCATTTCTCCAAACTCCATTCTATTGAGATCTACCAAATAAAATTCATATGCATCTCCTTTTCTTTTTATCAAAGTATTACCAGGCGAATGATCGAGAAAATTAATTCCTTTTTCGTGTAATTTATAAGTAAATCTTGTAAATGCTCTAAGAATGCTTTCATGATCCGGTATATTAAAATCTAATGTTAGTTCTCTATAAGTCAAATCACTTTTTACTAATTCGCTAACGTAATAACTCTTTTTAAACAGCAAAGGTGTTGCGTTTATTTTATAAGCTACGGGAAAAGGAGTTTCAATTCCTAGTTCTAATAACTTATTTGCATATACATATGATCTTTCTGCCTTAGATTTTCTAAAAAAACGATATGCAATTTGATTGATAATATTTGGGATCTTAAACGATTTTATTGCATACGTCCTCCCATGTATTGTGACTACTTTTATAACATTACGTTCTGCATCACCTAATATCTGAGTATGACTATCAAAATTACTGATAGCCTTATCCAGATCAGAACTTAATTCTAACCGAGAATTATGTACTACACATCGATTTGGCATTATTATCTATTAAATTTAGCAACTGTTGCATATTGAGGATATCTAATATCCATTTGCGTAAAAAGTAAAGGGATATTATACAAATAAGGCTTAATAGATCTACTTCTATTAATACCTTCATGTAAAACCACAGAATAACCTGCGTCTTCATATGCTTGTTTTATACTTTTTTTAGTAAAAAAACGAAGATGTGTTCTATCCATCACCCCAAAATCTTCATATCTCCAATCTTTATGTATGAGAACACGTATGAACGTATTGTGATATCTCACATTGGGTATAGAACTTATCAGAACTCCATCGGGAGCCAATTTATATTTAATTTTATCTAAAACCATATAAGGATCAACCAAATGCTCTAATACATCATTAAAATAAATAGCATCAAAATAATTATCTGGTAAATCATCGATATAATCTTCGCATCTACCAGAGAAGACCTTATCAAGTTTAGCCGAAGCTACTTTTGCCTCTTTATCCATGTATTCTATACCCCAAACCTCTGCGTCTGTTTGGTTTTTTAATACTTCTGCATATGCACCGTTACCGCATCCAACATCAATTATTTTTTTTGCATTATCAGGAAGATATTTAATCATCTCATCTCTGATATTATCATAATATCCTGCTGGTTTATTCTCGTAATCCATTATTTTATTTTTCTTTTTTTGAATATCTTTTTCAAGATCCGACAAACAATTAATTCTACAAACAGAATTAATCTCATTTTTTTATTTCAAACGGAAAAGAGTATTGACAAAACACATCACTACCTATATAATTATTTGGCAGATGATGTACCGCACAATCTTCATCACATTGATATAGATCCTCATCAATTTTTATCAAAGGTATTAAACTTCCTTTATATCTTTTCATTTTAAAACCATGCCAACCAATTGCAGAACGTTCTCTCACCCCATAGTTTTTAAACTTAAACTTCCATTCTTTACTTTTAATAAATTTTTTAAGCTCAGACTTATCATAAATCCAAAAACCATAATAAGGGTTCACATCGTTCAAAAGAAATTTCTCTCCTTGTAACTCTATTATTTTTTTTGGTATGGAAGTGAGATCCGTAAGGAATCTATTTTTACTATCATCTTCTTCGACTCTTAAAAATCCTAAATTAAATTCGTTCTCGATACATACTGTTTTATTCTTTAACCAGTAATTAAATGATATATTATCAAAATAAATATCATCTTCTATATACATCTGCGCATCAAATTCATCAATATAACTTTCAACATATGTCCTATTGATCCAGGTAAGGTAATAGGGATGAACCATTTTAGTGATTCCTAGTTTTAAAAAAGTTTGATAATAAAACCTTCTTAGCTTACTTAATCTTTTATGTCCATTATTGGCAAAATCATTAACAACAATCTCTACATCCTGATATTTTTCATTAAGATCAAACTCAATATTTGTATAAATAAAAATTGTTTTAGTTTTTTCAATTTTTTCTAATCCATCAAGAACTTTCTCTAAATATGGTAATCTGTTTTTTATATAATAAAAGGTAATATGTATGCCTAATTTCATTATTTTCCCCTCTTTAATTTTAATTAACGTGTTTTTTGTAAAAATACGTTTTGCGAATTCAAAAATTAAATACAAATTTCAACTTTTTTATTTAGTAATGAATTGAAATTTATTAATATTATTTTTTGAGAAAAAAATATTTCATTGTAGCAAGTAGCTATTTTTGAATTCATTTGTTAAATCTAGTTACAAGACTTACTTTTGGACATAACTTTTAATACCTTATGAAAGATATTTCTGTAATATTAATCAATTACAATTCCTCTTCATTTACAATTCAATGCATTCTTTCTATATTGGAAAAAACAACCAAACATCTTAACTATGAAATTATTGTTGTTGATAATGCTTCTAACCTGGATGATTTTAAAGCTCTAGAAGATTTTGTTCTAGAAAAGGACTTCGAGCATTTGAAATTAGTAAGAAGCAAAATCAATACTGGTTTTGGCGGTGGTAATATGTATGGTGTACAATTTGCTAATGCAACACATTATGCCTTCGTAAATAATGATACTGTATTACAAAATGATTGTCTACAGATCGTATATGACTTTCTGGAAAAAAATAAGGATGCAGCGATCTGCTGCCCTCAACAATATAATGAACACGAAGAGGTTCAAAAATCCTTTGACCATTTTCTGAGTTTGAGAAGAGAGCTTTTTGGAAGAAAAATTTTAGAGAAAATTAATCCTGTTACATATCCTAAACGAAAAAAAATCTATACATCACCCATAAAAGTCCAAAGCGTTCCTGGATCTTTTTTGGTTGTATCTGCTGATGCTTTTGATAAAGTGGGAGGATTTGATACCAATATCTTTTTGTATTATGAAGAAACAGATCTTTGTTATAGAATCTACAAACAGATTAAACATGGTAATTGTTATTTAGTTCCGAAAGGAAAATATACGCATTTTAAAGGTAAAAGCACAGGCTCTTCTTTTTTGATGAAAAAAGAACTTAAAATATCATTATTGTATGTACTCAAAAAGAATTCAGGTTTTATACCCTATCAAATTCTTCGATGGTGGCTTACTATAAAGTTTTTATTTAAAAGTATTATTAAACCAAAAAACTTCAAACTATTGGCTTTATTCTTAAAAGGGGCTCCATTGACTGAGTCATTGAAACATCAACAATCCATCGCAAAACAATAAAATGCACATTTTACATTTATCAGCAGTAAAAAATTGGGGTGGTGGTGAGAATCATATTGAAAATCTGTGTCAGGAATTAGCTTTCTCTAACCCAGAAGTAAAAAACACTATTTTTTGTGTTAAAAATGGCACTTTTCATAAAAGATTACAAAAAACGGATCTCAATTTTATAACTGCGACAATGCTTCCTAAATTTGACCCTAGGTATTTCATAAAACTAGGTCATATCTGCAAAAAGTTAAAAATCGATCTTATACATATTCATGATCCTAGCGCAATCTTGTTAGCAATATTATCGGATAAATTTTATCAACTCCCCCCTTTTGTTTTTAGTAAAAAAACATCTTTCCCTATAAAACAGCGAAAGAAAACTCTTTACAAATACAATTACCCTAAAATTAAAAAAGTACTTTGTGTATCCAAAGAAACACGAAAAATAGCTTCTGTCGGAATCCATGATTCCACAAAACTAATGACTATTTATCACGGAACCAATTTAAAAACTAAAAGCACAGAGACTCCCTTTACACTAAGGAGAAAGTATAAAATTTCACAGGAAAAAATGATTATTGGTAATATTGCCAATCATATCCGTGCCAAGCATCTGGATACTTGGGTTGATGTTGCCGATACGATTATTAATAAAGAGAAAAGAAAAGAATTCTTCTTTATCCAAATAGGTACTTTTACAGATAGAACAGAAGCATTAAAACTGCGCGTAAAGGAACTTGGATTAGAAGAGTATATGATTTTTTTAGGATATACTCCTAATGCTTCTAATTTCTTACCTCAATTTGATATCAGCCTACTCACTTCACAAAGTGAAGGAGTTCCGCAAGTGATATACGAATCATTTTATCATAAAACACCTGTTATCAGCACAGATGTTGGAGGTATCCCTGAAATTGTCGATCATAATATTAATGGACTACTGGCACCAATGCATGATCATGATAGATTATCAGAACATATTATAAACCTTACAGAGAAACCTCTGATGCAAAAAAGTTTTGTCAAAAACGGATTCGAAAAACTTACTAAAAATTTTACAACTACTAATATGGCTAAGGAAACGTTGGATGTCTATAGAGAAGTGACCAATGAGTGAGAATTTGAATGATTCCCAAGACACCAATTATAAATATAAGAGTGGTATCATCAATTAAGAAAACACCACTCTCAATATAGATCTAAAAGATCTAAGCTTATAAATATTTAATCCCAGTAAATTTCATCTTTCCAACGATTACCTTCTACATCTCCCAGCATTTTCTCTGTTATAGTACCACTTACATTAATATTCCAATGGCTATTATATGGTGCAGCGGCTACCGTAACTCGATTAAGAAGTATGACCTGATGAGTGGCACAATCAGATGAAAACACAACCGATCTTCTATTATAATCATCTGGATAAGGGCGATTATTTTCTAAAAAAGAGTTGTTGTTTATATTGATTGAAATCTCTCTTCCTTCTCCAGAATGTCTCCATTTTCTTCGCTTATGATTATATTCTAACTTTACTCTTAACCATAATGAAAATTGAGATATAGGAAGAGGAGCTGGCGTAACCAATAACTCATGATAAACCTCATGAACATATTTAAATTGCCTTGGAGAAGGTCCCTGTACCTTTCCCGATCCACAATCCTCTACATATCGCTGTTTGTTAAAACGATGTTGATTACTTAAAACCACAGATGATTTTGATGAATCGCTCCCTTCAACATTGACAGGTGAGTAAGAAACAGATCCTACTTCCCTAAGATTAGTCATATTAGATTTTTGAAAATCAATTGCTCTATCATCTTCAAGTTCATAAAATTTACCTTCATTAAACCAGATAATCTTATCGGTTACTATAAATTGATTATCATCATTCAAAATCCCTAGAATTGCCGGAGAGGTTTCAAAACCTTTATCATATCTATAAAAGGATTGAGATATCAGCTGCTCTGTATCTAATTCTGCGAATTTGTTATAGAGATCTCTAAATTCTTGCCAATCATCAAAAGAGAACATTCCGTCTTCAATTTTAGGACTTTCGTTTACAAAAGATGTCTCTTGGGTTGTAGTATTTATACTCTCTTTCTCACAAGAAAACATTCCCAATGCGATTGTTAATACTAACAATGATTTTTTTATACTATTAGGTTTTAAAATTGTTTTGTACAAATAAATTCTGTTGTACAGTCAGAAAATTAATAATTGGCCAATTATACAGGTTAATGATCCCAACGCTAAAAATGTTACTTCAAGAAACAGCCTTTATGATTACTTTAACTTTTCTTGTAATAAAGACATATTATCTGGTACATTTGCACTTTAAAATATTAATGTCAGCTGATGGAAGATCACAGAGAAGAAATAGAAAAAACGATAATAGTACTTAAAAGAGGTGGCCTCATTCTTTATCCTACAGACACCGTTTGGGGATTGGGTTGCGATGCTACAAATCCAGGAGCTATCGAAAAAATATATGCTTTAAAAAAACGAGCAGAAAGTAAGTCTATGATCTGCCTGGTGAGTGATTTTAAAATGTTACAACAATACGTAGAAGAAGTTCCAGAAGTTGCTTATGATATATTAAAATATGCTACCAAAGCAACCACAATTATATACGATCGTCCGTTACGGGTAGCAGAAAACATGATAGCAGGCGATAATACACTAGGAATTAGAGTCGTTAGAGATCCTTTTTGTGGAAAGTTAATTCGAAAATTTAAGAGACCAATCGTTTCTACCTCTGCAAATATTAGTGGTAATGCAACTCCTGCTAACTTAAAAGAAATCAGTAAGGAGATTTTGGAAGGCGTAGACTATGTTGTAAATTTGCCCTTACAAAATAAAGGGGCTAAACCATCTTCTATTATCAAAATTGGTGGAGATAGCACAGTAAAAATTATCAGGAAGTAAATTGATTCATGTCGGAAGTAAAAAATTATAAACAAGCATTACAACATTCTATATTTAAAACTATTACTGAGGCAGCTTCAAATCTACAATTAGACAGTTATGTAATTGGTGGGTTTGTGAGAGATTTTATGTTACAACGAGGCAATGCCAAAGATATTGACATCGTAGCCGTTGGCAGCGGTATCGAACTCGCTAAAGAAGTTTCCAGACTCCTACCCAACACTCCAAAGGTACAAATCTTCAAAACCTATGGCACGGCAATGCTTAGGGCAGAAGACATCGAGGTAGAATTTGTGGGCGCCAGAAAAGAATCGTACCAGGAAAATAGCAGAAATCCTATTGTAGAGAACGGCTCATTGCAAGATGATCAGAATAGACGTGATTTTACTATTAATGCCTTGGCGCTAAATCTCTCTAAAGATAATTTTGGAGAATTACTAGACCCTTTTGATGGTATCGAAGATCTTCATTCAAAAATTATCAGAACTCCCCTGAATCCGGATATAACGTATTCTGATGATCCTCTTAGAATGATGAGAGCGATTCGTTTTGCAACACAGTTAAGATTTGAAATTGAAGAGAAATCGCTACAGGCAATTACCAAAAATAAAGATCGCATTAAAATAATTACCAAGGAACGGATCGTTGACGAATTACATAAGATAATTGGTAGTCAGAAACCGTCAATTGGTTTTATTTTATTAGAAAAAACAGGGCTTTTGCCATACATCCTTCCTGAACTTACTGCGCTGAAAGGTATTGATGAGAAAGAAGGACAACGCCATAAAGATAATTTTTATCACACGCTGGAGGTAGTTGATAATATCTCAGAAAACACTGATAATATATGGTTACGCTGGGCTGCATTATTGCACGATATAGGAAAAGCACCTACGAAGCGTTTTAGCAAAAAAGTAGGCTGGACATTTCATGGGCATGAGTTTGTAGGCTCAAAAATGGTATTTAAATTATTTAAAAGATTGAAAATGCCTTTGAATGACAAAATGAAGTTTGTTCAGAAAATGGTATTAATGAGCTCACGCCCTATCGTAATTGCTTCAGAAGTTACGGATTCTGCAGTAAGAAGATTGATTTTTGATGCTGGCGATTATATTGAAGAGCTGATGACACTTTGCGAAGCAGATATTACAACTAAAAACCCTAAGCGTTTTAAGAAATATCACAATAATTTTAAGATCGTACGACAAAAAATGGTCGAAGTTGAAGAACGCGATCATATCCGTAATTTTCAACCACCTGTGAGCGGAGAAGAAATTATGAAAACCTTTGACATTAGACCTTCGCGCGAAATAGGAATTATAAAAGAAGCCATAAAAGAGGCTATTCTGGAAGGTAAAATCCCCAATGAACATAAAGCTGCATTTGACTTTATGATTGACAAAGGGAAAACATTGGGACTCAATGTTACCCTTAAAAATTAAAAAAATTGAATTTTTCAATATTATACTATGGAAAAAGATAATAAAAAAGTAATATACTGGCTATTAACTGGTTGCTTATTAATTTTTATTATGGTAGTGGTAGGTGGTATCACCAGGCTCACTCACTCGGGATTATCAATTTCTAACTACAAACTTATTTCCGGAACAATCCCTCCTCTGAATGAAGTAGCTTGGAATGAGGCCTTTGATTTATACAAACAGTACCCAGAGTACCAAAAAATAAACAATCAATTCTCATTGGAAGATTTTAAAAATATTTACTTTTGGGAATGGTTACATCGTGTAATTGGAAGATTTATTGGCATTGTTTTTATACTTCCTTTTTTATATTTTCTGATCAGAAAACAGCTTACTCAATCCACTATAAAGAAATCAATTACATTAATGCTTTTAGGAGGATTTCAGGGTTTTTTGGGTTGGTTTATGGTAAAAAGCGGATTGATTGACAGGCCGGATGTTAGCCATTATAGACTGGCAATGCATCTAACAGCTGCTTTTATAACCTTTTCATATACTCTTTGGGTTGCGTTGGATATAATTTATAAAACTAAAAAAGAGGTCAACAAAAAATTCAGAAACCTGATAAGAGTAGCGTTAGGCATAGTAATACTTCAAATTATTTATGGCGCTTTTGTGGCTGGATTGGATGCAGGTTTACTACATAATCACTGGCCTTTGATGAATGACGGTGAGCTTATTCATGAATCTGTGTACATAGAGCAATCTCCTTTCTTAAAAAACTTTATTGAAGGAAAAAGTGGTGTACAGTTTATCCATAGAAATTTAGCATATCTTGTCGTCGGAATTATAATTTTTATCTGGTATCGAAGTAAAAAAATAGAGATAGATACAACTCAAAAAAAATCCCTTAATATACTATTGGGTCTTGTTTGCGTTCAATTTTTATTAGGCATTTTCACACTACTCTACAGAGTACCAATATCATTAGGGATATCACACCAGATAGTTGCTTTTTTCTTGCTAGGGACTATGACTTTTTCATTACATCGTTTTAGTAAATAACAACTCATTTGTAGTATCTTTGCATATTCTAATTAATATACCATGATTTACCGTTTCAGAATTATTCTGGATACAGAAGAAGATGTCTTTAGAGATATTGAAATTGAGCAAGACGCCACTTTAGAGCAGTTTCATAATGTTATCAACCAATCTTTTGGTTTTGATGGTTTGGAAATGGCCTCCTTTTATATCAGTGATCAGCAATGGAATCAAGGAGAAGAAATTTCTCTATTTGATATGAGCGATGGCAATCAACCTGTCAGGCTAATGAATGAAACCACATTGATTGATGTAGTCCATGAAGCTTCGCCCAGATTATTATACATCTATGATTTTTTGAGTATGTGGACTTTCTTGGTAGAACTGGCAGAAATTGCAGAATATGAAAATGGTAGGGAGTATCCTAATGTAATGTTTGTACATGGACAATTACCTGAAGTTGCTCCAAATCAAGAGTTTAAAACAGAAGATAACACTAATGAGGATGATAAAGATAATGACTCCTTAGATCTTGATGATTATGAAGAATTAGGCTTTGATGAAAACTGGAACTAATCCTGGTTTTATCGGTATAACTATCTAAATTAATGATGTTTAAAACTTAAAAGCAATATAAAAATCGATAACTTTAGTTATTATAGTAATCCCTATGTATCTTTTAATGCAAAAAAGCATTTAAGGATGCCTTTATTAGAATTACATATAAAAGCTTTTGAAAATTTGCTTCCTTATAATTAAAAACTAAAAAATGATCAATCTTTATAGCACACAAATAGAATCATTATCCGTTCATAAAATTGGTAATAAAAGTAGAAATGAGAATATATTTCTTTCTGATTCTCCTTATATACTGAATGATGAGTTAACAGCGCTCCTGAAAGAATATTTTTTTAAGCCTTTTAGAGAAAAAGAAGAAAATTACTTCCAATTTGCAAATGAAGTAGATGTAGAATTCAACCCTTTATATAAAATTGTAACAGAAATTTTCAACAACCCTTCTTCTGCTCACGAAAAATCAAAAAGAATTGCATCCCTGCTTTATGAGCAATCACAGCATCCACATATTAAAAGTGGAGAAGTATATATTACTTACCTAGAAAATCTTACCATTGATAATGAAAAGGTAGCTGCTATTGGGATTTTCAAATCAGAATTAAAATATGATTTTCTTCAATTTGCAGAAAAAGGTTCTGATATAGAATTATTACATCAACAAGGAGTCAATCTGAATAAACTAGACAAAGGATGTCTGATTTTTAATCATAAAAAGGAAGAAGGATACAAGGTTTTATCTGTAGATTCTAACCGATATGATACCAAATACTGGCTGGAGCATTTTTTGGGTGTTGAGGCTTTTGAAGATGAAAACTTTTATACAAAAAAGTATATGAAGTTTTGTCAGGATTTTGCCAAAGATGTTGTATTGCCGGCAGAAGATAAAAAAGAAGAAGTGATGTTTATGAACAGAGCTGTAAATCACTTTGCCAAAAACGACACATTCGAAGAGTCTGCTTTTTTAGAAGAAGTAATTGATAATCCAGAACTTATCCCGGAGTTCAAACATTATAAATCAGAAAAAGCGCCTAAATATCATATTGAAGATCTAACTGAATTCCCTATTGCTAACACAGCAGTTTCTGCCGCCAGAAAAAAAATAAAAAATACCATTAATCTGGATACAAACATTCAGATTAAAATGGATTTTATTAATCCGGAATCTGCAGAAAAATTTGTAGAAAAAGGATGGGATGAAGAAAAACAGATGTATTACTACCTTGTGTATTTTAATAAAGAGCAGAAAGATTAAGAAAATCCGTGAGAAGACATTGATCTGGAAAAGAAAAGTGAATGAAGTAAACTACCTCGGGGCAATCCCACGAGGACATTTATTAGAAAAAACATTTCGATTTCGAGCTAAGCCTCGGAGCATTTAAATCTCGATTATCGAGTCAATATATCACCTCGAAAAGTTATAGCCTTCTCTAAGTAAGAATACTACATCAAATTTTCTGAGACATATTTGAACTATATATTTAATATTGAAATACACAAACATCTCGCAATACACCATTACTTAAAGGGATTGCATTCTAAAATTTTGATACTCTAAAACCTACTATATTTTCTAATACCTGAAAAAAAACAGAAAAAACGGGTAACATTTATATACTTACAGACACTTACTTATAGATAAGCCCGATATTTAAATTATTTAATCAGAAAAAAATGAAAAAAATTAGAGTATTAACCAGTATTATAACACTAGTTTCTTTAGGAGTTTATTCTCAAACAGATACATCAAATTATGAAAAACTAAATCTACAATCACCTAGTGGAGTTAGTTTATTTCAAAGCTCTTCTACCAATGGTGTTTGGGCAACAGGAACAATCACAGCAGATCGCTGGGGGCTTTTTGAAGATGCTTCAAGTTCTAAAGAAAGAATAACAGTGCTTGCTGGTGGTAACGTGGGGATTGGAACAAATAATCCAGATGCTACACTAGCAGTAAATGGGAACATCCACACTAAAGAAGTAAAAGTAGATCTTAATGGATGGCCCGACTATGTTTTTGAAGATGATTACAAACTACCCACTTTACAGCAAGTAGAAGATCATATCATAGAAAAAGGACATCTAGAAAACATTCCTTCTGCAGCAGAAGTAACAGAAAATGGTATTCAATTAGGAGAAATGAATGCAAAATTACTTCAGAAAATAGAGGAACTGACATTATATATGATCGAACAAAATAAAAAGACGGAAGCACTTAAAATAATAGTTACAGCACAACAGAAAGAAATAGAATCATTAAAGAAAAACACAAAATGACATAAAGATTGAAGACATGCGTCGGAAATATAAAGGTAGCGCTTATTAGCCGTTTTTCCTGACTCGATGCCTCCTTAATAAAAACGAATTCCCTCACAGTCCTCTTCTATAAGGGAATTTGTTTTTTTAAGGCTAATCAAGTATTAATACCATTTCTATCTTAAAATTACCCACTAAAATTTGTTCTTTTCCCCTTATACTTCAAAATAAAAATTAACCGTAGGCTATGCTGAACTTTTCTTTTTTGCCTAAAGAAAAAACAACTGTATTTTATTTGGGTAATTTTAAAGCAAAAATGGTATAAATTTGTTGAACTCCCTTTCAACTTTAACATTTTCACTCCCAAATCTGATACCTGAAATCAAAACTTCCTTTTTTTATTTTTATTTTTATTTTTATTTAAAACTTGCTGACTCCTACCCTTCCAACAACCTCTTCATATTTACATTTTCGTAATTACGTTTTACAAAATCCATAGCCGTTTTTAGGACTTCGCCCATAGAATCACTTCTTCTAAATTTTAAATCTAATGTAAAGTTATATAGATGTTCCCGGAGTTCTTCTAAATTCTCTCGCGTAGAAATCGTATCCTGACACATACAAGCAATTAAAGTTTCGTACCGCGATCTGGAATTTAAAATACGTTTTGCCAGAATAGATCGTTCTTCCTTTTTATATTGCTCAACAGATCGGGGTTGTAATTTACTCATGACAACATCAACCATCGTGAAATTTTCCTTAAAAAACTGAGGTTGATATACTTTCAATTTCCCTTCAAAACACTGCTGATCAAAATCAATAGCTCTAATCTTATATTCTACATGATCAAAATCATGGATAGGAATAATCACATAATTATAGGAGCGCATATCACCTAACAGCCGCATCTGGCAGCGCTCATTAAATTTCACGAATTCTTTTGCTATCTGAGCCTTTGCCTGATCACTCAGATCCGGCAGGAAATCTTTGATAAACACATCTCCTGCAATTCCCGCAATATGTTCCTCGATCAATGTGTTTTTATATACCAAAAAATTGATCCTGTTTGGTGAGAACATATGTTCTAATTCTAATCCATAAATACGGGATGCGTCAGCTTTCTTTACATAAATATACGTATAGTTATCATTAAGAATATTTCTAATCTTGATTCTAAAAGGTTTGGAATTGCCAAAAGTACAGTAATCAATTGCATCTATATTAAGAAATTCTATGGCATCTTCATTACCATCAGAATGCAGTATAGTATACACTTTTTTTAAACTAGATTCTATTTCAGGACGCTCATGTTCTTCATAATACACACGTACCCACAAGGTATCTTCATCATTAGTATCATAAACCACAATCGAACCCGAAAACCTTAATAAATCATCATAAAAAACGGGAATCTTAATCTTACGATTACATTCCTTTAAATACGCATCTAATTGATCATTTATAGGATACGTAGGTTTCTTTTTAGACATCAGTTCTTCTTCCATAATAAACTTTCTGTAAGAAAAGCAATTTACAAAATTTCATATCAGCTCTTATAACTATCCATTATTCTTGTAACAAAAAACTATAGTAGTCGTCTAGTTTAGTATAACTGTCAAAATCAATCAAAATTGGAAACCATTTTAACACTTACCAACCTTACCAAGAAATTCGGTCCGATTACTGCTGTTAGTAATCTTTCCTTTACCATAAAAAAAGGAAATGTTTATGGAATTTTAGGCCCTAATGGAAGTGGTAAATCCACAACACTAGGAATCGTTCTTAATGTAGTAAATAAAACAGCTGGTGAGTTTACCTGGTTTGATGGTACCACATCTACTCACGAAGCGTTAAAAAAAGTAGGTGCTATCATAGAGCGTCCTAATTTTTACCCTTATATGACTGCTGCTCAAAACCTAAAGCTTGTTTGTCAGATCAAAGGCGTATCGGGAAATAAAATTGATGAAAAACTAGAGCTTGTTGGTTTATTAGATAGAAAAGATAGTAAATTCAGTACATTCTCTCTCGGGATGAAACAACGCCTTGCAATTGCTTCTGCATTATTAAATGATCCTGAAATTTTAATCCTTGATGAACCTACTAATGGCCTTGATCCGCAGGGGATTCATCAAATTAGAGAGATCATCAAAATAATTGCCTCTAAAGGAACAACAATACTATTAGCTTCTCACCTTCTGGATGAAGTGGAAAAAGTATGTAGTCACGTAGTAATTATCAGAAAAGGTATTAAACTATACTCGGGTCCCGTAGATGAAATGAATGCTAGTCACGGCTTCTTTGAATTGAATAGTAATCAGAATAGTATACTCAAAAAATGGCTTTCAGAACACAGTGCTTTTGGAAATATTAAGGAAGAGGAAGGTAAAATTATTGCTTTTTTAATATCCGAATTAGATGCCGAAAGTTTAAATAAAGAATTATTGAATACTGGAATCATACTTACACATCTCGTAAAAAGAAAAGAAAGCCTGGAGGAACAATTCTTACAATTAACCAATAATTTAAACTAAGAACATGCTACGATTACTCAATATAGAATTTCAGAAATTACGATATAACAGAGCTGCAAAAGTACTAACCATTACTTATTTTGTATTGATTCTGTTAATTTCGCTCATTGCCTCTTATGAATTTAGTTTTGGTGGAGTTAATTTTAGATTGGCTGATCAGGGGATCTTTAATTTTCCATATATATGGCATTTTAATTCCTGGATTGCAGCCTGGTTAAAATTATTTTTGGCCATCGTTATTGTTTCCATTATGGCAAATGAATATACGAATAGAACCCTAAAACAAAATCTGATCGATGGATTAAGTAAAAAAGAATTTTTAGCTTCTAAATTTCTCACGGTTATTGTCTTTTCATTTATATCAACCTTATTTTTATTCATTATATCTTTAATACTTGGGTTGATATTTTCAGATTATAATGAGTTTTCTATTATCTTTTCTGATATGGAGTTTATTTTTGCGTACTTCATTAAGCTAGTAGGATTTTTCTCTTTTTGCATGTTTTTAGGTATCTTAATAAAAAGGTCTGCTTTTGCATTGGGTTTTTTAATTTTCTGGCAACTTATCGAAGGGGGAGTTCGATTGATTTCAGGATTATTCAAATGGAAATTCGATACTAATTTTGTAGATAAAATAATTCCGTTCTTACCATTAGACAGTATGAATAATCTGATAAATGAGCCTATTACCAGGCTAAATTTTATTCAGTCAGCGGCAAATCAGCTAGGAGAAAACTTCCAAAGGGATTATGCTGTACATTGGTATGAAGTTTTAATTGTGTTAATTTGGACAGCAATCTTTGTAAGACTTTCATATTATCTTCTAAAAAAGAGAGATTTATAATATATTTGGGTTGTTGAACCCATTGCATGAAATTTATAAACATCGTCTTCTTCATTATTACTGGCTTTTCTGCATTTGCACAAGGAGAAGCCAACAATTGGTATTTTGGACAAAACGCTGGAATAAATTTTAGCACCACGCCTCCTACCGCTCTTACAAACGGAAGGATCAATACTCTCGAAGGTTGTACAACAATATCTGATGCTACGGGAACCTTACTATTTTATACTGATGGCTCTACCATTTTTACCCAAAATCATACAGTAATGCTTAACGGTATGGGACTTAAAGGAGATACTTCCAGTACCTCATCAGCTTTAATTGTCCCACAACCCAATACCCCCAATATTTATATTGTGTTTACGGTAGATGAACCACATCATTTTAATGCGGATAATGATCCTACTATATCTGATGGCGATGGTGTGAATGATGGATTATTATACTCCGTAGTCGATATGTCTCTTGATGGAGGAAACGGAGCTGTCATTACCGGTCAAAAAAACATCCCTTTAACTACCTATGATACGGCTAATGCGTTGGAAAGCTTATATAAATGTTCTGAAAAAATAACAGCGGTAAAAAGTGATGACTGTGATTCTTTTTGGGTGATTACTCATTTTATTGATACCTATTATGCCTTCAGCATTGATCAAACGGGGATTAATCCAACCCCTGTAACATCACAGGTAGGAGTTACAGTGCCTATATCCGGATACAGGCGTAATGCCTTAGGCTATTTGAAAGCTTCTCCCGAAGGAGATAAATTGGCAGTAGTCCACTTTGGATTGACAAACATAACGGGAGGTAATGGTCCCGGTAAGGTATTATTATATGATTTTGATAATAGTACCGGGATTGTAAGTAATGAAATCGAACTTTATAATGGAGGAGCTCCTTATGGCATCGAATTTTCACAAACCGGGCAACGTCTATATACAACTATAGGTCTCGAAGATGATGGTATTGGCAATGGATTTTTAATGCAGTTCGATCTATCTTTACCAGATATTCAGATTGCTATGAGCGGTACTCGAATAGGTAATGAAAATGGACAGGATACTTCTACCTTTAGTGCAGGAGCATTGCAATTAGGACCTGACGGAAGAATCTATAGAGCTTTATTTGATTTTAATACAGCTCAGGGAGATTATCTGGGAGTCATACAAAACCCGGAAGAATTAACTCCTGATATTATATATAATGAGAGAGGTATTCTGGTGAATATTGATGGAGCCAGAAGTTCTCGTATAGGGCTACCTCCTTTCATACAATCAATTTTTGCGCAAACTATTGATATCATTAATAATGGAGAACCTGCTACTATTAATCTTATGCTTTGTGAAGGAGAATCTTACAGGCTTGAATATCAAGACATTCCCTTAGCAACATATACCTGGTTCATTGATGATCTACAATCAACTAATACTAATTTTTTTCTGGATGTTACTACCACAGGGAATTACAGATTAGAGGTTGATCTTAATGATGGAAGTTGCCCATTAATTGGTGTTGCTAATGTAATCTTTTCCCCTGTACCTATAATAGAAAACACACCTGGAGACCAAAATATTTGTGATGACAATAATGATGGTATATCAAATGTAGACTTATCTATATACGATGCTGTTTTTTTAGGAACGCAAGATCCGAATCAGTTTCAGGTACGATACTTTAGATCTATTACCGATGCCGATACTAATACAAATGTTTTATCTCAAAATTTTACTACAGAAAACAATCCACAAACAATTGTGGCCAGAATAGAAAATAGTAGCAACCCTAACTGCTACAATACTACAAGTTTTCAGATAGAAACTTTTGATACTCCAGTAGCTTTTCCCGTACCTCCAATAGTGTTATGTGATAACGATGATGATGGCGACAGTACCAACGGGATGATTCTTTTTGATATCACCACGAATAATACAGCTATTTATAATGGACAAAACACATCAGATTTTGCCATTACATATCATACTTCCTTACTGGGAGCCCAAAATAATACGGATCTAATTATAGATCCAACAAATACAATTCTGTCGGATACTATAAGGACGATATATATAAGAATTGAGAACAATCTGAATACAGGTTGTTTTGATACTACAGATATTTCGGTTACCATAAACCCTTTACCGATTGCTAATACAACTTCTTTGATGCAATGTGATGAATATATGGATCCAACAGACGGTATTACGCTATTTAATCTTAATCAGGCTATCGATCAGATTACAGGAGGTATACCAGATCAAACAGTAGTATTCTTTGAAGATCAGGCAACAGCCAGTACAGGAGTTCCTGCTATTACTAATACCGAGGCATATCAGAATGTTGCTGCGAATCAGCAACTTTTTGTTCGTGTCACTAATGATCTTACAGAATGTTTTAGAATAACTACACTTGATCTGACAGTAAGTACCACATCTGCCAATGATGCTATTCTAAGTCTCTGTGATGATGATGGTACTGAAGATGGTTTTAGAGAATTCGATCTTACGCTGGCAAATCCTCAGGTACTGATGGGGATTGCAAGTCCAAACTTATCAGTAGCATATTACGAAACTATTGAAGCAGCATTGAGCGAAAATAATCCTATAACAAGCTATATCAATACAACCTCAGGAACTCAAGGGCAGGATATCGTATATGTAAGGGTAGAAAATAACCTCAATCAATGTTTCGGGATCAATCAGGTGTCACTATTCGTAAATCCATTACCTGATATAGAAGGGCAGACAGAAGTTTTTTTATGTGAAGGTGAAAGTATATCAATTGATGCTGGTCTGCAATCAGGTGATATTAACGACTTTGATTACTTATGGATGCCCAGTGGAGAAACTACACAAAGTATAATCGTTACTCAGAATACAGACTATACCGTTATGGTTACCAATAGCATTAGTAATTGTTCAAAAAACAGAACTGTTACTGTAAACCTCTCTTCTCCGGCAACGATTCAGGAGATTGTGATTAATGATGCTTCTGATAACAATACAGTTACTATAAATGTTACAGGTTTAGGAAACTATGAATATGCTATTACGCTTAATAACAGTGGGATACAAAATTATCAGGATAGTCCAACATTTACAAATGTACCTCCTGGATTTCATCGTGTATATATTCGGGATAAAAATGGCTGTGAACCTGAAGCTACAGAAGATATTGCTGTCATTGGATTTCCTAAATATTTTACCCCTAATGGAGATGGTTTTCACGAAACCTGGAATATTAAGGGAATAGCGACAGAGATATTAGGCAATTCTATAATCTATATTTTTGATCGCAAGGGGAAACTTCTTAAACAATTAACTCCTAATAGTAACGGATGGGATGGAACCTATGGCGGACAAATAATGCCTTCCGGGCAATATTGGTTTCGGGTACAACTAGAGGATGGTAGAATTCGTAAAGGAAGCTTTTCTTTGATCAGATAATAATAATGATTTATTTTCACGCGATATACATACACAATAGTTTGCCAGTATATTAGTATATTCGTCTTGTACTTAAATTAGCAAATGAGAAAAGCAATACGTATAATACTTTTACTTTTTACCCCTTTTTTTTCTGTTTATGCACAAAATGAACCTACTGATTGTATTAATACGATTATTATTTGCGGAAATACCAGTTTAGAATTAAACTCCAATGGCGTAGGTATCAATGATTTTTCAATAGCTGGAAATAATGCTCCAGACTGTGGTTTTATGGAGAGTCAAAGTTTATGGATACGCGTAAATATTGTACAATCCGGTACTTTAGCATTTACAATTACCCCAGAATCTGTAAACCCAAATGAAGATTATGATTTTGCTATATATGGCCCAAATGTTTCATGTACTACTCTGGGTAGTTCTATACGTTGCTCATCTACCAACCCTCCTGCAGCAGGAGTATCTACATTGACAGGTTTAAGAGATACTGAAACTGATGAAAGTGAAGGTCCAGGTTCTTTGGGAAATGGCTTTGTTCGTCCTATTGATGCCATTGCAGGAGAAGAGTACTATATATTAATCGATAATTTCTCTCAAAATGGAGGTTTTGATCTTCAATTTACAGGAACCGCATTACTACCAGACAGCCCTATTAATAACGCAGATACTAATATCGCTATTGATCTTGATTTAACAGAATGTGATATCATAGGAGATGGTAATGACGGAATGACAAATTTTGATTTAGAAAGTAATACAGCGGCAATTTTAGGAACACAAAGTAATACCGTAATTACCTACCATGCTACAGAAGAAGATGCTAATATCAATTTAAATCCATTAGTAAGCCCTTATACAAGTACACAAAATAATCAGATAATATACACTCGCATCGAAAACACAATTACGGGTTGTTTTATTGTAGATACTTTTAACCTAATCACGCAATCAGGTACTTTAATTAGTGCGCCCACCCCGTTTATACTCTGTGACACTACAGATGATGGTAATGATACTAATGGATTTGCCTCGTTTTTATTAACTGAAAAGAATCCTGAAATTCTCAACGGCTTAGATCCACTGGCTAATATTCTTACCTATCACATATCTCAATCAGATGCAGACTCAGGAGTTAATACTATAAATACAGCAGTTCCTTATACGAATATTGCTAATCCTCAAACGATATATGCCCGTGTTCAAGATGCATCTTCTTCACTATGCTTTAGCATAGTTTCGTTGGACTTACAAGTAAACCCTTTACCCATTGCTAATGCAACTTCTTTGATGCAATGTGATGAATATATGAACCCAACAGACGGTATTACGCTATTTAATCTTAATCAGGCTATCGATCAGATTACAGGAGGTATACCAGATCAAACAGTAGTATTCTTTGAAGATCAGGCAACAGCCAATACAGGAGTTCCTGCTATTACTAATACCGAGG
The DNA here is from genome assembly GCF_008370685.1 of Aquimarina sp. RZ0. GTDB lineage: Bacteria > Bacteroidota > Bacteroidia > Flavobacteriales > Flavobacteriaceae > Aquimarina. The sequence continues at coordinate 72,270 of NZ_VTZU01000002.1, forward strand.
CATATCAGAATGTTGCTGCGAATCAGCAACTTTTTGTTCGTGTCACTAATGATCTTACAGGATGTTTTAGAATAACTACACTTGATCTGACAGTAAGTACCACATCTGCCAATGATGCTATTCTAAGTCTCTGTGATGATGATGGTACTGAAGATGGTTTTAGAGAATTCGATCTTACGCTGGCAAATCCTCAGGTACTGATGGGGATTGCAAGTCCAAACTTATCAGTAGCATATTACGAAACTATTGAAGCAGCATTGAGCGAAAATAATCCTATAACAAGCTATATCAATACAACCTCAGGAACTCAAGGGCAGGATATCGTATATGTAAGGGTAGAAAATAACCTCAATCAATGTTTCGGGATCAATCAGGTGTCACTATTCGTAAATCCATTACCTGATATAGAAGGGCAGACAGAAGTTTTTTTATGTGAAGGTGAAAGTATATCAATTGATGCTGGTCTGCAATCAGGTGATATTAACGACTTTGATTACTTATGGATGCCCAGTGGAGAAACTACACAAAGTATAATCGTTACTCAGAATACAGACTATACCGTTATGGTTACCAATAGCATTAGTAATTGTTCAAAAAACAGAACTGTTACTGTAAACCTCTCTTCTCCGGCAACGATTCAGGAGATTGTGATTAATGATGCTTCTGATAACAATACAGTTACTATAAATGTTACAGGTTTAGGAAACTATGAATATGCTATTACGCTTAATAACAGTGGGATACAAAATTATCAGGATAGTCCAACATTTACAAATGTACCTCCTGGATTTCATCGTGTATATATTCGGGATAAAAATGGCTGTGAACCTGAAGCTACAGAAGATATTGCTGTCATTGGATTTCCTAAATATTTTACCCCTAATGGAGATGGTTTTCACGAAACCTGGAATATTAAGGGAATAGCGACAGAGATATTAGGCAATTCTATAATCTATATTTTTGATCGCAAGGGGAAACTTCTTAAACAATTAACTCCTAATAGTAACGGATGGGATGGAACCTATGGCGGACAAATAATGCCTTCCGGGCAATATTGGTTTCGGGTACAACTAGAGGATGGTAGAATTCGTAAAGGAAGCTTTTCTCTAATACGATAAACTTTCACTAAAACTTCATATTGTATAAAATCTATTGGCAGTATTCAGTATCTTTATTCATAAAAAGAAAGAGATTATAATGAAGTTCGAACTTGTTTCAGAATTTATACCCACCGGAGATCAGCCAGACGCTATAAAGCAGCTAGTTAACGCCATAGAGAATGGTGAAAAGTACCAAACCTTATTGGGAGTTACCGGATCTGGTAAAACATTTACTGCAGCAAATGTTATTAAAGAAGTGCAACGTCCTACTCTAGTTCTGGCGCATAATAAAACATTGGCAGCACAACTTTATTCAGAGTTTAAACAATTCTTTCCTAAGAATTCAATAGAATACTTTGTTTCTTACTATGATTATTATCAACCCGAAGCCTATATACCTACATCTGGAACGTATATAGAAAAAGACCTTTCTATCAATGATGAAATTGAAAAACTACGATTAAGTGCTACTTCTGCCTTGCTGTCAGGAAGAAGAGATGTTTTGGTAGTTGCATCCGTCTCCTGTATCTATGGTATTGGTAATCCTATCGAATTTCAGAAAAATGTAATTTCTATTACCAAAGATCAGGTTATTTCCAGAACTGCTCTATTACATAAATTAGTTCAGAGTTTATATTCCCGGACAGAAGCAGAGTTTAACCGAGGGAATTTTAGAATAAAAGGAGATACTGTAGATATTTTTCCAGGATATGCAGATTTTGCTTTTAGAATACATTTTTTTGGGGATGAAATCGAAGAAATAGAATCATTCGATATACAAACTAATAATGTAATTGAAAAGTATGACCAGTTAACGATTTATCCTGCAAATATGTTTGTGACTTCTCCGGAAGTACTGAATGGTGCTATTGACCAAATTGCATTAGATTTAGGAAAACAAGTTGACTATTTTAAAGAAATAGGAAAACATCTGGAAGCTAAACGACTCGAAGAACGTACTAATTTTGATCTGGAGATGATCAAAGAATTAGGGTATTGTTCGGGTATTGAGAATTATTCCCGATACCTTGATGGCAGAGACCCGGGTAGCAGACCTTTCTGTTTACTCGATTATTTTCCTGATGATTTTTTAATGATTATTGATGAGAGTCACGTAACCGTATCTCAAGTCCATGCTATGTATGGAGGAGACCGATCCAGGAAAGAAAATCTGGTTGAATATGGTTTTCGCCTTCCGGCAGCAATGGACAATCGCCCTTTAAAATTCGAAGAGTTTGAAGCAATACAAAATCAGGTAATTTATATTAGTGCAACTCCTGCAGATTATGAGCTACAGAAGAGTGAAGGAACCTATGTAGAACAGATCATACGACCTACCGGATTGCTTGATCCCATTATCGAGGTAAAACCAAGTCTTAACCAAATAGACGATCTGATCGAAGAGATGCATAGCCGTATTGAAAAAGACGAACGCATTCTTGTGACTACACTAACCAAAAGGATGGCAGAAGAATTGACTAAGTATCTAACCAGAATTGATATCCGATGTAGATATATCCATAGTGATGTTGATACACTTGAGCGAGTAGAGATCATGCAAGACCTGAGAAAAGGGCTTTTTGATGTACTCATAGGTGTTAATCTCCTGCGAGAAGGACTGGATCTTCCGGAAGTATCATTAGTAGCTATACTGGATGCTGATAAAGAAGGGTTTCTTCGTAATAATCGATCCCTTACCCAAACAATCGGAAGGGCAGCAAGAAATGTAAATGGTAAAGCTATTATGTATGCCGATAAAATTACCAAAAGCATGCAAGCAACTATTGATCAGACTAATTATCGCAGAGAGAAACAAATTGCCTATAATACAAAAAATGGTATCACGCCTACGGCTATTAAAAAATCGATGGATAGCGCATTGGCTGGTAAAAAGGCAGAGCCATATCAGTTTGAAACTGCCCCAACATTGCAGGCTGCAGAAGAAGAAACTGCATACTTCACAAAAGAACAATTAGAAACTCGTATAAGAAATGTACGCAAAGAGATGGAAAAAGCTGCAAAAGAATTGGATTTTATGACTGCAGCCAGGCTCAGAGATGAAATTAAAATGCTACAAGCCAAGGTTCAGGATCAAAAAGTATAAGTTCTCATTATAAAAATACAGCTGTATTATATAGACATAGGCTAAAACTAAAACACTAAATCGATATGTACACCACTTCAATAGAAAAGTTTATAGAAGACATTCCCAAAGCAGAACTTCACCTACACATAGAAGGAACATTTGAACCTGAATTGATGTTCAAGATTGCACAGCGGAATCATAAAGAAATACCTTACAACTCTATTGAAGAAGTAAAGAATGCGTACAGGTTTAATAACCTTCAGGAATTTTTGGATATCTACTATGCAGGCGCTGGTGTATTAATAACGGAACAAGATTTTTATGATCTTACCTGGGCATATCTAACCAAAGTACACAAACAAAATGTAACCCACGTAGAAATTTTCTTTGACCCGCAAACACATACAGAAAGAGGAATTTCTTTTGATATTGTGATCAATGGAATTCGAAATGCCCTCGAAGACGGAATATCAAAATTGGGGATCAGTTATAAATTAATTATGTCATTTCTACGACATCTGGATGAATCATCAGCCTTTAAAACTCTGGAACATGCAATCCCTTATAAAAAATGGATTACCGCAGTAGGATTAGACTCTTCTGAATTGGGAAATCCTCCTTCAAAATTCGAGCGTGTATTTACCAAAGCCAGAGCAGAAGGATATCAAACTGTTGCGCATGCTGGTGAAGAAGGTCCTGCAACCTATATTTGGGAAGCATTGGATTTGCTAAAGGTTACTAGAATCGATCATGGAAACAGCTGTCTTGATGATGAACAGTTAGTACAGAAGCTAGTTGCTTCACAAATACCATTGACTTTATGTCCTCTATCTAATCTGGAATTAAAAGTAATAACAGACCTAAAAGATCATCCTATAAAAAAGATGATGGACAAAAATTTATTGGTAACCATCAATTCTGATGATCCTGCATATTTTGGAGGATATATAAATAAAAACTATCTGGAAACTGCCAAAGCACTCAACCTCTCCAGGAAGCAAATAACTACACTTGTCAAGAATAGTTTTAAAGCCAGCTGGTTATCTGAGGAAGAAAAAGAAAGAATAATAAAAGAGATTGATTTTTATGCGTATCAAAATCAAATATCAAAAAATTAATTAATTCTTACTCTACGTGCTTATATTTCTTCTAAATGACAAAAATAATTACTTAAACTACTTATTTTGTCAATATGAATTATTATTAGTTTAAATTGCTTCTGTAGTTTTTGTTGAATATTTTCTCTTTTCCTGTGAATAATAAAATTGTAAGTTCCTCCACCAGTCCGACCCGTAAACGATACGGAATACTAGGGTTAGTATTTATATCAGTAGTCATAAATTATTTAGACAGATCCAACATATCTGTCGCCGCCTCTGCCCTCTCTGAGGAGTTAGACCTGGATAAAGTTAAAATGGGGCTTATTTTTTCTGCCTTTGGATGGACATATGCCAGTTTACAAATTCCGGGAGGTGTCATTGTTGATAAAATACGAGCACGATTGCTTTATGCTATAATCTTAACCTTGTGGTCAATCGCCACCTTGTTACAGGGATTGATTAGCTCGTTTGCTGGGTTAATAGGATTAAGAGCTAGTATTGGTATTTTTGAAGCACCATCTTTCCCTATAAATAATGCAATCGCCACAAAATGGTTTCCAGAAGAAGAGAGAGCCTCTGCTATCGCCTTTTATACCTCAGGACAATATATCGGTTTAGCTTTTCTGACACCCCTTTTGGCATATATACAAGGTGAATTAGGTTGGCGAGGTTTATTCGTTCTTTCAGGGATTGTGGGGCTTGTTTGGGCGGTAGTCTGGTACTTATTTTATCGGGATCCGGAAAATCATACAAAAATTAATCAGGAAGAGCTTGATCATATTCAAAAAGGAGAAGCTAAAGTCAAAATAAAGCCAAAACCTTTTCAATGGAAGGATCTAAAACATGCATTTATTTATAAAAAACTCTGGGGGTTGTATCTTGGTCAATTTTGTTTGGGATCAACATTTATATTCTTCCTCACCTGGTTTCCCACTTATCTTCAGGAACAAAAAGGAATAGATTTAATGAAATCAGGAATTATGGGATCTGTTCCTTTTTTAGGAGCGTTTCTGGGTGTTATCATTTCAGGTTTACTTTCAGACAAACTCATAAAATCCGGAGTATCTAAAGAAATTGCAAGAAAAGCACCAGTGCTGGCTGGGCTTTTATTATCGTCATCAATCATATTTGCCAATTATACGACTAGTCCACAAATTACTATTATGTTTTTAACACTTGCATTTTTTGGTACTGGTTTCGCCAGTATTGCCTGGATATTTGTTTCTGCCATAGCCCCAAAAGAACATATAGGACTTATAGGAGGTGTCTTTAATCTAATGGGAGGACTATCTGCTGTAATTGTTCCTATTGCCATAGGAATATTAGCCAAAGATGGTAATTTTGAACCAGCATTGTTCTTTATAGGAATAATTGCCATAATTGGTTTTCTTGCCTATATTTTTCTTGTTGGTAAAGTAGAAAGAATTGAAATCCCTACTAATGAATAAGCTAGATTTATGATTAAAATAACCGATATCAAAACGTTTCCTGTTAGGGTTGAAAATGGTAATCAATTAGTTATCAAAGTTGAGACTAATGAAAAAGGTATTTATGGATGGGGCGCTTCCGGATTAAGCGGCAGAGAGCTTGCCGTAGTAGGAGCAGTAAAACACTACGCTCATTTTTTAACCGGAAAAGATCCTCGAAAAATTGGAGCACTCTGGCAAGAAATGTATCGCAGTCAGTATTTTGAAGGAGGACGCGTACTAACGGCTGCAATTTCTGCAATTGATATTGCTTTACACGATATAAAAGGAAAATTATTAGAAGTACCTGTATATGAATTATTAGGTGGTAAACAGCGAGATCATATAGAATGCTTTGCTTCCTTAAAATTCGAATCAAAGGAAGAATTGATTACCAAAGCACAAAAGCTAAAAGAAGCAGGATTTTCTGCCATACGCTTATACGAAGCCAGTGAAGGATCAGCACCTTATGTAGCCAGAGAATCAATTGCTAATCTTACAGAATGGTTACCTGCACTGAGAAAAGAAATGGGAAATGCCATGACGATTGGTATGGACTATCATCATAGACTCACCATACCAGAAACTGTATCTTTTATAAACAGAATGCCCCTAGGTACGCTGGATTTTCTGGAAGAACCTATAAGAGATGAAAATCCACAAGTATATCAGGAATTGAGAAAAATGATACAAGTACCCTTAGCAATAGGTGAAGAATTTGCAAGTAAATGGCAGTTTTGGCCTTATCTAAAGGATAATATAACACAATATGCCCGCATAGATGTTTGCAATGTTGGTGGATTAACAGAGGCTATGAAGGTCGTTGCTCTGGCAGAAACTAATTATATTGATGTAATGCCTCACAATCCATTAGGTCCAATATGTACTGCTGCTACCATACATATGCTGGCAGCTTCTGCCAATGTAGCCTGGTTAGAAGAAATCAATACTCCCGTAGAATGGTGTGGTACCAATAGTGAAAAATTTTACCCTGTTCAACCCGTTATAGAAGGAGCTTGCTATAAGATTCCTGATGGGCCGGGACTTGGTGTAGAGTTTAATGAAGAACTTGCTTCTCAATCAGAATTTAAAATCAAAGAAGTCCCCCATTTATCTAAAAAAGATGGTTCATTTACCAATTGGTAATACGTTTATACTATGAGTTTTGTAACTTTTGGAGAAATAATGCTGCGACTTACTCCGGCTTTACATGGAGAAAAGCTTCGTACTACAGAGCAATTTAATGTGAATTTTGCGGGATCAGAATCCAATGTAGCCAGTTCTCTGGCCGTTTTGGAAAACGATGTCTCTTTTATCACCAAACTTCCTGATCACGCTATTGGAGATCATGCCATACAATCACTAAACTCATATGGTATCTATACCAAGAATATTATAAGAGGTTCAGGAAGAATTGGCACCTATTTTATAGAGATTGGCGCTTCCATACGCCCCTCAAGTGTTATTTATGATCGTTCCGGTTCTGTTTTTAGCCAGATAGGCACATCAGAATTTGACTGGGATCTTATTTTTAGAGACAAGAAATACCTATTCATTTCTGGCATTACAGCCGCCCTCTCAGATCAATGCGCTGCAGAACTTATCAAATGTGTAGAAACAGCGAAGAAACATAATATACTCATTGGGTTTGATATGAATTACCGTCGTAAACTCTGGAAAGATGCTCAACAAGCTCGTATTATATTTGATAAAATTTTGCCAATGACCGATATTCTCTTTGGAAACTCTGGTGTTTTGGATGATGTATATGGTATTAAACCCAAGACTCAGCATCTTCTGGAAGCTACTTTAGAATCTATCAACATTGCTAAAAAACATTTCGGAATTGAACAATATGCATTTACCATTAGAAATCATCTCTCAGCAAGTAAAAATGAGCTTCAGGGAGTATTTTATACTGAAAATAACAGCTCAATATCCAAAAAATATACCGTAGATATCTTAGATCGTTTTGGTACAGGTGATGCTTTTGCAGCGGGATGCCTGCACGGTATAGGAAAAAGATGGACTCCACAGCAACTCATAGAATTTGGTACCGCAGCATTTGCTCTTAAACATACCATCTATGGCGATCAGCACACAAGTACACTATCAGAAATTAATGCCATTGCAGATGGTCACACTTCAGGACACGTATTAAGATGAACAGACAAGAAAAATTAACACTTATTTTAGAAGAAAAGATTGTTGCCATTATCCGATCAAAGGTACAATCTGATGTAAATCAGATTATTGAAGCACTGGCTTCTTCAGGAATTAAAGCACTGGAAATAACTTCTAATACCGTCGGGTTCATGGAAGAGATAAAAAAAGCCAGAGCAAAATATCCTGATATATTAGTGGGAGCCGGAACTATTACTAATACTACATTAGCGAAACAAGCAGTGGATGCGGGTGCACAATTTATAGTCACTCCTAATACGAATACCGAAGTTATCAAATATGCTCACTTACATGAATTACCCGTATTGATGGGAGCTCTTACTCCTTCTGAAATATGTGAGGCAGAAGCGGCGGGTGCAGATGTGGTCAAACTATTCCCTTCTGGAACCGAGAATATTGGGATTCCTTATTATAAAGCAGTGTCTGCTCCTCTGGACAACATTACTTTATTTGCCGTAGGTGGTATCGGACTACATAATATCAAAGCTTGGTTTGAAGCAGGCATTCAGGGTGTTGGTGTTGGCGGAAAACTAACAACTCTAAACGAAAATAACACTCTTGAGGACATCCGTAATACAGCAAAACAAATGTTGGATATTATTAAGAATTTCTAGTGCTTTTAAAAAAATAAGGGAATTTCACGTTATTTTTAGAAATTTAAAGTGTATAAATAATATAGATTTATGTAGCGTGAGTTCGTGTTACGGATCTTTACGTTAGGTCTAAGTGATTTTTGATAGAATATCGTATCGAAAACTTGTGAATTTATGAAGTGATTTATAGTTCTTTGATTCTGGCGAAAAATAGTCGTTTTTTGATCAATTGAAATGTGTTTTGCACCTCATAGCAGTGTCCCGAAGTAAGAAAAAGCTGAAAATTGAGTCAAAAAGAGCATGTTTTTATAACGAATTGAAAAAAAATCGAATCACTTCTACAACAAAAACCTATTCTATTAAAAAAAACACGGTTATTTATGGTTTCTGGTTACCTTAAACTACCTTACATCAATAATTTTATTTAAAAATATGCAGTCAAAATGAATAAAATCGAAATGCTGAGTAAACAAACATTAGATACATATTTATGGGTTCATAAATTGATTGATACCACACCTGATGAAAAATGGAACTCAATAGCTGATGTACTGGATTCAAATATAAACTGGCAGGTTGGACATCTGGTTATAAGCATCTATTATCATTCAATTCTGGTGATAAAGGGACATCAGGAAGATGTATTAAAACAACTTTCGTTACAAAAGTATTTAGAGTTATATACTTTTAACTCATCTCCTAAAAAAGTGGTTGGAAAAATAAGTCCAAAAGAATTACGCAATCATTTAGATATTGTAGAAAAGAAATCTATAGAAGTACTTAATTCTTTATCGCAAAAAGATCTTACTTCTGACCTGGTTCCGGGAAAAGTCGAACACCCGGTAGCTAAAACCAAATTCGAAGCCATCGACTGGAATATAAAACATACCATGTGGCATTGCGGACAAATAGCTAGTTTAAACCGAATAGTACACAAATCATATGGTTTTGAGCTCAAAAAAACTGAATGAGATTGCATCTTGCTCTTATTTTTTCAAACTTTGTTTCTTAATATCGCAGCTCTTATAGTTACAGATCCATTGTCACATTTCAATATGAATACTAATACCTCCTGATTAATATCGTTCTTGATGTAAAATACCCATTAGAATTCCCTCTTTTTTGTGAAACTTAAAAACAAAAGAAGTTACAGGCTATGAAATATACTTTGCTTTTTTTCTCAAACAGGAAATTACTGCCATTTATTCGAATATTTTCAAAAAGGAATTGAGTAAAGTAACCATCATCTGGTTCTCTCAAAAAATTGAATTGATCATGTACTATTTTTACAAAAAATGTTTAGATTAGAGTATGTATAACTATTAGGTTTATAACACATAAAACAACCACTTTTTAAGTGACTGATATAAAGCAAATTGAATTATTTTAAAAATAAAATGGCATTGGAAGAAAACGGATACGCTATAGTATCCAATATATATTCAGACAGAGAAATTAGCCAAATGCTAAGCTGTATAGAAAATGTAAATCAAACAGGGAATTCTTTTTTAAAAACAAAAGAGCTATTTGCAATTCGTCAACTCATAAAAAAAATTCCAGCACTCACCAAAATGGTATTCAATAAAAAATTGACAGAACTAATATCTTATCTTTCTGAATCCAATTACTTTCTTACAAAAGCTATCTATTTTGACAAACCAAAAGCATCAAACTGGTTTGTTGGATATCATAAGGATATCAGTATCTCTGTAGATAAAAAAGAGACTGTAGAGAGTTATAAGAACTGGACTTTAAAAAAAGGACAAAATGGAGTACAACCACCAATCAAAATATTACAGGATACTATAACCATTAGAATACATCTAGACGATACTGATGAAAATAATGGCGCGTTAAAAGTAATTCCTACATCACATCTAATACGATTTGTGATTAAAAAATTCGTATAAATTCATTGAATTATTTTTTCTTTATGCAAGGCAAAAAAATCAAGCATAGCTATAGCTACGGTTTATTTTTTAAACGAAGTAGAAAGGAAAAAGAAACGATGAATATGCGAAATTTTTAGTTATAAATCGTATAAAAGGGGTAATTCGTGTTAATTCTAAAAGCTGCATAACAGAAAACGAATACCTTTGTACAGTCAAAAAAGGTGGAATTATGCTCATGAAGCCGTTATTATTACACGCATCTGGCAGAACAGTTAATAACAAAAGGAGAAGAGTAATTCATTTGGAGTTCAACAAACACAGACTCACTGCCCCTCTAAAATGGTTAGAGTATTGCGAGATAAAAACTAATACATAACAAAAAATAGTCTTTTTTAACAACTTTACATTTATAGATCATAAAATGGATACAATCAATATCAAAAATGTTACGGTTTGTGGAGCAGGTGTATTGGGCGGTCAAATTGCTTTTCAAACTGCGTTTCATAGATTTAATGTCACTATTTATGATATTAGCAATGAAATTTTAGAAAAAGCCACAATAAAATTTAAACTCCTGAGTAAAACTTACAAAAAAGATATAAGTGCTACGCAAAAAGAAGTAGATGCTGCAATAGCTCGTATCAAATTTTCTACAAACCTAAAAGAAGCAACAAAGGATGCTGATCTTGTTATAGAAGCCATCCCAGAAAACATACGAGTAAAAAAAGAATTTTACATACAACTAGCCAAGGTTGCCCCTCTCAAAAGTATTTTTTGCACTAATTCTTCTACATTACTCCCTAGCATGTTTGCACAAGAAACTGGCAGACCTGAACGTTTTCTTGCATTACACTTTTCTAATTTAATTTGGAAACATAACACTGCCGAAATTATGGGGCATCCTACAACCAGCCCAAAAGTATTTGAGGCTATCGTAGATTTTTCTAAAGCGATCGGTATGGTAGCATTGCCTATCCATAAAGAACAATCAGGTTATATACTTAATTCGTTACTAGCTCCATTCCTTCGAAGTGCTCTGCATCTATATGTAAATAACATATCAGATCCTGAAACCATAGATAAAACCTGGATAAAAGCTTCTGGTTCTCCCATGGGACCATTTGGTATTTGTGATGTGGTAGGGATCACTACTATCTGTAATATCAACAAAATATTAGCAGATACTGGAGATGAGCTCTCCAAAATGATAGTCAAAGAACTACAGGAAAACTTTATTAGTAAAGGAAAACTCGGTATTCCTACAGGCAAAGGGTTTTATAATTATCCTAACCCAGCGTATGAGCAAGAAGATTTCTTAAAATAATGAGCTTACCTTTGTGCTACTTTTTAAATTGCATTGCAAAAAAACACACCTTACCTATTTCTGTTTTAGGTATTAGATGTGCTACTCCAGAAAGAAAATATCAAAACGCCGGTAGAACATATATTCTTTTATAACTAAGCAATATAATTTAGGTTTTAAAATAAAAGGAAAGCTTAAACTAAACCACCCTGCACTTAAAGTGCAGGGGTTTGATTTTACTAGGGATTAAAGTCCCCTCTTGCCTATTCCTTTATGAAATTGGAATTATCACTACCATCTCGCCTGTGATGTTCCAAATATTCATTGACCATCTCATCTGTGATGTTTCACCTACTCCAAACACCGTAACCATGTGCCCAAAAATGTTTACCCCAATAGCGATCTCGTATACTAGAAAACTCTTGTTGTAACTTCCTTGATGTTCTTCCTCTTAAATGTTTTACTATATAACTAACACTCAACTTTGGAGCATATTCAATGTGCATATCAACGTGATCTACACCAACAAAACCTTTCAATATCTCAATACTTTCTGCTTCACAAATCTGAATCAAAAGTTCTCTATAACGAATTTGAATATCTCCTCGAAGCACTTTATACCTATACTTAGTAGACCAAACTATATGACAGGTCAATCGAATAACTGTATGAGTCCCTTTTCTTATTTTTGAATCCATCAAATCTAAGATATAGATTTTTTCGCATTACTAAAGTGCCGCAATGAAACTGCAGGGCTTTCACTCAAATTTGAGACCAGTAAACTACCTCGTAGCAAGCCCACGAGGCGTGTATTAAAAAAAACATCTTGATTTCGAGGCAAGCCTCAAAGCATTTAAATCTCGATCATCGAGCAAATAGATAATAAAACTAAACATAACCATTATTTAGAAATAAGTAAATCTTTTTCAAAAACATATCGATAAGCGTTACTTTTTTAAATTTTTGGGTAGCGGCTATTGGGCACATATTAAACCTGACGATTATTTTTCCATAAAGAAACTGTGTAATCAATACCATATTCCAAACGACCACGAATTATCATTAAAGGATTGATTTTGATGATTTGCAAAAAAAACATCTGTACAAAGGAGAGCTCAGCCCTATGCTATTCACTGCACGCAAACTATTCGATTCATAAGGTTCTCATTATATTAGTAGTCAAAGCCCAATATTGATGTACTAAACCCTGTATTGTGGCATTTTTCTATGAAAACTATAAGTATTATTAGACATATGCACAACAGATATATCATTATGAAGCAAGTGTTGGATTGAGGGATTAGTTCATTTTACAACAACGCAATTTTTATAGGAAGGAAAGAATAGTAATTAACAGAAAAAAACATAAAAGTAATGGTAACATTTTGTGTTATTATGACATATATATAACGCTAAAAATTAAACAGAAATTCATATGAAAAACTTATTATTACTGTTTTCTCTATTCGTACTAGTATCTTGTAAATCTGACAAATCAAATAAGCTTCTAAAAAAACACGATCATTCAAAGCATATAATCCAAAAGGTAAAAAACTTGAAAGCAATTAACTTCTACAATAAAGGTATTGAACTACTAGAACAAAGAAAATTGGATTCAGCAAAAACCTATTTAAAAAAGGCACTAGAGATCGAACAAAGCCCTATTATATTAAATGAACTTGGAACAATTGCATTAAATGAAGAAAACCGTCAAAAGGCCTTAAATTATTATAATGAAAGTATAAAACAAGATCTTAGTTATTGGCCAGGTCATATTAATAAGTCAAGAATATTTATTTTAGAATCTCATTTTAAAAGTGCCGAAAAAACTTTGAAAGATATGTTGATCAAATGTGAATCTGACTATTGAAAGGCCTATGCAAACCTTCATCTGACTTATATATAAATGGGAATTTAAATTGTAAAAACGCGAAAAAATCAGCAAAAAAAGCCAAGCTATTAAAAACAGATATGCAATCAAAAAATCATATGAGAAAGTTATTGACGGAATAGCGAAAAACTGTAATTAATCGAATAGATGGCTCAGTCGTTAATGGTCATACATTCATTTTTTAAACTTCTCTCAAATAAAAACTAATCTAGAAGAATCCGGAATTATTTCTTTATAATGTTTGCTATCATCTACCTTGATGGAATCTTCATTATTTAATTTTTATTGTTTTTTTGACAGACAAATGAGAGAAATTATTTTGATAAAAAAATTGATTACCAAAAAGAACTCCATAAGATTCATTATCCTCTTTTAAAGCCCACTAACTACATCATAAAGCATTGTTTTTATCAAAAAAGTTATTATTTATTCGTAAAGCCATAAAAAAAATCCGCTATTTCGTCTGCAAAATATTTGTATATTTTTCAGTATCTCCACTACCTTTTTACTATCTTAGTTATCAACTCATTGAATCATATTAAAAACATAGAAATTAGTATTTTTCTATCTATGAAAAGACACCAGATAATGAATCACTACGCCAGTCCGAAAACACAATACGAAGACCGAATTAAACTACCATTTTCTTTTGATGTAACTAAAATGCTATTAGAATTTGAGGCTTTAAAACTTGGTCATTTTGAGTATTATGATGCAATTCCTTTACGGTCTCCCGCACATCTGGTAGACACCTCACTGCCTTTTCCTCCACCCGCAGATGATTATGCCGATGGTTCATGGACGCACTGGCTGGACACCAATGAACTAAAAACATCTCCATACCTAACGCGTGTTGTAGATACTTTTCGGGAACACACACAAGTTACCTTAGTTCGTTTATTAAGACTGGCTCCTGGCGCTGTGGTTCAAGAACATACAGATCCTACCCTGGCACTAGAAATTTCTAAATCTGTAATTCGACTTACGATTCCTATTCTTAATAAGGACAAAATTGAGTTTTTTCTAAACGGGATTCCAGTGCCCATGCAGCCTGGAGAATGCTGGTATTTGCGACTTAGTGATCCTCATAAAGTACATAATCTTGGAGATAGCGAACGTGTTAACCTGACGATAGATATGATCCCTAATGATTGGATTCGAGAAATAATTTCTAACAGCCAGTTAACCACAAAATAGCATTTTTATTTTTTCATAAAAACACTCGCTTAAAAGATATCTGAATTTAAAAATATGAATTATTCCTTTATCCCGGTAAATGATCCCTATGCTCCTACTCCTACTGAGGTTGTACAGCACAAATTAGACCTATTAGCATTACAAGATGGGGAAACCGTTTTTGACCTTGGTTGTGGGGATGCCAGACAATTGATAATGGCCTGTGCTATGGCTAACGTAACTTGTATAGGGTATGAAATACTACCCGAAGCAATTGAAGATGCTAATAAAAACATAAAAGATGCGCAGCTATCGGATCAAATAGAAATCAAGATAGAAGATATTTATAAGGCTGATATTTCTGAAGCTGATGCCTTAATCCTCTATTTTTCGAGAAGTGTACTTGGTGTATTATCTCGCAAACTAGAAAATGAACTCCCTACAGGTGCCAGAATTGCAACACATCAGTTTGATATTCCTGGGTGGAGTGCAGAAATAGAGAAAGAAGTATTACAAAAGGATGGATCAATAGAAAAAATATATTTATACCGCAAAATATGAGGCTTGTAGCACTATTTGCAACAATTTGGAACAAACATTGTCATTATCAGTAATCATAACTGCGAATTGAGAATGTGTCTACAAAAATTAATCAAAATTCTGTTGATCTCTTGCATAGTATCTATTATCAATCAGGAAAAACTTAATGCCCAAAACAAACAATTTAATCCAGAAGAAAAATTTTCTGTAGATAGTTTAACAACCTGGACAATTAAGCTGATGTCAGAAATTAGCAAAGCGCATCCTGGTTTCTATCGATATACTAATAAAGAAAGATTTAATTTTATAATTGACTCTACGAATTATACAATCAAAGATTCACTCACTACATTGGCCTATTATAGAAAACTTAAACCTTTATTTGCAAAAATAGGGTGCTTACATACTTCTGTCGACTTATCAGAACACTATAAAACTTATATTACTAAAGAATCAAAATTAATTCCGATAACGGTTTTTATAGACAAAGACAAACACGTATTCATTACCAAAGATTATTCAGACAAAAAATCTTTAGCAATTAAAAGTGAAATTATCTCTATAAATGGTAAACCAATTTCAGAAATAATAAATAAAATGTTACTGGCAGTCCCATCTGATGGAGTTAACCAAACATTAAAAACACTTCTGCTGAATCATCGTTTTGCTTTCTGGTATCAATCAATAATTGAATTAAATAAGGATTATGAAATTGAAATAAAACTAAATAACAGTATTGAAAAACATATTGTAAAAGGTGTTTCAAAAGAAATTTTTCCTTCATTAGAGTCTGTTTTAGTAAATAAAAAACAGTTAGATTTTAAAATTAAAGATTCTATTGCTTTTCTTACAATTCACTCTTTTGCTAAAACGGTTATAAAGAAAAACGGGCAGAATTATAAAAAATTCATAAAAGAAAGCTTTAAAATTTTACGGAACAAGAAAGTAAAAAACCTTATTATAGATATTCGTTACAACTCAGGAGGAACAGATGGCAATGCTGCCTTTCTTGCTTCTCATTTTTTTGATCAGCCTTTTAAGTATTGGGATAAGATTGAAGTTACAGACAAAATAGCCATAGAAATCAAAGGCATCAACACTATTTTTTTTAAAAAACCAATACAAAAAGATAGTACATATCATTGGAGAGGAGCTAGATCGTGGCTTACAAAGGAGTTTAATTATTATAAATTACAAAAACCTGCAAAAGATAATTATACAGGAAATGTATACATAATTACCAATGGTCTATGCATATCCTCCTGTAGTGATCTGGTAGCGATCCTATCTCATAACAAAAAAGCCACTATTGTAGGTCAGGAAAGTGGTGGAGGTTTTCAGGGAAATACAAGTGGAATGATGCCTGTGTCAGAAATTTATGCCAATATGTTGATTACAATCCCACTTCAGAAATATACCAATGCTGTAGATATGAATAAAAATTTTGGACGTGGAACAATCCCTGATTTTATTATAGAACCAACACTTGATGATTGGATTGACAAAAAAGATATTGAAATGGATTTTGTAATAAAACAACTCAAAAAATAATATCTTATGATTAGTATTATTGTAGATTATAATATCAATTCTGAATTGAATTTATTCATAAGTATCAGGTAAAGAGATACCGCTTTATTGAGTAAACTACGACAGGTCAAGCCGAGACTTTGATTGGGAAAAAACATTTCGATTTCGAGGCTAGCCTCCTTTAGATTAACATCTAAATCTCTATTATTGAGTAAATTTTAAGGGGTAATTTTAAATCAGGATGGTATAATACGATTTATAACTACTATACGTCTAACTTTTCAGGATATCCATCACAATTCCCAAATGATGTATTGTATGCATTTTTAGGAAGCGTCTGGTTTGCCTTTTATTAAGCTGTCCGAATAACGGGTGAATAAAATTCGAGTTTTTGTCCAATGATTCTAATTGATCAAGGTGATTCCTGGCTATTTCCAGTTGGGATAAAAGGTCTTCTGTTTTAATTTTATCCGGTGGTAATACAAATACTGAAGATTTCCCCTTGCCCCTTGGCATATATCTAAGTGTAAACAGGATGAAACGTATCCAGTTAAACCTATGCTGATAACGCTCTGGATCTGAACTTATTAAAACTTCTGATATCGTATTAATTACTTTTAGGCTATGATCTAAATGCCAGGCGACTGATTTTCTCGAAACATTCGTATTTATACGATCTCTAAACTGAATCAAATACGCTATATCATTTAATTGGCTATCCATAATCTCCATCATAACGACATTAAAACCCTCAAAAGCCCAATAGAAAGCCGTACCATAGATAACCAAAAACGTTACTTATTACTTCTAATTGTACATGAATTTATAATATTTTTGTTAAAACTCAAATCGATACCCGAAATCAGGAAAGAATCCTATTTGATTAACCTCATTGACCTCATTCGTCAATCGATTATAGCGACGTGTAAACAGGTTTTCATTCGCTGTTATGTTCTGAAGATCTATATATAGCTGATGAGAACGTTTCTTTTTATTACTATTTATCTTATAGCCAAACTTAATATCCCATCTAACATAAGCATCACTCTGATCGCTAAAGGCTAAATCTTCCTCTAACACCTCAAAACCTGCCGCCTGAGAAGCCTGTAAATCGACTGGAGTAAAATATCTACCCCCAGAAAAAGTAAGCTTGGTATCAAAGAAAAGTACATCTTTCTTCGTTTTTCCTATTACAAATTCTTTTCCTGCTAATAGATTTACAACATATCCATTATTAAAAGGCGTATTACGCTCAATACCATCACTTCCTTTATATTCACTTTCAAAAAAAGAAGTAGTTAATAGTCCATAATATCCTTTGTTAAAAAACCGTTCCAATGTAATTTCTATACCTTGATTATTTCCTGTTCCTTGATTGACAAGAGATACACGACTAGTATCAAAACCAAAATCAGCTCCTTCAACCAGTGATGAATAACTAGAAGAAAACGGTTCAACTGCTGCATTATCGATATCTTGATAATACAATTCTACTTTACTTCTCCAATTACTTCCTATTGTAACATCATAGCCCAATACATAATGATTACTTCTCACAAAATCGAGATTCCTATTGGTTTGTGTCAATCTTCCATTTACATTTTCATTGAGAAATAATAAAGGGATGGGGATGGATTGATGATGTAAACCATATCCAAAACTTAATCGATGATTCTTGGATATTTTATAGTTTATACCAACTCTGGGCTCTATTACAAATTGCTGATTCAATGAACTAAATTGTCCATGAACTCCTGCATTAAAAGTTAATGTTTTAGTCAACCGAAACTGTCCTTGTATAAAAGGCTGAACAATACTCAAGTTTTCTTCAATATCACGAAAAGTAAATAGATCAGGGTCTCCGTCACCATTAAGATCAGGTTGTTCTAATCGATCACTCAATAAAGACACTACACCTGTATTCTCAAATAAAACACCTGTACGTATAGTGCTCTTATTATTAAGTTTTGTATTAAAAAATGTAGAAAATGTTATTCTGGTTTCAGTATTATTTACTTCAGTATACCTTATAATACGTTCATTTTCTGTCTCTTTATTAATAAACCGATCTACCAGAAAATCATTCCCGGTAAAAGAACCTGAGATAATTGTTTTTAAATACGATGCATCTGTTATATTAACACGATGTTTTAATCCTATGACACTAAATTGTGATTCTACAAAAGTATTTTCATCTTCTGCAGCAAAAAGATCATCTTCATCAATGTCATCACCCATGAAATCAATATCCGAAAATCCTAGTATTCCAAACAATGAAAAGTTGCCCAGCCTGCTTTTCCCCAGATCAAGATTAAAAGAAATATCACTATAATTAGGTGTTGCTGATGTTCCTCCTGCTCCTACTCCTAATATCCCCACCAATGAATATCTTCCTGCGATCAAAAAAGAACCATTATTTTTACCGATAGGACCTTCTGCCATTCCTTCTACTCCTGTAAAAATACCAACCTGAGCCGTATATTCATACTTATCTATATTTCCTTTTCTAAAACCTAAATCAAACACTCCTCCAATCGCGTTTCCATATTCTGCAGGAAAAGCAGATGTGATAAAATCAGAATTCTTTAATAAATTAGGATTCAATGCAGATACAGGACCTCCTGTGGTACCTAACGTACTGAAATGATTAGGACTGGGAATAGGCACTCCTTCCAACCTCCATAATAAACCAGTAGGAGAATTCCCCCTAATAACAACATCATTTCTACTATCATCGGGAGCAGATACTCCTGCAAAATTAGCTGCCAGTCGTCCTACGTCACTTCTACCTCCAGAAAAACGGGTAACTTCTTCCAGACTAAACTGTCTCGCAGATACAGAAGCTAGTTTATTGATCGCTTTTGCTTTAGCCGTTTCAGAGGTTATAATCACCTCATCTAACCGATCAAATGATTCGATAAGAGATAGATTTACAACAGCAGCTTTACCGGATGTTACTACAATATTAGGTAAGGTTATAGATTCAAAACCAATATAACTTACTCTAATCACCTGTCGTCCCAGTGGTACATTATTCAATGTAAAGTAACCATCGATATCGGTAATCACTCCATTGACACTTCCGATAGCTAATAATTCTACTGTAGCGCCGACTAATGGCGCATCAGATTGCTTGTCAGTTATCAACCCTTTTATCACTCCCGTTTGGGCATTAATGATAATCGGAAATATGGCAATTAATAAAAGAATACGCTTTTTCATACTAGCACTTTTTTTTTCAAATGTGCATTCTTATCTTTTATATATAAAACCAAAATAGCCGAGTTGATCATTTTTTTATTGGAACTGCTAAAATCAACATTGAGTCTGACAAAACAGGAATTATTCATGCTAGTTTTCAGGTTAAATGATTGATAATACGATTCAGAAGTTGTTTTGACAATTCAACAGAATACAAAATATAAATTGATTTTTAGTTATGTATCTTTAATCCGATAATTAGTAAACTACCTCGGGGCAAGCCCACGAGGCATTTATTGAAAAAAACATTTTGATTTCGAGGCAAGCCTCGGAGCATTTAAATCTCGATTATCGAGTAAACTAATAGTATCCAGGTGGTAAAAATAGCTACTATAAAAAAATTTGGTATTCGTATTCTTATCATCAATGTAGCATATACATTGATAAAATTCACCATTATACACGATGAAAATCACGATTTTTATAGCCCTACGAATATCTTTTATTATACTAGTGCCTTTTTCCTATTTATGCTCGCCTGGGAAACAAATGACTGGTTAGTAAGACGTTTATCAAAAACCGACAAAAGTCTTGATCTTACTACAGGCACACGAATTCTACTTATCAATATCCTTTTGGTCATACCAATTACTGCTCTCATATACTATCTGGCTATTTTTGAGTTTAATCACATTTGTAAAATCAATGCGGATACACCATGGTTACGGTTTAGAATTGATTTCCTTAGAGCCACACTAATTGGTTTTACCGTAATAATTTTTAATCTATTTTACTATTCTCTGAAACAAAAAAAAGATATAGAAAATAAGATGATTGCATTACAGAAAGAAGTCATGACTTCTAAATATAAATCACTGAAAAATCAGATAAGTCCACATTTTCTATTTAATAGTCTCAATACATTAACCTCGCTTATGTATGAAGACAGAGATCTGGCATCAGATTTTGTATCTAGATTAGCTTCCTGTTACCGATATATTTTAGACAATCGAGAAGAAGATCTGGTAAGCTTAGAAAAAGAATTGAATTTTATGGATTCATTTATTTTTATGATGAATATACGACATGAAGGAGCTTTAAGTATCACATCTCAAATATTTATACACCCAAAAGATTACAACATCCCCACACTTTCACTACAAATGCTAGTAGAAAATGCATTAAAACATAATTATTTCTCTAAAGAAAAACCATTAAAAATTAGCATCATTTCTTTGAATGATACTAGTTTACTTATTGAGAATAATCTCTATATGAGAAAAGAAACAGAAAACTCAACTAAATTAGGTCTTAAAAATATTAAAAAGAGATATTCATTTTATACCAATCAAAATGTATTAGTAGAAAGCAGCAATAGTTTTTTTAAAGTAACCATTCCATTACTTCCTAAAAACATAAAAGAAATTGCGATTACAAAAGTTCCCTTAATATGACCACAGTAGTAGTAGAAGATGAAAATATAGCCTCCAGACGATTAGCTTCTTTAATTAGAGAGCTTGCTCCTGAAATACAGATTGTTGGGCAAATTACCTCTGTAGAAAACGGTAAACAATGGTTTGACAAAAACCCATTACCAGATCTTATATTTCTAGATATCCAACTTAATGATGGTTATGGTTTTGATATTTTGGACATGCTGGAAAATCACCCTCCTGTAATTTTTACTACTGCTTATAATGAATATGCTATTAGAGGTTTTAAGTATAATGGTCTGGACTATTTACTAAAACCCATTGATAAAAATGATCTTAGAAATGCATTGAATAAATACCGAAAAACTAAAGTAAATACTAATGAGGTTTTTGATGAACAAAAATTTAAAAAAATCAAAAACCTATTTCATAAAGAGTATAAGAAACGATTTATGATCAAGGTAGGAAATCAATTCAATACGTTTAGTGTTGAAGATATCGCTTATTTCAAATCTCATGAAGGTCTTATTTTTTTACACACGCATTCTGGACAACAGTTTCCTATAGAATATTCAATAGATCAACTGGTAGAAATTTTAGATCCTGTACAGTTTTTTAGAATCAACAGAAAATTTATGGTATCTGTAAATGCTGTTTTAGAAATTCATAGCTATTTCAACAGTAGATTATTATTAAAACTAAATCCAAAAGAAGATGAACAAGTAATTGTTTCCAGAGAAAGAACTTCCAATTTTAAGAAATGGCTGGATTTATAAAATCAAAAAATATTAGTATCAAATGAACAAAAAAAAAGTATTAGTAACGGGAGTTACTGGTTTTTTAGGATCTCATACCACCATCCAATTGCTCAATAAAGGATATGAAGTAACTGGAACATTAAGAAATATGGAGAGAGCAGAAGAAATTAAAAAAGTTATTTCTGATCGTGTATCCTATATCGATTCATTAAGTTTTGCTCAAGCAGATTTGATGGACACTAAGATATGGGAAACTATTACAGAGGGAATGGATTATGTCCTGCATATTGCATCTCCGTTTCCCAGAGAATTACCAAAAAAAGAAGATGATCTGATTATTCCAGCCAAAACAGGTACTCTAAATGTTCTTAGAGCTGCTGCTAATAATAAAGTAAAAAGAGTTGTGCTTACTTCTTCTTCTGGAGCTGTTGTGTATGGAAAAGAAAAATCAAAAAGGTCTTTTACCTTTAATGAAAATGATTGGACAGATATTAGCAATAAAAAAGATACTACTCCTTATTTCAGAAGTAAAACTATTGCAGAAAAAGCTGCCTGGGATTTTATCAAAAATGATACTAGTGGATTAGAACTGTCTACAATATGCCCTGTAGCTATACTGGGGCCTGTATTAGAAAAAGATTTTGGCACTTCTGCTAATATTGTAATAAAATGTCTGGATGGCAGTACTCCGGCAATTCCGAAAATAGGATTCGAGATGGTAGATGTACGCTCCATTGCCGAATTGCATATCAAAGCTATGGAAGAACCAAAAGCAGCTGGTGAGCGTTTTATTGGTGCTGCAGGCTTTCTGGATTTTAATGATGTTGCGGCTATTCTCAGAGCGAAATATCCACACAAGAAAATACCCAAAATTTCTCTACCAGATTTTGCTGTGCGTATATTTTCGAATTTCGACAAAGCAATAAAACCAATTCTGATAGAATTAGGTACTCAAAGAAAAGTAGATGCGACCAAGGCTAAAATATTATTAAAATGGGAACCTATCCCTGTAGAAGAGGCAGTGCTGGCTTGCGCTGAAAGTGTCCTTAATTTAAATATTGTTTAATTTATGAAACGGTTTGTTACAATAGTTTTTGTGCTATTATCTATTTTAGTCGGTCTATATCCTCTAGCTTATTTTTTTGTAGATCGAACCTTTGGACTACTAGCGTCCAAAAACACAGAACTTCTATCTGATACAATCTGGAATATTGCCTTTTATATTCATATTATCCTTAGTGGGATTGCACTATTAATCGGCTGGATACAATTCAACCATAAAGTAAGAATCAAAAAACCAAAACTACATCAGTTAATAGGATATATATATGTAGTAAATGCTATATTTGGCGGAATGTCAGGCATATACATAGGATTCTTTGCCACTGGAGGTATCATAGTATCTCTAGGATTTATATGTCTTGGAGTTGTATGGTTATACACTACAATAAAAGCATACGTAGATATCAAAAATGGAGAAATCCTACTACATCAAAAAATGATGTATTATAGTTATGCCGCATGTTTTGCAGCAGTTACACTACGGATATGGTTACCAATTCTTTCTATTTCTATTGGTGATTTTATAATTGCTTATAGAATCGTTGCCTGGTTATGTTGGGTTCCAAACCTTATCGTAACGTACATTCTTATTAGTAAAAACAAAATCGTATTTAATCTTCAGAATAAAAAATGAATGTATAATTCTCTTGTTATCATCTCAACTTTAATTATCAGATTTGTAGGATTTTACGTTGTAAATTATGGTAAAAAAACTTACAAATAAATCTCATTTATTACCATACTATCTACAGAATAATTTCTTACTTTCGTAACCACACACTTCTACTTTTATGTATTGCTATGGAGACACCAATACATAATTCTCTATTTTTTGGGCTGATTACGTTAATAGTATTTTTATACATTCTTCTATTGACAATTTCTGATTTAAAAACACATAGTTAGATAAACCTAAAAACACCTTAAAATGAAGCTAATATTACTATCGCTATTTGCAGGAGTATTTTCTATAGATACTTCCAAAATTAAATCAGAAACCACAATTGAAAAAATATTCATTACTTCTACAGATTCAGAATCAGGAAGAACGCTAATGATAGAAGAAGATGAATATTCTATATGGGCATATGTATTAAAACCTAATATGGAAGGAATTGATTTTGATGGTTTTTTATGCTCGATCATAGATCCAAAATCAATGGAAATCGACCCTAAGGAAGCCACTAAAAATGGAAATGCTACGCCACTTACCGCTACTTATGCTAACAAACATAGCTATATTAAAAGTCTATCCGCAAAAGACATTAAAATCTACTGGAAAAAAGATCGGATAGAAATAAAGTTAAAAAAAGAAATCTATCTTATTATGGATTTAAAAACAAAAACAAGTTATTCTAAAGCGCTCGCTAAGGATTGTTATTATGGTAATAAGTTATAGAAATAATATTTTAAAAAATAACGGAAGTATTCTTGCATTATTTTTGACAGCTCAATAAAATACTTAGTCTACAAAAAGAGGGTGTTTTTAAAAAAAAACACCCTCTTTTACGTAACATTAACTAACTAATTCAAATATCAACTTATGAAATTTCTATTGATCGCTTAGGCTGTACTTTAGCCTCTTCCTTTTTAGGTAATTTAACTGATAAAACCCCATTATCATAAGAAGCTAAAATATCAACAGTCTTTACAGTATCTGGCAAAGTAAATGAACGCTTAAAAGTACTGTAGCCAAATTCTTTTCTTGTATATGTTTCTCTTTCTTCTTTGATTTCTTTACTTACCTCAGAAGAAATAAGCAATACATTAGTATCTAATTCTATAACAAAATCTTCCTTTGTCAAACCTGGAGCTGCTAAATCTATAGTAAAACTGTCATCTGTTTCTTTGATATTAACTGCTGGTGTATTAAGACCAATTTTGCTAACACTGGATGTGCCTCCAAACCAATCTGTATTAAAAATATCTTCAAGGATAAACGGTAATCTGTCTGTTCTTTTAACTAAACTCATAATATCTTTTTTTAAGTTATTTTAAATTTTAAATTCAAATAATAGCTAGCAATTAGAATTCCAATATAAAAAACAAGACATAATGTCGTTTTTATTATTAAAAATATGACTTTTTGTCAAAAAAACATATAGATATATGACAATTACCACAAAAAAAAGACGCTGAGTTCTGCTCAACGTCTTTTTTTTGTAATAGAATTCATCTTAACTTTTTAGGAAATAGAAAAAAGTCAAGATGAGTTCGTAATTT
Source organism: Aquimarina sp. RZ0 (assembly GCF_008370685.1). Classification (GTDB taxonomy): domain Bacteria; phylum Bacteroidota; class Bacteroidia; order Flavobacteriales; family Flavobacteriaceae; genus Aquimarina. The sequence continues at coordinate 97,808 of NZ_VTZU01000002.1, forward strand.
ATTTATTATCCTAATTATAAAAACGTGCAAATATTGACATCAATTCTTTTGGAGGGATTACCTTGTCAGGATACTTGTGCATTTCTTTTAACACAGTATTAATCGCTTCAGGTCGTAACCCCATTTTTAACCCCATTTCCCTAATTTTATGAATTTCGGACTGAGAGGTTTCCTTATCTACATTCATTAACAATACCAATCTATGAAACTGTAATATTCGCTGTGATTCTGGCTGGAGATGTTTTCTGGCAGCATTATTTCTCACCAGATCTCCTATTTCTTCTTCTGTTATCCCCAGCTGCAAGGCTATCGCCAGAATAAAATTATATTCTTCATCTTTTATTTCTTTATCTGCTTTAGCAAACTCAATCATCTCAGCAAGCAAACTCAATTTTTCTTCTTTACTATACATGCATCTCTTTTAAAAAAAATTCAACAACTAATCATTTTGGGATATTATCAGGCAAATGCATGCAAATATCATACAAACAAATTAGGTGTATATAACATAACCGATTTTTTTTTCTTAAGCCATTAAAAGAACTACCTTTGCCTTCTATGGGATTAACTAATAATGATATTTTCAAAAAATTACGTGTTGCACATAAACTTCGTGATGACGATATTGTAAAAATTTGTACTCTGGTTGATTTTAAGGTCACCAAAAGTGAACTTGGAGCTATGTTTAGAAACGAAAGCCACCCAAAATATATGGAATGTGGTGATCAAGTGTTACGTAACTTCTTAAATGGATTAATCATCCACCTCAGAGGTCCAATGCCAGAAAAAAAGGACAAGAATACAATACACAAGAATACTAAATAGTATACTGCACCTAAAAATAAATGCTTAATTTAGAGATATTAAATCATTTCTTTTAACTATCCTTTTAAGCATGCTTACGAAACAAGAGAAACAAATATTCAGAGAAGAATTGTTCAGGCATCTTGATGGTATTGTAGTTGCTCCACTGGCATTCGCCTTGTTCAGAGCAAAAATAACAGACTATATTATTCTTCATAAGACTATTACAATATCAAAAATTGCTAAAGTATTTAATGGAAACGAAGGATATCTTACCGTAGCACTAAGAACGCTATCTTCTCAGGGATGGTTAAATTATGAAATAACTCAAAACTCAGTAAATGTAGCTATTAATGAACGAACTAAAATAGCTTTTGATCTTTTTTACCTATATCAAGACACTGTTGATCTTTTAGAATATTCTGGTAAATTCCATCCCAGAAAGTTTGAGTTAGATCCTTTTTATAAATTAGAAAAATTATTGATTATTTATCAAAAAAAGATGAATATTACTCTTTCTGATGATACGATAACCAATACTATTCAAAAACAAATACTAAAGCATATAGAAGGTATATTGGTCGGCCCTACAATTGTACATCTGGGAATGGGAGGAATGTTTCATAAATATTTTATGGAAGCTTCATTTAGTGCCGATGAATATCACGGCTCTCCAGAAAGTTTTGATGTAATCTTATCATTTTTGAGCTATTTAGGCTGGTTTACCAAAAAGAATCAACAGTATACCTTTACCAAAAAAGGTTTATTCTTTGCCAAAAGAGCTACCTCATATGGAGTTACGGTCTCTTATATTCCGATGTTTAGAAAAATAAATGACCTCTTATTTGGTGATCCCACTGTCCTGTGGAATACTAAAAATGGGGAGGATGAAACTCACGTAGATCGCGAAATGAATGTTTGGGGAAGCGGTGGTGCACATGCTACATATTTCAAAAAGATAGATGAGATTATTATTAGCTTATTCAACCAACCAATAGAACAACAACCCAAGGGGATTCTGGATATGGGATGTGGAAATGGAGCATTTTTGATACACCTTTTTGATGTAATTGAATCCAAAACATTAAGAGGTAAACACCTGGATAACAATCCCTTATTTCTAGTCGGCGCTGACTATAATAAAGCTGCCCTAAAAGTTACCAGAACCAACTTAATTCAGGCTGATATCTGGGCAAAAGTAATCTGGGGAGATATCAGCAATCCCGATGCTATAGAAAAAGATTTAAAAGAGAATTACTCAATTCAATTAAGAGATCTTTTATCCGTAAGAACCTTTTTGGATCACAACAGAGTGTGGAGCGAACCTATTTCAAAACTAAACACTCCAAGTAGCTCTACAGGTGCATTTGTATACAGAGGAAAACTTCTACAAAATGACGATGTAGAAAGAAACCTAAAAGATCATTTTATTAAATGGGCGCCACATATTGCTAAGTTTGGATTAATCATTATTGAACTTCATACAATTTCTCCTGCTCTAATAGCAAAAAACATAGGAAAAACAGCAGCTACTGCGTACAACACCACTCACGGTTTTTCTGATCAGTATATTTTAGAAATAGATGCTTTTCTCAAAATCATTGATGAAGCAGGACTAACAAGTGATAGTACATACTTTTCTAAGTACCCAAATTCGGATCTTGCTACCGTAAGCATTAACTATATAATTCAATCAAACAATTCATGAAATATCGAATATTAGGAAAAACAGACTACAACATCTCAGAAATAAGTTTAGGCACCTGGCAAGTTGGTGGTAAATGGGGCTCAGAATTTAATTACAAAAATGCAGAACATATTTTAAATACTGCAGTTGATCATGGAATCAACTTTATCGATACTGCAGATGTATACAGTAATCGAGAAAGTGAGAAAGCTGTTGGCAAACTTATAAAATCAAGATCAGAAAGAATATATGTAGCCACAAAATGTGGTCGCTTTATCCATCCACATATAAATAAAAACTATACCCCAAAGGCACTAAGAAACTATGTCGAAAATAGCCTTACAAACCTTGCTGTAGAAAGAATAGATCTTATTCAGCTACATTGCCCTCCTACAGAAGTCTACTATCGTCCAGAAATATTTGAAGAGTTTGACAAACTATTATCTGAAGGAAAAATTGGAGCACTGGGGGTCAGTGTAGAAAAAATTGAGGAAGCATTAAAAGCAATAGAATATGATAATGTGAGCACTGTACAAATTATCTTTAACATATTCAGACAGCGACCTAATGAGTTGTTTTTTGAACAAGTTAAGAAGAAAAATATTGGAGTCATCGCAAGAGTTCCACTGGCAAGTGGATTATTGAGTGGAAAGTATGATTCTAAAACGACCTTTAGCAAAGACGACCATAGAAGCTTCAATAGAAATGGAGAAGTCTTTGACAAAGGAGAAACTTTTTCCGGAGTTGATTATCAATTAGGATTAAAGGTTGTAGCATTACTCAAACAACAATTTCCAGATATATCATTACCCATACTGGCACTGAAATGGATTTTAAATCATCCACAGATAAGCTGTGTCATACCAGGAGCATCCAACAAAGAACAATTAAAATCGAATATTTCTGCCAGTGAAATTTCTAATCTATCTGACAAGGACATGAAAATTATTCAAAATATCTACGAGACTTACATAAAAAAATACGCACACCATTATTGGTAATAATTCCATAAATTTTGTGCATCGAACTGACATATACGGCAAAAATAATCTCCTGCTGGTATACCACTTGTTATTTGAATTTATTGATGATCTCATCTTGACTTTACTATTTCCTGAAAAATGGTTGAAGTTCGTCCATATTTCGTTGCTTTTTTCGTCTGTAGTGTTACTATAGACTACAAAAAATGCCGCATCCGGTCAAATTTCAGCTAATTTTCGATTAAAAATAAAAATCAAGGTAATTTCTATGATATGAGAAAATTATGCTTTTCAGCTTAATTTCAGAATAAAAAAATAATAGAAGCTCAGGCTATTCTATAATTTTCTTTATCTTCTTAGCCACAAAATCATTTATCACTTACACGTTCATGAAAAAATTAAGTATTCACACATTTCTATTAATTTCACTACTATCCTCAGCAGCATCTACTGCTATAGACCCTGAAAACACCAGAATGCTGGAACAACCTGCTATCAGTCAATCACACATAGCTTTTATATATGCAGATGATCTGTGGATAGCAAATAAAAATGGAACGCAGCCCAGAAGGCTCACTATAGATGAGGGTATAGAATCCAATCCTGTTTTTTCTCCTGACGGAAGTCTAATCGCTTTTAGCGCCCAATATGATGGAAATATTGATGTTTTTACAATTCCGGTAACCGGAGGAATCCCCAAAAGACTGACTTGGCACCCAGGTTTTGACAGAGTAGTCGAATTTACTCCAGATGGAAAATCAGTAGTTTTTAATTCCTTGAGAACAGCATTTACCAATAGACTACTTAAATTATATCAGGTAGATATTAAGGGTGGGTTTCCGAAAGAATTAGAAATCCCAAATGCTTATCACGCCGCCTATTCACCTGATGGAAACTATATGGCCTACACCCCTATTCCAGATCGTTTTAAACAATGGAAGAATTATCGAGGAGGCACGATTGCCAATATTTGGTTATTCTCTTTTAAAGATAAATCAATTGTAAAAATCCCCCAGACAGACCAAGGAAGTAACGATGTACAGCCTATGTGGAAAGGAGATGATATATTTTTCTTGAGTGATAGAAATGGGGAATTTAATTTATTTTCATATAATACCAAAACAAAAGGAATTGATCAATTGACTCAATTCGATGATTTTCCAATTACAAATGCTTCAATCGGACAAAACGAAATTATTTTTGAACAGTCAGGATACCTTCACATCTATAATATTCAACAAAAAACCAATACGAGACTTAGTATTGGCATTGCTACAGATCTTTTAGAATTGAGAGAACGTTATATAAAAGGTGGAGATCACATAAGATCTGCCAACATTTCTCCCTCTGGAAAAAGAGTAGTTTTTGATTACAGAGGTGAGATTATCACCGTCCCCGAAAACAAAGGAGACCCCAGAAACATCACAACAAGTCCCGGCGCTCACGAAAAATACCCTGCCTGGTCCGCAGACGGAAAACATATTGCTTATTTCTCTGATGAATCCGGAGAATATCAATTACATATAAAACCGCAAGACGGCAAAGGAAGTACTCAAAAAATTAAAGTCCCAGGCACCGGTTTCTATGCTTATACCAATTGGTCTCCTGATAGTAAAAAAATAAGTTTTTCTGATAATGGTCGAAATCTTTATATTCTTGATATTGATTCAGAAAAAATTACTAAAATTAATAGTGACGAATATTATTTCCCTGGGGCTTTTAGGAATTTATTTGGCGATTGGTCTTCTGATGCCAACTGGATGCTGTATTCTAAAATTATTGACACCAATTTTGAGCAAATATTTTTATACTCAATCAAGAACAATAAATCGTATCCTATAAGTGATGGATTAAGCAATGCTACTAATCCAGTTTTTGACCCCAATGGTAAGTATATCTATTTTTTTGCATCGACAGATGCCGGCCCGGTAGTCAACTGGTTTGATCAATCCAATCAAGATATGTCTCTAACTAATTCAATATACTTAGCTACCTTAAGAAATGATATTTTATCTCCTTTTGCAAAAGAAAGTGATGAGGAGCCGATAGATGATACAAAGAAAAAAAACGATATAAACGATGATACTAAGGAATCTGAAAAAAATGATCAAGACCTAGAAATTGATCTAGAAAATATTCAAAATCGTATTATTGATCTCCCTATAAAAGCAGGAAGTTATTATGGATTAGAATCCGGACAAGAAAACAAAGTTCTTTATATATCCTTTAATAATAGTGATGTATCTAAACCCTCTATGCTACATCAGTATGACATCATAAAGCGTAAAGACGATGTAGTAATGTCACTTGACAACTATATCATCTCTGGCAATGGTCAAAAGATGTTATACCAAAAAGATGATAGCTGGGGAATTACTGATACTGGTAAAAAGCCTGAAACTGGAAAAGGAATACTGAAAACGAATTCGATTCAGGTAAAAATAAATCCTTTAGAAGAGTGGAAAAACATATTTTACGAGGCATGGAGAGTTAACAGAGATTATTTTTATGACCCTGGAATGCACGGGGCTAACTGGAATGAAATGAAAAAGAAATATGAAGTATTCTTACCACACCTATCTTCCAGAAATGATTTAAACCGGGTAATACAGTGGATGTGCAGCGAACTATCTGTAGGACATCATAGATTAGAAGGGCGAGGAGAACGGCTAAATAAACCTGAACGTATCTCTGGTGGTCTTCTAGGAGCTGATTATCTGATTTCTAACAATAGATATCAATTCAAAAAAATATATGGTGGACTAAACTGGAATCCCAATTTACGATCTCCATTGACAGCACCAGGAATCCAGGTTCATGAAGGTGATTATTTATTAGCTATAAATGGAAAAAATATACTAAGCGATGACAACATATTCAGTTTCTTTGAAAATACAGCAGATAAAATAGTAGAACTTACTGTAGGACCAAACCCTAATAGCAAAGATTCTAAAATAATTAAAGTAACCCCTATATCAAATGAATATAATTTGCGAAATCGTGATTGGGTAGAAAAGAATCTAAAGAAAGTTCATCAGGCAACTAATGGCCAGGTTGCATACGTATATGTCCCTAACACAGCGAATAGAGGTCATCAATACTTTAAAAGATACTTCTTCCCGCAGGCCAATAAAAAGGCAATTATTATAGACGAACGTTTCAATGGTGGTGGACAAATAGCAGATTACTACATCAATCTTTTATTAAATCCTTATCAATCGCATTGGAACTTTAGATATGGTAAAGATCTTAAGACTCCCAGTGCTTCAATTCAGGGGCCCAAAGTCATGATTATTGATGAAACTGCCGGTTCTGGTGGAGATATGCTTCCCTGGATGTTCAGAAAATTTAATGTAGGAACGCTTGTTGGGAAAAGAACCTGGGGCGGCTTGGTTGGCGTATTAGGTTTTCCTGAGTTTATCGATGGGGCTAGTGTTACTGCACCTAATGTAGCTATCTGGACCGAAGATGGGTTTATAGTCGAAAATGTTGGAGTAGCTCCTGATATAGAAGTAGAACAATTGCCTTCTGAGATTATCAAAGGGAATGACCCTCAATTAGAAAAAGCAATTGAAATAGCCCTCGAAGCATTAAAGAAAAACCCTTCGAAGGAATACAAAAGACCTCCATACCCCAAGAGATCAAGGAATTAAACAAAAAAGCCTGATTTTATAAAATCAGGCTTTTTTGTTTACGCTTCTATATTATACGATTTGTGATTAAAAAATTCGTATAAATTCATTGAATTATTTTTTCTTTATGCAAGGCAAAAAAATCAAGCATAGCTATAGCTACGGTTTATTTTTTAAACCAAGTAGAAAGGAAAAAGAAACGATGAATATGCGAAATTTTTAGTTATAAATCGTATTATATCAACCCACCGCTTAAATCTTTTTAAATCGAATCATTTTTTTACAAAAAAAACGACCTAATAAATAGGTCGTTTCATATTATATAACAAAGAATAAATTAGTTTCTTATGCTAGTACGGTTTGTACTTTATCTGCAGCTTCCTGAAACTGAACAGCACTCTGTACATCCAATCCACTAGTATCAATAAGCTCTTTTGCTATGTCAGCATTCGTTCCTTGCAAACGGACTATTATAGGCACTTTGATGGCATCACCCATATTCTTATATGCATCAACCACTCCTTGTGCAACACGATCACAACGAACTATACCTCCAAAAATATTAATTAAGATCGCCTTTACATTATCATCTTTCAGGATAATTCTAAAAGCTTCTTCAACACGCTTGGCATCTGCAGTACCTCCAACATCCAGGAAATTTGCCGGCTCTCCTCCAGCTTGCTTAATTAAATCCATAGTTGCCATTGCTAAACCAGCCCCATTAACCATACATCCTACATTACCATCAAGATCTACATAATTAAGTCCAACTTCATTTGCTTCTACCTCGATTGGATTTTCCTCACGGATGTCACGCATATCTACATAATTCTTATGGCGATATAAGGCATTATCATCGATAGTTACCTTAGCATCTACTGCCATAATTTTATCATCACTTGTTTTTAAAACCGGATTAATCTCAAATAATGAAGAGTCTGATTTATCATAAGCTGTGTATAAAGCCATAACAAATTTTGTCATCTCTTTAAAAGCACCTCCACTCAAACCAAGATTAAATGCAACACGTCTTGCCTGAAAAGGCAATAATCCAACTGAAGGATCTATTTCTTCTGTAAAAATCAAGTGTGGCGTCTCTTCTGCAACAGTCTCTATATCCATTCCTCCTTCTGTAGAATACATAATCATATTACGACCAGTGGCACGGTTCAATAATACAGACATATAAAATTCGTTTGGCTCACTATCTCCAGGATAGTACACATCTTCTGCTACCAATACCTGATGTACTTTTTTTCCTTCTACAGAGGTTTGAGGAGTAATTAAGTTCATCCCAATAATCTGACCTGCAATTTCTTCTACTTCCTGAAGGTTTTTTGCAAGTTTTACTCCACCACCTTTTCCTCTACCACCTGCATGTACTTGTGCTTTGATAACGTGCCACCCAGTACCTGTTTCTGCAGTTAATTGTTTTGCAGCTGCAACTGCTTCTTTTGCATTTTGTGCAACAATACCGCGCTGGATACGCACACCAAAGCTGCTTAATATCTCTTTACCCTGATATTCGTGTAAGTTCATAGTCTTATTTTTTACCCTTTTGAATAGGAGTTCCAAAAATAGGAAAAGTGAAGTTCCTGTGCCAATCTTTTAGACTAAAAAACGTTTTAAGAAAACAGCTTTGGGATTATTAGAAAATATGATCAAAATATTGAAGGAAAAATGAAATATTGTAGTTATAATTCGAAATCTTCAAAATCTAAAGGGTCAAAATTTTTAAAATGCCCATTCATTTTAATAACCTCCTTTGCTCTATTCATTTCTTTTACTACGGGGATTGTTATTTTTAGATGTCCTATAAGATAATTAAGTCGCTCTAATTCACTTCGCAATTTCAACAAGTGATATTCCTGATGCAAAGCCAGTCCTATTTTATGAGCCACTTGATAACTAATAAAGGGGATATCAAAAACCGGAGGTCTATCTATTGTTAATTCTATGTATAATAAAGTAATATTTCTGAGTAATTCTTCCTGAAGTTCTTCTACACCATTTTCTTTATCATCAAGATATTCTACATCTCCTCCGGCATATAATTTTCCTGATAATTCTGGATAAAAACTTTTAATTTTAAATACTCTTTTACCCATACAAACTACATCACTTCCTCCATTGGGATATCTTTTTTCTATTTTTTGCAGTACTACTTCTGTTCCATATTCTAATTTTTTATTAATATATGCAGGAACCCCAAAAGAGATACCATCATTTTCACAATCCTCAATTAATTGTCGGTATCTTTCTTCAAAAATATGTAAAGGCAATCGCTCTCCTGGATATACAACTAATTCTAATGGGAAAAGTGGTAACATTTTTATTTTAAAAATACTAATTAACTACTGCTACGCCGCATAAACACGCGTTAAAAAACTTAAAATCTATTCAATAAATAGATTTTTTACATACTTAAGGCTGATATCTCTAATTTTATTGATAATTTCGTAGGCTTAAATTGTAAAATCCAATGAAAAACTCAAGTTTATTAGCAATCGCAGAAGAGTTTGGGAGTCCGGTTTATGTATATGACTCCGAAAAAATTGTTTCACAGTATGAACGCCTTACGGGCGCATTTAAGAAAGTCAAACATGTAAAACTTAATTATGCTGTCAAGGCATTATCTAATCTTGCGATTTTAAAACTAATGAATTCGTTGGGTGCAGGATTAGATACCGTATCAATACAGGAAGTACAATTAGGGTTATTGGCCGGGGTAACACCCAATAATATTATTTTCACTCCTAATGGTGTATCACTAGAAGAAATAGAGAAAGTCTCTGCTATGGGAGTACAAATAAACATAGACAATCTTTCTATCCTCGAGCAATTTGGGACTAAACATCCTGATACTCCTGTTTGTATCAGAATTAATCCTCACGTTATGGCTGGCGGAAATAGTAATATCTCTGTAGGACATATCGACAGCAAATTTGGGATCTCTATCCATCAAATCCCTCATATTCTAAGAATTGTAAAAAATACCGGGATGAATATCAATGGTATTCATATGCATACCGGAAGTGATATCTTAGATATTGATGTATTCTTATATGCCAGTGAGATTTTATTCGAGACTGCACTAAACTTCAAAAATCTTGATTTTATAGATTTTGGAAGCGGATTCAAAGTTCCTTATAAAACCGGAGACATCGAAACCAATATTGAAGAATTTGGAGAAAAACTCACTAAACGCTTTAATGCTTTTTGTAAAAAGTATGGTAAAGAATTAACGCTAGGATTTGAACCCGGAAAATTTCTTGTCAGCGAGGCTGGATATTTCTTAGCCAAAGTAAATGTCGTAAAGCAAACTACTTCTACTGTATTTGCGGGTATTGATAGTGGTTTTAATCACCTGATAAGACCAATGCTGTATAATTCATATCATGATATTGTAAACATCTCTAACCCTACTGGAAGAGAGCGATTTTATTCTATTGTGGGATATATATGTGAAACAGATACCTTTGCTACCAATCGAAGAATTTCGGAAATTACTGAGGGAGATATGATAGCTTTTAAAAATGCTGGAGCTTACTGTTTCTCTATGTCTAGTAACTACAACTCTCGCTATCGTCCTGCAGAGGTACTGTGGCATGAAAATAAAGCGCATCTGATCCGTAAACGCGAAACATTTAAAGATCTCACGAATAATCAGGTGGATGTAGATATTTTTTCCAAAATTCCAGAAACTACTTCTTAAAAAAATCACAAAGCTGATATACGAAATGCGTTAAATTTAAAATTTAACGCATTTTTCTTATAGAACTTATCTTGAAGTACAGCATCAGAATAACCAAAGAATCAAACCCATCAATCACCTGTAAAACAACAATTTATACAAACAAATCAATAATAGTGCTTTGACGAAAAAAAAAGTGTATCGAGAATAGATTTTCAAGCTCAAAATGCCTGTTTTTGATGCAAAACTCTTATCAGAATTTCACTGACTGACTCTCTTATGATTCATCAAATCCAATTAATCCAAAGAAAAAATATGCTTTTCATATTCGCTTTAAGGCATTTTTATATTTTGCAATAGTAAATAGCAATCAAACAAGAGGGAAGGAAGAAAAAACGAAATCACTAGAAAAATTTTGGAAATCACCGTAAAAGATAGCGGTTATAATTTCTTAATATTTCGTATTAAATATTCTAATCCATTTACTTTCAATTCATAAACTGTTTGTAATTGTTGACCCAAAACTCCTTTAGGAAAGCCCTTATTATGATACCAAACGATATAATGCTCTGGTAAATCTATAAGGTATCTATCTTTATATTTACCAAAGGGCATTTTAGTATTAGATAATTTAATCAAAAATTCTCTCTGCGGTTGAAGGTCCATAAAAAAATTTCTTATTTAGCATATTCCCTATAGTACCACATTAGGTTCTTAACCTTCTTTTCCCATTTAATCTGGTTTTCTTTATTTTTAGAATGATCCGTCTCTATATCATATTGCTCTTGCATATTAATCCTCATCCGCTCTACTCTTTTATACATTCTATTTAGATCTCTACGAACATTCTTATCAGGCTTATACTCTTGCAATTTCTTTCTCATAATTCTAGCGTGTAATTCTGAAATATCAAAATGCAATTGCTCATGCAACAATAAATAGTTTGTAGATTGACCTTTTTTCACCCAGGATAGTGATGGGTAACAAAAACTATCAACCTCATATTTTAATTCTATCTTCCCGTAATCTTCTTTACTAATAGACCATTGATATGTTATACCTGTATTAACACTAGCATCAAAATTACTATTAGACTTAGGCTCTCCTCTAAAATCAGACCAATCTAATTTGCTTTTTTCTGCATAAGAAAAACGCTCTACATATCCATGATCAGCAAAAATTAACACTAAAAGAATGGTAAAAAATTTACTCATAATTGCAATAATTATGCCCAGCTAAAAGTTGTTTTTTATATTTTGAGATTCAAGCTTAAAGACTCGGGGCGAGGTCTAAAAAACTTTTCTAAAATAATCTTATTTATTCCAATTACAGAAATACTAATACAAATCTACACATATGTGTTAGTAGTTTTATTTAACAAAACAGGTACTCATTAATATTCAACTATCCCAAATCTAGTATATCAACATCTGTACCAAGGTTTTAAAAAAACGAATACGAGTATTAAAATAATTATAATAAATAAAACATGGTCTAAAAATAAAAAAAACATTCCAAATTTATATCGAAAATAAATTTATTCTATCACTGTTAACTTTAAATCTTCGTCAAACTTAATGATATAAGATGCTTTATTATAATATCCTCCGGATAGTTTTTTAGCATAATTAAATTTATTTTCTACATACTCGGTTGTTCCTTCAAAAGATGCCGCGTGATAAATATCATCTGCTGTCCCCAATCTCATTAAGATATCATATGTAATATCAAAACCTCTAACTGTGTACTTGCTGGGAATCGTTCCATATTCTTTTTTGTACCTCGCCACAAATGAGGTCATTTTTTCGGTATCATAATTATCATATTCTTTATCAATTGACGGATAATGCAAATGTAATTTTGACAAGTGGTTATTCTTAACAGAATCATCATCAAAAGCATTATTTTTATCAGTAGTAAACAAGGTTACCTGATGGCTTTCTGCTTTGGCATTGAGTCCACCCGTAACATTACTAATCATAGCAACATCATTAGATTCCAGAAAAACCCAATTAGGTTTATTTTTTGCTAACACCTTATTTAGATTTACATCGTACACATAATTTCCATCTTCTACCTTAGCTATTTTGGCATCAGGGAATTCTGAAATCAATTTATTCTTTATCTTTTCATATCTTTTCCCTTGCTGTACAATAATTACAATATTTTTATCTACAGAGTCCTTTTTTACATATGATATCAATTTATCCTGAAGCATAACATCGGTAGGTCTGGTTTGAAAAAAATTACTGTATAGCTTAGATTCTCTTTTAGAGATTGGAGAAAAGACAGGTGTGTCATATTTTTTTAATTCCTTTGCGGCGGCCTCTACATTGGTATGATACAATGGACCAACGACAGCGTCTACTTCATCAAAATTATTTTGATCTATTAGACTTTTTATATAGTTAACGTTATTTTTATGTTGTGTATCAAAAACATTTAGCTCTACACTAAGTCCTTTCGTTTTTGCTGAATCAACAGCAATCTGAACACCTTTATAAAAATCAAGTGCAACTCTTATTCCTTGTCCTCTTCTTCCTTTAATATATTCTTCTGTTTCTGTTCTTGCATTCAGGTCTAATGTATCTAAGCCAAAAGGTAGCATAATTGCTAGTTTCTTTGTTTTAAAATTAGACAACATATTTTCCAGAATATCTATTTTTCGTTCTTCAAAATCTATAGCCAAAGAATCTCTACTATTTTGTTGCGGAAGTGTTATTACCATTCCTGCTCTCAGACCATCCCTAACATAAGGATTCATTTTAAACAATGAATCCGAGGATATATTAGTGCGCTTAAGAATACTATACACTGTTTCTTTTGGACGCACTTCGTACAACTCAAATCCAGGTTCAATTATTTCTTCCATAGGAACAAAAATAACTGTAGGCACCGTAATCTCTAATCCAATTGGAAGATCTGGACTCATTCCCGGGTTTAACTTTTCTAATTCTGCAATGGTAATACCATGTCTTCTGGCGATACCATATTTAGTCTCTTTTGGCTTTACTGTATAGTTTGTAGTTGAAGAGATTCTACTACTCAGTGTATCAATTGGAGTTCCTGCTAAAACAGTTTCTGTTTCGGTTTTTTCATATATTGGAATTCTGAGCTTATCTCGTTTACGAATCCCTTCAGAATACAGCCTTTTATTATGTTTTTTAATATCATCTATCGCTATGCCATACTGCTTAGCTATTCCATATAAAGTTTCTTTCTTTTTCACTTTATGCGTTCTAAAAGTGATAATTTTACGTATTTCTTCTAATGGTTTTATACTATCCAATACAGCATCTGCTACATTACCTGAAGTATCTTCTACATCCTTTTCTTTATTTTTTTCGAGCTTGTTAACTTTTAGGATTTGCCCTAAATTGATTCCATTAACAGCATCTGGATTTAATATATAAATTGCTTCTGGTGTTGTATCATATTTTTTGGAAATATTGTATACGGTATCACCTTCTCCTACAATATGCGTATTATATTCCTGATCATCGCTCACAGGGATCGCCAGAATTTGTCCTTCACTGATCCCTTCTTTTGCTGTTGGATTTATCCTGTAAATTGCTTCTGGAGTTGTATTATACCGCTTTGCGATCCTATATACATTTTCTCCCTGTATAACTTTATGACTTTTATACTGCTGCGCATAACTAATATGAGTCATCACCAACACTAAAAAAAACATCAAAACTTTTTTCATATACTAATCTTTATAATACCTGATTCCCCAAATAATTTATATTAAACGCTAGAATATTATTCCCATTCTATTGTTGCCGGCGGTTTTGAGCTTATGTCATACACTACTCTATTAACGCCTTTTACTTTGTTTATTATTTCATTAGAGGTTTTTTGTAAAAACTCATAAGGAAGATTTACCCAATCTGCCGTCATTCCATCTGTACTTTCTACAGCTCTTAATGCAACACATTTTTCATAGGTACGTTCATCTCCCATAACCCCTACACTCTGCACAGGTAATAAAATAGCACCTGCTTGCCATACTTTATTGTAAAGTCCATTCTCTTTTAATCCATTGATAAAGATAGCATCTACTTCTTGCAAAATACTAACTTTTTCTGAAGTAATGTCTCCTAATATTCGAATTGCCAAACCTGGCCCCGGAAAAGGATGTCTTCCTAACAGCTCTGGATCTATATCCATAGAGGCTCCTACCCGTCTTACTTCATCTTTAAACAACATTCTTAAGGGTTCCACTACTTTTAATTTCATAAAATCTGGCAATCCTCCTACATTATGATGCGATTTGATCGTTACAGAAGGCCCGTTTACGGATACAGATTCTATCACATCAGGATAAATCGTTCCTTGTGCTAACCATTTTGCATCTTCTATCTGATGCGCTTCATCGTCAAAAACTTCAATAAATACTTTACCTATTATTTTACGTTTTCCTTCTGGATCGCTTTCTCCTGCCAGAGCATTCAAAAAACGTGCCGAAGCATCTACTCCCTTTACATTTAACCCCATTCCTTCATATTGATCCAATACAGAGGAAAATTCATTTTTGCGTAGTAACCCATTGTTTACAAAAATGCAATGAAGATTACTCCCTATTGCTTTATGAAGTAATACGGCTGCAACGGTAGAATCCACACCCCCACTTAATCCCAAAACTACTTTATCATCTCCTAACTTCTTTTTTAATGTTGCCACGGTTGTATCCACAAAAGAATCAGGCGTCCAATTTGGTTGTATTTCGGCAATTTTGATCAAAAAATTATCCAACAATTGTTTACCATCAGTAGAGTGATACACCTCTGGATGAAACTGAATAGCATATGTATCTTCATGCGCTATCTTATATGCCGCATTGGTAACATCACTTGTACTGGCCAGTAATACCGCATCGGTAGGAAGTGATTTTATAGTATCACTATGACTCATCCATACTTGAGATCCTATAGCAATATCACTAAAGAATTGCTCTTCTGATTTTATATAGGAAAGATTTGCTCTTCCGTATTCACGTGTACTGGAAGGGGCTACCTCTCCTCCACTGAAATGTGCCAAATATTGTGCTCCATAACAAACTGCTAACAGTGGTTTTTTTCCTCTAATTCCTGATAAATCAGGATGTGCGGCATCTTCTCCTCTTACCGAAAGTGGTGAACCTGAAAGTATTACAGCTTTAAAATCTGATAAATTACCTGGTAATTTATGATAGGGATGGATTTCACAATAAATATTTAACTCTCTTACACGTCTTGCTATTAATTGAGTATACTGTGATCCAAAATCTAAAATGAGTACGTTATTTTGCATAGGCAAAAATAAAATTAAATTACAACCCTCGAAATCCTAACTCAGATAATTTTCGCCTACATTCATTTTTTTATGAACACTCTGTCAATAGCTCCATAAAATCGCGACTCAATCCGTATATTTATATGGCATTATGAGAAACTCATGTTTTAAATATTCAATATGTCTGTTCGTGCTAATTTCTTTTTTTTCTTGTAAAAGTGGATTAGGCAACAGAAGCTCTTTTGACTATGTATCAAGTATTAATGAAGCTTCTTTTAGATCCATACCTTTAACTCCTGGAAATATCATTGGAACAATTAACGTTGAAGATCGCGAATCTACATGGAAGTATGACCTTACCATTCCTAAAATTAGGAAAGAAGAAAAAGTACCTCTTTTTATTGTTCTTCATGGAGGTATCGGTAGTAAAAACTATACAAAATTCAGTAATTGTCTGGTTGTTCCGGGACTAAAAGATGCCGGAGGTTTTATATTTAGCCCATCGGGAGCGTGGCGTACCTGGACATTGGATCATTTAGAAAAGAGAATTCTTGATTTTATCGAACTTGCCAAAAAATATTGGCCAATAGATCCTAATAAAGTTGTATTGGTGGGATATAGTAATGGAGCACTGGCTGGCTGGCAATATGCCAAAAAATATTCTAGTACTTTTTCTGCTATGATCTTAATGGCCTCTAACTGTAAGGTTGAAGAGAAACCAGACATCCCAATTTATGTGATCCAGGGAACAGAAGATATGTTTTTCCCTATAAAAAAAGTTAGAAAGCGAATTGCTGCCGCAAAAGAATTAGGCTGCGATATTACTTTTGTAGAAGCTCAGGGAAAAACTCATATTAAGGCTTGTGAATATTCTGAAGTATTAAAATCGAGCATACCGTGGTTAGAAAATAAAGTTTGGCTGCATAGATGATTGCTTATAAAAACTCTTTTCTCTTTCTTTCATATGCATCTCAATATTGAGTCGCCTCTATTTGTATTAGCTTCATTGTATAGTTCTATTTATCTGTTGTTCTTCTTTTTTTAGCTTTAATATCGGTTTTACGATACAATTTAAGGGAAAATATACGCAATTAAACTACTGTAAAACCGTTTACCGTAGGATACTTACCATTCAACGACATCAAATCTTCGTTAAACGAGAAACCTGATTTTAAGTCTCTTAATCCTACTACTTTTACACTGTAACCAAAGTAAAATTAATATTTATGAAAACTCTAAAGCCTTCTTTTAAAATTAAATTTCTATTCTTATTCAGCATTTGTTTATCATTTATAACTACTGCAAATACTATAGATGACCGTCAGGGTCTAGAAATGGCAATTTTCAATTCAATTTATAATAAAAAATACGATCTTGTTATCCCGAAAAATATTACTGATAAAAAACTACCTTTATATATAGTACTACCAGGCGGACTAGGAACCAAAAATTACACTAAATTCAGAGACAGTCTCATATTACCTGGTTTGAAAAATAAGAAAGGAATTGTTTTTAGCCCAAAAATATCCTGGAAAAGGACGAACCAAAAAGCTTTGGAGAATATAATAGTCGATTTTATTACTGTTGCCAGAAAGACATTTTCTATCGACACTGAAAAAATTACACTAATAGGATACAGCAATGGTGCAATCCAAGCTACAAAATTAGGAAAAAGTAAGAGCTTCTTGTTCTCATCCATTGTTCTTATGGCTTCTAATTTTAAGTTTTCTAGTAAGATCAAAACTCCTATTTATATTATACAAGGAACAAAAGATCGATATTTCCCGATAAAAAAAGCTTACAAAAGTGTTTCTTATGCTAAAGAGATCGGTTGTGATATCACTTTTATAGTTGCAGAAGGCAAAAATGACTATAATCCATCACAATATAAAAGTGAATTAAAAGACTTAACTACCTGGTTAGAAAATACAATCTGGAATCCGGTTCTCTAGATAACACATAAAAAAAACCATACGTCATATAATTAGTACCCATACCCAAATTAAATAGTATTTAACAAACTTCAATTTTTAAATCCCCTTAATAACCTAAAAATATAGACAACATGGAAACTTCAAAATTATACATCAAAAATCAACTTATTACCAGCATTATTTTATTAATCTTTTGTTTTCAGAGTCTTGCTTGCCTTGCCAGTAGTAATTCTAAAACCATACACCTAAAAGAATATAAATTTACAAACGATATTAGTATGGTATCAGGAGAGCACAAAGAAGATACAAAAGCTACAAAAATTAGTAGTGATTACATTTTTCTCTCTGAAAGTGAATCCATTCAGGTAACACAATCTATATTAGATTTTATAAAAGAAAATACAGATCCTTATAAAAAGAAGCATGAAGCTACAGGAAGTTGGATGAAAAGCACCTTATGGATTAAAGATCCATATTGGATCAAAAAAGAAGTAGCCTAAACCTATGTTTTGCACCATGTTGAACTTAAAATTATTCAAATAAAATACAATTATTTTTTTAAGCAAAAAGAAAAAGGAAGCCGTTATGCTTCCTTTTTCTATTGAAGTATAAAATTTTGATGCGTAATGTTAAGACAGGATGGTATTACTCCTTGATAATCTTAAAACTACTTTCTTGACGTCCAGAAATCAGTCTCCCTAAATATAGCCCCTTAGATAATTTTTCAAGATTTATGTCGACAGAAGCGATAGAAGAAGGTATCGATCTCATATATACTAATTGTCCGTTGATATCATAGATCATTAATGATTTTTCCTTTGTAACAACCGAGGTGGATAATTTTAATACGGTACTCACTGGATTTTGATTTATTTCAAAAGGTATTTCAGCAGTTACACCTCCTACACTGAGCGTATTCCCAATCACATATTTAATTCCTTCTTCTATATGCTTTATAAAATTCGCATTGTTTGTATAATCGCTGGAATTATGACCTAATGCGGTATAAAAAGAACGTCCTCCCATATACTCTTTATACCAGGAGATTGGTCTCGCTTCATCATAATCATTAGATCCTGTAGAGGCTACCATCAGAATGTTTATATTGCCATCAAATAGTTGTCCACCATTATTTCTCCAATAATAATACTCCTCAGATTTGTTCCAGGTAGTTCCCAAAAAATCAACAGATGGGTGCGAGCTTACTACGGTCATATCTGCATTAAAATTATTCCTGGTATGATTCGGATTTCTTTGTATGATTGCACCAACAAGATCATTATAAAAAGGCCAACTTTTATCTCGATAAGTATCTGTAGCTGCATGGATACCTAAAAAACCGCCTCCATTCGCTATATATTGTTCAAAAGCCTGTTGTTGTGAAGCATTGAGCAAACCATTACCGCTAGTATTGCACCATATCACGGCACTGTACTGCGCAAGGTTATTGGTAGTAAAACTACTAGCATCATCAGTCTCATCTGTTGTCCATAACCCATTGGTAATACCCAAATCAGTAATCATCGTTACCCCAGCTCCAATTGACGGATGTTCAAAACCATTTGTTTTGGTAAAGACTAATACTTTATCCTGCGCCGAAATTGCACATATACATAATAGAAATACGGCTAATAAAAGAGTTTGTGTTTTCATACTATTTACATTTTAGAAGTATAACGCTACTAATTCTGTTTTAAGTATGCTCCAATATTACTTCCAGTCTATACATTTTGGTCATATTAAAAAATAAGAAGTCAAAATTAGCTAGATTTTAAAAATCTTACTATCAAATTATTACAAAACTGTCCACTCTTTGTCCACCTTCTTTTTTCCTTTATAAAGGTAAATGCTTATAGGTTTGGGGTACTCATCAAAAAAATATAAATACACAATTATGAAAACCAAAAAAACAACCAAAAAACAATCCTTATTTAGTATGAAACATTTAATAATTCTATCTTTATTATGCTGCACACCACTAAAAGTTTTGGTAGCACAAATCGGACCTATAGGGCCTTTCCCCAGTAGTGGCACAAAATATACAGAAGCAAAGCAAACCAACATTATTTTATTTGATACTGAACAAAAGAAAAAGAGGGATTCAAACTTTTATGTAGCCTGGGGTAAAAGATCCAATTGGAATAAAAACATAAAACTAGAAGTACTTGAAGAAGGAGCTGTAGCTACAAGAGATGGCATGTTTACGGACTGGGGGGATTTATACCTTGTAAGTAATTGGGACAGTTCAAATTTCGAAAATTCGAATATCAGATTTGGTTTTGGGAGTAATCTTAGGAGAAATGTATCCGAAAAAATGCGTTTGACCGGCAAAGGGTGGTTAGGAATTGGGACTACTAATCCTACTGCAAAACTGCATCTTACTGGCGGAGCTGCTTGTATTGATGGACATGAACTACTGTTAAATGACAAATCCAATCTGAGGATGAAAGGAGGTAGTATATCCAATTGGGCAGCTTTTAATTTTAAAGCTGACTATGATAATACAGGAGATAAGCAGTATATTTTTCGTGGAAAAGATGATATTGGTTATATTACTTTTGATGCCTGGAATCAAAAAAATATACTTCATGGTAAGACTACTTTTAAAAATGATATTGTAAGCGAAGCGCAACTATCATTAAAAGGAAATCTTACTTTTACAAATACTGAAGAAGTACAACAGTTAAGTACCTATAAAGGATTAGAAATAGCACTAAATAATACAGAAGAATCTCATTTTTCAGTAAAAAACCCTATAGGAGTTCATGCGCTATATGTAAACTTACAAGGCAATGTAGGTATTGGCGGTATTGACAACCCTAAAGAACAATTACACATAAATGGTAAGGTAAAAGCAAGTGCGTTTATTACGGACCTTTCTTCTTTTCCTGATTATGTTTTTGCAAACGATTACGAGCTAACATCATTATCGGACATCAAAAAATATATAAAAGCCAATCAGCATTTACCTGGCATGCCTTCTGAAAAAGAGGTGATAAAAAATGGTTTAGATCTTAAAGAAATAAGTGTACTATCTGTAGAAAAGATTGAAGAATTGTACCTGCACCTGATAACTCAGCAAGAATTAATTTCAAAACTAGAGGAAAGAGTACATCAGTTAGAAACCGCAAAAAAATAAAACTAAATGCAATCGACAATTATGAAAATTTATATTAAATTATCGTGGCTCTTCTTAGTTTTTGCCTGCTGTTATCAGATACACGGACAAATTCCTATTCAAATAGAGCCTGATATATTTCCTATACCCGATACAGAGGATATTGATATAGCCTCTTTTGATCGACCAGATTTTAAAGGAAATCAATCTGTAAGAGGAATAGTACGAATTTCTCCAGATGATACTGATTTTGTTTTGACAAGAACTGGTATTACACTCTCATTAGTACCGCCAAAAAAAAATAACAAGGAACAACTATGGTGGCTGCTACAAGACTATATCCATAAAGGTTTTTCTATAGTAAGTGTTTCAGATGGAACACAGTGGCTCTTTGTGGGTAGTAAAGATTCTGATACATACCAATTAGAATTAAAAACGAATGACAAAACTGCTTCCAATGAAATAATTGATGAATATATAGATCCTGGCTATTTTTTTGAGATGCAAATTCCTTATACTACTCAACAAAAGAGACATGCACTAATAAGAAGCATATCCAATACTGATATCTATTGGCATTACACTACTTCTGGTATTGCATTGAACAAGCTTACCAAAGAAGACACCACTCCTTTTGTTTTTAATTATGAAATCGCAAATTTCTTCGAAAACTCATACCTATCTATTCCTTTCTATGACTCTGCTAATCACACAGAAAATATATTACAGGATAAAACAGCCACCCGAATTTCGGTAGTAGGTGAAGAAATTAATCCTGATAACAATTCAGCAATCATAGGCTCTGGCGCTATCACCGTTCTGAATAAAAAAGGGGATGATGAAATGTTTAGAGTAGTTTTTGAAAATGAATCAATCGCCAGCATTGGTTTATTAGATTATGTAAACAGTCACTATACCAAAGATGCTATACAATCTTCTGGATCCAGAAAACTTATTGCGGGTATCAGTGTGGATGATGGTGGTGATATTTACCTTTTTAATAAGGGACAAGTCAAGTATACTGGCTTTGAGACAGACAAACCAATATTATTTGGTTACAAACAAGGTAAATTAATTGCGAAACAAGGAGATAAAACCAAAGAAATGACTGGTGTACCAACACCAATCTTACTTAACAATAATGACGGTAATATTTCCAGATTACTTGCCAAAATAAGAAACGGTTCTGTACAATTGTCTTATATAGCAAGTGCCATTGTGATCAGTGGTAAAGAATTTGGCACAAAAGAATTACCGGACACATATAGCACCAGTCCTCAATTTTCACACGCTCCAGACCCTAACAAGCCTTCAAATTTATTTGACTGGCAACAAGAAGATTATATATTAAGATATAAGAGCAATGGAGCCGTAATTACAGAAAGTGTAACGAGTCCATTTTATGAAGACAATCCTCGTTTTAGTGCAATTGCTTCTAAACAGAGCGCAAACGGAACCTACCTGGGAGGTGAAGATTTTAGCGTTCTCGATGGTTGGGAATTAATTAAAATGGATTTTGGATATGACGAAAATAATAAACCAAAACCAGATAGTAAATTACGTGGAGAACCCTACATGATGTTTTATAATCGTTTTACAGGGAAACTACGTATATTTATTTATATCAATAATTCATCTATTGCTAATAACCTTCGGGTAACTCTAATAGATAAAGTAAGTAATACAATTAGTGGCACTTATGGTAAACCAAGATTGTGGTCTAGTTTTTTGCAGGGAAAAGCACTAGATGAACGCACATTGAGTTCTGGTGCATATTCTAAAACTGTAGTATTAAACTCCTCTTCTACCGGTCAGTTTTTCTATGCAGATTTCACCTTTAATTATGACCCATGTATATGTTTCTTTGAATCAAATCTGCAAATAAAAGTTGATAAAGTTACTAAAGGTGATCTACAAATTGTAGGAAAAACGTTAGGAGGAAGTATCCCTGCAGGAAGTCCTGTATATGATGATTTTATGGCACAAACTGATAATTTCTTAACAGGAGTATTGGATGCCCCTTTTGGAGAACAGGTGCAGACTCTGGGAGATATCAGTTTTAACAATTTTGATGAATGGGGCAATAGAGAATGGAGTAATGAAACAGAATTTATATTGCCTGGTAAAAAAGTAGAACAATGGGAACGTGAAGCATTACAACTACAATATCAAGGTACCGTAACAATGTCTAGCGGAGATTTTTTATCTGCCACAGGCAAAGCCATGAAAGCGGTAGGAGAAGGAACTGATTGGGGGTTCTTAAATACAGGAGCTCCTCTAAAAGCGGTAGGAGAAGGTATTGATGCTTCAGGTACGGCAATGAAAGGTTCCGGGCGTGCCTTGACTGCAAAAGCTCTAAAAATCCGGTTAGATAATCTTACGGATCAACCTGATAAAACTATTCCATTGAGTTTTCCTGATCCCCAACCAAGTGTTGTTTTCTCTGAATTGGCAGCAACCGGTACCTTAACTATTTCTACCAATATACTTAATGATGTCATCATCACTACACCAGGATCCATAAATGCAGAAGAAGCTCCTATAGAATTTGGGAATGGTAGTAAAGGTTCTTTTCCTTTATATAATGAGCCTTTGGGGATCTTTAATTTATTATTCACACCAGAAGTAGGAATTACCGTCGTAGAAAATCAGTATGATACTTTAGGTGCCAATCTTCGGCTAAAAGAAAAGCCATATGTTACTACAAATATTGATCAGGTTACTGGTTTTGAAACAGGTTTCTTCACAGCATCTTATGTAGTTACAACCTATAACCGTGAAGGGGTTTCTACAGATAGCAGACGTTCCAGGATGTTCATCATACCTACAAATGATAATCAGGATATAAAAGAACTTCCGACCGATTTTAATATTACCACTTTGCTAGACACAACTACTATGCTAGAAAATATCAAAGCATACACTGGCAAAGCTGATGAATTAAAAAATGAATTAAAAAAATGGATAATTGTTAATCTGGAAGTAGAATATTATGGCTTTTCTGGAGTTGGAGAAAGTGGACAGCAGAATGGGGAAATTCTAAGACAATCCTATAGTGTGAATACCGATTTTCATTTTGATACGGTATCTGGATTTAATCTAAATGATCAGGCTTCCAGCATCGGTGCTTCTATATTTGATGAATACAATGGTAAAAATAATCCAATCTGGAATGATGACTATATTATTACCAAAGACACAGATGGTTTTGAAACTCATATGAAAACTTTTTGCGAAGAAACGGTACCTAATATTTCTGTAGGTAGCAGATCTATTTTACAAAATAAAACCCGTACTGATCAGGACAATATAGCATCAGATTCCCGGGAAGAACAATTAAAAACAGAGGTAGAAGCTACAGGTATTGCCGCATACCCTAACCCGAGTAAAAGAACATTTAATGTACGGTATAAAACCCTTCATGAAGGAGAAGTTACAATGACCGTTACGGATCTTAATGGACGTATAATTTTATCTCATTCAGACTATGTTTACAAAAAGGGGATTGAGAAAGAAGCTTATATCAACCTTCTAGACTTAAATGGGGTTTATATACTTACCATTCAGTTCGAAAACGGTTTATCTCATATCACCAAACTCATAAAGAATTAGTAAACTGCCTTAGGGTACTTACATCTCAATCATCGCATAAAGCTATAAATTATTGAACTAACAAAATAATGTTCTCTTTCTGATTACCTCAAAAAATAACAGAGCAAAATGTTAATAGTTATGTATTTCATATAATTTATGCGATGAATTGAATTACGTCTATGTTATACTACTAACTTACTATAAGTTATGAGTTTGAAAAACGCTGGAAATGAAAACTAATGATGTAACTAATTCTTTCATAAAACAATTGTGCAAAAGAATAGTAATTCCTGATTTCCAGTTAGAATCTTAGTAATACTTTCCTTATGATCATTTCATAAGGAAAGTATTATATCAAAGAAAACAATACGTATACTTTATCTTACTATTACTAATATGTTAATCTCTCAGACATATTAGCTTAAAACTATATTTTAGCCTTCCTTTAAACTACCCCAATTATAATATGAGGATCCCTTTATTTTGGTATATTCTTTTTTTCACACTACTTCCACACTACATCCTACCGGCACAAAATATGCAAATAACGGATAGTCTTCATCGCGTTATTTCAAATAAAAACACAAGAGACACGACTTTACTAAAGGCTTATAATGATTTAGGTATACAATATGTAATTTCTGATCCTGCTCGCGCAAAACGTTATATTCACCAAGCGCTTTCTATTGCCAAACGATTACAGAATTCTCGCGGTATAGCTGGAGCTAATAACTGTATGGGAGTTACCCATTATTATCAAAAAGAATATGACTCAGCATTAGTATACTTCAATAAATCCTATCGCATTAACCAAGATATCAAACATATATGGGGACAAGCTTCTTCTCTAAATCAGATAGGAGCTATCTACAACCATACAGACCAGTATACTGAAGCCATTGAAAGCTTAACGAAAGCTGGAATTTTATTCTTAAAGGTCAACGATTCTCTTTCTTTTATTAAATCCATAGAAAACAAAGGGGTTTCTTACAAACGTACTGAACAATATGAAAAAGCAATTGAGTGTTACCTCTATGTGTTACGTTGGTATGAACGTTACAATAAAACAGAAGGAATCCGTAGATCCTATATACACATCAGTACTGTTTTAATCAAACAAGAGCAATATAAAAAAGCACTGAAATACCTGGATCAGGCATTATTGCGATTAGAAAAAAACAACCAAATCCTGAGGAGTTCTATTACTCTAAATATAGGAACATGTTATAATGGATTAAAACAGTATGATACAGCTTTAACATATTTTAAAAAAGCATTTGTATACAGAAAAACAACTGGCAACCCAAAAACAATTGCGTATATCCAATCACTGATAGGTGCTACTTATTATGAAATGCAGGATTATGGTAGCTCGCTAATTTTTCAAAAAAAAGCTTTATATAATTATACCACTGCTGGAGATAATAAACAAAAAAATTTTACTATTAATGAACTTGCCAAATGTTTTGTAAAAACCAATCAATTAGACTCTGCCAAAATTTATGCACTAAAAGCACTAGATATGACAAAAAACATTTGTGATCTCGATGGAGAAAAAGAAAGCCTCATCATACTGGCACAAATTGCAGAACAAAACAGAAATACAAAAGATGCAGTACTGTACTATAAAAATTTAATTCAATTAAAAGATAGCCTGAAAAATCTGGCAAACGAAAAAAAAGCTCGTGAATTACAGGCTGAATATGAAAATGAAAAAAAAGAACAGCAGATCGTTTCTAAGGATAAGAAAATTAATCTTCTCAGACAAAAAACAAAAAACAAAAAACTACAGCCTATTCTTTTAGTAATCATATTACTTGTTTCAATACTCATATTAAGCATAAAACTGTTTTGTTTCAAGAAAAAAATAAAATGTTCCTTGCTAGAGAGAAAAAAATTAAAAGCAGAATTAGATTTCAGGAATAAAGAATTAACTACACACGCATTACATATTGTGAAAAAAAATACGGTATTGGAGAACTTAAAACAAGAAGTCAAAGATATCAAATACTCAGAAAACCAGGATTTACAATATAAATACTTAAAACTTCTGCAAACTATTAATTTTGAGCAAAAAGATGCCGAAAACTGGAACAACTTCAGAAAATGTTTTGAAGAGGTACATCAGGACTTTTATACCATTGTGATGCAAAAGTATCCCAATGTTACTGCAAACGAATTGAGACTTATGGCACTTCTAAAACTCAATTTATCTTCTAAAGAAATTGCAAAAATTCTTAATATCTCACTAGAAGGCATTAAAAAAGCACGATATAGACTCCGAAAAAAAATAGGTATTAATAAAAAAAGCTCATTAAGAGATCATATACATAGCATATAGCGTCTGATCATAAATACAGTAAAATGAAATATGTATCTTTTTCGAAATAAGTCATACAATAATTTATTGTTTAAATGTCCTCTATAATCAAGATGTAAAATAATATAAGGAGGCTTGTCTGGAAATCGAAAATAGTATTACTCGATAAATGCCTCAAGGACTTGTCCCAAGGTAGTTACTATAAAAAATTAATTAAAGCCCAAGAATCCATACGAACAATGTATTTCAGTACTTGAAAAATCGTACTTTACTATAAAGCACGATTTTTCAAATTTTATCAGGCTTTTTTTCTAATAGATAATCTATTAGTATTTACTCGATAATAGGGTTTTAAAATGCTAAAGGAGGCTTGCCACGAAATCAAAATGTTGTTTCTCAATACATGCCTCGCAGCTTGCTCCGAAGCAGTTTACTTTTGATTAGCCTCTTCTGCTGTTGCTTTTTCCTTATCTTCTTTCAGCATTTTTTTATCCTCTTCGGTAATTTTTTGATGTTCAGAAGCTAAACGTTGATGCTGATTTTCCATTTCCTGGTGTGCTTTTTTCATAGCTTCGTGTTCCGTTTTCATTTCTTCTAATGTAACTTCACCAGTACTATGTTTTTTTTCTAACTCTGTATGTCCATCAATTAAAGTTTGGTGCTTTTCGATAAGTTTACCGTGTTCAGCTAACATCGCTTGATGTTTTTGTTCTGTAAGTATATGAATAGAATCGTTTTCTATAGTTTTATGAGCTTCCATCATTTCATTATGGTCGTCTTTCATTGCCTTATGTTCCGTTTCCATTTTTTCATGAGATGCTTCCATCTCATTATGTTCTGTTACCATAGCCTTATGCTCAGGAGTTTCTGCAGGATTTTGTTTACAGGAAAAAAATAAAGAGACTGCTGCAATTAAGATTAATTTACTAAGTGTTTTCATGATTTATGATTAATTAAGTTTATTCTTCAAATGTATATAAACCGCATATTCCGATACTAGATTTTTAGAATTATTTTTGATAATTCTAACAAAAACTAGTTGAATTGTAATCTTGACTGTCTTTCGTTTCTTAAAGATTTCTAAAAAACAATCTTTATCATATTCTAAAGCCAGCAATATTATATTAATTCCTATATTTGGAAAATGAAAAAGAACATATGGAAAAATATTAGTATTCTTTTTTTCCTTTCTACCTTTCTATTTCTTAGAATAGGTAATTTCCATGTTTTTTCTCATATTTCTGATGATGGTGATGATCAAGTACATTGCGAATTATGCGAAATAATAGCTCTATCCAATGATCTGACGCCTTTTACTAATGATGTTTTTGAAGCAGTAGTACAAAAACCTGAAATTGACATTTCAAGGTATAAGACCAATTTTTGTTACGAACTATCAAATTACAGTATTACACTCCCAGAAAGTATCTATAATAAACCTCCTCCTGGGTTTATAGGGTAATTGTTTTAATATTTACAAAGATTTTTGCTATTGATTGTAGGACTTGGGTGGTTTTTAAACCATTGTCTTTTATGATATTCTACAGTATCGTAATTATCTTTTCTGGTTAATTAGAAATTTGTAAACCTCGTCATAACTAAATCTTCTAATCACAAGTTAGCATTTACCGTTGTAATAGATTTTCTGTCTGTCATTAGTTTTACCAGTTGTAAGGCTTTTGACTATCTACTATTAAAAAAATCCAAAAAAATACGATCAAATAACAGTCTTATGAAAAAAGCAATCATAGCACTAATATTACTAGGTACTTCATGTAATCTTACTGAAAAGGAAGAAAGGGTTTTAATTCAAAGAAATGATAATTCCCTGATGGTCATTAACGTTCCTGAGGCCAGATGTAAAAAATGCCAAAAGATTATAGAGGAAGGACTGCAATATCAAGAAGGAGTGCAGCAATCTATTTTAGATTTGAATACAAAAAAGGTTTCTATCGTATATCAACCAGATAGAACCTCGCCCAAAGCACTTGAAACAACTGTAGAAACATTAGTACAGCTCATCCCATGCAAATAACTAAAATATATCCAAAAATGAAATTTAAATTTTATAGGACATTAATAACATTAGGAGTACTGTTGTTTTGTACCTCTTTTATAAGTTCACACCCAATTAAACTCACCTCTTCATTAATTGAATACAATGCCGAAAAAACAGAACTACAAATAGAATGTAGAGTCTTTATAGATGATCTCATGAATAGTATTAATTATACATTCAACAAGGACATTAATCTTACAAACGTATCAAATGAAGATAAAAAGAGCATCGAAAGTTATTTTAAAAAATATTATGTGATCACGATTAATGGAAAACAATTTCCTCTGAAATATGTAACATCACAAGTTCTGGAAGAACATAATGTATGCATTCTCAAGTTTTCGCAAAACATTTCAACCATTAAAAAAGGGGATCAACTTTGTGTCGAAAATAGACTCTTTTTTGAAGAATTCGATTTTTTACAAACTAACTTGGTTACGGTGCGTATTCCTCATTTTGTAGAAGAAGTCTATTTTGAAGCTATGTCTACTAACTATTCTTTACCTATTGATCTCTAAAATATACACAAATGAATACTTTGAGTTCTTTTTTTTATAATGGATGGCATCATATTGTGGATATAAATGCCTATGACCATTTATTATTTGTCATGACATTATGTGCGGCCTTTAGATTAACACAATGGAGACAGATATTAGTCATTATTACAGCATTTACTATAGGTCACAGTGGAACCCTCGTGCTAAGTGCTTTGGATGTCATTCCAGCCAACTCTAAACTAATAGACATGCTTATTCCTTTTACAATTATGATAACTGCAATAGCCAATATCATTAATTATGAGAGGTATGCCACTTTTTCGGACGCTAAACTAAAATATGCAATTGCACTCGTTTTTGGGCTCATCCATGGATTGGCCTTTGCCAGCAATTTTAAATTTATGCTCTTTAGCGACAGTATTATTATGCCCTTGCTGCTATTTAACCTGGGTATCGAGGCTGGTCAAATTTTTATCGTTTTACTTTTTATGATCTCCTTATGGGTTTATACAGAAATAATAAAGGGTGCGCATTCTAAATGGAACTTATTTGTTTCTGGGGCAGGGTTCGGGATTGCTGCTACAATTTTAGTTACGGCTATGACCTCAGGATAGTAAAGGGAACGCATTTTAATCAACTTTCTAACAGATGTAGTGTATTCTAATTCCAAAAAACCATGTTACAAAAAATAATTTAGTATGTTATATCGAGTAAGCTTATTATTCTTATGCAGTATTCTTGTCTTTTCCTGCCAAAAGCAAACAAAGCAATCAGAGAGTACTTCTCCTATCAACAAAGAAAAAATTGATGCGGTTTTCCGCAAGGCTTTACCTAAAGTGTTGTTAGATCATCTATACGTGGTTGTAGATAGTATTACGTATGCAAAACTAACAACTGATAATCAATTAAAAAAGACCTATGCTTCTCTGGATTTGGGACTCCCGAACTTTGCTCCTATAAATAATCACGCTACTACGTGCTTCTTAAGAGGCTACCAACATTACATAGAAATTCTTGGTCCAAACAACAAATACAACGAACCGATAGGTAAAAGCGGTATTGGTTTTTCTTTAAAAGACAATGACAAACACTTCCATTTAGGGGAGCAACCCGAATTAAAAATTGAAAATGACTCATTTTTATATGCCAACGAAACGGTAAAGATGCCCTTTGGTGATCATCAGCATACCTGGTTTAAAGCTTTCTACACTCCAAGCCCGGGCACTTCTTTACATACCTGGTATGGGTATTACAATCCTGCTTTCTTAGATAGTCTTTATGGAAAGCATTATCCCTCATATTCTCGTGAAGCTTTTCTTCAAAATACGTACGAAAATCAAAAACTTTTCCATGGAATCAAAGAGATTTATCTAAGCTGCACCCCAGATGATTATAGTCGTATTGCACAAGAGCTGAGATATTTGAGATGTAAGCTTTTAGAAAACAAAGATAATGTTCTTACGATAGCCGGAGGTGATGTTACTATCCATATAGAGCCCTCGAATACAGCGGCATATAGTAGAATTACCAAGATCATTTGTCAACTTAATACTGAGGATGATAGCAATACTGAACTAGGAAACCTGATCATAACCAATCAGGGTACTGAATCTATTTGGAACTTAACTAAACTCTATAAAAATAATCCTTAAAAAAAATCTAATACTAATTAAAACAAAATGAATACAAACACAAAACATATAGTCATAGCTTTAGTAGCTCTTCTTTTTATATTTACAGCTTGTAAACAGGATAAGAAAGCTGCCAATAAGGAAGAAACTATAGCAGACGATACCGAAATTGAAACAAGAACAACTACTCCCAAAATTACATTGCAAAAATTAGAAAGTTCTCCGGCCTATGTCGATGCCTCTCTTATATTGGATCTCCCAAAGCACATAGAAGTGGCTGAAGCAGGAGAGATGGATTTTTCTTTTAAAGTAGAAAACTACGAATTGGGAGCACAGACAGGAGGACCTAATCCTCAAAAATTGGCGAATTCGGGAAAAGGTCAGCATATTCATTTTATTTTAGACAATCAACCCTATTCTGCACATTATGAACCAATTTTTAAAAAAGAAATACCCAAAGGAGTACATCATTTGGTAGCTTTTTTAAGCCGTTCCTATCACGAATCAGTAAAAAACAGTAATTCGGTTGTTGTCCGTAAACTAACTGTTGGGGATGATCCTAAAGATGTTCTTGGATTAGAAATGGAAGCCCCAACACTTATTTACAGCCGTCCAAAAGGAACCTATGAAGGAAAAAATGCGGAACAGATTCTATTGGACTTCTTTGTGCTAAACACAACACTTTCGGAAAATGGACATAAGGTTCGCGCCACTATACATGGGGAGAAATTTATGATTACAGAATGGGTTCCACACGTGATCAAAGGACTTCCTATGGGAGAAATTACAATTCAATTAGAATTATTAGATGAGACCGGAACTTTGATCCCCGGAACTTTTAATACAGTACTTCGCAAAATAACCTTGAAGCCTTAATAATTGATATCCAATTTGTGAAGCGTAATAACAAGGATTTTGAACACCAATCAAAAGCAATCAGCAAAAACAAAAAAAGAGAACTATTTTAATTATGATATCCATTGTAAAACGAACTAAATACCCTAATATTTTAGGCGTCACTGCCAGCGGATTATGCCTCATTCATTGTCTGATGACACCCCTGTTTTTCACCATTCAAGCAAGTACTTTTGGATTGAGAAAGCAGTATTTGTTATGGTGGCAAATGATAGATTTAGTTTTTCTATTAGTATCATGCATAGCCATCTTTGTTGCTGCTTCTCGTACATCCAAACGATGGATGAAATATTCCTTATGGGGTAGTTGGATACTACTAGCAGGTATAATTCTGAATGAGAAATTTCAGATTTTAAAGATTATGGAAGCTGCAATTTATATCCCTTCAATTGCCCTGATAGTTCTTCATATCTGTAATCGTAATTATTGTAGTTGTACTAATGAGAATTGTTGTGCTCATCCATCTGATTCTTAAATCAAATTAAAATGAAAGAAAAATTTTTAAAATGATTGCCATTTTTTTTTAAAACTAAACACATGCTTAAAGCTATAGACCTCACTAAGACTTATGATAAGCACCAAGCTCTCAGCCAATTGAATTTATCAGTTGACCAAGGAGAGATTTTTTGCTTACTTGGCCAAAACGGAGCTGGTAAAACTACGACTATTAATCTATTCCTGGGCTTGATAGCGCCCACGAGTGGTGAAGCTCAGGTTAATGGTGTCACCGTTAAACCAAACAGCACTAAAACTACTCAAATGATCGCTTATATTCCAGAAGTAGTTCAATTATATGGTACCCTATCTGGTCTTGAAAACCTGAATTTCTTCAGTAGATTAGCTGGATTCAAATACGTGAACGCTGAGTTATCCAATTTTTTATCAAAAGCGGGGCTTCAGGAAGCGGCGCATCAAAAAAAATTGTCTTCATATTCTAAAGGAATGCGGCAAAAAGTAGGAATCGCCATCGCACTCTCTAAAAACGCGGATTACATTTTTATGGATGAACCTATTTCTGGACTAGACCCCAAGGCAACATTAGAATTCACCAAAATATGTAAAGAACTTAGCAATGAAGGGAAAGCAATTTTTATGGCTACTCACGACATCTTTAATGCGGTAAATGTAGGGACTAAAATTGGTATTATGAAAGAAGGTCAATTAGTTCACACATCAAGCACAGATACTATCAATGCAACTCAATTACAAGATTTATACTTAAAAACTATCTAAACGTAGAACAAATCAATTATCATAATGAAATTTATTAAATTATTACCCAAACTTTTATTTCTTTTATTTAGTTACACGACTTTTGCACAAGTACAGGTAACAGGAACCATCGTCGACCCTCAAAATATTCCGATTCCGGGAGCTACAATTTCGTTACAAAACAAAACCAACACTTTCGGGAAACTTACAGATAACTCAGGACAATTTGAAATAAATGCTCCTTCGGGAACGTATACTATCGAAGTACGTTATTTAGGTTTTCAGCCTTATAAAAACACTATAGAAATTGGAAACAGTACTACATATGATATAGAAACTATTCAGTTAGAAGAAGGTACGGAGCAGCTTCAAAGCGTAGAAATCGTTGGTCGTGCTCGAACGGATTACAATAGTGATTACTCTTTTTCATCCACCAAAATAGCGATTAAGAATAAGGAACTACCTCAGGCAGTTTCTACAATCACAAAAGAATTATTTAATGACCGTCAGGCATTTCAGATAGCAGATGCTATAAAAACTGCTAGTAGTGTTACACACACAGGATTCTACAATCATTTTAATATTCGAGGTATTATACAAGCCGAGGATGGTCAGCTCATTAATGGTTTAAGAACACGACAGTATTATTTTTTACAACCTATTACATCTCATATAGAAAGAGCAGAAGTTATTAAAGGTCCGTCTTCGGTAACTTTTTCAAGTGTCGATCCTGGTGGATCGGTTAATTTAGTAACTAAAAAACCTTTAAAAGAAAAAAGAAGTGAAGTAAGTGCCACAGTGGGAAGTTTCGGAACCTTAAGAGCAACCGCAGATTTTACAGGACCATTAAATGATTCAGGAACCTTATTATACCGTTTTAATACTGCTGTTCAAGAAGCTAGATCTTTTCGAGATCTGGTACAAAACAATCAATTTTTAATAGCACCCTCTATCACCTTTTTACCTAATAATACTACTGCCCTTAATGTGGAAATGATATACAGTAATGGAGTAGGAAATCTTGATCGTGGTCAACCGCTCTTTGGAGCTATCAATGGTCAATTTGATCTAAATAGTACTGACATTGCCACAAATGTAGCTGCCGCCAATGATTTTTATGCTTCAAAAGAGTTTATGGTGATTAGCAATTTTAGTAAGCAGATTACTGATAATATAGGATTCAATGCTTCTTATATGAAACAAACCTGGGAAGAAGACCTTGCAGAGCACCGCGTGGCAGGTTCTGCAGCTGTAGACATAGATGGGAATGCAATTCCAACCCTTGCTGAACTGCGCTACACAGAAAGACAGCAGTTTTGGATAACGGATAACTATACCGCATATATTAATTTTGATTTTGAAAATGACACTTTTACCAATAAGCTTCTGGTTGGGTATGATGGTAGCAGATGGGAACGAACTGTTGGTGGAGCTTCTAATGGTGCTCGTCGTTACCGAAGATTGAATGGTACTTCGACTTCATTCAATCCTGCTGAAGCAGATCAATTCGAAACTATAGAAATTGATGGTGTAACTGCTCCAACGCCTAATGTTGATCATTTCGATCTTGCCAATCCTAATAATACAGCAAGAGAAACTTCTGGTTATATCATCTCTGAATTCGCAATTCCAGCAAACCTTACTACTTCAAACGGTATTTATATTCAAAATCAATTTAAGATTGGTAAATTTTCGACACTGTTAAATCTACGCTATGATTGGTATGAAGATATATTTGATTATAAGTCAGGTGACGAACGATCCTTTAAAAATGAAGCTTTTGTTCCTAGAATAGGTATAACGTATGAAGCTACTGATGCTATTAGCGTATATGGTTCTTATGTGGCAGGTTTTCAGCCGCAATCAAACACCGTAACGTTATCACCATTTACAGGTGATTTCTTTTTTGCCGATACTCCTGCCAGCTTTGATCCTCTGGAAAGTAATAATATAGAATTTGGTACCAAAGGAGAGTTTTTTAAAGGAAAACTTACGATGAACGCCGCATTATATCAAATCACGCAAAAGAATTTATTACAGCAAGATCCAAATGATGAGTCCATATTGATAGAAAGAGGAGAGCAACGAAGTCGTGGATTTGAATTAGACGTTAACGGATATGTATTATCTAATCTTCAGCTAAGTGCTTCTTATGCCTTTATTGATGCAGAAATTATAGAAGATGATGATCCTGCTTTAATAGGTGAGCGCATTGGTGGAGCACCAGAACATAGTGCCAATTTTTGGGGTCGATATGATTTTATGCACGGCGCACTTAAAAATATAGGTGTAGGTTTCGGTACGGAATACCGTGGAGATCGTTTTTCTTGGTTCGGAGATCGATTATTATTGCCATCATATACAATTTTTGATGCAGCCGTTTATTATCGCCCAACGGGCATCGACATGCAGATTGCTATAAAACTTAATAATCTGTTTAATGAAACGTATTGGAATGGAGCATTAAATGCAACCCGATTATTTCCGGGAGCTCCCAGAAATGTATTACTAACTACAACGTATAAATTCTAAAAAGATGCAATGGGCAAACATTCGATTATTCGCAGTCCACTTTTGGCGTAATGCGACAGCTCCCAAAAGTTTTTATGCATTGTTTCTAATTTTTATACTGCTAACAGCTTATTCGGCTGTTAGCGGTATACAAAATCATATCACACAAAATAATATTCGGCAAGAACACCAAACTAAGGCAAGACAGAGTTGGGAAGCAAATCCCGATAAGCATCCACACAGAATGGCACATTTTGGAACTTTTGCGTTTCGCACACACCCTGCTTTGGGAATATTTGATTATGGATTGGAAAGTTTTACGGGAAACACAGTTTTCTTAGAAGCACATCGGCAAAATAGTGTTAATTTTTCTGAAGCGACATTTTCTACAGGCATGCTACGATTTGGTGAATTGAGTTTAGCATTATTACTACAACTGGTATTACCTTTGATTTTATTTTTTACAGGTTTTTCGTGCGTTGCAGGAGATAAACAGAATGGAACTTTAAAAATACTTTTATCCCAAGGTGCTACCTGGAAAGAGATATTATTTGGAAAATCTATTGGGCTTTTTGCGATTTCTTTACTGTTTTTAATCCCCATTCTTTTCGTAGTAATTATTGCTCTTTTGCTATTCGAAAATTCAGTAGTAAATGACTTTAGATGGTTACGCTTCTTCATAATTGGTACAAGTTATTTGGTATTCTTTTTTATTATATCTTCTATTACGGTTGTCATATCGACCAGCAGTAATGCACCCAAAAATGCTTTATTGCGATTATTGGGAATTTGGCTATTGTTAGTAATCCTATTACCAAAATCTACACAAGCTATGGGAAACTACTGGTTTCCTATTCCTAGTAAATTGGCATTTCAATCTGCTATCGAAAAAGATGCAATCCAAAAAGGTGACAGTCACAATCCTAATGACCCACATTATAACCACTTAAAAGACTCTGTATTTACAGTTCATAAGGTAACTAAGGTAACTGACCTGCCATTTAATTATTCGGGTTTTGTAATGCGTGAGGGGGAGAAAATAACATCTGCTTTGTACAGAAAACATCAAGCTAAGTTGGTTGATATTTATAAAAATCAAAATAATGTAACTCGATTTTCATCATTTGTGAACCCTTTTACCGCAATAAAATTAATATCAATGACGATGGCTGGTACCGATTTTTCATCTTATATCGATTTTCAAGATAAAGCAGATGATTATCGATATAAATTAGCTCAAACCATGAATGAATTGCAAATGGAATATATCAGTCCCAAAAAAGAAAGTGGTTCTGAAGGGAAAGCTCATGTAGTTGGGCATGAACATTGGGAAGATTTTCAGGATTTTAAACATGAACCCATGACGTTTTCTAATTCTATGAAAGAAGCTTTTTTTGCATTACTGTCTATCCTGTTTTGGGCAATAAGTACGATAGGAGTAATACTATTCATTTCAAAAAAAGCAAAAGCAATATGAGGTTATATAAATTATTTTTACAACAGTGTATTCGATCCAAAGAAGTATGGATCAGCCTGGTATTAATAACAGTATTAGGCATAATAGGAATCATCATTGGCAATAAACACTTAGAAAGACAACAAGATGCAATTGCCGAAGTAAAGACATATCAAGAGCAACATTTTGACCGACAAGTATCACTACATAATGATGATTTAGGGCTATTGTTATATTATGCGAATTTTGCCTATATCAATAACTTAAATCCATTAGCTGTATTATCAATTGGGCAATCAGATGTACATCCAACGGTAAAAAGAATTACAATCAAAACCTTTGAAGCCCAAAAGTATGATACCGATTTGGTAAACCCAATGAACTTGCAATCCGGCAATCTCGACCTTTCTTTTGTGATAATTTACCTCTTTCCATTATTGGTAATTGTATTGACTTTTAATGTAGTTTCTGAAGAAACCGAAACAGGTACCTGGAGGCTGGTAGCTATTCAATCAAAATCTAAACTTAGATTTATTATCTCCAAACTTTTGGTACGTATGATGCTATTATATGTAGTATTGATCTTTCTTTTTTTTATTGCAAAACTAGTCCTTAACTCATCTTTGGATATTCACTTTTTTTGGATGTTCGGATTATCCGTACTTTATATATTTTTCTGGTTTACAATTAGCTTTTTTGTCATAAGTTTTAAAAAACCTTCTGGTTTTAATGCATTATTACTTTTATCTGTTTGGTTGGTATTGATTATTCTTTTACCGGCTGGAATCAATGCATATGTAACTTCAAAATACCCCATTCCAGAAGCTTTGAGCACCGCAATAGCACAAAGAGATGGCTATCACGTTAAATGGGACACTGACAAAAGAGCTACTATTGAGAAGTTTTATCAACATTATCCGCAATTTAAGAAATATGGATATCCTACAGTCGGATTCAATTGGTTATGGTATTACGCGATGCAGCAGATGGGAGACGACGATTCAAAAAAACAACGGGATGCTTTTAATGAGAAGATTAAATTGCGCGAACACACTAGCAGCCAAATCGCGTCTGTAATTCCTAATATGCATCTGCAATTAACTTTTAATCAATTGGCAGGAACTAGTATGAGTCAACAAATGGAATATCTGAACGCTACCAATGCATTTCATGAAAAATTAAGATTATTTTTCTACCCAAAAATATTTGAAAGTCAGCATGCAGATACTATAAATTGGAATCAATTTATACCAGAATATTATAAAACAAAAACAACTTTAGAGCCAATAAAAGGAATTGCACCACTTATTTTAGCATCAATTATTATGATAATAATTTCGATACCAATGACGAAACGATTATAATGCCTGCCATTTGTTGTTTGAATTTTTATAGCCATAAAATTACTCATCATTTTTTTAATCTAATCTGTAATAAGTGTTAATACGATTTATAACTAAAAATTTCGCATATTCATCGTTTCTTTTTCCTTTCTACTTCGTTTAAAAAATAAACCGTAGCTATAGCTATGCTTGATTTTTTTGCCTTGCATAAAGAAAAAATAATTCAATGAATTTATACGAATTTTTTAATCACAAATCGTATGACTTTCATTGTAGGTGACCCCAAACAGTGAATACCTTAACGCAAATTAGTTCTTTTTCCATGGGAGAGACCCAAGTAAAGTTGATATTTGGAGAGAAGATTATAACAGCTTTAGTACATAAAATTCATTGGGGGATATGTCCCCCAATGAATATACTATATTGAAAAGAATAAAAATAACTCGGATTTTATAATTTTAACCAGTATCAAAATCTGGAAGGATTTCATAATCGTTCAAAAAAAGTAAGCTATATCCAGATCAAATGAAAACCTTATTCTCAATAAATATGAACGAGTTAGTTCTATTTTTTTAGTTGTTAGGATTATTTTTTAACTATTAATTTTTTACTATAGTCTTTATCATTTCTATCTACTACTTTTACTACATATAGTCCACTATTAAGTTGAGAAATATCGATACTCTGCTTGTTAGTTTTTAGTTTCGTCTTCAATGCTTTATGATATATTCTTCTGCCAGTATAGTCATATATGGCAAGTGATTTTATATCTTTCAGAGTTGATACATTAATTTGATCTTTTGAAGGATTTGGATACACTGAGATTTCTTTTTGAAAATTTGGTATATCATTCTCTTTATTAGAATTATTTATTCTACTATCAATGACTTCAAATTTAAAACTATTTGTAGTACCTCTAGTTCTAAAGTCATTCTCTCTGGCAAACAGAATAGAAAATACACGATAGGTTCCTAATTTGGGATTTATCCAAAATTCTGTCGAATCAGAATTGTCATTAAAAATGCTAAAAGGAGCGGCATTATCATTGTTTAGGTTAAACTCTGGTCCAGATAAGTAAAAGCGGGCATTACCAACCTGTATATCTGGAGTTGGATTAAAGTAATTAGTGATAACCTCTTCGGGGAAAAAAGGAGAAAAAGGATTAGGCGTTTTCGGAATGTTCCCTTGTATTGAAAATCTACCGTCAAATTCTTCATCGAGATTTTGGGTAAAGAAATCATCTACAGCTGCTAAATCTAATTGTTCTTCTAATGGGAATGATTTAGTTGGGTCTTGTAGACTAACCACATTATAACCAGATATTTTTCCAGAGTATTTTATTTTAAAATCAATAATTTCTTTCTCACCAGAAATTCCTTTGGCCTTATCATCACTAAAAGGCTGTCCAATTAATTTAAAAGAACCAATTGGAGCATCCCATTCATTATAATTCGAATCGATATCGCCAAATACAGCATAGGGTTCTATATTTTCTATCCTGCTATGATAACGAGAGCCAAATAATTTAAATCGTACACTTTCTGTATTAGAAGAAGTCAATGCTCTAATGTTTAAGCGAGCACCATCTCCTGTATTGGCTAAATCAATCGTATCACCAGCATTGATCTGAAATAACCCCTCATTAGTTTGGGCATTCACGACTTCTACTCTATAGATTGAAGGTATGTCAGAAAGGTTGGCAATAAATGTATCTCCTTCGACAAAACCATATCCGGTTTCAAAATCAAAACCTTTATCAAAATCCGGGGTACGAAAACCATCCATATCTATGGTAGATTTGATGAGTAGGCTTTTCATTTCGTCAGATTCAAGATTGGGTTTTTGCTGTAATGCTAATGCCGCCAAACCTGCTAAATTTGTTACTGCTGCAGAGGTTCCTCCGAATAAAAAACCATCATCACCGGGAAACTGAAGTCCATAAAAAGAAGTACTAGTTTGGTCAATAGAGCAAAAATCTGGTTTATTCCTTAACTCTGGCTCTATTTTGTTTCCATTAACATCTAATGTGATGCTTACACCACCGACCGCAGAATAATTAGCCAAGGCTAGTTTTTCCTCAAAAAAAGGAGTATTAAACATGTTAACTGTTCCTACAGCAATAGAATTTTTTCCATTTGCATGCCCTACCAAATTAGCTGGTGTTATACCTGCAACATCTTCAGTTATAGATCCATTGCCAAAATCCAGTAAACGTATTCTACTTGGGTCAGGACCCGCTCTCTTAATAATTACTAATTTATAAGCAACTGGGGCTGGAGGGGTATTTCGGTTTCCTGGAGTAGTACTTTCTTCAAAATACATCATTTCTAAAGGAGCTCCCGTTGTAGCATTCACTGTTTCAGACTTTGCTAAGATTTCATTATTTTCATTCAATAGATAAAAATCGAGATCTGATTTAGGAGTTGGGTTATTTGATCCGGCAAAAATAGAAGGGTCGTCCCATTGCAATACTAAAGAGGTGAAGCTATTTACTTCTAATCCTAATTCAAACTGATTACTGCTAAATTGATGTGCCTGTACATTCTCACCTTCAAATGTAAAATTTCCTGAATTAAAAGAAGCTTCATATCCATCGTTAAAATAATTACCTGCTGCAGTGAAATGATGCCCACCATTGGCTATAAAATTATCTAAGGATTGGGTTAAGAGACCATCTTGAAAAAAAGGCTCTTCAGAAAAAGCAAG
This sequence comes from Aquimarina sp. RZ0, assembly GCF_008370685.1. Taxonomy (GTDB): domain Bacteria; phylum Bacteroidota; class Bacteroidia; order Flavobacteriales; family Flavobacteriaceae; genus Aquimarina. The sequence goes on from NZ_VTZU01000002.1 coordinate 139,181, forward strand.
GTCATCTATAATGATATCGCAACCCGCCGCTTCTAATTGTTGTACACCATCAGTAAAATCAAAATAATCTTCAGTACCGTAGAAATATAATTGAGCCCCAGGAGCTATATCATGGATTAACTCAGTCATGGCTCTCCCTTGATCAGTGATTCCAGAAACACTCCCTTTTGTATCTGATATAACAACAACCTCTTGAGTGTATCCATTGGGATTATTAGCTCCAGGTAAATCTCCATTTGAAATAGAAGAAGTAAGGTCTAAATCATTAGTGTTAAATTCTGTTGATATGATACCGATACGAACCCCTGTCCCATCAAGGTTAGGCATTTTGTCTCTAATATTATCAACTCTTAGAACTTGTACTGCTTCACTTATTATACCAGTATTGAATGTTTTTGAGTTTTGAGGTACTATTTTATGAGTACGCGGTGTTTCATTTTTTCTTTTTTGCAAATCCTTTTGATCTGTAACTTTAGGACGAAACAAAGGCATAGCAACTTTTAGATATTTACAATTATCTAGTTTACTCACACTTTTTATGGGGATATAACCAGTAACACCACTTTTGTGAACTTTTTCTTTTGTAATACCTAAAGATTTCAATTCATTATATAATAAATTTATATCAGAATTTGGTCGAGCGAAAATTTTGATTTGTTGGTCTTTAAGGATGAGCTTGGAATTTAATACGTTATCGTTTCCATCTTTTTTGGATAATAAAGTAGTATTTACGTTCTCTAAGCCATAAGCCCTAAGAGATTTTTCTTTTGTTTTATTAAGAGTTCTTTGTGCTGTTGACATCCAACACGCACATAAAAAACTGAGTAATAATAAAAATGAATAAGGTTTAGTTTTCATATTATTAAAGGTTTTAAGACTGTTTATATATATATAACAGTTGAAAATGAAAATACCCTATCTTATACCATTTGTGATTAAAAAATTCGTATAAATTCATTGAATTATTTTTTCTTTATGCAAGGCAAAAAAATCAAGCATAGCTATAGCTACGGTTTATTTTTTAAACGAAGTAGAAAGGAAAAAGAAACGATGAATATGCGAAATTTTTAGTTATAAATCGTATAAATAATTCCTTATAAATAGTATTAGCTCTAAATCTTCTTCTAAAATTTCTGTACCGTATTTTTTTACCGTAAAGATGCTTCGTATTCCAATTTTCGAAATATTTATTAAAGTATCAATCATTTTATTTTCATCCATTAATCATCGGTTTACCGAACTTTCGTTTTCTTCTAAGACTATGTTCCTAATCTTAACAGCTTTTTCAAAATGATCAAATCTATGATCCTGAATCCACCAAGTTGCAGCTTCCATCAACAATTCAGGATTATCGTTCTTGTTAGTGAAAAAAGCATAGAATGAAAGACCTACATTATCTCCTTTGGAAGCTATCTTAGTATTGCAAACCTCGACAATTTTATTTTTTAAAATACTATTCATCAATTAATTGAACTTTTTGTTAATTAAATTGCTTACACACTCACGAACCCCTTCATCTGTTGGAACTACATAATAGTTTCCTTGTGAGCCTTCATTTATTTCATTGGCAACTTTTTCCGGGCCATATCTTTCAAGATCTTTTAAAATTAAATAAGAGACTTTACGAAAAACTTCATCTTCTAAATCTTCAATTTTTTCTTCAATACTCTTCATCGTTTATTTAGACTTTAGTTGAATTAACTTAAAGATTTAACATTTCTATATCATCGATCGCTAATAACGATATACTTGATATCTCTCTAACCTTGCTTAAAGTATAAAGATCTGTCTGAGTTGATTTAACTTCTTGACAAATATTAGATATCTTTTTTAGATCCTTTATTAATTTAGCTAGTACTACGTCTTTCTTTTCCATCGTTTTATTGAACTTTTGATATTTTGTTGTAACGTTCTTTTTTATGATTCTCTAAGAGAAGCGTAATGTTTCACAAATTAGTATTTATTCTATGGGAGTCAACAACATTGAACCTTTTCTCCCATAGAATAAATACTAATTTACCAAAAATTCTATTTCAAACTCATCAGGATTATTATATTTAAAAACTCTAACAATAACCATGATCCTCATTAAAAATACATTAGTCCACTAAATCAAAACGTTCGTCCACGATATAAGATATATAATAATAAATTAGGGTTATCTTATTAATCAATAATCTTAAAATTCAATATTATGTTAAAAAATCTCTTAGAATTAAAAGGTGTTAAAAAATTAACTAAACAAGAATTGATCTTATCAAAAGGTAGTGGAGCGCAAGTAGGCTCTCGAGTTTGCGTTCAGGTTGGACCAAAATGTGCTGTGACAACATGTTTCGCTCCAGGACAAACACGTACACTCATTGAGTTTGGTAGATGTTGTTCTAATGGTACTGGTAGATGTATCTACGCTTGATATCTGAAAATTAAACTCAGTATACTAATATAAGTTTAGATACTGAGTTTAAAAGTATTATTACTAATTGTAAACTTATAAAATGAACCGCTTTTTTGAACTTGACAGCTTTTATTACTTGGTTTCTGACCTGAAGTTCAATAAAACCACCAATTCTCAAAACACTACTCTTGTAAGAAACAGCATCTATTTTAAGGTTTTTCTTACGAATCCGAGCCGGATTTTTGAATTAATCGAACAAATTATAATTGATTATCAGTTATTTATACATTACTTAGTAAAATAACAGAAAATCAAAAACCTTTGTAAACACATTTCTAAAAATTCTCTATTTTTTTATTAATCGCTTCAACATATTTCCTCTATTGGTTTCTATTTATACAAAATATACTCCAGCTTCTAGGCTTGATACATCAAATACATTCGTATCTATTTCTAACAACACTTCAAAGGATATGTAATCTTTCAAAATGCCCGATATGTATTGATTCTATTATTTTGTCCCTTTACCGGTATCCTTATTTTGGTGGGAATTATTGTTTTCCAACAAACTGAAAAACTTCTCGAGAATCGTATGTTGAAATGCTACTGCAAAAACAAAGGATTTAAAAAGCATCTCTCCTTGGATAAATGTATGATCCCTCACAAAAAAGAGTGCACAAGCGTATAATAGACCAACTATGACAGGCCACCATTTTACCGACATGTACTTAGGAACCCACTTCCAGATCTTGTTTTTTGTATTTATCTTATTACTGGCATACGCCATAATCATAAAAGTAAAAATGTACCCCCAATCCAATTGATTGATATAATGCCCAAATTGATTTAAGATTCTTGTAAATATGTTTAGTTCTTCCATTTTAATCTTGTTTTAAGTTGTTTGTATTCCGATTTTGTTTTTTACGGGATGGATTGTATACATTTTTATATTGAGTCTAGTTTCATCTATAAAGAAGAGAATGTTTGGTCTCTATTATTCTTATACTGTTTTCTATATCAACATTATAGATGTTTTAAACCACGGCATAATCAATGCTATAAGTTTTTATGCATTGCACACTTCATCATTAGATACTAAACAAAGCCTGATCAATACCTGGTTGATCCAATTTGGATTTAAAATTTTCTGATAAATCTTGGATGAGATACTGATAAATATCGGGTGAAGCCGTAGTACTATCCTCAACAATTTTGCCTGCAAACTGCTCAATAAAATCCTTATCGGTCGTTACAAAGGCATCTAGCCGTCCGTCTTGGTTCCCAATTTTCAATAGATTCAGAAAGCAGAACCCAACCCAATTGTAATTGTTACTTTGCAGTATTTTCTTATTCGGTAGAGTACGCATTACAAATCTGTACTAGTAGTTAGTATTCTATTAATTCATAAAATCTGCTTCTTCCAAAAGTGTATATGTAAAAGAGTTTTCGTAAATACTGGCAGATTTTTTACAGATTTCAATAAAGAAATTAAAATCCTGTACATCTTTAAATACTTGGCATCCGGCAGACCATTTTTCTACAACAGTAGCGCTACCATTGGCATTGCTACGATGAATATTTATTCCAAATATACCTTCATAGGTTTTTCCTTCTTTGTGCAGTGCGTTGTCTCGATCATTATCTCTCCAAACACGTACGTTGCCTACTTGTTTTAAAGCTTCATATTTTCCTTGGTGTAATCCTATACGATGGGATCCTTTGTACTGTCCTGGCACCAAAATAGCAGTGCCATTTATATTTAATGGATTTTTAAGCCAATACCTTCCTGGATCTGTAGTGATAGAGAATTCTTTTGTAATCATTTTTTGTAGGTTATCACGATAGACTACATACAACCAATCATCAAAGTTATTTGCAAGATCATTAACACTGCGTACCCCTATGATGTTTAAATTAAATGGTAAATTTTTATCAAAAAAATGATACCCTTTATTTTCTAAAACATCTTGTATTTGTTGTGTTGTGAATTTCATTTTTAATTATTTTAAATTTTCCTTTATTTTTTTTTGAAGAGATAGAATCTAAATTAATAAACCTGCTTGGGCTCAATTTTAAGTTCTACTATTTAGATGGTATTACTTCGTGGTATTTTCTTACTTCCTGCTCAATACTATATGGATTGCCAATCAGCATGTAATCAAAGTAAATTCAAATGAAAATTAGCAGACCTTGCTCTGCAAAACTGTAACTATTAGCTCCTAGATACTGTTACTACTACGAAGTTGCAAACTTCGCAAAGCAGGTCTTTTCTATGTCAAGATTGTGTTCTTTTCATCTGTTATTCTATTAGTTTTTCTCTTGATTAGCATTCTTATTACTGATTCTTACAGAAATCATTACTAGTATTATGTTTTTTCCTAATCTTATCTTAACTCTACCACATACATATTTCCCGAACTGGTTGCTATAGCAGGTAAGCGTGTTCCTTTTCTTACTCCCCGACCGTCACCATATACTTCACTTAAAAACTTGGCTGTGGTTTCTTCTTCTTGCGGAACAAACTCCCGAGTACCATCCATCTCTTGTATTCTTTGGGTAAAGGACTTTAGCTCACCAAACATGATCCCATGAAATTCTTCTATTCTTTCGATAGGATCATAGGTCGAAATGGTCGCCATATCTTCCGGAGTTACTCTTCCGTTTTCTTTATACTTAGCAACTACCAATTCGATTCGTCCTCTGGTTAACCTGGAGTTTGAATGTTTTAAAATTATTCCAGTGAGATTAAAGGCTTCTTCAATAGAAAGTGCATCATTAATTTCGAGTATCTTATCTCCTAATCGCTTAACTTCAGATATTTCCTTATGATTAATTTCTTTGTTTAATAATTTCCGTCTTAAAAATTTGAAATGGGCTTCCTTTTTTGATACCAACCCTGGACCACCTACACGGCTTAAATCCTGTGCTAAAGCTTGCTGAAAAAACTTAGCCTTTTCCTGATTGGTCACAACAAGTTCATCAAACACCTTAGGATTTATTCCTCCATCAATTACCTTCTTAAATCGATCTAGATCTTCTTTATTTGTAAAAAAGTTTTTAATCAGGTTTAAAGCATCTGTTTTTATCCAGACTCCATGTATTTCTTTGATTGAGGTGGGGGTTGAATCTCTTCGTATTCCGGTTGCCTGTCTTTCTAACATGCCCGGGATTCCTGCTATGTTTACTACATACCTGGCAAAAACAGCAATGGCTCTTTTCATGGCTACAGAAGGATCATCTCCAGTTTTTTGGGTAAGTTCCTTATAGATACTATTGGTCATTCGATTTAAACTCGTAATCATGGGGTCTTCCAGAGAACTGCTTTCGAAGCCTTCTATTTTTTGGATAAGAAGATCTCCTATTTCAGTCGGGAACATCGAGACATTTTCCTGAACATATACAGTATCACCAGACTTTTGTTTTTTAATGACCACCAGATTTAGTTCTGGTCGTTTGATTTCCCATGCTTCTCCCAGACCGGCTTCTGCCAATTTTAACATAACAGTTTCAAGAGATAAAGGTTCATCGCCTTTATTGACTGTTTGCAAGACTTCTACGAGTTTACCGCTAACTTCTTCGCGTTTGTTTTTTCCTTTGATATCTCGAGGAAATACTAATGGTGGAGCAACTAACTCTAATGTGTTTCTTGAGTCTGATTCTAGTTTCCAGGCTAATCCAAATTTTCCGAATTTTCTGGAACTTGCCAGTACCTGATGCGAGGGTATGATTTCTTCTTCAGAATATCTTTTCCCTTCCCGAAAAAAGGAAGCAAACTCATACTCGCTACCCGAACTATCTAATCCATCCATGAGTTTGATTTGACTCTGAAATAGTTCCTGAGCTTTCATAAATTTGCTTAAATCTGTTTCCTTGATCACCTCTTCGATAGTTAACTGCTGAAGGGTTTGTTCTGAATCTAATAGCTGAGGAACCGGAAAGCCTCTTACGGTTTTCGGATCGGTAAGTACTCCCATTGGACTGGTAATTAAAGTGACTGGAGACCCCGAAGCATGAAGAAAATTGAATTGTGCCATTTGACCATTAAACAATCGTACTGCCTGTCCTATAAAATCCGGATTCAGGTATATAAAAGACTCATTGAGTTGTGATTGGCTCAAGATATTCCCTTCAATTTGTACTCCCCTCCCGTTTTTTTGAATCATTGCCTGTAGATTGGGTAATTTGCTGTTAAGTCCTCCTAAAAATCCTATTCTTTGGTCATCACTTAATCTTGTAAATTCTTCTATAGGATATATTTCCATCGCCATCCTGATAAATGGGTCCACAGTGTCATACACCTCTAGGGCAGTATCTCTTAATTCTCTTCTTATCCTTTGAGCATTTTCTGCTCTTACCAGAGCTAACTGGTCTGATCGCTGAACAGATACTCTATCACCGATTTCTATTTCTAGAGCTTCTATCTTACGTTCTAAGCTGCGGATATCTCGTATAGGAGCATGTATTCTTCTTAGCTTTTGTATATCAGATTCGAGATTACTTATTTCTCTTCTACGTTGCCTTTCTCTGATATTTCTTTTACTCCGATCTCTTATTTTTAATCGTCTCATCCTTTTAAAATTTTAAATATTAGTCTATAGCTATATGTCTTAATTTGGTGCGGGTTACAATCTGTATTATCAACTTATGAGGTTATAAACTTGCAGAGCTAATTGTAATCTGAATATGTTTGATATACGGCTCACTCTTACTGCCACTAGTCACAGCCTAACGGTAACGAATGTTGTAAACTTGGCAGAGCTAGTTGCAATCTGAATATGTTCCTTGTACTGCTCACTATTACTGCCAGTGGTCAAAGACTAGCGGTAGCGAATTACAAACCACTAGGAAGTTGCAAACTTCGTAGTGCTAGCTAATGGTAGTGAGGGTTATAAACTTCACTGTTGCAATCTGAACATCTTTCATGTACTGCTCACTCTTATCGCCACTAGTCGCAGACTAGCGGTAGCGAGTTAGCAAGTCAAAGCAGCCTTTACCTAAGTTAAATCCATAGATTCTAGTTCAGTAATACCATAAACATCTCGTAACTTTTTTTGTCCTCCTTTTTGAGCAAAAACTGCTAATTCGTCTGCATTATTTACATAAACTTCGTCAAATCCCCGAATCTCTGCTGTTTCTAAAGCTTTTTCAACAATTCTTTTGTCTTCGATCTCTTCTTTTTTTCCTTTTTCACCTACAGGAACTATATTAGCTTCATCAACTCTTCTAAGTTCACGCCCTTTTTCTGCTATTTGTATAGTTGCAAATTCTCTTAATTTTGCACCATCTTCTGAGTTTAAATCTTCTATTGTTACTCCATCCGGTAAAGCTTCTTGAAATCCAGCGTAATATGCTATAATCCTTGTTTTTAATTGATTATCCCAACGTTCTATTTCATCTATTTCAAGGGCAATACTATCATAAGGAGCTGCAGTAAGTCTTTGTTCTTCATCTAAGCCACTGAGACGAACTGCCAACACATCATTGCCTAATCCCACTGCATGTACCTCTTTGATTCTACCTTCTGTTTTTAGCAGATGTGTATCTGGGTATTGTATCCTTCGAATCAAGCCTATTGCTATCTCACGCGCTTCTTTCTTTTCTACATCTGTTCCTGATCTAAGTAATCTTCTAATCTCCACACCTTCATTACCTAAAATTTTATCTCTAATATGTGCTACCCCCTCCAATGCACTTACTGCATTAGCAACACTTATATTAATTTTTGACATCCCAGGAGTGCCTACTCCACCACTTGACGCAAAATCATTATTATTGCCTTGTGAATATATTATTTGGAGATTAAGATTTCTTAACTCTGGTATTCGACCTTCTATAAAATCCTCATCATTTTCAATCTGCTCCCTAACCAATGCTCTTTCTGTTGGAGATAAAGAATCTGCCCAGCTTCGCTTTATTGTGTCTCTAAAATTTATTATGATATCTCTATTCTTCTCAATTGAGTATTTTCTGTATTCTTTTCTTCTATCTTTTAATAACCGTATTTTCAGAATGGAATCTTCAATCTTTGTTGCTTCCTCTTTTTCTTTACTTTTTTTATCTTTTGCCTTTTCGGCTTTAGGTCTTCTATCTCTGGTTGATTTTCGAGGTCGTTTTACCTCTCTTGTTTCTTCATTATCAGCCTCCTGTTCTCTTTTACGCTTTCCTTTTATTCTTGTCATAATCTTAAATTTTAAATAACTGTTAATACCCTCCATTGCTGCTGCAAAGTATCCTGATCATTTAGTAGTTTTTTTAGTTCTTTAGTACTGGGGGGTATTTTATTATTATTCTGTCTCCTCTTTTGCTTATGCTGCATATCTCTCCCGTAAAGCATCTTGCCCTCCTTTATTGGCAAAAATTGCATTCTTGTTATTCTTTTGCGCATAAGTCGCTGTAAAACCATCTCTTGCAGCCGCTATTAAGGCTTTTTCAACTAGTTGTAGATCATCTTTTGTTTCTTCTCCTACTTCTTGAATACGCTTTAATTCCCTACCTTTTTCTGTAATCTGAACTGTTGCAAATTCTCTTAGTTTAGCTCCTTCTATGGATTGTAATATTTCTGTAGTAATTCCCTCTGGAAGAACATCTGTGAAACCTGCATAATATGCAATAATAGAGGCGACATCATTCGCATCACCTAACTTCTTATCTTCTATGATACGATCAAGATCAATAGCCAGATCGGTATAGGGTGCTGCGTGTTTTTTATTGTTATAAAGACTTCCTGCCAATACATCATTGGCTACCCCGACAGCATGTATTTCTCCCTCTAATAAATGATTAACTGGGTACTCTATTGCCATAATTAATGCAGCTGCATCATCTAATCCTTTTTGATATTCAGAGGAAATCTTACCTTTTTTCCTTATTTTTTGACGTACTTGTTCACCTTTATCTCCTAAGATTTGATCTCGAATGTGTACTCTTATATCTTTTGCAGTTGCTTTAGCAGCATTTTGAATATTGATTGTTGTAAATCCTGGAGCTCCTACTCCCCCTGATTTTCCTGCATCATCAACTCTTACTTTACTATTTAATTGAATATAAAGAGTTTCTAATCCTAACTCTCTTATTTTATCGCTATCACCAATGGCATCGAGTTCTGCTAATTGAAGTGCTCTTCCTCCTTTTCCTAAACTATTTATCCATGCAACTCTTTGTCCTCGCGTTTCTAAATTTATAAGGACTCTACGATGATTTGGGTTGTCAATGGTCAATTGGCTATATGCCTGACTTTTGAGTCCTTTATTGGCTATTACACTCTCAACTGCATTTAAAAAATCATTGACGTTTCCATTATTGATTGCTTCGCTTGCTTTATTGAAAAAAACTAAATTTTGTTCTAACCTTCTCTTCTTTTTAGAAACTTTACTACCTATATCGCTGTTAGATCTTTTTCTTTTTTTTGTTTCAGATTCAGAACCTGAGCCTTCTCTTTTTTCTGCTTTAATTCTTGCTTTGTTTCTTATTTTTAATCTTCTCATAATCTTAAAGTTTAATTGATTGTCAATAGGGTCCATTGCTGCTGCAAGGAATTCTCATTATTCAATAGCTCTTCTAAATCCGTATTACTAGTTAGTCTAAGCGGTACTTCTGTAAAAACCTTTTCTAAATCAGCAATGGCAATGGCGCTGATCTTCCCAGTAGTTACTTCATAGGTTTGTTCATCAAGGTGTTGTTGTATTACATCTTCCAAAGGTTGCTCGGTAGTAAATTTTGCATAGTTACCCTGCATTACTTCTTCTACCGTAGCATCTTCGATCAGGGGTATATACCGTTGTGTCCCATCGGTATTAGTTATGGGATATAACATGCGCCCATGTTGTGGGTCAAAATTGGGTTTTAAACTTCTTAATAGTGCTATTTGTTGTAGTGCTGTAGGCGCTGGTAAACTTTTACCATCCCACAAAATTGTGCCATCATTAGCCTCGCTAAAGGGTTTTCTACCCGGGTCCCGTCTGGCTGCGGCAGGATCTGTTTCTTCATCTGGTATAAATTGTTTGTTAGCAATCTCATCTGCTGTGGCTTCACTAGCTTTGGGCAAGTATCGTACCTCATCATTTGGATCAGTTTTGGGATATAACTGCCTATCCCGATCAGTTACATCACTTATACTAATTGGATCTATCGGATACAGTCGTTGCGTTCTTTTTACACGATCTATGATTCGATCAGAAGTTTCTATACTTTCAAAGGGTAGATACAAGCCGTTTTCTAGCTCCCTCTGAGTTGCTTCTGTTGTTATGGGTAAGTATACCAGGTTTCCCGCTGCTTCTGTAACTGGATACAGATAACGATCAGCTTCATACTTAGGTTTTCCGTTGACTATAAGTGTCCATTGATCAGCAGGATTCTCTGTGCTTTTGCTATTTACAAATTGGCCATTGGCTTTTTCTTCTTCACTAGCTTCATTTTCTTTGGGTAGATAGGTGATTTCTCCTTCTTGATTTTCATAGGGGTACTCAAATCGGTTTTTATCTTTGTTATACTTTGCCTCTTCTTTTTGACTTGTTTTTTTTTCTGTTTGGTCTTTGACACTTTCATCGGTTACAAACTGCCCACTATTGATTTCATTGGGTGTAGCTTCGCTTTCTCGCGGATAAAAAACAACTTCTCCATCAGTCGATTCTGTAGGATATACCATTCTGTTTTTACCCAGGTCAGGAATAGGTTTTCCTTCTGCCATTTGCTTACCTTTAGTTTGCATTACCGCACTCTCGTTAGTTACAAAAAGTCCTTTCCTTTTTTCGTAAGGAGTGGCATCACGTTCTCTGGGTAAAAAAATTTGATCTCCATCTTCTGATAGTGTTGCATATACTTTTCTGCCCTTGCCAAGGTCACGAATCGGTAGTCCTCCTTCGCTGGCTTGTTTAGCTTTCACTGGTGAGTTCAAAGAGCTCTCTTCAACATAGTGCCCCTGATTTTTTTCTTCTTGAGTAGCATCACTTTCCTTGGGTAAGTACTGTGTTGTATCGTCTTCTCCTTTTACGGGATAGGTATTCCTACCCGTACTATCTAGTTTAGGTTGCGCATCTTTGTTCAGTGCTTTTTTGCCTTTTTTAATAACCGTTCTATCTTTAATAAAAAGCCCCTTTGCCTTCTCTTTGGCAGTAGCTTGACTCTCTTTGGGTACATATCGTTGTTTGCCATTGCTGTCCGTGGTCAGATATACATTTCGTCCTTTTAGCACATCATATATTGGCATTTTAGGGTTTTGTGGTCGTAATACTATCTTGGCATTGGCTACTTTTTTTGCTCGGGCTTTTCTGCGATTTTTATGCTCAGGACTATTTATATTTCCTGCTTTGGGGTTCCGTTTTATACCTAGTAACCTGTTTAATCTGGGTTGTTGTTTTCTTCTTTTTATGGATGGTTTCATTTGTGTATCATTTTTAGCTATTGTTGGGTAACTATTAGGGTTTTACTTAAGGGTATTGCTTCCTGTTTCACCTACAGATTTCAGGGATCGGTTTTGGGCAGATCTGCCCAAAACACGATCTTGAAGTGTTCCTGAAATCGAGTTGTAAGAGTTTACAATCTATTAGGAAAGAGATAAATTATACTGCTCTTTTTAAAACCTTAAACTTTGGCTTTGTAAATGACCACCATTTCTACATTAGTGATCTGTGATTTATCCCCTTTGACGGTAAATTTCCAGTTGGATCCATTTCTGGCAATGTTTAGGTTCGAGGCTTCGAGGTATTGGTTATTGGTCAGTTTTAACTCATCGTTGAGTTCAAAAGTCGCCGAACCACCATCCTCATATTGATAACGGACCATAACTCCCATAACTTTGCTTCCTGTCATACCAGGAAACATATCTCTGGTAAAGGTGAGTTCCATAGTATTACTTTCTCCTATCATAAGCTCATTCCATTGCTCAGGGAAGGTATATGCAAGATCAAAGAAACTGGTGGCTCTGTATGGTTTTAAAGCTCCTTTTACGGAATTGGCAAAGGCTGTTCCTCCTTGCTCTGCAGTATATCGCAGCTTAATGGTTACATCTAACAAATCATTGATATCATAACTCCCCGATTTACCATGTAGTTCTAATCGCCATAGGGATACGGCTCCTGTACCTTCAAAGGGTAAATAGCGTGCATCATCGTACCTTAGCTCAAACATGCCATTGTTTTCGGTATATTGATCTACATAGGATAGTGCTATTTGTTGATTTACTTTCCAATCGGTACGTATGGTTAATGGTTGATCTCCTTTAGGATTTAGTAAATATTTTACTGCCTTAGGATCTGGTTCCATAACCAGTTTGTTATTTAACTGTGTGAGGGTAGCATTAATCGTTTTACCCTCGCCAATATCAAAGGCTAAGGAAATGGTTTTCATCTGGCGATTATAATGCCCTGGAAAATCCTGATCAAATAGTTCTTCTGTTAATCGAAACTCACATACTCCTTTCATTTTTAATTGGATAAAAGCGAGTGGGTCGAGTTCTAGCATAGAAATATTTTTGGTAATCTCCATCCCACGGCTATCCTGTTCGATATAGGCTTTTTCCATCTTGGCAAGATCTACACCAAGGGTTTCTCCACTGAGTAATCCTTTTTTCTGACTGTCCCAATAGGTTCCTCCAATAAACTGTATTTCGGCTTCTTTGGTTCCAGTTTCGAAAACAAAGGCTTTTTCTGCTTTCTTAGCAATATCATGTGCCATTTTATAGGTTTGATAAAACAAGCCTGATAATTTGCTACTCATCCAATTGTATAACTCGAGGTTCGAAAATTTTTGTTTCATAAATTTTTCTATTGCCTTGTTATTCTTGATTTCCTGATCATGGATTTGTAACTCTCGTCGTGCTATTGCTTTTTGGATTTGAGCCCCCATAATCTGGTACTCTAATTGTTTGATCTCACTCTCGGCCATAGCTTTTTGTAGTTCCCAATCTTCTTCTGAACGCTTATGTTGTGCATAGATTCCTGCAATTTCGCCAGCTGTCATCAGGGTTTCTCCTGTTATTTCCAGAGCTTCTCCTCCTTTATCTAAAGCATCCCCTAGTTGGCGTCCTCCTGCCTGAGTACCTGCAATAAAGGGTCCTATCAATACCTGAGGTAATAAATACGATATGGTTGATGCTATCTTTAGCGCTGCTGCGGTTCCCATTAATATGGTACCTGTAATCATCAGTGCAATCTGAACCTCTTCTTCGCTTAGCATCCCATTATCCAATAGTCGTTGGTAATGATCTCTCTGGTTTTTGGCTCCATCGAGACTTTCTTCTAAACTTTTGATCTGATAATTGGCTTCTCTGATTTGATCTTCTTTGATCTGTGTGCTTAATGCGAGAATCAAACCTTCTTGCTTGTTTCGGAGTAGTTCCATCTCTTCGGCATCTTTTTTCTCGATGGTACCAAGCAATTCTCCTCCAAACTGTGATACTCTTTCGGTATATTCCTTTGCTTTTTCGATCATGTAACTAAAGCGATAATGTGGCACCATCGTATACAACATACTTAATGTACTACTCAGGCTTGCTCCTCCTGCAATTGCGCTAACCAATGCCATAGGATCGATCGGTGGCTGAAAGAGTGGTAAGGGTTGTTTCTGTCCCATTATGTTAAGGGTGTGCCTGATCTTAAACAAACGATCTTCTACCCGACCCCAATACTCCATAAAAACCTGATTTTCGGGAATATGGAAATATGGATTAATTACCGAAGCATTAAGCGTTGCCAGCGTATCGTGTTGCTGACCAGCAAAAGTTAAGCTATCATATATGGCTTCGCCGTCATTTTCTAAATCTAATAAGAATAGAAAATCATACGTATCTTCCCCAATATTATGAGCCAAATGTTCATAGTTTTGATCTTCAGAAAGTGCTTTTTCTCCTAAATTTTCTGGTTTTGTACCAAGTAAATCATAGGCCAGCACATAAAGCATTCGTGCTTCATTAATACTCTCTCGCGTATATTGTCTAAAAAGCATGTCTCCCCAATCCAGCAAATTATCGATGTAATGCATCACAATGGCTTTGCGGTATGCAATGTGACGTAAGCCTGCTATTGCATGTGGATCAAAGGGGTCATTAAGATAACTCGTGATCTGTTCCTCTGTATTTTGCATTAACGCATAATTCTCTGGCAGGCGCTGGATGAGTTGCAAAATTTCTAATAACTGTTGTTCCGGGCTTTCTGAATCCGTATCATCATTGATTGCATTTTTTACTATTTCTAAAGCCTCAGACAAATATACCGAGTTATCTAAAAAATCTTCCAGATCACTAATAGCATGCTCAGTACTCATTCCTAAAAATTCATCATCATATGTTTTTAGTTCAGCCGCTAAATTATCGATGTTACCTTCTAAGGCTGTAGAATTTAGCTCTTTTACTAATACTTTTGCAGGTTCTATCAGTGCATCGATATCCACTGCCTGAAAGGGAAGAAATTTCCAAAAGTATTTTGCTGCTGTTGGATCATAGATGTGTTCATACCATTTTTTGGCTTCCTCAAATTTTTGATCTGTATTAAGTGACATTGCTATTAGGAAAGGGGCATGAAAGAACACTTCCCAATAATATATACCATTAGCACTATTATAATCGATATGTGAACTTACAGGTAATGATTGTACATAATTATCCTTTACCTTAATAGTTGTGGCGTTTTTATCTTCAAAACTAAAAGCAGGTTCTTCATCGATCTGTTGTGTACTGAGTTGTAATAATGCATCTATACTTCCTGTAAAAAGAAGCCTATTAAAATCCTTAGCTGTACTCGAGGTTAAACGAATGATTTCGTAATGCACTTCTTCTATTTCGAATGGTTTTGCCTTATTATCGTTTCCTATATTTTCATATTTGATGTACTCGTTCCCTTTAAAAAACAATAATTCTGAACCTCGATTAAGTGCTGCGTCCATATCTTTTCTAAAGGATTTCGGAATATTACCCCAATTTCCCTTAATAGGTTTTGGGTTCTCTAATGCATCTGGTTCATCAGTACCCGAAAGGGTATAGTATTGATCTTCTTTAAAAAAGTGAACATTACCTCCTAAGGAAAAAGCTGCACCCAAATCCTGAATACCATCTGGTAGTGATTTTGGATATCCCGAATCCATTTCGTCATCTATTGTCCCTGAGGTTATGGTAAACCTGATATATTGATCACCGAGTAGTAGAAAAAGTTTATCATAAGAGATATAGGCTGCATCTATTTTGTATGTATCAAAACTATTTTTGTTTCCTTTTTTCCAGTCTTCGTCAATTGGTGACTCTTCATCTGACCAGTCAGAGATCATAGTATTAATGACTTCCTGATCTTTATCTTTATCTATTTTAATATAAGTATCATTGCTAAATATATAGAGATGATCGTCTCCTTCGACTCCTGAAAAGACTGCAGTAATTTCTCTAAAAACTTCTGGACTATCGGTAATCTCATCTCCCTGAGTAAAGGTTTGTCTAACTCCGTTTTTATATACATGTACTCGTTGTGCATCGTCTTCGAATAAAAATCCAATAACGTACTGATCTCCACTATACGAAAATGCTAAAGCTGAGTTCCATTCTTTTGCTGGTGTAGTGGTGTCTACAAATGGATTCTCGGTAAGGCTACCGCTGCTATCTAATCTCAGATCCATGAAATCACCGTTCTTTTCGACGTTAAAATAGACTTCATCTTGGATATTATACGCTGAAATAACCACGTACCCTTCGACATCAATTCCGTTATAATTATTTGCTCCGAGTTCCTGGAGTACTATGCTTAGATTATTATCTTTTGGGAAACCTTCTTCTATGGTATCATAGTCATCATCTGTATACTTAACAAAATGTGAATTATCAAACAGGTATGCGCAATCATTATGGGTAAAGGCAGCGGATACTGTGGTAAAACTTTTAATTTTTCCGAATTTGCTTTCAATAGACTCTCCTACGGTATTATTATTAAGAAAATAATTTTCTCCTGAAAAATAATAGTCGTTATTACCATCACTAAAGGCTGCATCAATTGAACTGATACCTGGGGTTTGGTCATTATTTTGTGCGTTACCTATGTTAACAGGCCAATTATTTAAGTCTAGTGTTGCTATATCAGGTTTACATAAAAAGCTACCTCCTTTATGGTCGTAAGCAAACCAAGGTGCATCGATTGATTCTTCTGAGGTATGTAATGTCACTACATTATCATCTTCGATACTTCCTTCATCAAACAAGCGCTCAAAAGTCTCCTTACCTTTAGTATCAAAATCAACCGGATCTGTATTTTTCTGGCTATACAATTCTGGAGTAAGGTTAAATGCCCTGGTTACGGATTTGAGAAACGGGTAAAAAATTGGAAAACCTAAAAGCTCAGAGTCAATAAAATTATCTACTAGTACACGTGTATACTTGCAACTTATTATAATATTATCATGATCCTCATCTCCCAATTTACTAGAGTGTTCTACAAATAATTCTACATCGACGATTTGACCATTGGATAGCAAGTGATCTATAGTAACCAGGTCGCCATTACCTGTTACATCTTCTTCAAAGCTAGTCTTTAACAACTGTGGCTGGATCCATTCTTTATTCAGGTTATAATAAGAATAGTAGATACGTGTTGTGTATTTGTTTTCTCCTTCTTCTGATGATATTTCATGGGTCGTACCATCATCATTATCGGTTATGGTAGTAGAACTGGTATCCTCATTAGGCACTGGTTCTACCCGAGTCCAGAATATAAATACTTTATTAAACGCATATACTGGATAGACCCGATCAGATTCTATGGTAATATTAACAGCTTCCCAGGGTTCCCAACTATTATTATTGGTTTCACCGTTAATGAAATTTCCAAAACGATAATAATAGCGATATGGATCTGTTTTTGTTCTGCCTAAGACGACCAGTCTTTTATTTATCTCGGTACTATTACCTTCATCAATACTTACACCATCATATAAGTACCCTCCGACAATTTTTAATCGCGATACTTCGGTAAACTCATCCAGATATTTTTTATAGATACGTTCTACGCTGGCTTCTGTGATCTCTTCTTGCATCAAATCCTGTTCTAAGGTTTCGAAAGCTGGTGTTTTTTGATCTTCGTCACGTAATTCTGGTCTAATATAATTTTCTGGATATAGAAATACTTTTCGATTGGCTTCCCAAACTCTATAATTGCGCATCCATTCCCACTGTTGTCTGAGCGCTTCTCGTTCGTGTTCTTTTAGGTTCCCTTTGAGCTCAGTTTCTTCTAAGTTTAGGAAATATCTATGAAAAAACAATTGGATCGCCATTGTTGCTTCTTTGATTCTAGAAGTGGTGGCATCGCCTTCCATCTGTGTATCGATCAACAGTTTTTGATAGAGATCTCGTGTGTTTTCGACCTCATCATCATTCGCTACTGCGTAGGGTACGAGCGCATCACGTTTGATTACATTGAGTTCTCTATCTATTTGATCAAATAAGGTAACATAGTTATCATTATAGTCTACCTCTGCGAGCATTGCATATATATTAGCAGCCGCACTTTTAACATCTCTGCCTACCTCATACAATACTTGCCAAACATTTTGATATAGTGCTTTAACATCTACTTTGATACGCTCTGTTGTCGACAGGATATCAAATAATTTAATAATTGTTTCGATTGTAATGTCTTGCTCTATAGCATTGGTTGGTGACAAGAAGGCATTTTGCTGTTTTACCCAACGAATTTCTTCTTTATCAAATCCAAAAATCTCAGCTAGCATATAATAGGGCTCTTTGGTATAGCCTCGATCTGACAATACACTAATCAAGGTCTCTTCACTACTACTAAACCGGTTGTTAAGATCCATTAATCTGGCCAAAAGATAAATATCCATTACCAGATAATCTGACCAATCTCCCCATCGTTTATCAAACCGTTGTGGGTAGAAGTTTTGATGGTCATACATCTTACCTTTTTTAGACACTGCATACAGATTCCCCTTAGTGGTATATAGTTTATCTTCTAAGGTAAAAGCTCCATTGATCCCTGAACTAAATTGATTAGGAAGATGTAACTTATGGTCTTTTATAAGTTTAGGATATGAGGGATCTACAAATTTTGATGCCTCATCCTCACAACTAAATAATTGATCGGTATCACTATAGCATATAAATTGATTGTCTTTGAATACATATAATTTCCCTTGGTCATCAACATAAGCCGCATCAATAGTAGTACTGCCTTCAAAATTGTTGTCAACCTCAACGTAATCAGAAATATCCTGAGTACTAATGGTATTACCCAAAACGTATCTGTTTTCATCTCTAAAAACGATTACCGAATTATCCGCTACATAGGTTGCATCAATACCATATCTAAAATTCTTTGGTAGATCTGCTATTCCTAATGTTGTAGCCAAACTTTCTTCAATAAATTTTGGATAGCCTGCATCTATAGTATGATATTTATTTCCTGTATATACGATATACTGATCTTCGCAAAACAAATAGGTTTTATTATCTTTTACAAAAGCCGCATCGATTCGTCCTTTATCTCTAAAAGCATTGTAACGATCTTGCAATTGTGATATAGTAAAGACATCATATTCGTTTACGCTACCAACATGTAATTGATCATTAATAAAAACATATGTATTACGGTTATTTGTGATTACAGCAGTTATTCCTGATGTAGTGCCTTCATAAATTTTATCCAACTCGTACTGAAACTCTTCTGTCATGTGTTTAAAAGGAGTTTCTTCACGCAAGTGCTTATCAATTCGTTTTGGGTAATCCTCATCTACTGACGTATATATAGTACCAGAATATCGAACATACTGATTACCTGAGAATAGATAGGTTACCCCTTGGTGTACCAAAGCAGCATCTATATGATCGTGTAAGGTATTCTCAAACAATCCCCAATAATAAGCGACTTCATCCTCTTTAGAATACGTATAGGTACCATCGTTATTATTCACACCAACCACAAAACAGGCTTCGTCAAAGAAATACATTTTACCATCTGTTCCTTTAAAGGCTGTTTGGATATTCTTAAATGTCGTTTTATTAAAACGAATCCCTGGATATAATAATTGAATTTCTTGAGGATATGACCAGTTTTGCTCAAGAAGATGATATCGTATAAAATGTTGGTCCTTAATAAAGATTAAGTTATCACCATGTTGTAATATCGTATCAAAAGTATTGAATCCCGCTCGTTGCTGTGCTTGTGGAATTCCCCAGAAAGAAAAGTCTCCATAGTATAGTTCTGGTTGCTCTAATATGTAATCATCGGTATGATAGATGACATATCTAAAGTTACCGTCTGCATCTTCTTTTTCAAACAAATAGGTTTTATTATCCATAACATAGGCAAATGCTACTTCTGTAAGTCCTGCCCAATGCTTAAAGATTCTCCTTGGAGCTTCTTCCATAGTAACTCCTATATAGCTATCACCTGTATAGGTATAATATTGAGATCCACTAAATAGATAAGTATTACCATCTCTACCTACAAACCCTGTATCAATATGTTCTGTCTCATAAATGGCATTTTCTGGTTTGCCCCATTGGTTTTTGATATAATATTCGGTTTCTAACAACGTATTATAACATTTTTCACCTTTAAAATAATAGGTATTGCCATCAGCCCCTTGTAAAACGGTATCCAAATTGGTTGTAAAATCTATAGGGGCTTCATTAAGAAGTTTTGGAAACTTATCCTCTTTACTAATGGTTTCTCCTTCCAGAGCAGAAATATGTTCCCATTGTGTTCCCTTCAGTGTATATACTGCTCCTTCTTCGATCAGTGCTGTTTTAATATTTTGAAATTCACCTTTGGTATATATTTCTCCTCTTTCTTCTTTCTCTTCTGAGATTACGTGACAGGTTGTCCCATCAAAAAGATATACTGTTCGCTCATCTACCAGCAAGGCATTAACGCGATTAGGCATATGATCTTGGAGTGCTTTAAAACGTGGTTCTTCTTTAAGCATTTTTAGGGGTTTGGGATACCCAGATTCTACCTGACTATAATCTCCTTCTTTATATCTGAAGAATTGATCTCCAGAAAACAAATAGGTATGGATTGTCTTTACTTTTTCTAAATCATATCCTTCTAAATCTTCATCATCTTCTCTAGATAACAAAGTGACTGCTGCATCGACCTTGCAATTTTCGATCAGATTATTTTTTACATACCCCCAATACTTACTAATTGTTCTGGGATATCCATGATCAATATGACAGGCGGATTTATCCGAAAACCGTATGTATTGATTGTTAAAGAACAAGTATGTTTTTCCATCTTTTCCTGCCAATGCGGCATCAATTTTGGTAATTCCTAAAGGAAGCTCTGGCCATTGTTTATAGATATTTTTGGGCTCTGACCACCAACGATTGATATGATCAAATTCTATCACTTGTTTTTTTGAAAATAGATATGTTTTACCATCATGCGCATTAAGTATAGCATCAGGTTTTTTAAATCCTCTATCTAACAAATGTTGAGGAAGACTCCAGAAATTATCTACTATATCAGCTGGGAATACTTCTATTTCGTCTACATCCAACAAATTACCGATAGGTGTGATATAAGAATCTTTACTTTCTTCTTTTTTATCTATTTCTTTATAATCCTTGGTAGAATATCTTACATACACCTGTTTGTTACCTTTCCTACCAAAAACATATGTTTTTCCATCTAGTACAAAAGCAGCTTTGATTGTTTTTAACCCTTCCCAATCTTCTGAAATTAATCTGGGGTATCCTTCATCTACCTGCTTATAGTTTCCAGTTTTATATCGAATATAATTTGTATCACTAAAGATATAGGTATACCCATCCAGACCTACCATTGCAGCATCAATTGTTTCTATAGATTCTATTGTAGAAATACCCTCAAAAGATAATGAGTCCTCAATATCAATTATTATAGATCCCATAACATCCATTGCAAATGCTACGGTGTGGTCATCTTTAAAAAAATGTATTTTGTTTTCACTACCATAAACATCTCCATTTTGTTCTTTTTCTACAAAAGCGGCATCAATTCCATTAATAAAATCAGCGGGAACCCCCTCAAAACAATCCTGTATACGTTTTGGAAAACCTTCTAACTCGCGAACCTCATAATTTTCGAGGCAGTCCATATAAGCA
The DNA here is from genome assembly GCF_008370685.1 of Aquimarina sp. RZ0. Classification (GTDB taxonomy): domain Bacteria; phylum Bacteroidota; class Bacteroidia; order Flavobacteriales; family Flavobacteriaceae; genus Aquimarina. Next base: position 160,651 of record NZ_VTZU01000002.1, read on the forward strand.
GTTACCTGATCATCTACAAAAACATAAGTAATCCCATTATGAGTAAAGGCTGCATCTATAGCATCAATATCCTTAAAATCGTACTTAGATTTTCCCCAATGTTCTGCAACGTCCTTAATAATCTCATCCCTAGAGCTTATAAATTTGTTTCCTCTAAAGAAATAGGTTTCACCATCTAGACCTTCAAAAGCTGCGTCTAATCCATCTGGGAATATTTCTGGCAAATTAATACCTAAGCCTTCATGTTTCCAATGTGCATTAGTTTTTTTAGGATATCCACTATCAATGACAGAAGCACTAGCATCTGAATATCGAACATACATATCTTCTGCAAATAAAAATAAGCGACCTAGTGGATCTACATATGATGCATCTACCTTGCCTATTTCTGTAAAAGCATTGTCTACCTTACCAAATTCATTTTTTCTTTTTGTCCAACTACCCCCTTCTTTTATCCATAAATGATAGTGATCACCACTTATGATATAGGTATTTCCGTTTTTATCCATAAAAGCAGCATCTATATCCAGAATACCTTCTTTTTTGAATAGTTTACGAATCGGATCTTCTTCTAATTGATCTCGTAATCTTTTATCATCTTCTAAGAGATCAATAATTTCTTTTTCTTCTTCGGTTTGTAAGCTTTCTTCTTTATCCAGATCGATTCCATATCGATCTATAAGTGCGTAATCCATAGCTCTATAGGTCCAATATTCTGAATTAGAAAACAGGTACATAAATTCTTCGGTCTCTAATAAAGCATCAATAGAAGTAACGCCTTCTGGTAATTCTAAATTTTCTGAATACTTAGCTACTAGATCCTGATCCTTAAAGGCGATCTCTGTTTCTTTTGCTCCTAACTGTAGTTTGCTAGCCAGTACAGAATATTGACGAATACGTTGAAAAGAAGTCGTAAAAGCTCTATTTTTTGGTGTTTTTGTTATTTTCCCTAAAGAATTGGCCGTCTCCATTATAGGAGTCATCCAAGCTGATATTATATCTTTTTTGCCTTTAAAAACATGCTTAGAAACAATCATTAATGTTTCTTTATCTAATCCAAAAATACTTTGTAATTGTTCCCACAACACATCTTCTTGGCGTGTTTCTAGATCTATAATCGCATCAATAATCTGTTGGTGAGCTGCTTTTACCTCTTTACTTATGGATTGTAAAATAAAAAATATCTCTTTATTAAAATCTTCAAAACCCGTAATACTAAAAACATTGGCATTATTAGAGTTTAAGAAATAATCTATTTTATCCTGAGCTATATGCCGAGTGTTGGATAAGACCCCAATTTCAATTAATAAACTAGTGAGTTCATTACGCTCCTGAGGAGAAAAATTTAGATTTTCTAGAGGTGTATTTATAAACTGATAGGTTTCGGCTATTTTGATTATACTTTGCATTCTTTGAAAAATTGCCGCACCTGTGGCATCTTCAAAATAATAACCTAATATGAGTTTATTTTGATTTTCGGTATCCAAAAAGAAGTTTTTAGTCTCAGATACTATCATATTTCCATCTAGATAATCTCCTTGTAAATCCTGAAAAGCCCAACCCGATATAATGATATCTGCAATTCCATTAAGGGTTTTCGTATTGGTCACTAAGTGCGTTTTCTGAACCTGTATTACTTTATCCTGAATAATTTTTAGAATCGCTTTCCGTTTAGGATAGAAATGCAATGCTATACGGAAGCTCTCAATATCCTCTGATAATAATTTTTCTTTATCCGTTACTAAACCTTGTTCATTGGTATATCCATTAAAAGTAAGGTTATACATAAGGTCTTCTAATTCTACTTTTGATAATTCGAGTTCGTCAAACAATCCCGTAGTTAATTTTAGTTGGGTATCTTTGAATTGTTCTGTCTGTTTTTTTAATAATTTATAGACCTCTTCTGAATGCTCAGCGATATGTGTATTTACATCGAAATAATTAAAGTTTTCTGGATCACTGAAAAAGTTACTGTATTTAACAACTCCTTCTTCGTCGATATAATGATTAAAGATCAGATTGTCATATAATTCTTCTAGCTCTTCTTCAAAAAGTGGTAAGGAACGTAGATCAGAAAGATATATTGAAAAAGACACCTCATCCTCTTCGGGAATATTCTCTTCCTCATTTTTATATATCTTATGAATGATCTCATATACACTTTCCAGATAATACCCAAAATCAGTTTCTAACTTAAAATCTTCTGCTTTTTCTGGTAAATTTGCGATATTAATAATACCATTTTCTGCTACATATCCTTTATAGGTAAGGTTCTTTTTAATTTTTTCTACCAATGGTTCTTCTAATCCTAATCCTTGAAAATCCGTAGGATGTACTTTTCCCAAGGCCAGGATAGCTTTCTCTGCCACTTTCTGTGCTTTGTCTGAACGATCATGAATCATTTTATGTGCTGGTTTACACATCATATGATCATGCTGCTCTAGTATTTTAAAAATTACAGAAGCACTACGCGTATCGAATACTCCTTTTTGAAAAATGGCAGAACTGGCTGTCACTTCTTTATATGCCTTCAACAATCCATCTAACTGAGAAATGGTTAGTTCTTTGGCTGTTATCTCTGTTTTTTCGGTTCTAAACTTTCCTGTAGTAATATACCAAAGTAAATCTGCCGTAAAATCATACTCCATCATCCATTCTGCAATGGCGCTCAAGGTTTGTATCAACCACAATCTATCTTCTATGCTTCCTTCTAAAAAGATATCGTAACAGTTTTGAGTACTTGGTTTTTCATTAATTAAAGTAGTGTGTTGACTATATCTTACTATGCTAAAATCTTGCTCCAATACATCAAAAAGTGTATATACTTCTTCGTGAGTAACATCCAGTATTTCGGAAAGTTTTACAAAACGATATAAGAAACTCAATAAGAATTTCTTAGAAGTTGCTTTCATCCATAGATTGCTATTAACATCTGCATCATCTAATCTTTGTACGATTTTTTCCAAATCCATTTTAGAAATTCCCAATGCATGAGTTATTCGTTTTCTAAATGTGTCATTGTCTTCAGAGAATAAATCATCATGATACGTCAATTCAGAATACCCCTCATCAATATATTGTTGAGGAATCAGATAATTCTGATCACTAGCAATATACTGGCCGTCTTGCAATACATATTTAGTATTAAAAACACTATTAAATACGTCCTGAGGCTCGTCTTGATCGGTATGCCCTACCTCATCGACAGTACTAATGATTCCCATTATTATAGTAACAGGAAGTTCTGTTTTCTTTTGAAGCTTTTGAACAACAGCTATAAGATGAAATGTTTCTAGATTGAGTTCTGTTTTTCCTGAAACTCTCAGGATGGTATCTAGATCTGTAAAGCTCATCCCTATTTTTTTAGCGAGACGAATAAACACGTTAGTGCGTTTAAACCATGCATAATCTAATGGTTTTTGATTTGCACCATCTTGGTATACCATCATTTCTTCGGTATCATCTAAAGTAGCATAGGTACTACCATTTCTATTAATAAAAAAACCTGATGCTAATCCCGCTTCAATTTCTTTATCCTCTAGTTTTTGAAATAGTAATTCTCTAACTTCAACTCCTGTTAACCCTGTAGCTTCCATAAAAGAAGTTACATTAGACATTACTGATATAAAAGAAGTTCCAGAGTAATTATAATAAGCCTCTATTTCATCACCATCATGATTATTATACCCAATAACGATTTCCCATTCTTCTGATGATAACCCTAAATACTCGCGTACAATTGCTACAGTATCGAATTCTTGATTAGTTGCAAACAGCTTATGCAACTCTTCTGCAGAAATGCCCAAATATTTTAGATATAATTTTATTTCTTCTTCACTAAGATTAAAAGGGGTATTAAAAGGATATTTAACATTGGGTAAGATATTTTGATATACCTCTTCCTTATTTTCAGCCTCTGTTGTTTTACTACCAATTTTCTTTTCTAAAATCTCATTTGCTATATTCAGAAAAGGTACTTCGGTATAGGTGTTTTCTTCATTTAATAATATTTCTCTAATATCAGATCTACGATTATTTACACCTGTATTTGATTCATTAAACTCGTCCTCCATTAATTGTAATAAATCTGCCAGATAGGCAGCAGGAGAATAAACAGATCTGGCATCTTCGCCTTTTTTAAAATCTAGATCACCAAAAAGCTCTTGATAATCTGGTAAGTCGTTGTTATTATACATCTTATATAAATATTTTAAAATTAAATCGGGCAAAAAGAATCCTAATCCTTCCTAAAAAGGAGAACACTATTGACCTAAATATTTTGGATAAATTAATTGGGGATTACTGTGAAAGTTATTCTAGCGGAGTAGTTATTAGAAAAAAATAAACAGTATCGTCTAGCTAATACTTACAAGGTTTTTACTTGCTGTACATGAGGCTCTTTGTTTTGGGTATGTTCTACATATCGCACTAATAACTTGCTTCTAATAGCCACCGCTTTTTTATGTACTTCTTTTATATACTCATCATCATTCTTAAAAATTTTTGAACATTCGTTTATAAAATGTTTTTGAGTCATTGCTGCAATTTGAATCGCTGAGTGAATATTTTTTTTTAGGAGCGCTTTTATTATTTTGGGATTATCTTCTCCTAAGACTCTTACCATCCGTTGATACCCTTTTACTTTTTTTAACACATCTTCTTGACTATCTTCTACCCCCTTCCAATTAAGGGTGTCGTTTACTTTTTTATCAACTAAGTTTATCGTTTGCCAATCGATCTTTTTGTTTTGCCTAAGAAACTTATTAAGCCTTTCAAAACTAACATCCTTTTTTATCTCTTTCTGTGCCATATTATTTTGATTTTTTGAATACATTATCCTGTAATTGCTGTCTAACAATGGTTCAAATTTGTTCAATTATCATCCTAAAAAGAAAAGTAATGAGTGAATGGACTAATATATTGAGTGTATATCACTTATAAATGAGTAAAACGTTTTACATTTTTACTTTCAAAGTATGACATATAAGATCCTAAGAATGAAAAACGTAACCAGTATGTACGGTTTAGTAAACATCTATATTCGTCAGGAATTTAAGACAGATTATGTATTATACGATTTATAACTAAAAATTTCGCATATTCATCGTTTCTTTTTCCTTTCTACTTCGTTTAAAAAATAAACCGTAGCTATAGCTATGCTTGATTTTTTTGCCTTGCATAAAGAAAAAATAATTCAATGAATTTATACGAATTTTTTAATCACAAATCGTATTAGAATGTTCTCATTAAGATTTAAAGCATAGTACGGGTTAAAGAAATTATGAAAACTTTATAACCCTATACTAATAAATAGTAATACATTATACTTTGAATAATCAACCAAACCAAATTTTCATAAAATAGTCATACGCCATTTTAACTTCTTAAAACTTATACATATCATGGAAAATATAATGACAAAAAAACCGGATACTATTAACCTCACTAATCCCCAACAATTAATATTTGTTCTTCTTTCTGAAACATTAAAAAAAGTTGTCACCGATTTTAAAACCACTAAAGGAACAATGAGCGAACCTTTGCCTACAGATGGTTTAGTAATTACGAATATAATAGGCATACCAAAATTTACCTCTAATCAAGAGATTAAGTTTGTTTTGGAATCGCAAGAAGAATCAATTCAACTCTGTTATATCTGGTTTCAAAATATAATTAAGTCTGGAAGAAATAATTCCATTCAATGGTCCTCCGTTTTTAAAAACATATCATCTGACGAATCATGTACCATACCTCCTGATAATTCACTTTATGTTGCTCCTAATAAATCAGGCGATGATAAAAATACCGTTTCGTTAACTGTTCAGGATAATATTGGGGACGAAGAATATAATTTATATTACACCATTTTGTTTTCATATACTCTCAAAAACAATGCTAAATTCTTTTTCAGTATTGATCCTTTGATGAAAATAAGTTCTAGTACAGTTTAATTTTAGAATCTATAAAAGCTTATTCAAGTTTAGACTAGCGTTTATTTTTAGTTTTGGTTCATTAGAAATTATTATTTTTCAAAAAACTAAACTTCTTGTTAACTTCGTATCTATTTTAGAGTATGTTTAAAAAGAATACAAATTGAAAATCAATAGTTTAAGGTTCTGAGGACACTTGAAATGATGAGAATATTGAGATATTTTAATTATTTGAAGTAAGCTCACGGTTCTTAAAATATTTGTTTTCAGGAAGTAAGGTTTTTAAACAAGCTCTTAAATACAAAGAGGCCGTCACAAAAAAGCAGTCGAAAATCCTAAACATTCATAGAATAGATAATTAAACCGAGATACTACTCCGTTTAAAGAAATTAAGAAAACTTTATATGGATATAATGATAAGTGTTAATGTCTTATATTTACTCTAACAAATCTAACTCCTTTCTTATAGCAATAGAAGTTTTAAACTCTTAAATCTCACACACATCATGGAAAATCTAACGACCATAAAACCAGATAGTATTAATCCCACGAGTCCTAGTGAAGTAACGTTTTGTCTTTATACGCAAGTAATGCATAGAGCTTTGAATCATTTTAATACCAAAATTGGTACAATGTCCTCACCTATTTCAATAGATAGCTTAGTAGAACAAAATATTAAAGGGATACCTCAGTTCTGTCCCAGTGACGTATTTAAGATAACATTACAACTTGAAAATGTTACTAAGGGTGAACAAATTCAACTTTATTATATAAAAATTCAAAATGGGAGTAAGTCTAGTGACCCTAATATTTCTTGGGATTCAATTTTTCAGAACACTACAGAACCTCAATTTACTCAAGCACCTGATGGTTCACTTTTTATAACCCCTTCTTCATCAGATGGCAGTACTGCTTGTAGTATTTCATTGACTATTAACGATACCATTACTGTTGGATATGATTTATTATATACAATTTTGTTTTCTTATACGAATCCTAATGGCAAGTCATTTTTTTTTAGTATCGATCCTTTGATGAAAATAAGTTCTAGTACTTGATCTTAGAATGAATAAAAATAGTATTAAAATTAAACAAGTTTTATTTCTATCTCTATTTCTGATTTTTAATACATCTTTTTCTCAAACCACAAAAATTGTTGATAGCCTTATTACCGTTTTAAAGGTGAAAACCCTATCAAAAAAGGAACGGTCAAAAAGTTTAAGTTTACTTGCTTTTAACCATCAAGATTTAGATACAGCATTATTTTTAGCTAAACAATCTTTAAAAATTGCTGCAGAAATAAAAGATCCTTTATTACAAGGAAATGCTCTTGAAGAGATTAGTCATGTCGAAAGGAGGTTAGGAAATAACAGCAAATCATTTGAAGCCTCTTTAAAGGCTTTAAAAATTTATGAATCATTAAAATTAATAGAACATCAATCCGCCAGTTATGCACAATTGGCCAGTAATTATATTAGTGATAAAGAGTATAAAATGGCTATTCTATATTTGAAGAAATCTTTGGATATCTATAGCAATTCTGACAATTTAAAGAATTATGCTATTACAACCCTTAACCTTGGAGAAGCATATCGATTGGCAGGGCACTTGGATAGTGCTACTACTTGTTTTCGACAAACAATAAAATATAATGATCAAATAAAAAATGAATTGATTTCTGGGTATTCTCTTGGCAACTTAGGTATGGTATACGCTGCCCAAAACGAATTTGGTATTGCAAAAAAAAGCTTAGATACAGCTATTCTTACTCTCGGGAAATTAGGGGACCTATACTCAACATCAATATATTTGGCCGAGTTAGGAGAAATTTATAGCAAACAGAAGAAACCTGAACTTGCCGAAAAAAAATATCTGGAAGCCATGAAAATGGCCAAAGAAGCAGGATTAAAAGAACAAATTAGAGATTTCAGTGCGATACTCCGTTCTTTTTATGAAGAAAGACAAGCATATGAAAAAGCGCTGCTGTATCAAAAAATGTTTCAAACCTATCAGGATAGTCTTGTTAACAAGGAGAATATTCAAAAAATAGAGCAACTAAAATCCGGTTATGAAATCGACAAGCGAGAATCTAAAATAGCACTTCTTAATACCATCAATACGAATCAAAAATTCGCCGTTGTCTCATTAATTATAGGAGTGATAATATTACTTCTTTTTGCTTATTTGCTTTATCGTATTAATAAAAAGATCAAAAGGACTAATATTATTTTATCTGATCAAAAAGAAATTATTACCAAACGAGAACAAGAAAAAGCATTATTGTTAAGAGAATTGAATCATCGCGTAAAAAACAACTTACAGATGATTTCGAGCTTACTTAATCTTCAAAGTCATGAACTTACAGGGCACCCGGCAAAAGATGCTATTGTTTCTGGAAAATATAGAGTAGAAGCGCTATCACTTGTACACAGGAAATTATATCAGGAAGGTGTAGATACTAAAATCATGATGAAAGAATATTTAGAAGAATTGGTATTAGGGCTTTTTCATGGATATGATGCAAAGTTTAATCCTCATTTTGATATTATTAATATTGGAATTCATGTAGATGTGGCTATCCCATTAGCGCTAATTATTAATGAACTGGTCACAAATTCACTCAAATACGCCTATAAAAAAACAAAGCATCCGACACTTCAGATAATAGTATTAAAAGAAGTCGAAGATTATTTACATATACAAATAATAGATAATGGAATAGGTTTTGATATTAAAAAAAGTGGAGAAAACAATTCTTTTGGGATTAAACTTATCACTTCTTTGGTTGAACAATTAGAAGGGGTAATAATACAAAAAAATAGTAAGGGAACGCATTGGGATATCAACCTGAAAATAACATAATTTTATAATATACCCTAGAAATATTATGACTCCCAAAATTCCAAAAGTAAAAATATTAATCGTAGAAGATGAGATTTTATTAGCTCAAGATATTTCTAATAGATTAACGGCTATTGAATATGAAGTAATAGGCACTGCCCCTACTGCCATCAAGGCCCTAAAATTAATTGCCGAAAATCCAGATGTCGATATCATATTAATTGATATTATATTAAAGGGAAATCTTGACGGAATTGAATTAGCTGAACTAATTAATGCTAAGTATAATATCCCTTTTATTTTTCTCACTTCGCATTCAGAAAATCAATTAATTGAGCGGGCGAAGAACGTATACCCCTATGCATACATTCTTAAACCATTTAATGACAGACAAGTAAGCACTGCAATAGAATTAGCATTATTAAATTTTTCCAAAAAAACGCCAGAAAAAGAACTCCTTAAAAGTAGAAATTTTAATGCTCCTGATAATCAAGTATTACAAATCAAAGACAGCATATTTTTAAAAAAAGATCATCATTTTGAACGGGTACCTTTTAAAGATATCTATTTTTTAAAGGCAGATAGCAATTACTGTACAGTACATGCTAAATCTGGACGATTTATGTACTCAATGGTATTAAAAAAAATTGAAGCCGAATTACCCTCTAATCAATTTTTACGTACCCATAGAAGTTATGTCGTAAATATTGATCTAGTTAATGGTTTTGAAGGAAATATGCTTTTTCTTGGAGAGAAAAAAATCCCTGTAAGCAAAGCCCATAGAAAAGATGTTTTTAAATTGTTCCATAGTATTTAATCTAAAAATCAATTCAATTGCAATTAGTCACATTTTAAATTGGCTCTAGTTTTGAATAGCGTTGGTTTAATATTTGATCTTGATCCTGCAATTCTCTAGGCAATATTTTTCTCAAATCCAATTTTAAGTGGAAAATAGCTTTCTCCATTAGCGTGTTGAAGTTGAGAGGTTGTAAATTCTTCTCCATTTTTATTTAAAAAGCACTTGACTGTTGTTGTCCAGTTTTCATTGCCCGTAGGTTCAATTGTATTAGTTTTTAGCATACGATGTACAAATAATCTTAAGAAGCGCCTCCTGACCAAATGAATCGTTTTGATTTGGTAACTCCTCTGCCCTAGAATATCTTTTTATAGTCTTCAAAATCATTATCATCGCCTGCTTTAATAAATTTATGTGCTATGAGTTTTTGTGCTTTTTAAATACAAAGACACAATTATAATACAATAAAAAAAGTACAAAAAAAGAAGGACTCATTCATGATTATATAAAACTAATAATCCTATAAACACTAGGCATTTATTGTTGTTTTGTGATAAATGAATTGTTATAATATAGAAAGTGGTTTAAACTTTTCTGTTTAAACCACTTCTACTTCTATAATAAATACTATTTTTCCCTTTTAGGTCATCTAAATAAAAATCTACTTTTTGAAAATTTTAAGGATTTCTTTTTCTGATGAACCTAAAAGTTCTATAAAGTACATACCTGTTGGTACATTTTGTAGATTTATAAATAAAGACTCATTTTGAATTTTAGCATCTGGTGAGATAGCATTATCACGTATAATTTTTCCGTGTATATCTACGACTCTTATTGTATTATAATCTTGACCTGATAAGTTTATGGTAAAAGTATCTGAGAAAGGATTAGGATATACAAAAGACTTTCTGTTATCAAAATTCAGGTCATTATCTCTGGTTCCTTTTGTATATGTTATCTTTAATTTTGGTATCGAATTTGCATTTTCTTTGGAAGCAAAAGCAACGTCATTCCCATTTTTTTGAGTAACTATTAAACAAAGTTTATTTCCTTTATTATTAATATTCTTAAGATCCCATTTATACGTAGTATTCAATTTATAACTTTCATTAAGACTACCTAGCGTACTATTACCAGATGGCTTATTAGAATTGGATAAATTAGTTTCTGTCCAGTTTACAGAATTACCTTGTTTGATTTCGATACTTCCGTTTCCAGCATCAGAAGTACACGTTAATTCTAATTGTGCAGAAGTAATTTTACCATTAATTGATGAAGTGTCAAACAAGAAATAACCTTCTCTTTTGCCTTTTTCAATACGTATTAAATTAATATTTTTTCTATTAGAATTCTCTAAGTATACGTCATGAATTGGCGATAATGTAGCTGTGGCAGATTGACCGCTTCCTCCATTATTGCCACTAATTCTTTTCAGAATAATTTTATCTAGATTCCATTGCCATGGATTAGATCCAGAGGCTACTACACGTACAGTGTGTCTCCCTGAACTCAAGTTCGCAATTGTACTTGAAGATACTAAAGCAGTATAATTATCCCAATTGCCATTATTTCGTACATTATCTGTTGCAACTATTTTACCATCAATCAGCAATTGAACTTGTGCATTATCAGAAGGTGTAGAAATCTGATAAGTGATACTATAGTTTCCTGAAGTTCCTACATTGATAGTATATTCTGACCAATCTCCGTTATTGACATAATTAACACCAATACCATTAGCATTCATCCCGAGTCCTGGTCCACCTGCACTTGCATCATTAAATGTACCTCCTGTATTTATAAAATCTTCTGCTTCTATAACGATATCACTTCCAGATGGAGGTGGTGGTGGAGGTGTAGTACCTCTTACTGTAATTCTGCTAGTTGCTTTTTTATTTCCATCTTTTGTAGTGACTGTAATTGTAGCGGATCCTTGGGATACTGCTGTTACTAAACCACTAGAATTCACCCTTGCTACAGAAGTATTATTAGATGACCAGGTAACAGATTTATCGGCAGCATTACTAGGTGTTACTGTTGCATTAAGATCCCTGGTCTGATTTACATTAAGTATAACGTTACTATCAGATATACTTACTCCTGTAACAGAAACAGTATTACCTCCTCCATTACCACCGCCACCGCCACCTTGACCGTTAGGTCCGTATAGCTTAAAGTCATCTATTCTTACGTGACCAGTTTCTCTGATAGTGTTTGAACCACCATTGTAATAATTAAACCAATATGCATATATTTTCAGGTCAGAAGTTCTTCTAAAGTTCATATTGGTATACTGATTCGCTAACTGTCCATCTATCCAAACTTTTAGTATTCCGTTATTTTTGCCAGGCGTGTTCAATTTTATATATTGTTTTACACTATACCATCGATTGAACTGCATATTTCCTTTATTTCCCCAGTTTAATCCAGAACCCCAGGTTTTCTTACTGGCGTGTGGTTGAGATCCAGGGTTAGAAACAGTATGCGGAAAAGGATTACACTTTCTGTAGTCGGTACTACCTGGGCAATTAGGAGCATCATAGTTGGTATACGTATGATAAACATACCATGAGTTTTTTGCATAAGGCTGATTATCACAATTCACACCGCCTCTCGCAGACCATCCTGCTCTACCATAACCAGGTCTGTTACCCCAGCCAGATCTATCATAAGTTCCAGAAAAACCAGGACCTTTACCTCCATATTCTTTCATGTCACCGTCATAGCGTACTTTATATTCTGCATATAATTCCTCAGGTTCAAAACCAAGTTTTTCTTTGAGCATATATCTAGCAGCACCCCCCAGGTGAGTTCCTTTCTTTATAGTAATCTCTACACATCCATTTCCTCCAGGTCCGCCATTAGAAATATGTGCAAAGTTTTTCGGTGCATTCATGTCATAATTTTTCTTCCAGTTAGAAGAACTAAAATTATCCTCCCAATATAATTGAGCATTCAAAAATAAAGGAAGAAAAAGTAATTTTAGTATGATTAGCTTTTTCATAATTAGTGAGTTTAATTTAGTTGTGTTAAATCGTAGTAAAATTATTGTAAAATATTGAATATAAATGCTTTTCTTTATTAAGTGTATTGATATTTTGATTATCTGTATAGAATAGCTAAGAATTTGATGAATGATGATATTTGTAGTTTAAGAGGTTTTCTACGTGTTTTTTTGGATAAGAATCTAGTAGAAAATAACAAATAATTCTAATCAATTTCTTACATAAAGAAGATATGAATCAACAGCTTAGTCACAAAGTTTTTGAAATATATTTTCTTAACATTGTCTTAAAAATCTATACTTTTTAGCTAAGAAAACGGAAAAGCTCCTATGTGAATTTTTAACAAAAAAATTATACATAAAGATCATATGTTTTTATAATTTTTTTGAATGTAGTAAAGCTTGATAATTTTTTAATTTACCTGATAATGCTATATATACAATTTCTTAACAAATTTTTCGAGGCCGATCCACGGCGCATTTAAATCTTGATTATCGAGTGCAATAATTGGAATTGAACGGTTATATACACCTGATTTTACTATTTAGGCTATTTAGGTAATCATACGATTTATAACTAAAATTTCGCATATTCATCGTTTCTTTTTCCTTTCTACTTCGTTTAAAAAATAAACCGTAGCTATAGCTATGCTTGATTTTTTTGCCTTGCATAAAGAAAAAATAATTCAATGAATTTATACGAATTTTTTAATCACAAATCGTATCACTGAAGTTTAATTGTGTAAAATGGTTATTTCCAATTCTGATTAATACTTATATATCACAAATTCAACTCTGTTTTAAAAGTATCTATTCAAATTTTCTTTTTTTAATTGATTCTTCGATATATTGGATATAAAAGAAACCGCCGTTTAGACGATTCACTCTAGCATGAGTCTAAAAACAAAAAAATAGAGCTTAAAAAAATTCACGATATTGCGCGACTCTAAAATCTAATGTATTGAACTCCGGGTTCATATTCTTTTTGTTTTTGTAAAACTGAAGACTTCCTATAGAACGATTAGCCGCTCCGGATGGTGCTGTTAACGAAATAGTTCTAACAATTCTGTCTTGAAGCTCAAACCTATGTATTCTTGGTATCTCACTAGAAACTACCTCTAATTTCAGTTGATACTTTTTAATATGCTTTCTAAAGAAGTATTCAGGGCCATTTTTACTATTCCCTCCGGTAAAAAGTAAAGTATCTATTTTAGGATATTGTTTTACATAAAAAATAAGATCTCTCAGAGTGATATTCTGCATCCCGAGGTCTGAAGCATCAATCTTGTTACGTTCACAACTTTGAACAATATCACAAACTCCTATTCCACGGGTAGTCAAAAACTCTTTACGTTGATTTGCGGCATCAAGTGTCGTTTCATACTTTAATTTCAAATTAAAAATACGATCAAGAACCGGCCATAGCAATCCATTACTACTACCGTAACAAAAGTCTACATCTCTTTCATTTAACTTTCCTGTGGTAAACCTAGGTGGTGGTAAGGTTCCAACAATAAGTTTGGTAGCTCCTTCTGGAAAAAAGGGTTCATATGGATGTATATGCTGAAACATGTCTTCTTTCGTTTTATAAACACCAAGGTAACAATAAGCGACATATTGCATTACCTCATTTCCGATTTAAAATCACCCATCAAAACTTGCTCTTTTTCACCGAAGCTTGAAAATAAAAAGAAGCTACATGGTTTTTATTTGAGTATTTTAAAAAAGAATTGCTATTCTTCTCCTAGTCGTTATTGATTATAATACTTTTGTATTAGAGACAGACATGGCATCCTTTTTTATTTGTTATCATACTGAATTATTGCACATAAAAAAATCTTATTTCCTCACAGTAAACTACCTCGAGGTAAGCCCACAAGACATTTATTGAAAAAAACATTTTGACTTCGAGGCAAGCCTCGCAGCATTTAAATCTCGATTATCGAGTAAATTCAAAGGATAAATTGTATACCCGATAACCCGACCCAAAGAGAAACACACTCCTTGGTATCCCTCTAAAACTGAAAGTAAATAAATGGCTGAAAATCAGCTGCATAGGTTTGATAACAAATAATTGCCACTACAGTAGCTATTACTCCTTTTATAATTATATGACTTTCTATAAATTGATTTTCTAACCAACCTTTAGTTTTGTAAGGTAACCAATGTGTTATATACCCTATCAACATTACGATAAATACCGCCCGATATTCGTATAATACCGCCAGCGCATTTACCCAATCCATATTGGTCATCACAGATTGATAAAAGCGATCAATGTGATCCATGCTATTTCCTCTAAAATAAATTCTGGTAAAGGTGATAAAAATAAAAGTGAATGTTATTTTCCATAGTGTCGCAATCCATGTATTTGAATCCTCATATGGACTAATTCTTCGCCAATACTTATAGGTGACAACCCCTAATCCATTAAGACCTCCCCAAATTACAAATTTCCACGATGCTCCATGCCACAAACCTCCAATAAGCATGGTGATCATAATATTTATATTCCTGTTAAAATGCCATGCTAATATTTTAGAAAAAAGAGTGATAATCAGTAAAACAGCAAAACCAACAGCAATAAAAAATGCAATCATATATCCAAAGGCTACAAAACTTCCTAAAAAGATAAATAAGAGCACAAAGACATATGAAAAGACTGTACCATTACGGTTACCTCCAATAGGGATATACAAATAATCCTTCAACCAACTGGAAAGTGATATATGCCATCGCTTCCAGAAATCTCCACAATGTATTGCTTTGTAAGGAGAGTTAAAATTAACAGGGAGATGATACCCCATCAGCAGTGCTAATCCAATGGCTATATCTGTATATCCGGAGAAATCACCATAAATCTGTAATGAGTACCCTATCATAGCCATAATATTGGTGAAACCAGAAAACATCTCGGGCATATCAAAAACACGATCCATAAAATTCATTGCTATAAAATCAGCAAAAAGCATCTTCTTGATTAACCCTTTTAGAATCATAAAGGTAGCAGTACCAAACTCTGCCTTAGTTATATTAATTTCTTTGCGAATCTGAGGAACAAAATCCGCAGCACGTACTATTGGTCCTGCTACTAGCTGTGGAAAAAAACTAACAAAGAAACCAAAATCTATAATAGAATCTAATGGCTTAATCTGTTTTCTATAAATATCAACACTATAGCTTATGGTCTGGAAGGTATAAAAAGAAATCCCAACAGGGAGAATAATAGTATCTACTGTAAAATAATCAATTTCTCCCCAGGTGTTTGCCCATTGCGCCAGATAATTAATCACCTCATATTCTGTATCAAAAAGATTATTATATGATTCCGTAAAGAAATAGGCATACTTAAAATAACTAAGTGTGCTTAAATTAATGAATACACTAAAAGCTACCAGCGCTTTCTTTAGCAGATCCGAACTACTATGATAAATAGCTTTTCCTAAAAAGAAATCATTGACAGAACTAAATAATAAAATACCGATAAACAGCCCACTGGTTTTATAATAAAACAATAAACTAATCGCAAATAAATAGGCACTACGAATGGCTTTCTTATTATATAATAAGGAATACAAAAAGTAAATCGCAGCAAAAAATATCCAGAAGTTCGCCTGTGTAAATATAAGCGGGAAATCTTCTGAAAATGAAAATATGTCCAGTAATCTATTCATTAATTATTTGATTCAGAACAGAATTATGTTCTAATTGTAGCGATTCTTCCCAGGAATTGGTTATTGCCTGTAATAGTAAATCTGCCTTTATTCTGTATCCTAATTGTGTAAAATGTATGCGGTCTTTGGGCATCAGTTTATGTTGATACCAATCTCTTGATGAATTAAACCCTCCCATAATCTCATAAAAATCCCATACTGCCATCTTATGCTTTTCTGCGAGTTCATAAATAATCTTTTGCATAATCCTGGTTCTGGGATTAGGATGTTGTTTTTTATAGTAAGAATCATTAGGCACTGTAAGTAACACAGCGCAATCAGGATTGGCTTTCTGAACGGTTAGTATTAAATCTTCATAAGACGCTCTATAGGATTCTGGTCTAAAATCTGGGTGATACGCATCATTAGTACCAACAGAAACTATAAACAAATCCGGCTTATACAGCATCAATTGCTCCTCAAAATAATGACACCTGCTATAGTAGTCAAAACTGGCTCCATTTACACCGATTGTTGTATATTCTATACCGCTATTATCATTCATTAATTCTAAGCCCATCATTAAAAACTCTGAGTTTTCTGCATTTATAACTCGCTGAATGCAAAACTCTAACTCCTCCAGTGTTTTGGTTAGTGTAAACTCTATATAATGTGCTTTTTTATTTATTTTGGTATTTGCAATAATCGAATTTTCCTTAAAATAGATTTCATAATCATTACTCCAGTTATCATAAAAAATCCGAATCTTATTAAAATTATAATGTTGAGCATCATATCCCCTATAATTAGCTTTTACTTTTATATTAGAAATAGAATCCTTAAAAACTGCCGTAACGCCAGACATCCCCCAGGCAACACTATCTTTTCTGATAGAACAGCGATATCCTTTCCATTCTCCATCAAACTCCACATTATAATTACTGGGATTATTGGTACTCGCGATACGGTACGGGTAAATAAAGCCTCGCTGCCCTTTTGATGTAGGACTCATATGCTGGAGGTAGGTTCTTAATCTATTAGAATAAATATCTGCCTGGATATGGGATCCTCCAATATGAAAAATATGGATATCTTCTTTTCCTCCTTTTGCTACTACATCCAGTTTATGAAATAATTTTTTAAAAGAAGGGGCTTTTTTTACAAATTTAATTTTATTGGCTTCCCAATTAACAAATGAATATTTAGTCCGAACTGTATCTAATGTATAATCCTGAGCGATTAATGAGAAACTCAATAGTAACAGGCAGTAAAGCAATTCTCTATGTTTCATCATCCGGTTTTTCTTTTAAGTCAAGGTATAACGCTGTAAAAAATAACTCTGAAATAATTTTTGTTCCTTTTCTGGTGAAATGTGTGTAGTCATTTCCTGCAAATTTTTCTTCTACCCACAACTCCATTGATCCTTTACCTCCCATAGCATCATACATACTCCAATAGGCTATATTATTCTCAAGGCAACTTTCTATCAATTTAGAATTAAGATATGGCAATAAAGGATATGTTTCCATTTTTCCATTAACCGGAATACACATATCTGTAGGGCCAATAAATATAAAATTAACATTTTTGGCACGCCTTCTAATCCAATTTACCTGATTTACCACAGATTTAGCATAATTATTTACAGATGTAGAATCTTTTAGATATGGCATTGTATTCCCTCCATATTGCATAATAATGATCTTAGGCTTTAAAGTTCTTGCCATGCTTCCATAAATAGAGGCATTGGTACTAGAAAAAATAGTTCCTGATGATCCACGCATTGCCACATTATCCACTTGCACCTTTGACCCTCCATCTAGTGTTAACCCATAAAAATCAGCACTTATTTTGCCTTCTAACTCAATTTTTAGATCCGTTGGAGTTTTAAGTGTTTTAATCTTGTATTTATGGTATTTACCATCGGCAATCAGACTATCCTGCTGGATTAATTGCCCATCATTATACACAGATATTTTTATAGGAACTTTACAATTACCATAATGTAAGCCAATATTTCTAAACCTTCTGAACTTAAAATAAGCTTTTCTTGATTTGCCTATAGTAACTGAAGCTTTTACAATTGGTAGTGAATCTAATAATGAACTATCCGGTAAAGTTTCTCTATGCTCTGTAAATCGAGAAACAGACATATATGCTCCATATTTTCTATGCTTAAACTTCTTTATAGTCGGGTCAAATCTTGCATACCTCAACCAGTTTTCGCTGGGTACAACTGTCGCTGCTATTTGGTTATAAACAGGTTTTACAGGAATAAATCCAGGACCACTACCGCCATACATGCGCTGTAGTCTGTTTCTTAAATATCCCGTAATACGATCTCCTTCTAATTGAGAATCTCCATAATGAATAATTCTACATGACCGGGAAGATAATTTTTTTCTTAATTCATTTACAAAATCCGGATTACTATCGGGGTATCGTATTCTTACAATACGGGTGGTATCTATTTTTGAAAAATCAGGTAATTGTACACTATCTTTTTTTATAGATTCAGAAGCAATGACTTCTTCCAGCTCTTCCTCTGATCCTTCTTCTTCTGGTTCTTCTTCTAACGGAACAACAATTTGGGTAACTTCCAGAATATCTTGTCTTGATATCGCAGTTGTATCCTTATCTAACTCCAAAAATGTTCTATATGTAGGGTACTTTAAAGAAACTCCTTCATATGAAAATCCATCTTCTTTTGTCTGCGTCTTTTGGATTCCTCCTTTCTCACTTAAAAACATAAGTCCGAATAATACTCCCAATATGAGTATTAAAAATAGAGCTATTTGGATAGGTTTAATCTTCAAGGTTATTTAGGGGAGTTTTTTCATTTTTGTAAAAATAGAAAGTTTTTCTGAAATGCAAAGGTTTTTCTATACGTATAGTCATGGCAGTCCTCTAAACCATCATGAGCTGACGAGAATTAAAATACTATGATTAAATAAAAAAAAGATTTCTAAAGATTTCATGGATATCTACATAAAATAATGATTTTCTTAAAAAACAGTAAATCCTAAAAGCAACGAAACAGTATTATAACTAATCTCACCTGCATTTGATACAGGAGAGTTTCCATTGAATCCTCCCAATTTTAACTCTAAACTATAGCTATCTTTATACTTGAACCCTACACCAAAATTAAATGTACTCTTATTTTCTATATCAAATATTGCTCTATAAAACACTGAACCACCAAGAAAAAAGTCGTAATCTACGGTCGAATCAAATGGAAAATCAAACATAAAAGCTCCATTAACAAATATCTTTGATATATCACTTAGAAAAAAATAATGCCTGACACCTAAGGCTAAATCAATTGCCTTATAGCTTGCTTTTATGGTAGAGTTTGGCGAAAGACTCTCTTCTATTTCATTAAAATACTCGTATGAAGGTTCAAAAACAATAGTCCATTTATTTTTTTGAAACCCTAGTATGTATTCTAATTCTACGCCAACTCTAGCTGTCAGCTGTTTATCACTTTTATAACTAGAATTTTCTAAAGCACTATTAAAAAACTTAAAACCTGCACTGCTTACTCCTCCTCTTACATTTAAGTTAAAAATATCGCGCGTCTTTTTTTATCATCTCTTTGAACAACAACATCTGGATTAATACAGTCATTATATTTTATCAAAAACGCAATCAAATCTTTTTCTTGATACCTTATATTCTCTGCATCACGTATAGAAATTTTATTACATTTAAGATTATTCCAAAGTTGCATTTGGTAATATTTATTTTCTCCAATACGATCATCAGGTGTCTTAAAGCTTTTATACGATTTGTGATTAAAAAATTCGTATAAATTCATTGAATTATTTTTTCTTTATGCAAGGCAAAAAAATCAAGCATAGCTATAGCTACGGTTTATTTTTTAAACGAAGTAGAAAGGAAAAAGAAACGATGAATATGCGAAATTTTTAGTTATAAATCGTATTATGAACTAATTGCTCTATTTCAGAACCCATAAAATCATAAAAAAAGCGATCAGAAAAACTATTTCCTGTATAATGATAAAGATTGGCATCTCCTTCTACTAATACTTTTAAAAACAATGTTTTTTCAATAAATTTAGGATTTCTATCTTCATCCAAATCTTCTATACGCTCTTTGGAGGTATCAATTTTTACTAAAAATTTTTTATACATCAGATCTCCGACACCAAATTCTTTTACTGTTTTAATAGTTTTAATCTTAGAATCAGTATTCTCTGCTAACTTATATTCAAATTCAGTTGGATTATTTAACCAACCTCTATTCTTAATATAACATTCTAATGTATCTCCACTTGATTCTATAAAATATCCTTTTTCATAGTTAATTTGTGAAAAAGAAGAAACAGTAACAAGAAGCAATAACCCAAAAAATATTCTTTCTTTCATAAGTGATTTTAAAACATGAATCTATCCAGATCCGTTAAATGTATTTAATAAAGAATCCCCGAGGCAGAGCCATAGAGGTATTCAACGGAAGAAAGTTTTACAATTTAATGAAAACCATCCGTTTTCAAACTTTCCTCTAAAACCTCCGATGCAGAGCATCGGGGAATTCTATTGATTAAACTTTTTGATTCTGGTGAAAATAGTTGTTTTTTGATCAATTGAAGTTTTTTTACTTCATAGTAGGGTTGTGAAGTAAGAAAAGATGGAAATTGAGTCAAAATAGCATTTTTATAGCGAATTGAAAAAAAGCTTAAACCACTCCTATACAGATATGTATGTCTTAGTAGAACAAAATGTTACTTTTTTATCAGAAATTTACTGAATTCATTGTATTGACTTTTGTCTATCATTATACTGAACTCATCTTGGCTTTTTCTGTTTTTAAATACCTCTTACAAGGTATAATGCACAATAAAAAAGTCTATAAAGTATCCAGCAGTTTCTTCACATCATTGACTACTCCTCTATATTGATTGCGGTTATTTTTAGACATGTGTTCTGATTCTGATACAATATCAGACAAAATCTCTCGCGCATCCATCGTTTTTCCTATTTCGATGAGAAATTGAGCCAATGTGTACCGCTCTTCATAGTGAGAATATCGCTGATCAATTGATCTCAGATGCTCCTCTGCTTCTTTTGTTTTTCCTTCTTCTGCCAGAGACAATCCATATAGAAACTGGCTCGTAGAACCTTTAAAACCTGGTTCATTAATTATTTTTTCTGCATATAAAATAACTTTTTCATATGCTTCTATTCGATAGTACCCTTCAAGTATTTTTTTTATTACCCCGATATCCGTATGATAATTACTCTGTAGTACCACTTCGTATTCTATTATACCTCCTTTATAATCACCTATCTCATACAAAGCATCTCCTAAGTCTACCCTATTTTGAAAAGTATCAGCAAATTCTACGCGATTCTTAAGCTCAGTTATTTTTTTAGTAGGATTCGCGACATTTACAATACTTTTCTGCACTGTATCCAGATCTTTTTTATTAAACACCTGAGTAACCAAATAAATAATACTGCCGATAACCGGTAAAAAAATAATTACAAAAAACCAATAGTATTCATTTCTGGTCTTTATAGCGTGATAAACGCAGAATCCTTGTAAAGCGATAATTAGGAAGTATGGCATGCCACAAAAATAATGCAAACCAGCTATAATTTCTTCACTTAAAGTAAATAATATTCACAACGAACTGTCTGGAAAATTTTATTGGGTAAGAAATTAAAAACACTCCAGTCGATAACGTGATGGCTGGAGCGTAGTTATCATCATAAAATAAGTACTACAGCAGCTTTATATGATATAAAATATTTTGATAATATGTTGTAATTCTCAAAAAACAAGTGTTTACACTTAGCAACTGATATCGCTATCCGAACTAAATTTATTAATATATATAACTTTTAAAACTAAAAAAACATATCAATGCCAGATTATGTTTCTTTAAAGAATCAAGCGAATAATGAATTTAGAAATGATCATGATACAAAAATGTATCATAATTTTGAATCTCCTAATACGATTTGTGATTAAAAAATTCGTATAAATTCATTGAATTATTTTTTCTTTATGCAAGGCAAAAAAATCAAGCATAGCTATAGCTACGGTTTATTTTTTAAACGAAGTAGAAAGGAAAAAGAAACGATGAATATGCGAAATTTTTAGTTATAAATCGTATAACTTCTTATTTAATTTAATTGCTCAAGGTGATCTTATCCTATCAAAAATGTAAAAAATAATAAATACTTTGATTGTACCATTACTTCTATGCCTGGATCAGTTAAAGATGATTGCCGGAGAAATGGCAGTTTATGGCTATTCCAACAGTTGCAAATGGCTTTTACATTCAAAAAATCAAAACAGAGAATATATGACTAAAAAAGCTTCACAACTTTCAAAAAATGCCAGTAATGATGAAATCTATATTATTGAAAAGCGAAACCAATAAAAATTATAAGAAACCTATATAGATAAGGTTTTTATCTGAATTTACTGCTTGTCTTGTGAACTTGAAAACAAAAATGATCGGAAATCTTAGCTATGCCTAAGAATTACTGCTTTTTATTTGAGTATTAGTAATAGCTGAGTTCACTTCTAAAAAAATCCCCTTAGCTAGGTTGTATCTAACTAAGGGGATATATATTATTGTCTAAAACTTATTCATTTAAAGCTTTTAAGATATCCTCAATATCCGCTCTCTTAGTATAATCTTCATTAACAAAACGATATGATACAACTCCAGTACTGTTTACAACAAAGGTTGCAGCTACGGGAAGTTCAAAATTATCATTTTGATTGTGTTTTGCTACATCAAGTCCAAATTTGTTATAGATTTCCTGTAGAGCTTCTGGCAGTTTAAATACCAATCCTATTTTTTTTGCAAGTGTATTATCTATATCACTTAACACTTCAAAGGTTAATGAATTTTTTTCTGCTGTTGTTAGAGAATTATCCGGAGTTTCCGGAGTAATGGCAATAAGGGTAGCTTTTCTTTCTTTAAATTCTGGAAGAGCATTTTGTAACGCTTTTAGTTCTATATTACAATAAGGACACCATCCACCTCTATAAAAAGAAATGACAACTGATCCAGACGTTAATAAATCTTTTAATGCAATTTCATTTTTTCGGCTGTTAGGCAATGAAAAATCAGGAAACACTTCTCCTTCTTTAATAGCTATACCCGAAATACCTTTGCTTATAAGATCCTTTGTCGCACTATCCATAATGTCTAGTATCTCGTTCGGAATTTTAGTTCTATTTTCCTGATTAGCTTTTAACAACGTTTCTGATAATGACATAGTTTTAATTTTTTAGAGTTAAATTTCCTCTAATCTGTCGATAGAAACTTGACTCCTTTCTTGCACTATTGTTAAACAATGTTTAAAATTATTAGTTACGATAAAAAATACTTCTCATTTTCAATATCGACCCTCTATTTTAATATTATTTTTTAATTACTTTTTATTCTTTTAACACTCGACTCATATCAATCATTAACTACTTAGATAACAACACAATTACACACATACCTTCTGACAAATCAGTATTTACTTATAAGTAAAATTCCCTTAAAAAAATGTTACAAACTTAACATTTGTTACTGAAAATTCCCTCTATGCTTGTAGCTAATTATTTCAAAAATAGTCACTCAACAAATAAGTCTATATATTGATTATACTGATCTAATAAAGACATTGTAAGTAAATTTTAATCTTAAAACTTAAATAAAAATGAAGTATTTAAAAATCTCAGCAGTATTTGTTGCAGCAGTACTTATGACGCAATGCCAAAATGAAGGCATCGAAGAACCACAAACAATCAATGCCTCAATCCCAGATGACATCATGAAAGGATTGCATAATATGGGCTTTGACACTAACAATTTCCCAGTTTTTCAAAAAGAAGATGGATACCTGGTAGAAGGAGATATTAAGGTTTCTACCGAGACGATTCTTGCAGCATCCAATGACAAAACAACTACTAAACAGACAAGAGTAAATACGATTCTAAAATGTAGCGAAGCACGAGATATTACGGTACGAAATTTCGATATACCAGAAATCGATACTCAATTACGTAATGCAATCAATGACTGGAATAATGTCAATGGAAGTTTTCTTAAGTTTCGATTAGTCAATGGCAATGAAGATATTACCATACGTTTTGACAGAGGAAATTTTGGGGAAGGAGAATTCCCTGCCAGCAATGGAAAACCAGGATCTGAAGCTAATTTTGACCATACATTATATGATGAGATTGAAGATAGAAATAAAAGAAACAAAATAATAAGATGGGTACTTAGGCACGAACTAGGTCATAATATAGGTTTTGCCCATACTAATTTAGATGAAACTGGTGCCCAACAAATTTCTGGTACACCAAACAGAGATTCAAACTCTGCAATGAATCGACAATCATTACCTGTAGAAACCTTTCAGTCTGTTAATCTAAGTAACGGAGAAAAGAAAGCTTTAAGGAAATTATACGGAGGAAAACCCGAAGATAACATTTGTTCATAATCCTTATTAGAAACATCAATGATTCAGAGGTAAGCACTCTCAGGATACTGGTCTATCTAATTAATAAACAAACCAGTATCTATTACTTAAACTATTTACTTCATCACAATTACAAGATCATCTGCTTCTACCATAGTTCCTGGTTTTAACACTATTTTTTTAACGATTGTATCCTGATTAGCCGTTATGGTTGTCTCCATTTTCATGGCTTCAATAATAAAAAGAGGATCATTTTTTTTCACTTCCTGTCCTGTTTTTACAAGTACAGATGACAAAGCCCCTTGTAGCGGTGCTCCTACCTGTTTATCATCTGATTTATCTACTTTGGCATGAGTCACTTTGGTAACTTTGATAGAATTATCTTGTATCTCTACATTACGAGTCTGACCATTTACTTTAAAAAACACCGTTACCGTACCATCTTCATGTGCTTCTCCTATAGAGATCAATTCTATTAGTAGTATTTTTCCTTTATCAAGCTCTATGATAATCTCCTCTCCGGGAGTCATTCCATAAAAAAAGTTTTTTGTTGGAATATTCATAACATTACCATATTTGAGATGGTGGTTATAAGCACCGGTAAATACCTTTGGATATAATTTATAAGAAAGGAAATCTGTAATATCCAGTTCTCGTCCCATTCCTTTTTTAAACACTTTTATGAAATCCTTAAACTCAGATTCAAAATCTACTGGTTCTAAATGTGCATTGGGTCTATTGGTAAATGGTTTTTGATCTTTTAATATCGATTTCTGAAGGTCTTTTGGAAATTCTCCAACGGGCTGTCCCAGCTCTCCTTTAAATAAGTTCACAACGGATTTCGGAAATGATATGGTTTCACCCTTTTCTTTTACATCTTCAATGGTCAAATTATTACTTACCAGATATTGAGCCATATCTCCAACTACTTTAGAGCTGGGAGTTACTTTTACTATATCTCCAAAAAGCTGATTGACCTCTCCATACATTTTAGTAATTTCATGAAAACGATCTGCTAATCCCAATCCTTCGGCTTGTGGTTTTAAATTAGAATATTGTCCTCCTGGAATTTCATGCTGATAGATATCCCCAGTCCCGGATTTAAGACCGGATTCAAAAACATAATAATATTCTCTAACAGCCTCCCAGTAATTAGAGTATTCATTCAGTTTAGAAATATTTATTGGATTCTCCCGCTCATGAAACCTCATCATTTCTACAATAGAATTAAAATTAGGTTGTGAGGTAAGTCCAGAAAGCCCGCCCAGAGCCACATCTACAACATCAATACCAGCTTCAATTGCTTTGAGATATGTGGCCGATTGTACTGAAGAAGTATCATGGGTATGTAAATGTATAGGAATATTAATTTCAGATTTTAAAGCAGTTACCAATTCATAGGCTGCATATGGTTTTAGCAATCCAGCCATATCTTTAATTCCCAAAATATGTGCTCCCGCATTTTCAATATCTTTTGCTAATTGGATATAATATTTTAAAGTATATTTTGTACGTTTTGGATCTAGAATATCTCCTGTATAACAAAGTGCTCCTTCTGCTAGTCCCTGAGTACGAGTTCTTACATGTTCTATACAAGGAGCTATTGATTTCATCCAGTTTAAAGAATCAAAAATCCTGAACACATCCACACCATTCTCCCATGACTGTTCTACAAATTTACTTATCAAATTATCTGGATAGGCAGTATAACCGACCCCATTAGATCCTCTAATTAACATTTGCAGAAGTAAATTAGGCATGGCTTTTCTAAGTGTACGCAGTCGCTCCCAAGGGTTCTCTTTTAGAAACCTCAGGCATACATCAAAAGTTGCTCCTCCCCATACTTCCATACTAAATATTTCTGGATGATTTTTGGCAAATCCTTCTGCCACTTTATGCATATCATACGTACGCATTCTTGTGGCTAATAAACTCTGGTGTGCATCTCGCATTGTAGTATCAGTAAAATGAATTTTGTTTTCATTTTTTAACCACGTTGCAAATTTCTCCGGACCTAATTCTGTTAATAAATCTTTAGTTCCTTTGGTATATTCGCTGGATTCATCAAATTTAGGAATTTGGGGGGATACAAATTTTTTTGTCTGATCTATTTTTTTGACATCCGGATTGCCATTTACGATAATATCACCTAGAAAATTTGCCAATTTTGTAGCTCGATTTCGCGCTTCTTTAATTGTAAATAACTCTTTTGTATCTCTAATAAAGTTAACTGTTACTGCTCCTTTTCTAAAGGTATCATGTTTCAATATATTGTCTAAAAAAGGCATGTTTGTTTTCACCCCCCGTATTCTGAATTCTGAGAGTGCTCTACGCATTTTTCTACATGCGCCATCAAGTGTTCTGCTATTGGCTGAAACTTTTACCAGCATAGAATCAAAAAATGGAGATATAGTAACCCCTTGATACACACTACCAGCATCTAACCTGATTCCGAATCCAGAAGCACTTCTATAGGTAGTTATTGTGCCATAATCAGGTTTAAAATTATTCTCCGGATCTTCTGTAGTAATTCTACATTGCAATGCAAAGCCATTCGTCTTTATACTTTCCTGACTTTCTATTTTGATCTGTTTGTCTGATAGTTTATAACCACCTGCAATAAAAATCTGAGTTTTGATTAAATCGATCCCCGTAACAACCTCTGTAACCGTATGCTCTACCTGAACTCTTGGATTTACTTCTATAAAATAAATACTGTCATCATCATCAACAAGGAATTCTACTGTACCAATATTATTATAATCTACTGCCTTGCAAATGGATAATGCATAGGCATATAAATTTTGTTTTATATCATCAGAGACACCGAAAGAAGGAGCATATTCAATTACTTTTTGATAACGTCTCTGTACAGAACAATCTCGTTCAAAAAGATGTACCATCGTGCCATAATGATCTGCAACTATCTGTACTTCGATATGCTTTGGATTTTCAACAAACTTCTCCAGGAAAACAGTATCATCCCCAAAAGCATTTAGAGCTTCTCTTTGCGACTCTGGATATGCTTTTTCAAGTTCTTCGACGTTTCTAATTACACGCATACCTCTACCTCCACCTCCAGATGCGGCTTTCAGCATAACGGGAAATCCTATCCTTTTTGCCTCTTTAATTGCAATTTTAACATCGATAAGATCTTGATCATTACTTTGAATAATTGGAATATTATTAGCAATAGCAACTTCTTTTGCCATAATTTTATCTCCCAAAGAACGTAAAACAGAAACTTTGGGGCCTATAAAAATAATATCATTTTTCTCACATTGTACTGCAAAATCTGCATTTTCTGAAAGGAAACCATATCCAGGATGAATCGCATCCACTTGATTCTCTTTTGCCACCCTTATGATCGCAGCTATATTTAGATAAGGTTTTAGAGGTTCATGATCTTCTCCTATCTGATATGCCTCATCTGCTTTATACCTATGCAAAGAATATCGATCTTCATAAGTGTAGATACCTACAGTTTGTAATCCGATTTCTGTACAGGCTCTAAAAATACGAATAGCTATCTCTCCTCTATTGGCTACTAAAACTTTTTTGATTTGCATGGTGTAGTTGTTGTGTTTTAATAATCTTTAATAAATATGCCCTCCTAAATATATAGATTAGGGTTCTATATTGCAATACATTTTATCCTGAATACGTCAAAAAAAATTATCCTCTAATTTCTCATTTTAATTAAAATACGTATCGCGCGATGTAAAAAGAGTATTGCTTCTATTTTTGAATTTTATTGTAGTATGCTTTTTCTGTTACCTCAGACCATTTTGATATTCTATCCTGAAAATTAGCATAACTTTCATACACTTCTTTGGATAAGGGATCATCTCCTATCATTTCCTGTAAAGCTTCTTCTGTATGCACTCTCAAAGCATCCATAGTTTCCTTTGAAAACTCTCTAATCTCTACTTGCTCTTCACGTATTAATTTATCCAAGTAGATCCCATTTTGTTTATCAAACTCGGATAATACCCAAACCTGTGCACGTTTTGATGCTGCCATCAAAACAGCTTGTAAGTGTGGAGGTAATCCATCATGAAGATTTTTATTAATAAAAAATTCCAGCTGTGATCCTGTCTCATGCCAACCTGGGGTGTAGTAATATTTTGCAATTTTATGAAACCCCATTTTGTAATCATGGTAAGGACCAATCCATTCTGTAGCATCAATAACTCCCCGTTCCAAGCTTGTATAAATTTCACTGCCTGCAACGAGTACTGCTGCACCACCTGCTTTTTCTAATACTTTACCCCCGATACCGGGCAAACGCATTTTTAATCCTCTAAAATCTTCTATAGAATTGATCTCACGATTAAACCACCCTCCCATTTGTACTCCTGTATTTCCTCCCATAAAAGGCACCAGGTTAAATCTTGCATACGTTTTTTTCCATAACTCATATCCTCCTCCTACTTCTAACCAGGAAGTAATTTGCTGAGCATTCATCCCAAAGGGTACAGCTGCAAAAAACTGCGCTGCAGGAGTTTTTCCTGCCCAATAATAAGAAACACCACACCCCATTTCAATAGCTCCCTGTGATACCGCATCAAAAGCTTCTAACGGAGGCACCAATTCTCCTCCTCCATACACTTTAATTTTTATCTGACCATTAGAGAGTTCATCAACCCAGGTTGCATATTTTTCTGCAACTTCACCAACAACTGGGAAATTTGGCGGCCAGGTAGTCGTCATTTTCCAATGAAATACTTTATTCGGTTTTGACGTATCATACGAAACAGGATTCATACTTCCCGGAGGATCTCCCAAACAAGAAAAAAATAATAACACTGTCACCATCCCTGCAAAAAATCTTACCATAGTATACCTATTTACTTTACCACAATTAATAGTACTATTCATATTACAATTTCTAAGCCGTTATACAGAAATAAAAATAAGCTTTGGATAAAACATGACAATACCTATTACAATAAGTTGTATCACAATAAAAGGAATGATACCTCTATAAATCTGACTTGTTTTTACTTTTTCTGGCGCAACACCTTTTAAATAAAACAAGGCAAATCCAAAAGGAGGTGTTAGAAATGATGTTTGTAAATTCAAAGCCATCAAAATACCTACCCAAAGCATATTCATATCCAATGCATTAAAAACTGGAGTCACTACAGGCACAACAATAAATATAATCTCTATAAAATCAATGAAGAAGCCTGCTATAAAAATCACGCACATAACCAGCAATAGAAACATTAATGGAGTAAGCTGAGATGATAAAATTAAATCTTGCAAGTATTGATCTCCTCCTAATGTCCTAAATACTAATGTAAAAGTGGTCGCTCCCAATAAAATAAAGAACACCATAGATGTTAATCTTGTGGTTTCTTGAGCTACATCTTTTAAAATTGTGAATGAAAATTTCTTTTGAATTATAGTAAGTATTGTTGCTCCTATTGCTCCTATTGCAGAAGCCTCTGTTGGCGACGCCACTCCTGTAAAAATAGACCCTAAAACAAGTACAATCAGTAATAATGGCAGCAATAATACCTTCACTATTTTTGAGGTCAAATTATCTGCTCTAAACGCTATTATTTCTTCTTTCGGAATACTTGGCGCATCATTTTTATGAATCCATGCTTTTATTAAAATATAAAACACATATAGACCTACTAATAATAATCCTGGAAATAAGGCAGCAGAAAATAGCGTTCCTACATCGACCGACCCTCCTCCTCTGGATGAACTATTGATAGTATCTGCTAATAATACTAAAACAATTGAAGGAGGAATAATCTGTCCCAAAGTCCCGGAAGCAGCAATCACTCCTGTTGCCAACTCCGTTTTATATCCTCTACTAAGCATTGTAGGCAGACTAATCAAACCCATAGTCACTACAGTTGCCCCTACAATCCCAGTAGATGCCGCCAATAACGCCCCTACTATAATCACCGAGATCGCCAACCCTCCACGAATACGCCCAAACATCATAGCCATCGTTTCTAATAAACGCTGAGCTAAACCAGACTTTTCTAACATAATCCCCATAAAAATAAATAAAGGAACAGCCATCAATACATAATTATTTACCACCCCCATAATCCTGGAAGGCAATAAATAAAATGTTGACATAGTAAAATATTCCGGAGCGAAGATGGATATCCCAAAAGCAAAAGCAATAGAAATACCTCCTAATGTAAAAGCTACCGGATATCCTTTAAGTATTACTATAAAAATAATGATAAACAGTAGTATTGCCAAAAACTCCATTAAGCTCTTTTATTAATAATGATCTGAATTGATTTTAGCATATGAGAAATCCCCTGTAATAATAAAAAAGAAAATCCCAGCGTAATACAAAATTTAAGTATATATAATGCTGGCAGCCCTCCCGCTTGTGATGAACCCTCGCCTATCATAAATGACGATAAACTATAGTACCAGGAAGAGACTATCACCACGTAACACCACGGAATTAACAAAAATACTCCCCCCAACACATCTACCCAAGCCTTTTGTTTTACAGACATTTTTGTGTAAAAAACATCTACTCTTACATGTTTCCCGTGTTTAAATGTAAATCCTGAACCAATAAGGAATAGTATTCCAAACAAATAAATCTCTGTTTCTATCATCCATATAAAGGTAAATTTGAATACGTATCTAATAATAACATCCAATCCTATCATCATAGCCAACAATACTGAAAGCCAACTAACAAGGGCTCCTGTTTTCTCGCCAACCCAATCAAAGAATTTAATAATTTTTTGCATTATATCTTATGTGAAGTATAAATGTTGAAGATAATGAAATTAAAAACACATTTTGACTATGATTATGTCAAAATTGATTATCTCGAAAAAAAACAATATCTTTGAAATAACTAAATACATAATTACATTATCTAAAAAATTAAGTTTTAACACCCCTCCCTCTTTTAAAACTTTATTTTTAACACCTTGGTTAAAAAAAAACTTAGGTCTTTATTTACTTTTATATTAACTAAACTTAAAAACCCATGAAAACCCTAGAAAGCTTTTTAGAAAAGCAGGTGTTTTTGAAAATTCTTTACGCAAAAATTTTTCGAAATTATCAAAAGTCTTTTTTCTCACTTCTTATCGCTTTAACACTATCTTTTTCGCTACAAGCCAAAGATATTTATGTAGCCAAAAATGGAAGTGACTCTAATGCCGGAACCCAAAATGCTCCTTTTAAAACAATAGCAAAAGCTTCATCCGTTGCCCGAGCTGGAGATATTGTCATTATCGGTGCAGGAACTTACGAAGAGTTATTAGAACCTGCAAGATCAGGAACACCCGGTAATCCAATAGTTTATAGAGCCAAAACAGGAGAAAAAGTAATTATTACAGCTATGCAGGCTGTTAACAACTGGATCGTTGATCAAGGTAATATTTATAAGGCAACTGTCAATTGGGACCTAGGTCAGGATAATATGGCGCTTCATAATGACAATCTTATGGATCTTGCAAGGTGGCCAAATAATGTACCTCAAAACTTATTTAAACGCGATTATTTACCAGCCTGTAACAGAGGTGCTGCTGGTGGTGGAAAAACCTGGATGAATTATAATGGTAGTCAATCAAATGGTCACGCAAATAGTATTCCTCATGCCAGTAAATGGAAAAACGGGGGTTCTATTCATTTTTATGGAGGAGCAGGTTTTTTAGCCTGGACAGATTTTATAACCAATTCATCTTCGAATAGGATTGATTTCAAATTACAAAGAAGACAAAATTGGATTCAACTCAGACATCACCCTGGATATACGGGCCATGGAGTTAAAAAAGGTGAGTTTTTCCTTCAAGGGATTAAAGAAGCCCTGGATTATAAAAATGAGTGGTTTTATGATAAAAATAACAAAACACTTTATGTACAAATTGATGGAGGCGGTGCACCGGCTGCTAATTCTATTCGTTTTAGAAGAAGAACCCAAACCATTAAATTGAATAAAAACTATATCCATATTGAGAACTTAGCTGTTTTTGGTGGATCCATAGATATTAGTGGTAATAACAATAAATTATCCAGAGTATCAAGTTTTTATGGGAATCATACATTAGGTGTGATTGATGGATTTGACTCCAGAAGACAGAGTGTATTGATTACTGGTAATAAAAATACAATAGAACGATGTGAAATCGCCTGGGGTGCTGGTAATGGAGTATATGACAAAGGAGATGATAACAAATTATTGAATTCTTATGTTCACGATTTTAATTATTTAGGAAATTATGATTGTGTATTAAACACCCGTGGAGCAAAAAGAGGATCGTATAGAAACAATACACTCACCAGATCAGGAAAAGATATTATTCAGGCATACGTTGATGGAGGTGAATTTGCTTACAATGATATCAGCCTGAATAATTTTGTAGCCGATGATGGCGGATTACTATATACTACCAATGCGAGAGCAACAAAATCAAGTATTCATCATAATACTTTTCACGACTCGCAAGCAAGAAATGGTAGGTTTAAAGGAACAGGAATTTATCTAGACAATGACTCAAAAAACTGGGATGTTTATAATAATGTAGTTTGGAATACAAAATGGACTAACATTCAAATCAATTGGAACGGAACCAACCTCAAAATTTATAACAACACTTTTGCAAAAGGTTCGGCCACTATGGGAGCATGGCATAAGGCAGGAACAAGATTTAGTAATGTACAGGTGTGGAATAATATCACAGACAAAGAGGCCGTAGATCAACAAGGAAACCAGGAAAGCGAAAGCACTTGGGAGCCGCAATCAGATAAGCAGAATAACCTGGTCAGTCGAGCTTCTTTTAATAACTACAACAATAATGATTATACATTAAAAAGAGGTGCACAGGCAATAGATTTTGGTAGAGTAATAGCAGGATATACAGATGGATTCCAAGGAAGAAAGCCTGATGCTGGTGCCTATGAGTCGGGGCTCCCTCCTTTTAAAACAGGAATAAACTGGAACATAGCTTCCGGACCAACTGGATTAGGGTGTTATGGACTCCCAGGTGAAGCTACGAATTGTAACCCTGGCGGTGGTGGTGGAAACACGGCTTCTGTGACGGCAGTAAATATCTCTGATAATAATGTTACTCTAAACATTAACCAAACCAGAGATTTAAATGCTACAGTAATCCCTGATAATGCTACTGATAAATCTGTAACCTGGTCATCTAATAATACTTCTATAGCCACAGTAAACTCAAATGGTCTGGTAAGAGCAATATCAGAAGGTTCGGCAATAATAACGGTAACCACAACAGATGGTAATAAAAAGGCTACCAGTACTATAAATGTTACCGACAATACTTCTCCACCACCACCTCCATCAGGAGGAGACATTGTGATAGAAGCAGAAACTTTCACAAATACTAATGGTACATTTAATGATGAAAGTGACGGTGGTCCGGGATTAGGTATGAATGCTACTGCTATAGGTGTAAACTATGTTAATAGCGGAGATTGGTCTGAGTACACTATTAATGTAGGTACTGCTGGAGAATATAGTATTACTTATCAGATATCTACTCCTTCTGATAATGCACAGATCCAATTATTAATTGATGATACTTTAGTCGCTACAGATAATGTATCTAATAATGGTAATTGGGATAATTATACTGCTTTAGTATCTTCAAGTACAATTGCAAACCTGAGTTCGGGGAGACATACTGTTCGTGTAGTAGCATCTGGATCTAATCCTTGGCAATGGAATCTAGATAAAATTGTATTAAGACGAATTGGAGGAAATGATGGCGGAGGAAATGGACAATCTACCACCGTAACTTTAGCTCCGATTCATGATGCCTATATGCAAGGAAATACCCGTCAGAACATCAATATTATACGATTAGAAAAAAATAAACGAGTAGCATATCTAATGTTTGACCTTTCTTCAGTGAATGGGACTATAAAAGAAGCCTCACTTAATTTTACAGTAAATTCTGATGCTGGAAACGGCGAAGTTACCATCTATAAAGGAAATAACAATAATTGGACAGAACAAAACCTGTCTAACAATAACAAGCCCGCAAAATCAGGAGTACTTGGTTCGATTAATAGCACTTACGCTATTGGTAATACTAAGACAGTTTCCCTTCAGCCAGCATCCATTTCAGGAAATAAAGTTTCCTTTATCTTGGAAGCAGTCTCTGGTAATGACTTTGCATTTGCTTCAAAAGAACACGGATCTGCTGCAAAACCAGAACTGGTATTAACTTATGAAGGTACTCGTAGAGAAAATAATGAATTGATTAATTCTTTTGAAATTTATCCCAACCCTACAGAAGATATCATTACATTCACTAGTGACATGACTAATAAGAGAATTAAGTTATATGATATGTTAGGAAGATTACAAAGGAATATTGTTTTCAAAAAAGGAGAAAACACATTAGATCTTAGCGTATTAGAATCAGGATATTACCTTCTAAATATTTTGGACACAGAAAAGTCTAATGAAGTAATAGCAACTAAAAAGCTTATCAAGCAATAATAGCTATTTCTTAATGAGTTTAATTTTGGGCTCAATAAAAAGATCTATTAAAATTCATAAAAAACCACTTACATGAGTTGATTTTTAAAATCTATACTCGTTTAAGTGGTTTTTTTTATATAAAAACTATGTCAGAAATAATACCAGTTCTTAGATGAAATCACCGTAAACTGAATCGAATTATTTTTTAATTCAGACAACAAAGAAAATTCATAGATAGCAGTGCTATTAATATTTTTATTTCGAGGTGTGAAACAAAAAGAAATGATTTTAATTTGAGAGTGGTATAAGTTATTAATCAACAGTTCTATTTTTTTACCTTGTGTACAAAACATACAACTTCTTAGAAACAGATTATCTTATAAAAACCAACTCATTAGGTTTGCTGGTATGCGCTTCGCTAAAACCATAACCTTC
Source organism: Aquimarina sp. RZ0 (assembly GCF_008370685.1). GTDB lineage: Bacteria > Bacteroidota > Bacteroidia > Flavobacteriales > Flavobacteriaceae > Aquimarina. The sequence goes on from NZ_VTZU01000002.1 coordinate 196,237, forward strand.
GTAATTAAAACCTTTTAAATCTTCTATAGTTTCTGCTCTAGTGTCTATAATATATCGAACCATCATTCCTCTTGCTTTTTTGGCAAAAAAACTAATTATCTTTAACTTATCTCCCTTCCAATCCTTAAATTGTGGAGTAATTACCGGAACTTTTAGTGATTTGGTATCGATGGCACTAAAATATTCGTTGCTTGCCAGATTTACGAATAATTCGTCATCCTGCAACTCTTCATTGAGCTTATCAGTTAATTGTTTTTTCCAGAATTCATATAAATTATTCTTACGCCCTACCTTTAGTTTTGTTCCCATCTCCAGACGATATGGCTGTATTAAATCCAGTGGTTTTAATATACCATAAAGCCCAGAAAGTATCCTGAGTTTATCTTGCAACGCTTCTAATCTATCTTCTGGAATCGTGTAACTGTCTAATCCTGTATATACATCTCCATTAAAGGCATATACGGCAGGTCTTGCGTTCTCTGCTGTAAAAGGCATGTGCCATTCCTGGTTACGCTGCCAGTTTAATTGTGCTAATTTATCACTAATCCCCATTAAATCAGAAAGTTTCTTTGGTGTCTTTTTCTGAAGAATCATATTTAACTTTTCTGATTCCTCTAAAAATGCGGATTCTGTAAACTTCTGGGTAGGTAATTGGGTTTCAAAATCTAATGATTTAGCCGGAGATATTACTATTTTCATCTATTTTTATTATTTTTTAATTATCAGATAGAATTCGCCATTGAACGTTTAACTACCTTTCATGTTTTTTAGAGTGTCGTTGATCCTTTGGTTTCGGTCGGTATCAATATAGTCATTATACCGTATTTCATATTACTTTTTTTGCGTATCAAAAATACAATAGTCAATTGATAATTAAAATCCACACTCGTATTTCTTATCTATCCGGCTATTAGAAAGATCTATTTCTAAAAAAAACGATCAAAATTTTTAGATCTTATTAAATAACAATCAATTCTTTACTAACCAACTAAATCTGCAAATTGATACGATTTATTTTTTTTAACATAAAAAATCCCCTATATTTGACACTATTAACGTACTCCTCCGAGATTAAAACCTCACTATTGTCATATAGTCTTTTGATTAATCAATTGCTATTCACACAAAAAATCTAATTAAAAAGTAAAACTTGCTAATAATTTTTTGTTTAATAACAACCCGACTATGACATGGTACAACCTACAATTAAATCAATCGCCTTACTCCTTATTATCATTTTCTTTTATTCTTGTGAAGAGGAAGAGTCTCACTTTATTAATACAGAACAAACATCTCCTCAAGTAATACAGGTGCAAGATACTACGTATACTGACACACAGCTTAAACAAGTACTAGAAGAAGAAAAGCAACTTATAGAAGTAACTAGAAAAGGATATATTAGGGATATATCTGGTATGGATGTGGAAAAAACGAATCCAAAAAAAATATATGTTCATTACATGCCATGGTTTCAGAGTAAGGATTTTGATGGATATTGGGGCAAACATTGGACTATGGCCAATCAAAATCCCGATAATATAGATAGCAACGGCAAAAGAGAAATTGCTTCCTATTACTATCCGGCTATAGGTCCTTATTCTTCTAATGATCCAGATCTGCACGAGTATCACTTTTTAATGATGAAACTGGCAGGAGTAGATGGAGTTATATTTGACTGGTATGGAAGTAAAGACCTGCACGATTATAAAAAAATTAAAATTGCAACCGAAACTTTTATAACTACCTTAGAAGACTTAGGTCTTGGTTTTTCTATTATGTATGAAGACAGAGCGGCAGTCCATGCATATAACCAAGAAATATCTCCCAGTATTGTAAAAGCTGCACAAGATGATTTTTTATATATTATTGACACTTATTTCTCTAGCCCAAAATATATAAAACATAATAATAAAAACTTATTATTCATATTTGGACCTCATTATATCACCACTCAAAATGAATGGAATACTATTTTTGACGCATTGCCTATAGAAAATCACCCAGATTTTTTGACATTATGGGCATCTAATAATCTGGTGGGCAAAAACGCAACCGGAGAATTTTTATGGGTTGATAAAGGGCATTTATCAACTCACGAAAATTATTATAATACTTATGATATAGTAAACATGACAACTGTTGGATCTTCATATCCCGGATTTAGGAGTTTTTATGCGGATGGCGGTTGGACTGAAGGTATAAACAATTGGAGTATTGACCATGATGCGGGGCAAACTTTTGCTGAAACATTGAACTATACGCATCATGAATTATCTGATTTTATCCAGATCATAACCTGGAATGATTTTGGAGAAGGAACAATGATCGAACCTACAAAAGAATTTGGTTTTACATACCTACAACTTTTACAGCAGTACACTGGTGTTAAATTCACACCCAATGATCTAAAAGTAGCATTAAAACTATATAAAGCTCGTAAAAATTATCGAAATAACAAGAAGATTCAAAAATACCTCGACCGCGCCTATTTTTATGTCAAAAAACGTAATCTAAAACGTGCTAATAAAATAATAAAAGCAATCACGAGGTTTTATTAAAAGATAAAATATTCATATTTATAGTACAAAAAAAGCCTATCATAACTGATAGGCTTGTGTTCTAAAAAAGTCAAAAAATGTATATTATAATACCTTCACGTTTACCGCGTTCATTCCTTTTTTACCTTCTTTTAGATCAAATTCAACTTCGTCACCTTCTCTAACTTCGTCGATTAAGCCTGAGATGTGTACAAAATGGTCTTTGTTTGATCCTTCTTCTGTGATGAATCCAAATCCTTTGGAGTCATTAAAAAATTTTACTGTTCCTTTGTTCATTATAAATAATTAAAAAGCGAAGATAATATTATTTCGTCAAGAATCCCTATTTATTTAAAAATAAAGTTTTTAGTAACATATCCTTAATGATTAATATGCATAACAATAATGTCAAATTGTTGATTAACCCTCTGATAACTGATTCTTAGCATAGTTTCTCCACCGCTCAATACATTGCTGTATATCGTCAGGAATTATAGTTTCAAAATGTAATTTCTCTCCAGTGACCGGGTGTATAAAGCCCAATGTTCTTGCATGAAGTGCCTGTCTTGGCAACGTTTTAAAGCAATTTTCTACAAACTGCTTGTATTTTGTAAAAGTGGTTCCTTTAAGAATCTTTTCTCCCCCGTACCGTTCATCATTAAATAAGGTATGTCCTACATATTTCATATGCACGCGAATCTGATGTGTTCTTCCTGTTTCTAATCTACAGGAAACCAGGGTAACATACCCTAAACGTTCTATAATTTTATAATGCGTAACAGCCGGCTTTCCTTTTTCGGCATCATCGCCTTCAAAAACCGTATTCTGCAATCGATTTTTAGGATGACGCCCGATATTCCCTTCTATCGTTCCTTCGTCTTCCTCCATATTACCCCAAACAATTGCTACATACTCCCGCTCTGATGTTTTATCAAAAAATTGCTTTGATAAATGTGCCATGGCTTCTTCTGTCTTGGCAATCACCAATAAACCACTTGTGTCTTTGTCAATACGATGTACTAATCCCGGACGATTGCTACTATTATTTGGCAGATTGTCAAAATGATAAATCAATGCATTTATAAGAGTTCCTGAATAATTACCGTGACCAGGATGCACAACCATTCCCGGAGGTTTATTCACAACCAACAATACATCATCTTCATACACAATATCCAACGGAATATCTTCTGGAGTAAGTAGATTTTCATATGGCGGATGAGAAAAAAGAACGCGTACTATATCATTAGGTTTAACCTTATGATTTGATTTAACCGCCACATCATTTACAAAAACACTCCCCTCTTTTGCTGCTTGTTGTATTTTATTACGGGTTGCATTTTCAACAAAATTCATTAAAAACTTGTCTACTCTTAGCGGGACTTGCCCTGCACCAGCTACAAAACGATGATGTTCATATAGGTCATCATTATTGTCAATACTTTCTATATCCGGGTTTTCCTCCAAAATTAATATGTTGCTATTTATGTAAATTATTTATTTGCTGAAAGATTTACTTTTTCGCCACTTTCATCACCTACAACCAAATCAATAACAGAAGTTTTGGTTAGCTTATCTCCTGGTTTAATCTTCTTGCCTTTATGTCTTAACTCTAATACCAAGCTAGACATATCCGGCACTCTGGTAATAGTACCTATTTTAAACCCAAGAGCAACTAATTTAGGTTCTGCCTGCCTCAATGTCCTTTGTACAACTTTAGGCACTTCTATTTTCCTGTATCCAGACGGATTTAATGTAACATAAATCTTACGATTTTCTTTAACCATATTACCTGCAACCGGGTTTTGATCAATTACAGAATACCTTGGAAAATTAGGGTTAAAATTAGCTGAATCCTGAACTTCAAACCTTAGCCCCTTATCTTCTAAAACAATTTGTACATCATCCAGCGTTTTCTTACTCAAACTTGGTACTACAATGCGCTGGTCATGATTTGTCGAACCTTCTAACCATTGTAAAGCCAAATAACATAATATAGTAACCGTGGCTATAGCAAGTACTAGCTGAATGAGAAATGTTTTACTGAAAATAAATTTAAAAAGACCTTTTAAAAATTCCATAAATTGATTGATATTTTGAGCAAAGATATAAAAACGAAGAGTTTTTAGCTTTTGTTGTAGGATAAATGATACTTTTGTTTGTAAACCTTACTGAATGAAAAAAAATATTGCCATCCTAATGGGCGGATACTCCAGTGAATTTGATATTTCGATACAAAGCGGAAATGTAGTATATAAGCATTTGGATAAAAGTCTGTACAATCCGTATAGAGTTCATATAACCAAAGACTCCTGGTTTTATATAGATGATCAGGATCAAAAAACCCTTATTGATAAAAATGATTTCTCATTATCTAAAGACGGATCAAAAATAATATTTGATGCAGCTTTTAATATTGTTCACGGTAGCCCTGGTGAAGATGGTTTACTTCAGGCTTATTTTGAGCTCATAGGGATTCCACAAACTGCCTGTGATTTTTATCAGGCTGCACTAACATTTAATAAAAGAGACTGTATTAGTGCCCTAAAACCTTACGGAATTCCAACAGCTACTAATTATTTTCTTAATAAAGGAGATGCGATAGCTGTGAACGATATCATACATACTGTAGGATTGCCTTGCTTTGTAAAGGCCAATAAAGCAGGTAGTAGTTATGGCGTTTCTAAAGTGAACACAAAAGAAGAAATGCTTCCAGCCATTGATATTGCTTATAAGGAAGATGATGAGATTATTATCGAATCTTTTCTAAGCGGAACAGAGGTATCTGTAGGTGTTATAACTTATAAAGGGAAGGATCTTGTTTTGCCCATTACAGAGATTGTCTCAGAAAATGAGTTCTTTGATTATGAAGCTAAATATCTTGGTAAATCTCAGGAAATTACTCCTGCCAGATTGACCAAAGAACAAGAAGAAAAGGTACGAGAATTAGCATTAAAAATATATCAGATACTCAAGATGAAAGGATTTTCGAGGAGTGAATATATTTTTCATAATGGAGAACCTCATTTTGTAGAAATGAACACAAATCCGGGGTTTAGCGAAGCGAGTATTTTACCTCAACAAGCAATTGCCGCAGGTATCAGTCTCACAGAATTATTAACCAATACTATTGAGGAAAGTATAAAATCACAAAAATATAATTAATAAAAATTGAGATTCAGAATTCTTGATTATCGATTAGGAATTCTATATTTGTGTCCCTACAAAAATTATAACTCATGAGAAGAGCTGTATTTCCAGGTTCGTTTGACCCTATTACTTTAGGACATTATGATATTATTAAAAGAGGGCTTACACTCTTTGATGAAGTAATCCTTGCCATTGGCGTAAATGCAGAGAAAAAATATATGTTTTCTCTTGAAGAACGCAAGCATTTTATTGAAGAAGCTTTTAAAGATGAACCCAAGATTAAAGTCATGACTTATAAGGGGCTTACTGTTGATTTTTGTAAAAAACAAGATGCAGAATTTATTCTTAGAGGTTTACGTAATCCTGGGGATTTTGAGTTTGAAAAAGCAATTGCGCATACTAACCGGAAAATGACTGAGATAGAAACTGTGTTTTTATTAACTTCTTCGGGAAAAAGTTTCATCTCCTCCTCTATCGTTCGAGATGTAATACGCAATGGTGGCGATTATACCAGTTTTGTACCTGATACGGTAAAAGTAAATAACCAAAAAAGTTAAAAACATCAACACTTTTTGTCAAAATCGCCCGATAATACTATCTGCCGTAAAGAAAAAGGACAATTGAATATAATGTAATGTTATAGAAATTAAATCCATTTTTCTTTGAATGTCTTTTTACATGTTGTCTACACTATAGTACGGTTTCTTATCCCCGGAATATCTGAGATTCATTCTGCTTTTCATCACAAATACAATTTCTTGATTAAACCTTTTATAGTTTTCTAAGTCAAAACAAGAAAGCTATACGTATGCATAATCTTAGTGATAAAGAGATACAACACCTCTATTGGAGAACTGGTTTTGGGATTACTTCAGTAGAATTAAAAACTATCAGAAACTTTTCTAAAGAACAAATCATTGAGCAATTATTTTATCGAAGCAAAGAAGAAACTCCCCTGTACCTTGATCTTAAAACATTAGAAAAAGACCCTAAAACCTTACCAAGAGAAGAAAGACAAAAACTAAGAAAGCTTCGCAATGAAAAAATGCTAGAACTCTCAGTACGATGGCTTACACAATTGACCAGTACAGAACAAACACTTAGAGAAAAGCTAACCTTATTTTTTCATGATCATTTTGCAGTACGGTTAAAATCTCCCAGAGCTTGTTTACATCTTAATAATATCATCAGAAAACACGCTTTAGGAAATTTTGGAGAAATGTTACTAGAAGTTTCAAAATCTCCAGCCATGCTCCTTTTCCTAAACAATCGGCAGAATAGAAAGGATCGCCCTAATGAGAATTTTGCCCGTGAGGTCATGGAGCTATTTACTCTAGGAAGAGATAACGGATATACCGAAAAAGACATAAAAGAAGCTGCCAGAGCTTTTACCGGTTGGAATTTTAACAAAGAAGGTCTGTTTGTATTTAGAAAAAACCATCACGATAATGGTACTAAAACCTTTCTGGGAAAGACTGGACGTTTTACTGGAGAAGATATCATAAAAATAATACTCGAAGAAAAACAGACTGCCAGGTACATCACAGAGAAGATATATCGTTATTTTATTAATGACAAAATAAACGCTAAACATATTGAAGAACTGACCGATATTTTTTATAATGCTAATTATAATCTGGAAATCTTACTAAAAAAAATACTACATAGCAATTGGTTCTATACTACAGAAAATATTGGAGTCAAAATCAAATCCCCAGTCGAACTTATTGTAGGCATCAATAAAGCTTTTGATGTAACCTACACGAACTCAAAAGTACTGATATACCTACAACGAAAACTAAACCAACTATTATTCTTCCCACCCAATGTAGCAGGTTGGCCTGGTCGAAAAACCTGGATTGACAATTCTACACTAATGCTCCGTATGAAATTAGCTTCTGTCATTCTCAATAATGGTGTTATAGAATGGTACGATCAAAATGACACACCAGAAAGCATAAAGATGAAGCAAAACAGTTATAAAAAGAGAAAATCTCAAATAGAAAAGAAAGTAAAAACTCAAGTTGATTGGAATACTTTTCTTACTGAGTTGTATCAAAAAGATAAAGAATCTTTAATCGATTTTATCATACAACCTACAGTATCTATGGGAGCTGCAGCCGTAATCTCTACATTAAAGGCTAAAAACACCAAAAATTTTATTATTGAATTAATGAGTTTACCTGAATATCAACTTTGTTAAGACTAAAAACTATGGACAGAAGAGATTTTTTAAGACAATCCGTTTTTGCTTCAGGAATAACATTGATTCCTTCTTTTCTAAAAGGAATGGAGTTTTTATCACCCGATCAATTATCTGGATATAAAAATGTAATTATTATTCAACTCTCGGGAGGAAATGATGGACTCAATAGCATTATCCCCATTAGTAATGATATCTATCATAGCTCGAGACCTGATATCGCCAAAAAAAACAATCATACACTCAAAATAACAGATGATCTGGCTTTTAATAGTAACCTGAAAGCTATTAAAGAACTATACGACCTGGGAGAAGTATCTATTATCAATAATGTAGGATACCCTAATCCCAACCGATCTCATTTTAGGAGCACTGATATCTGGCAAACTGCAAGTGATACAAATCGATATCTATCAACCGGTTGGATAGGGAGATATCTGGATGCCAACTGCCAACACCCGCATCAGGCGATAGAAGTAGATACTGCACTCTCTCTTGCGCTAAAAGGAAATCGTATGAATGGCATTGCTGTTTCTAACCCTAATCAATTATATCAAACTACCCGGGAACCCTTTTTTAACAACCTTGTTTCTACCACAAACAAAGAAATGCTGGATGAAGACAATCAGGGATATCTTTATAAAACCATGTTAGAGACATATTCTTCTGCCTCATACATACATGAAACTTCCAAAATCTTTGCTACAGATACGGACTATCCACAATCTCCATTTGCCCAGCATCTAAAAACCATTGCTGATTTCATTATTTCTGGATTAAAAACCAGAATATTTTATAGTTCTCTCAGTGGTTTTGATAGCCATGTAAATCAATTAAATAGTCAGGATCGATTACTGGGTGTATATGCAGAAGCTATAAGTGCACTTGTAAAAGATTTAAAAAAGAATAATCGGTTTAAAGATACCTTAATTCTTACTTTTTCAGAATTTGGTCGCAGGGTAAAACAAAATGGAAGTCGGGGAACTGATCATGGAGCAGCAAATAATGTAGTGATTATTGGCGGTGCTCTAAAAAAAGCTGGAATATATAATGAGCTGCCTAACTTATCTGATCTGGATCATAATGGTGATATAAAGTACAGCGTGGATTTTAGAAGTATATACGCGACTATACTAAATCATTGGTTGCACGTTAGTGATATTCCTATTTTGAATAAAGATTTCAGAAAACTTGGATTCATTTAACAAAACTTTCTTAAGGTTGACTATTTAGAATTTTACAAGTACCTTCGTTTTCATATTCTCATAAATTATTTCTAGCCAATGAGTACTCAGGAAAAACCCAGACTTTCTAGATTGACAGCCATACTAACCCAATTACAGTCTAAACAGATTCTTACTGCAAGAGAAATAGCGCAGAAGCATCAGGTAAGTATTCGTACTGTATATCGAGATATACGAACATTGGAGAATTCTGGTATTCCGATAATTACCGAAGAAGGAAAAGGGTATTCGTTGATGGAAGGATTTACGCTTCCTCCTGTTATGTTTACACAAAATGAAGCCAATGCACTTATTACTGCAGAACAACTCATTCTTAAGAATAAAGATAATTCTTTTGTAGAAGATTATAAAAGCGCTATCACAAAAATGAAAGCAGTATTGCGCAACAATCAAAAAGAAAAAACAGAATTACTCTCAGAAAGAATTATCATTAGAGGTACTCATACAAATCAGACTACCAGTACAAATCTGATGACGATTCAATCTGCTATTACCAATTTTAATCTAATGCATATAGAATACCATTCTATACCTGGCAATATTACCCAAAGAGAGATTGAGCCTTTTGCGCTATATAGCACACAAGAAAACTGGATTTTAATTGCTTTTTGTAGGCTTCGTAAAGATTTCAGAGCCTTCAGATTAGACCATATCAAAACGATCAGTACGCTCCATCAAACATTTACACCCCATCCATTCACCTTACAAGAATACTTTAATGAATGTGCTAAAAAATATAAGTATCCCCCTGACACACCTCTGTCATAATACACGTGTACTTTTGTTTTGATTCTAACTTAAAACAAAATAATAATGACTACAAAACTTGATTCATTCACAGTAACTGGTATTTCTGTAAGAACTAACAAAAAGAGCGATGATTTTGCAAAAGATATTGGAGATTTATGGAATACTTTTATGTCAGAAGATATCCTTACCCAAATCCCAAATAGAATCAATGACACGGTCTATGCGATCTATACTGATTATGAAAGTGATTATACCGAAGGATATACGATGATTCTGGGTTGTCGGGTAGAAAACACGGATACTATTCCTGAAAAAATGGTGAGTACCATCATAAAAGAAGGAAACTATACGCAATTTACTGCCAAAGGCGATATTACCAAAGGTGTTATCTATAGCGAATGGGAAAATATCTGGAAATCTGATATACAGAGACTATACATTACGGATTTTGAAGTTTACGGAGCTAAAGCCCAGAACCCGCAAGATGCAGAAGTTGATATTTTTATAGCAACTATCTAATCTCTGTACAATATCTATATAAAACAATACCAATTCCATTATTAATCTAGGCAAATAATACGGCAATTGATCTAAAATATTCCAATGTAGGAAAACAGAAAATGAACTCATCTTGAGTGGTCGATTCCATCGAAAATTTTAGCTTTTGTACAGTCATAAAACTGATGTTTTTTCAGCACAGCCTTAAGGTCAAAAAAAACGATAAAATTAAAGTACAAAATGTAAATTTTGCAGGTCACGGCATGACTGGGGATGAGTTCCTCTTTTGAAATCATTATTTCAATAAAATTAACTAATTTTTAACGATTTTAGATTAGGGAAATATTACACAACACTGTTAGTAGTATATAAAGTAGACTAGCATTGTTGGATTAAGTAAATAAGACGCTTTTTATTCTAATAATTAAAGAGCAGCTTTCTTTAATAAAGTCTGAAAATTTTAGTGATGACTTTCTTTTTTTTAGATTAATAAAAAGAAACTAAAACTATAGTATGAAGCTGTTTTAAAGGGTTTTAATTATTTAAAGATCAAAGAATGTAGTTTACTATTAAAATCAATCTTTTTTAAACCTCACTACTAATGAAAATTATCTTTTACACATTTCACAAAACATTTTTATTTCTATCGTCATTTTTATTTTTGTATTCACCTGCTCAGGGTCAAAATGCAGGGATCTGCTCTGATCCATTCATCATACAATGTGGTATGAGTCTTACAGGAGATTTAGAAGACGGTGAAAATAATATAGAATCTTATGGAGAGTTTTTTACAGGACTCACAGGAGTAGAACAAATTTATGAACTTATACTAACTGAACCATCTACGGTAGAGGTTACACTAACAAACCTTACAGATGATCTGGAACTGGTGATCTTTTCAGATTGTAGTAATCCTAAAGCGGTGACCGGAAGTTTTGAAATAGGTAGTACTGTAGATGAGAGGGCTGTAGCAAACCTTGATGCTAAAAACACCTATTATATTGCAGTTGAAGGACACAAAACAGCAATATCTGATTACACACTCACCATAAATTGCACACCTCTTTGCAGTAATAATTCGGGACTTGTAGAAACATTTGAGAATGGAGAACCATCTGACTGGACTTTTACAGTATCTGGTAGTGGTGATCCTGATATTAGGAAATGGCGTTTTGATAATAGTGCCTTTGGCGTAGGTGTTACGAATGCTGGCAGCAGTAATTGGGCAAGTTTTGATGATTTTGTTATCGGTGAAAGTTTTCAAAATAACGTAGCCACCGCCACTACTCCAACTGTTGATCTCTCTGATCAGCAAAACATAAAATTATTTTTTGATTATGGATTTGATGAAACTATTTTTGTCACTGGTGATCAAACAAGACTTTCCATAACAGACGGTACAAAAACATACTATTGGCGAGGAGATCTTCTAACCTGGACAACTACATTATCTCCCTGGTTAGATGATGATGATACTCAATTCGCTATTACTTCTGATGCAATATTTAATGAACTTATTCCAACAGATTTAGATACCAGTAATCTATCTGTTACAATAGAGTATGATGATGGAGGTTCTGCATCTCAACCCGGTTGGGGGTTTGGGTTTGACAACTTTGTACTTTGTGGAGACACCGCTCCGGTTCTTTCAAATTCATCTGTAGCAAATATTATGGATAACACAATTCTTATATCAAATCCTATGAGCGATATTTTATCTATTCATAAGTTACCAAAAGGTCATTATACTACATCACTTTATTCTATGGAAGGAGTTGAAGTTTTGCATAAAGACATAAAAATGGGAGATCGTGAATATCAATTAGAATTACCCTCATTCCTAAGTACAGGGGTATACATCCTTAGAATTTCAAACAATAACTCTGTTATCAATAAAAAAATATTAGTGAATAGCTAATCTAAAAATTGCTTAGTCCCCAAAAAACAATATACATATCTAGTCTTTATTTTATTTAATCTGAAAGTATTTTTTGGTTAATCTTTAATAAATTTTCCCCAATTAAAGGACTAAAAATGCTAATTCATTTCAACAAAAAAATCTTTTGAAAGATTCATAATAAAAAGAGGGTGTTTGAAAAGTCAAACACCCTCTTTTATTTATTCAATACTTTTAATCCGTATCATATACCATAATCATAGTATAAAATCAATTTTAAAAAATTTAAAATGAATCAACATAGGTTATAATTTTGTTATTTTTGAGGTGCGTTCTATATTCTCATTCTTTACATTTACCAAATACATTCCCTTAGACCATCGGGACGTGTCAATAATTAATCCAGTATCATTATGAAGTAAATTATTTTTATACACTTCTTTACCTGTCATATCTGTAACTTTTACAAAGGTTTCTTTACTAATCTGATCTACAAAATCAATCGTAAAAGAATCGTGTGTAGGATTCGGATAGAGCCTAAACATATCAGCTACTATCGTGTTTCCTTTCCCGTTGTTCTCTATTTCATTATTGACGACATCACCAAATAAGGAAAATGCAAGATTACTTCTGGTAGTCAAATCATTACCTATTGATGCATTGACAGGCATCCAAATTACCGGATCTCCAACATTAAAAAAACTCGCCCTAAAATGAGCATTGGCTCCTGCTTCTTCATACCTGGGATCACCTTCAGGAATATCCGTGGATAAAAAACCGTATGAATTAAGTATCGAACTTTTATTTTCTTTTATCCAAACAATCCAATAGATACCTTCAGTAAGTTCAATAGGTTCTGACAAAATATGATCAAAATATCCTCTTATAACTAAACCTTGAGGATTTACACGCATTTGGCTTGTTCTTTCTATAATAAGTGCTCCAGGTTTTCCTTGATCATCTCCATAAATACGTAAGGTTGCGATATCAGAATTTTCTCCTCTATTACCAAAAGATGCTGATGATTGTATCAATCCTCTTATACGATCTATTCGCCATTTTTCTCCTTTTGGCACCGTTATATCATCAGCTACTTCTGCAAATAGTTTTCCTAACGTTGCATTAGGTTCTTCCACTTGGATAGAAGTAAGAATTTTTTTAGAATCTATTGTAAAACTATTGATATCTTTTATTTGATCATAAAAAGGTTCTTGTAGTGATTTAACTGTAAATTCTGTTGCAATTTTTTGTTCATCAGATGTTCCTATTAAGCGTATGATCGCTTCGCCTTCTCTATCATAATCAGGAACAGGTCGATTAAGTCTTTTAAAAGTTATCCATAAAAAATTATCTGCATCAATACGGGTATCTATAAAGTCAGTATTTGTATTTTCTGCAAATATCTGTATAGAAGCATTAGATATACTTCCTGTAACATCTTCATTTTTAAAAACATCTTTCAAATCCAGTTTTATCCTTTTTGGGGTTTCATCTAATGTAAACTCTATATCTTCTGGAGATTCATTAACAAATAATGTTTGAGATCCTGCAGGAGGAGTTACATTAAATTTTTTGCTAAATACTCCATTACCATGTACTGCCAATACTGCAAATCCATCTTTTCGGGTTTTGGCTTGCATAACGACTCCATCTCCAATTTGTTGACTCTCTAATTGCCATACTGTATGATCTCCCAATGTTCGGTTGGTATAATATAAACCAGTACTGGTAGCTGCCAGTAGCCCATCTCTATTCCCCAAAAAACTAACCCATCTTACAGATGGACCATTACCTGTACCATCTCTGTTCTCTTCCAGATTACCACTGATATCAGTCCAGGTGTTACCTCCATCTTCTGTCAAAAAAATACTTTTAACATTATAGTTAGAAAAAGCGATTACTACCCTATCCGAATAATTCGGGTCTACTTCTATACTACTAATAAACCCTCGCGCTGGAAACCCTTTATCTTTAAAGATCGCTACGGGTTCTGAAGAGGTAAGGTTTGCAAAATCCATACGGTAAAGCTGTCCTTGTCCCGTGCCATAATAAACCTTATGAGGCACAGGAAATTTAGAAACTCCTACTGCCGTAATTTGATTTAATTCTCTATCAAACTGATCTTTGACAGAAGGTACCAATGCTATACTTCTCCAATTGATATCAGATACTTCTGGAGCATTATCAATATCTGTAAATGTAGGTAACTCATCCATATTACTATTTCTGAATAGGGATCTGAAAGCAGGAACATACATGATATTATCATCATTAGGGTCCAATACAAAAGGAGTAATAAAACTAAAACCTCCTGCGGGAGCTTGTGCTCTGGCATAGGAAACCAGATCTCCATCTTCATTATAATTAATGCGAATAATATTCCCAAATTGAGTAGATACATAACGAGTACGTCCTTTATCGGCAAATGCATTAAAACTACCATCTCCTCCAAATTCTTCTTCCCAGGGAATTATTGGATTATTTGTATCTGTATACCAGGTTCCATTATCCTGAAAACCTGCCAATAATTCTTCACTTTCTGTTTCTGGATCAAAAGAAATGGCATAAGGTTGCGTAGTTAAATATCCATTATTTAAAGACTCCCAATCCACTGGCTCCTCAAAAGAGCGACTCTCTCTGATATTTTCTGTTCTGAATACTCCACCATCGTTGGCATTTAATACTCGATCAGGATCAGAAGGATAAAAAACTACTGCATGCATATCCGGATGCTGGTCAGGATATAAGGAAATATCATTCTTAGGCGAATATCCTCCTATCCAATTATTAGGAGTATCATCTACCCTTGATACAAATCCATCTGTAGTTCGAAACAAGTTTGTTCCTCCAAAAATAATAAAATCCGGATCTTGCGGATGTATTTCTAAGACCATATTGTATCCCCTTTGAGTATCTAAACCTCCAATAAAACCATTTAGGGCAGGAATCTGAGCAGACAGATCTGTCCATTTCTGGCTGTTATCAGCATTATACTTATATAATCGGACAAAAGAACTTCTAGTTGACATAACATACAGCTCATTGTCATTGGTAGGGTTCACAGCCAGCACAGATCTGTCAAAAATGTCTTTTAAAAACACTCCTTCTTTGTCAGAAATATTTACCCAATCTTTACCGTTATCTGAGGTATAAATCCCTTCTATTGGATTTATTGCAAATTCTGAAATATTAACACCTACAGAGGCATACAATTTTCCGGAAGAAGTGATTAAAATTTCTGTAATATGATTAGCTCCCGCAGGTAATACCTCTTCAAAACTTCTACCTCCATCTTGTGAGCGATGAATTCCATTCATAGTCGCTACATAGACATCACCAGTAATTGGATGTACCTTTATCTTATTAATCAGATCAAAGGGAGACACTGTATTGACAGAATTATCTAGAGTAGCAGTAAGTATCTCCCAGGTTCTTCCCCCATCCTGGGATTTATACATCCCTACACCAGTATACAGATTGGGGGTATTACTGCTTGCAGAACTTCCCAGCTGCTCTCCACCTCCGTAATACCAGATATGCTGATATCCTGGTCTTGGATCCTGAGCGATTGCAGTCACGCTGGGATTCTGAAATGGCCGGGTGACCTTGCGCCAGCTTTCTCCTCCGTCTTCTGATCTCCACATACCTCCAGAAACTCCTCCCGCAAGAATGATATCTTCATTACTAATATCTATTGCCAATGCACGGGTGCGGCCACCCACATTGTAAGGACCTCGGTTTACCCAATCGGTATTTGATTTCTGTAAAGTTGTTTTATTAAATGCTAGAGATTTTTTACTTTTTACAAATGCCTGTTCTTTCTTGTATATATTATTCGGGATTTTTCTCGTCACAGGATCACAAGTACGATCCAATTCATAATAAATTCGGTTTGCTGCACGATCTTTTGTCTTAAAGGGATTTACAGTATCCTTCTTCACTTTAGCTTGTTTATCAGCTAATTTTAATTGTTTATACAATTGATGCCCCTTTGGTAATTGAGACTTTGGTGTAGATTGTGCGTAGAATACTGTGATGCATGTACACCATACTACTATAATTTTGTATAGATTCTTCATGTTTTTTATTTTACTATTTTTTTGATACACTTATTTTAATTTTAAAAATGAAATCTCGTACCTGAAAAAAAAATGAATAACCTTATTACACGGAGTAAACTGTATCTTGATATCATACCATTGCTCCATAAAATATAGGTAGAATGGATACTGTAAGATCTTGCTCTTTATAGCTGTGATATGTATTCTTTTAAAAAAACAAAATGTATTACATCAAAATAAATTAGAGAATAGACCTTATAATCTATAGAAACTACAGGCATGGTAAACTCAAGGGTCATTATATAAAGTAAAACTCCTTTTTTGATATATACTCACTCATTAGAGCATTCTTTATATCAAATATTTTAGCTTTATAGCATGACATCATAGAATATACTATTACTCGATAATTGAGATTTAAATGCTTCGAAGCTTGCATCGAGTTAGTTTACTCATTATGACTTTGCCTACTACATTTAATTAGCATACACTAATCTCAATACATTGTTATAAAAACTCACAAGAAGAAAATTTTGATTCAAAACAGAATTTATATATCCTTATAAGGATACCCATTATATAAAAAACTGATCATGTCAATATATTTGAGAGCACTACAACCCCATCAATTAATCAGGATATGGTAAGAACGTGAATCTCTTATAAGAAAAAAGCTCCTTGAGCATCAATAACTGCAACACTGGAATAATGTATAAATTTGATTGCACAATCATTTTTGATGCTTATATCGATAAGTGGATCATCGATATTAGTTACCCTATCAAAATTTTGTTTGGTTTTTCTTCTTTTTTGCAAGATATGAATGCAATCACGGCTATTAATATGTTAAAAAGGTTTTAAGAATTTTCATAGGTTTTAAGGTTTTATTTACATTAAAATATTATGTTGTCTAGACATTTCATATAAGAAAACGAACATTACATGTTTTACCCTACCCCTTATTTTAAAAAAAACTTAAAAAACTACTAAAATTACCTGTTGTGCATTTAGAAATAATTATGAACTCATCTTGTGTTCTATATTAAAAAAAGCGTCAATGGTAGAGATCCAATAAAAATTTTATCCAGTGTATAAACTGACGAATTTTATCTCAAAAATGCCTAAATGTACAACGGGTTATAATTATAATATTATATCTTGAAATACTCTCTATTTCTATATGCTCAAACCTCAGCAAGCATGAATACGCTCCCTGTCACTTTGCTATGAATGTTGGTAAAAATATATCATTCATTATGGCAAAAGCTAGTTTATCCTCTTGAGAATTGTAAGCGTAACCAGTAAAAACAGCTACCATATCCAATGCCGGAACAACCATAATATATTGCCCTCCGTTTCCTGTTGCAGTCTTAGATATAATCACTTTATCATCTACTATAAACGGAACGTTCCACCATAAATAACCATAATCAATTCCTGTAATTTTTGTTTTTGGCGTAGTTGCTTCTTCAATCCATTCTTTGGAAACCAATTGTTTTTCATTCCACCGCCCTTTATTGAGAACCAATAGTCCTATTTTGGCAATATCTCTGGAAGTCATATAGAGTCTTTTTCCTGATGCTATAACTTTTTTATCAGAAGTATGCCCCCAACGTATATTATCAATCCCCAATGGGATGAACAAATACTTTTCTGCAAATTGAGCTATTGTCATTCCTGAAGCCTTACTTATTATTTCTGCAAGTAACACTGCACCCATAGAACAATAATTTGAAACGGTTCCTGGTTCATGGATCATAGGCAAATCCAGTGTATATTGTAACCAATCCTTTTTTTTGTAAACTTTATCTTCTTGCCCTTTTGATTTTTTATCCCAATCATTACAATCAAGTCCGCTGGACATAGTCAACAAATCTCTAATTGTAATTTTATTCTTTCTCTGATCAAGGTTTTTTTGAGGTACGATAGTTTTTAAGTACTTTGATATCGGATCATCAACTGTATTTATAAATCCTTTATCAATAGCAATTCCCATTAAAATCGACCGTATACTTTTTGTCGTAGAACGAAGGTCGTGCGGCTGATCTGCTGAATACCCGTTGAAATACTCCTCAAGTATTAGCTGTTCATTTTTTACTAACAAAACACTATGGATTTTATTCTTGGTATGTTTCAGGTGATCGAACACCTTATGTATCCTGGTGGTATCTACTTTTATAGATTGTAAACTGTTCGTTTTCCATCCATCGCCGAGTTCTTTGGGCTGCAAATATGAATACGTATTTTGACCGTAACAAAATGAACTTATTACTATAATGATACTTACTAATATCGTACTGTTTTTTATCATAGAAAGTATTATCAAATTGATAAAAACACCACCACAAATACCTTACCATTATACCCGATCATTCTCTTTATTAGTTGTTCTTTTATGCTAAAAATTATATCCAACTCGAACATATGTACATATATTGTGATTCCCATCCTGTCTTTTAAAAGAAACAGCATCTTTAGAAAAAATAATGCACATACCCCTACTCTGATTCATGCTTCATCATTAAAAGGGTTGGTAAGGTTTCTTCAGGATACATAGTTCTTGGTTAGTAAACGAATGCTTCTTTTTTTCTAAAGAATAGAAAATACTTATCGAAGTGGTGTAGACTATTTGCCTTTTGTTTTAAAAAAATCAAATCACTTTGACCGCCTATAAACACAATATGGTAAACAGAGAGCCTTTGTAATAAATCAAAAACTCTCTGTTTATTTATTGTATTATACCATCCTCAGAAGTTACTGTGAGCTCATCTTGACTTTTATTTTTAACCGAAAATGAGTTGAAATTTGGCCAGATGAGGCACTTTTTGTAGTTTATAATAGCATTACAGACAAAAGAAGTAACGAAATATGGATGAATTTGAAGCATTTTTCAGGGAATAAAAAAAGTCAAGATGAGTTCGGTAAAAGAATATTCAAACAACAAACAGTATTAGTCCTTTATTTCTTTACCTACAGCAAAAGGCTCTAGTGGTTCATTGATTACATTTTCTGTAATGTGATTAATATAATTACTTATAGTTTTTAATGAAACTCCTACTATTATTTCCATAAGATTCTCAGGAGAGAAACCTGCATCATAAAATCTATTTAAGTCTTCAGCGTCCATATTCCCATTTGTTTCCACTATTTTTTGAGCGGTATTAATTAACATGTTCAGGCGTTGATCTTCTATTCCGTTTTTTTTTCGTACTGCATTCAAAATAGAAGAAGAAATGCCATTGGCTTTTGCAGCTCGTGTATGCGCAGCAATACAGTAGTCACATTTATTAATGATACTAATCGACAATAAAATAAGGTGTTGTTCACCTCCTGTAAACGATGTTCTGGAAAAAGTGTTAAATAGATCAATATAACTTTCTAAAGCCGCTGGAGCTCCTGCCATATATCGGAACAGATTGGGTAAAATTCCATACTTTTTCTCTCCGTATTTCAGTAAATCTTTTGATGCTTCTGGAGCACTTTCAATGGTATGCTTAATAAATTGTTTCATGTTTTAAGATTAAAATTATGATGCAAAATTAATCTTGATAAGTAGGAGAAACAATAGACAAAGGTTCACTTATGAATTTCTCTATATTGTGTTGGTGATACTCCTGTTTTTTTTTTGAAAACCCGACTAAAGTAATAAGGATCCTGAAAATTCATTTCATAAGCAATTTCTTTTACAGTTTTTTCTGTATGTATTAGAAGGTGCCGACTATGATCAATCTGTTTTTGAAGTAATAGCTGACAAGGTGGAGGCTGATTAAATTTTTTAGATACTTTGCTTAAGTATTTTGGTTTTATTTTCATTTTATTTTCATAGAAAGCTATATCATGCTCTTCCATAAAATGTTCTTCAATTAATGCTTTAAATTTTTCTAATATTTCCATTTTTTTTATCTCTACTACAATATCAGGTAAATGTAAATCTGAAAATCCACATTGGGAAACAGGCGTTACATATCTGCAAAATTTCCTTCAAAAGTACCTAAAGAATTGCCATAAAAAAACATCCTCGCCTCTTGGTTTTTGTTTATTTCTAGTCTAAAAATAGATGATGCACGAGATATAATACCATTTTTGCTTTAAAATTACCCAAATAAAATACAGTTGTTTTTTCTTTAGGCAAAAAAGAAAAGTTCAGCACAGCCTAAGCCCCTAGTTTAATTTTTATTTTGAAGCATAAGGGGAAAAGAACAAATTTTAGTGAAAGCTTTATTTAATTATATTTTATCAGTTTTAAATGTATTCACATACACTTCCCAATCTAATCCACTACTTACCAAAGTTTTCTGATCCTCTGTAGCCCATACAAAAAGGTTTTCTGCTTCCCATAAGCCAACATCTACAGGAATTGAGGGTGCTTTCACCTAGTCTTGTCATAATGTTTCTAATACTGCTTCCTTTGCTTCATAATTTTCTCTTGACATTTTATTTTGTTTTAAAATTAATAGTGATCTATATATCATAAACCAATATGTATCAACGAATCTATATTATATAGCCCTGTGGGCTAAGAATTGTTACCCTATTTTTTTAAGTTATATCACCTGTTTTAATAAAAGCTCATATACGAAACAGTAATTTCTTGTATACACAAAAAAGAGGAAATCTTACTGTATCTTTTAAATCGGAAATGGTGAAAATTTAAGTTAAAAATGATTTGATGATACTCATCACTAGCGGTCACTTAGAAAAAAACTATTCAATTCTTAAGTATTAACTAAATTTTAACAATAATCAATTAGGGGAATACCTTTTAATCCTGTTTTTATTATGAGTTCATCCTAAGAAGTGGTTTTTCACCGAAAAGTTTGACTACTGTATTATAATGAAGTAGGTTTTTTCAGTATTGTTATAAAATACGTCCAAAAAACTACTCCCTGTGTGCGGAAAGTAAATTTTGAAAGGCAATCCATTTCTCAAAATGAACTTCTGGTCACATAGTGTATACATCTTTATGATAAGCTATATCAATTTTAAAAATTAAATTTATTTTTTTGAAAAAACTTAGAATCTTAATCATTTTCTTATCAATTCAATGTCAGGACGGAAAAGTAACGGAATCGTCTGTAAACAATCTTAATATAAATTCTAAAGAAACTATTAGCAAGACTTCTTATATAAAGACTAGTACACCTGGCATTTTTGGAATTCAAAAAAAAGAAATATATTCTATACAATCTAAACTATCTACAGCATCTATCCTTATTGAGGATATTGGACAACACCTCCTCAATCTCCAAAATTATAAGCGCGCCAATAGACATAAAAACAAAAAATAACTTGATTTATTCATCTGATTTATATCCAAACAATAGTATTGATGATCATCAATAAAGCAATGTACGATGACACCTATGCTATTTTATGAGTACACTACCTCGGGGTAATGTCCACCAGGTATTTATTGGAAAAAAATATTCTGATTGTCGAGTTAAAATTGTCTATATAAAATACTGGTTTTAAGTAAATAGTTTACTTTTAGTCGCTGTAAACTCATATAGAAATGACATCACAGGAATTACAAAACTGCCATAAAAGAATCCTCCCTTTTATACATAGAACTCCCGTACTCACCTCACAGCTGCTCAACAAAATATCAGGGACAGAACTTTATTTTAAATGTGAAAATTTTCAACGGATGGGAGCTTTTAAAATGAGAGGAGCTACCCATGCCATTCTTCGGTTATCAGATGAACAAAGAGCAAGAGGAGTTGTAACTCATTCATCAGGTAATTTTGCACAAGCACTTGCCCTTGCCGCAAAAAACTTAGCTGTAAAAGCCTATATCGTTATGCCATCAAATGCACCACAAGTAAAAAAAGATGCCGTAAAAGAATATGGGGGTGAAATTATAGAATGTGTCCCTACACATAAAAGCAGAGAACAGACTGCTAATCAACTAAAACTGGAAAAAGGAGCTACTTTCTTACATCCATATAATAGTATCGATGTAATCTTGGGACAGGCAACGGCCGCTATGGAATTATTACAAGACCAACCAGATCTTCAATATATATTCGCTCCCGTAGGCGGCGGCGGACTTATTGCAGGAACCTCATTAGCCAGTTTTTTCTTTGGCAAGAATTGCCCAGTAATTGGAGGAGAACCCTTTGCTGTTGATGATGCCTACCGCTCTCTGATAAGCGGAAAACTAGAAACCAATAAAACAACTCACACCATAGCAGATGGACTTAAAATGCCACTTGGTGATATCACTTTTCCGATCATTAAGCAATATGTATCAGAAATTATAAGGGTAGAAGAAGAAGAAATTACCAGCGCAATGAGATTGATTTGGGAACGAATGAAAATTATTATAGAGCCTTCATGTGCCGTACCTCTTGCTGCTTTATTAAAGGAAAAAGAAAGATTTTCCTCTAAAAAAATAGGAATGATTCTCTCCGGTGGAAATGTTGATCTTAGTAACCTACCGTTCTAAGAAATTTTGTGCTGCAATAGTAAACTACATCAAGGCAAGCCCAAGAGGCATTTATTGAGAAAAAACTATTCGATTTCGAGGTAAACCCCTTTAGCATTTAAATCTCGATTATCTAAAAATACCCCGAGGCATGTCCCATAAGAAATGGTTAAAACAAAAAACACTTAGTGAGTCTACCTCGGAGAAATTTACTGGCTATCAAAAAAAGTAATCATTTTTTTTAGTAAGAATACTATATAAGTTACTACATTTTAATCTAAAAATAAAAAAAATCTTAAAAAAGTACATGTTATTCAATACTGTAATTATGCCCTACTAGATACTTTTTCTTAATTCAAAAAATATTATTAAAAAAGAATTACATTACTACAATATTTATACATCTTTACATAAAAAATTAAAGCTTGACTATACTATTATCAGTGGTACCCGAAAGTTTTTTAAAAATTAAAATTGCAAAAACATTAATTTACACCTGTTTTACTTAAGAAACCTATTATTTGCAAAAAAACTATTCTTTAAAAAATTAATCTTATAAACTTCCAGGTACCCATTGTGATAGTATATTTAAATCGGTTATACAATATTAAGGGAAATTTTAAATTAAAAATGTTAGATACCTAACATTTTTTAAACTAAAATTTCCCTTTATAAAAATAAATTGTGCTTGCTTTTTTTAATGGCAATGGTTCATATTCATCGCCATTTAATATCGAAACAATTGATTCATTAACTTCTACCAAAGTTATAAAGATCTTTGATCATAATTAACTGTTAACTTCTCTGCAATCCATCGTGATTTTCTTTATTTCAGATCTGGAAAGCCACTTATCAATTCTGGAAATCTCTTTGATACATCCATTAAAAAGGTAATTATAGTGTGTACTGTTTTTATCAAAGATTCCTTCTAAAATCACGTATCTATAATTGAGACCATACTGAATATCATCTTTTTGAGATTCTTTTAGAAACAATTCTATGCTATTTATCATCAAACCATTTTCATAATCTTCTTTGTGGAGGTATATAGCATCTCTGCCAAATTCAACACCAATATATCCGATGATATTTATTTTTGTATTATGATATAAATCAGGGGTTGTTATTAAATTTATTATTGAGACATTATGAATCTCTTTTTTGCCTTTTTGTTTGAACAGAAAAAAACGAGGTAAAGAAGATGCCTTCAGTAATAACATTACTAGTTTTTTCAAAATAAATATGTCTGTATTTAGATAGCTACCACAGCGTAACTATGCCCATTATATATAGTAGGTTTACTTCAATTTTATTTTATGAAATTCTTTTAAAAAAAAATCTAAGTAAAACTTTATATAAATGATTCTTTTTTAAAGAAACATAACAACTAAGAATAGTTTTAATCATAATGTTTTATGTCAAAATTATGAACCTAATACTTCTACAAATAATTTCTTGCAACACGCCTCTTGTTAACAATCCTTTCTTATTAAATCATTATATTTTCAAAACACACCCATACTAAACAAATGAAAATCAAATATTTAATATAAAAAATACTAATAAATTAGTTAAACTACTAATTTATTAGTTGTAAAACTAATTAATTAGTAGTAGATTTGTTCTATCAAATTACAGGAGTATGCAAAAATTAGCTAAAAGAGAAGAACAGATCATGCAAAGTTTATGGAAACTACAAAAAGCTTTCATAAAAGAAATTATTGAAGAGCTTCCTGATCCAAAACCGCATTATAATACAACAGCTACGATTGTGAAGATCTTAGAAGAAAAAGGCTTTATTAATCATAAAGCCTTCGGAAATAGTTTTCAATATCATCCTGTAATATCTAAAGATGAATATCAAAAAGAAGTTTTGGGGGAAGTGGTTACTAATTATTTTGATAATTCTCCGCTCGCATTAGTAAAATTCTTCGCCAAAGAGGAAAAAATAAACACAAAAGAACTAGAGGAAATTATTGAACTCATCAAAAATAATAAATAATGACTTATATCATCTATTGTTCAGCTCTTATAGGTTTATCCTATGTTATTTATATTTTATTTCTATCTAAAGAAACGTTTTATAAGCTAAACAGATGGACATTACTTTCATTAGTACTGATATCATTTGCCTTACCGTTTCTGTCAGTTCCAGAAAATCTTTCTCTGAAAACTATTTTTTTTCAAGAACCAATATTTCAGACATCTTCTACAAAACAATCAGAGAATATCAATCTCAAAAATATGGAAGAGGAAGCATTAGTTCCTGATCATATGGTCACTACTCATACAGAAGATACAAAAACTAATATAACTCCTGCTTCTATAAACATAAACTGGAAGTCCATTATAATCTATATTTATTTCTTTGGAGTTCTGGCTTTTGGGGGTAACTTTTTATTACAATTAGGTGTTTTATTGTATAGAATGTTTAAATATCCAACTATAGAATTTGATAAATACAAAATAGTAGAAACAACTACCCATCACGCTCCCTACTCTTTTTGGAATAGAATATTTATAAATCCTAATCTGTATACACCAGAAACATATCTGCAAATTCTAAAGCATGAGCAAATACATATAGATGGTAAACACAGTATGGACATGCTTCTTGTAGAACTGTTGGTTACTATACAATGGTTTAATCCGTTTGCCTGGCTCTACAGAAAAGCTATTGATAATAACCTAGAATACCTCACCGATAATGGTATGCTAAACATCGGTGAAAACAAAGAAGTATACCAAATGAATTTATTAAAAGTCTCAACTCCAGATATGCCTACAGGACTGGCAACAAGTTACAATCAATCATTTCTCAAAAAACGAATACTCATGATGAATTCTAAAAAATCAACTGCAAAATCAGGATGGAAATATCTAATCATTATTCCATTATTAGTATTTACTGTATTATCTTTTAATCCGGTTATCTCTAATAAAGTACCTTCAGAAAATGAGGATTTTACCTCTGCAAAACCAGACACCAGCTCACGAGAATTACAACAAAAAGAAAAAAACAAAAATGATGTTACCAAAGGCGTATGGGATGCAGAAGTCGGAGCTGGAAAATTATGTATTATGTATCGCAGTGCAGAACCACTTAAGCAAAGTTTCTGGTCCACTACCAGATGCTATGACGCTTCTTTCTTTGATGATTTCCCTAAAGGAGATAAACAAAAGTTCGAAATTACCAAAGAAGCCGGGACTATGACTCTTATTGGAACATTTGATGGATCGATTGGCAATGGCAGGTATACGTTTACACCTAATACCGAGTTTATAAAATCTTTACAAAATTATGGACTAAGAGGTAATCAAAAAAAGCTAATACACTGTTTTTTAACCGATTTTGACACGAATTATCTTACCTATCTAAAAAATGAAGGACTTGCTATCAATCAAGATGATTTTGAAGATATTATTCATAAATCACTTCCTTTGGATACATTAAAAATGTATCGAAACGAACTAAAAAAACTTGGATATAATACGTATACGATAAAGGAAATAAGTAAGCTGAATCTTTTTGATGTTGATATCCCCTATATATCCTTTATTAATAAAATAGGTGAGCAGAAAGTATCATTAAAAAAGGTTATAAAAGCTAAAATACATAATCTTACGCCAAACTTTATTAAATCGTATACGGATAATGGTCATCTCAACATGTCACTTGATGACTATATGAAATTAAAAATACACAATGTCACTCCAGATTTCATTAGCGATTTTAAGAAAGAAGGATATGGAAATATTTCTGTAAAGGAAGCCCAAAATCTAAAAATACATAATGTGACTCCCGGATATATTGAGGAGTACAAAAATATCGGATATCAAAACATAACACTAAAAGAAGCTAAAGAACTCAAAATACATAATGTCACACCTGCATTTATTAAAAGCTTACGAAAAGTAGGATATCCCAATATTACTCTAAAAGAAGCAAAAAAATTAAAAGTGCACAATGTGACTCCAAACCTCATTGAATCCTATAAGAAGGCCGGACAAAAGAATCTCTCTGTACAAGAAGTTATCAAGTTGAAAATTCATGACATTACTCCTGGTCAGGTTAAAATCTCTACACAGCACACTTCTAATTGGCATAACAACACGTATGTTCAATCCAGTTCGACAAGTAATTCTGGCAATGCATCTCAGGATAATCAGCAGATGCCAAATGATTTTATAGAACAGTTCAAGAAATTAGGATATACACAGGCCTCAATTGATGAAATTATAGCTCTCAAAATCCATAATATTACACCAGAATTTATCAAGCGTTATCATAAAGCCGGATATAAAGACATCCCATTAGATGATATCGTGGGACTAAAAATACATCAGGTCACTCCAGAGTTTATCGATACATTTAAAAAAGCAGGATTTAAGAACATTTCTATAGAAGATGCTATGTCTCTAAAAACACACAATATAAGCCCGGAATATATTCGTCAATTCAAAAAAACAATGTTTGATGATCTTCCTTTAGCCGCTATTATGTCTTTTAAGATTCATAACATAACGCCTGAGTTTATAAATTCCTTTGAAGATATAGGATACAAGAATATTACCGCTGATCAAGCTCAAAGTCTTAAGATTCATAATGTAACTCCAGGGTTTATCAAGTCCTTAAAAGAACAAGACCCTGAGATATCAATCGAACAGGCTATCAGAATAAAAATTCATTTTTGATCATCGGGAATGAATTAACCAGTACACTACTTCTGAACAAACCCAGGAACATTTCAATCTCGATTATCGAATAAAACAAAATTTCATCAATCAAAAATCAGTAAATTATCTGGAGGCAAGTCCCGGAACATTCAAATCTCGACTATCGAGTAAAGAGCTATCAATTAATACTAATTGATAGCTCTTTTTTATAGAATTCTTTTCTTAGCACACCATCTCTTCTGACATAAAATTATCCATTCGAATTTGATCTTTTTCTTGTATACCTCAAAAATGTTAAGCTGCTTCACCTCAGAGAAAAAATTGAGGAGTAATATTAAAACTACTTTTATAAAAATTCCTCATAATTATTGATTTTTTGTCATCAAAACCAGCATAAAAAAAACACATCACAAAAAAAACACACCCATACAAAATCCTCATAATTAACAGATCAAACATATCATATATTCTATTATTTAACACATTTGTTGTTATAAATAATTATATCCCTTTAAAAATATAGGATTTTTTTTATGTAATTTTGTACTAACTATTATATAACATATTCAACACAAACTTAAATTATGAAAAGGTATTCTTTTTATAGGGTAGTTCTGTCTATCCTATTCAGTTACATGTATTGTATTACATTAACCGCACAACCAACTCCACCATCAGGGAAAAAATGGCAAAAAGTAAATCAGCTTACAGATGATTTTAATTCGTTTGACAGTAGTAAATGGCAAAAAGGTCATCCTTACTGGAGTGGACGATCACCAAGTCAATTTAATAATAACAATTTATCCTGGCAAAATGGAAATTTACGTCTTAAAGGGTCGCTTCGCAATTCTAACAGACAAGGTGATTTTATCTGGACAGCCTGTCTTACTTCAAAATCAAAAAGTTTTAAAAAAGGAATGTATGCAGAAGCGCGTATCAAAAACGCCGATATGGCGATCGTATCATCCTTTTGGATGCAAGGCAGCGAGACAGAAATTGATGTCATAGAAAACTGGGGAGAAGTTAAAAACAATAGATGGAGGCATTTGGACTACTCCATGGAAATGAACACACACTATTTCCCTAAACCTTGTGGTTTTGATTGTGATAAAACCACTCAAAAACATTATAAAAACCCTGGGAATGTAGGCAACTCATCAGCATATGCCGTATATGGTGTATGGTGGGTAGATAGCCGAAACATTCGTTGGTATCGCGATGGTCGTCAGGTAGCAAGTGTTACGTTGCCATATGATTTTAATGAAGACATGTTTATGTTTTTTGATATGGAAGCATTTACCTGGGGTCCTGGATTACCATCAAATGCCGATATGAACAATGGAAATAAAAACACGGCTTATTATGATTGGGTACGAACCTATAAGCTTGTTAATGGAAATTCAACAGGTGGGGGCAATGGAGGAAATACTGCTGTTGCTGCGTTAAAAGGAAATAACGCAAAATATGTGAGTTCAGAAAATGGAACTAAACCAATGACTTGTAACCGCAATCAAATAGGCGGTTGGGAAAAATTCGAAATTAAAGTAATCGGTAGTACAAATGGTAATGATATTGTCACGCTAAAAGGCAACAATGGAAACTATGTGAGCTCAGAAAATGGAACTAAACCAATCACTTGTGATAGACCTCGTGTAGGAGCCTGGGAAAAATTCGAACTGATACATCATGGAAATCAAGTTTACAGTCTAAAAGGAAATAATGGCAAATATCTAAGTTCAGAAAATGGGACCAGATCTATGACTTGTAGTAAAACTAATATTGGAAATCAGGAAAGATTTAATATTCAATATGGGCTATCTAGAGCAAATGATATCGATAGTCAGAAATCTGTAGGGTTCAGTGTATATCCTAATCCTACATTAGGAAAAGAAGTAACTATTGATGTAGGAGCAAACGCAGGAATGAATCTCCTAAAAGTATATGATATACAAGGACGTATGATTCTTGATAAGCAGTTTACAGAAAATCAATATCAAATTAACAGCACCTTGTTAGGAGCTAAAGGGCTATATATTATTAAGATAAAAAATGATAGTGGTGATTTTACCAAAAAAATATTTAATTAATGATGGTGTGATTCACTAAAAAATAAAGAAAGGCTACTAAACTAAAAATTAGTAGTCTTTTTATATAGAACTCATTCCGACTTTTTTTGATCGCAAAAATGATAGCGGCCATATACATACCCGCGCGAAACATTAGAATATAAGTGATATCTGTTTGCCAAACCCGATTAGAATGATCAATTTTAAGATCTTTCAATAGATGAGGGTATATATACTAGTCTCATCCCTTATGGTTGTCTTGGATTTCATATATATATATATAGTTTGAAGTCTCATTAACCTGTAAAGTCTTCTAATTCTCTTAATATTGACATTGTACCCTAAATCCAACTTGAGATAATCAGTCATACGTTCTACACCATAACAAGGGGGAGCCAAGTGCTTGTTGATTTCTTTCATTAAGGTTAAGCTCAATAAACTTTCTCCTTTGGTCTTATAATATAGGCCTGAACGATTAATTTCTAATAATAACTTACATTGTTTATTAAGGCTTAGTTTCGGATGAGATTTTACAACTTTTTGCCGTTTCTGAGTACTGCTCATTTCTCCAAGACTTTCTTTAAAAAATCATTCTCGACTTGTAACTGACCTATTTTACTATAAAGAGCACTTTTTTCCTTATCTGTCTCTTCTGTTTTGATCTTGGGAATCAAAAATTCTTGAAGAATTTTCTATAAACGTTTGTTTCCAAATGAATATTGGGGTAGGATGGATATCAAACTTTGAGACGATTTCTTGTAAAGTAAACTACCTCGGGGCAAGCCCAAGAGGCATTTATTGAAAAAAACATTTTGATTTCGAGGCAAGCCTCGGAGCATTTAAATCTCGATTATCGAGTAAATTGATCTTTGATCACTTCTAAAGCTACTTTGGCTTTGAAGGATGAGCTAAATTTTCTTCTCGATTTTTTCATATCCACAGCATTAAATTTACAATGTAAGTAGCTGTCTTAAAAATGGGGAGTATTATACTAAAATATATACAAAATCAATAAGAATGAAAGAAAATAATATTAAAACACTAAAATCAATTAATTAAATATATTATTATTTTTTTTGAAAAATTTAAGAAACTTACTCCATCAAGTATACGTCATAATCACCTAAAAATCAATTACTTAATAATGATCACTATCAAAAATAAGAACTAAGTAATTATAAAATACTCTGGATTGTGTTTAGGGATAGTCACTTTTTAGCTGTTATATATTCAAACACATAAAAAATCAATAAGAATGAAAAAATCAATTTTTATCAGCTCAACACATGCTTTATTTTTTTTATTAAATCTATCAGGATTTGACTATAGCAGTACTGCCCCCTCAGTCTAATAGTAAAAATAACTAGTCACATAACTTTATTGAAAAATCATTTATGAAATTAAATCATTACAAATTATTAGTGCTTGCTCTTTTTATGACAAGCCTACTGTTTTCCCAACAAAATGTTTCGGGTATCGTCCAGGGAAAAAATGGACTTCCGTTACCAGGGGTAAACATTATTGTGAAAGGTAAAACTACTGGGACACAAACAGATTTTGACGGAAAATACACTATAAATGTAGAAACGGGAGCGATTTTGGTGTATTCGTATTTAGGGTTTTTAACTCAAAAGATCAAAGTATCAGGACAATCAGAAATTGACATCACACTTCAAGAAGATATTAGTACGCTAAGTGAGGTCGTGGTTGTAGGGTACGGGACACAAAGCAAAAAGAAACTAACGGGAAGTGTTTCTCGAATAAGTGCTAATGAAATTGATGAAGTTCCCAATCCTAATGTACAGAATGCTCTTGTAGGTAAAGCTGCGGGGGTACAGATTACCCAAACCAACGGTAAGGTTGAAGGAGGGATTAATATAAGAGTGAGAGGTACAGCCAGTGTTAGTGGAGGTACCCAGCCTTTGTATGTAGTTGACGGTATTCCATTAATAGATCCAACTGATAATAGAGGTGAACTTGGCAATGGGGCTCCAACAAATCCTTTACTTACATTCAGCTCCAATGAGATCGAGTCGATCGATATCCTAAAAGATGCATCTGCTGCTGCTATTTATGGCGCAAGAGGGGCTAATGGAGTAGTAATTATTACCACAAAAAAAGGAAAACAAGGAAAGGCTAAATTTTCTTTAAATATATCTCAGGGGTTAAGCCAACCAACAAATAAAAGAGAATGGTTAAACGCGTCAGAATATATTGAATTATTCACCGAAGCAGCTGTAAATTCAACCGATCTTTTAGCTAGTATAGGTATTCCCGACCCTGTTGCTTTTATTGAAAGCCAATTTGACAGATACGCTAATGGAACGGATTGGAGAAATGGAGAAGTAGATACCGATTGGCAAGATATAGCATTCCAAAATGGTTTTCAAAGTAATGCAGATTTTTCTGTATCTGGAGCAAATGAAAAAACGTCATTTTTTTTCTCAGGTGCTCATAACAATACTACAGGAATCATAAAGGACAATGAACTTGAGCGGTTGTCTGCAAGAACCAATCTAAGTCATAATTTTGATACTAGATTAGCAGCAGGTATGAATTTGAGTTTTTCAAGGACTGAAATAGATCGCATTGCAAATGATGCTGTGTTTTCTACACCATTGCAGGCTGTAGCCCAAACGCCATTAGCACCTGCTCGATTGCCTGATGGCACTCCGAATTCTAGTACGCAATATGGTAATTTTCTTTTTAATGCCGATAATGTATTCTTTAAAACAATTGTGAGGAGAACGCTTGGAAAAGTATATGGAGAGTATAAATTCTGGCCCTTTTTATCGTTTAAAAGTGAATTTTCTTATGACTTATTTGCTCAGACAGAGGATAGTTTTTCAGGGGAAAATGCACTTTTTCAATCTACAAATGGTCAGGCATTTGCTTCTGACTTAACTTCTGAAAGTTATACATTGTCTAATTTTGCAACTTTTAATAAAAGTTTTGCAGAAAAACATAATATCAACATAGTAGTGGGTACAGAACTTTCTAAATACAACAGAAGAATTACTAATGTTACAAGCCAACAATTTCCATCAGATGATTTACCTACGGTAAGCGGAGGAGCAGAAGTCACAGCAGGAAGTGGCGTTCAACTGTCTAGTAGTTTCCTGTCTTATTTCGGAAGAGCCAATTACGATTTTATGGGCAAATATCTTTTAGGTGCTAGCATCAGGCGAGATGGCTCTTCAAGATTTGGATCAAAAGTACGATTTGGTAATTTCCCTGCATTTTCTGCGGGATGGATTATTTCTGAAGAAGAGTTTCTTAAAGACAATGATCTATTATCGTTTTTAAAAGTTAGAGGAAGTTGGGGAAAATTAGGTAATGCAGATTTAGGTGGAGATTACCCATCATTATTTCTTTTTTCAGGAGTATCCTATAATCAACGTCCAGGTTTGGCTCCTATCCAACCAGGAAATTCTAATCTAACCTGGGAAAAATCTACCCAAACTGATATTGGTTTGGAGATGGCATTTCTTAATAATGCAATTTCTTTGAATATGGATTATTATTTTAAAGAAACAGATGGATTATTATTTGAAGTTCCTCTAGTACCTAGTGGTGGGGCCCAAAATATCAATCAAAATATTGGATTATTAGAAAGCAAAGGATTAGAGGTTAGCATTGATACTAAAAACATTCAAACTACAAAAATGACATGGACCACAAATCTTAATTTTAGTACAAATAATGTAGAATTGATTGAGTTGCCAAATGATAATGCAGATATTATTAGCGGGCGAAACATTAACAGAATTGGAGAAAGTCCGGCAGCATTTTTTCTTAGAGAATATGCAGGAGTTGATCCTGCAAATGGTGATGCCTTATATTATCTAAATACAGTTAATGCAGATGGATCAATTGATAGAAGTACAACGACCAACCCAAATGATGCAGATCGGATTGTTGCAGGAAATCCTTTTCCAGAATTTATAGCAGGATTAACCAATACAATTTTTTATAACGGGATTGACTTTTCATTTACTTTCCAGGGAGAATGGGGAGCAAGTATTTATAATGCTGCCGGTCGTTTTCAATCTACTAGTGGCGATTTTTATGATAATCAAACCAGAGATCAATTAGATCGATGGCAACAACCAGGTGATATCACCAATGTTCCACAAGCAAGACTTTTTGGCGGTAATGGTACAGCACACTCAACAAGGTATCTTCAGGATGGAGATTTTATAAGACTTCGTAATGTTACCTTAGGATATAGTCTCCCCAATCAATTACTGAATAAAATTGGATTTGATAAGATACGAGTATATCTTACAGGTTTGAATCTTTTGACTTTTACTGACTATACAGGGAATGATCCTGAAGCTAGAAGTGATGTAAACGGGCAAAATAATCCAGGAGTAGCGTTTTATTCTGCTCCACCTGCAAAAACATTCACTTTAGGTGTTAATTTTAATTTTTAAAGACTCAAAAATGAAAGCATATAAAATTTTATACACATTTCTATTCCTGGTGGTTACAATGGGATGTGAAAAAGAACTTGAAATTAGCCCAACGGATAATTTACAAGGAGAGGTAGCATTTGAATCAGAAGCAAATATTGCATCAATTTTAGTAGGAACGTATGATGAAGCAGGACAAGCTGCATCATTAGGAGGAAGCTTACAAATGTTTGTAGATCTAATTGGAGCAACAAATGAAGTAAACTGGAATGGATCATTCCTTGCGCCTAGACAAGCTTTTACCAAGGAAATTTTGATAGACAATGGTTTTGTTGAAGGAATTTGGAGAAACCTTTATGAAGTAATTAACCAATCTAATTTAGTTATTGATAATTTAAATATTGTGACGAGTAGTGAAGATGAAAAAAATAGAATTGAAGGAGAAGCAAGGTTTTTAAGATCACTTTCCTATTTTGATTTGATACGTAATTTTGCAGTACCATATCAAAATGGTCAAACCAATTCACAGCGAGGAGTTCCATTAAGGACTGAAGGTATTGTTGACTATTCGGTTAATATTGCAATAGCTCCAAGTTCTGCTGAAGAGGTATATGACTTAATCATTTCAGATGCAATGAGAGCATATGATATTTTACCAGACAGTAATTCTTTTTTTGCGGATAAATATGCGGCACAAGCATTATTAGCCAGAGTATATTTCCAGCAAGGAAATTATGCAGCGGCCAGAGATGCGGCTAATGATGTTTTGCGAAATAGTGGACACCAATTGGCTTCTACATATGCTGGTGCATTTAATAATGATTCAGATAGTGTGGAAGATATTTTTTCCTTTCAAGTTACAAGCCAAACAGGTACAAATCAATTAGTAATTTTTTACGCTTCTGAAGATGATGGCGGAAGAGGTGGAGATATTACTATAACTGACGAATACTTAAATTTGTTTGATGATGCTAACGATGTGCGTGGCAGTTTTGTGTATATAAACCCAGTAAATGGTCGACAGCTTACACAAAAATATAGAAATCAGTTTGCCAATATCACGGTATTTAGAATTGCAGAGATGCATTTAATTCGTTTGGAAAGTAACTTTAGGGAAGGAACAAGTTTAGGGCAAGATCCTCTTGCAGAAATTAATGCTTTACGAGCAAGATCCAACGCAGTGCCCCTTGTAGGACCACTAACTTCAGATTTAATTTTTAGAGAACGTCAATTAGAACTCGCATTTGAAGGCTTTATTTTAAACGATGTAAAACGTACTCAGGGAATGGTTGGAACTATCCCTTTTGATGATGAATCAATTATATTACCTATTCCTCAAGCAGAAAGAGATACTAATCCTTTAATTAATCAATAACTATTTTCAGAAAATATAGTATATGAAACACCCAACAGAAATGATTTCTATTGGGTGTTTTGACGTCTATAACCGAGCGTGCTCTGAAAAAGTCTCCTGACTTTGCGGAATGCTCAAAAACAGAATTGTAAACGTTAAGAGCCAGTCACAGAAATGTAGTTGATTCTCCTTTGAAACTCACATCACTATATCCAAAATCATCCATATAAATAATAATTATATTAGATATTGTATGACGATTAGTTACAGGTGTTCTAATTTTTTGCTCTGTATTTTTTTGAGTTTTTGGTGAATTCTCAATGCAAGAGTGTACGACAAATCTCCCTTTATGTATAAAAAAGACCACTAGTAAGTATACTAACGGTCTTTTTAAAAACACTATATAAAATTATACTCTTGGCAAATCTCCTTCTCCTTTTAATGGCAGGTTAGAACTTCCCATTAAATATGCATCTACATGATATGCTGCTTGTCTTCCTTCGGCTATTGCCCAAACAATTAATGACTGCCCTCTACGTGTATCTCCTGCGGCAAAAACTCCTTTAACATTAGTTACATAATTATCTTCAGAAGCTTTAATATTAGTTCTAGCATCCATATCAATACCTAACTGTTCTGCTATCGTAGGTTCTGAACCGGTAAACCCTAGTGCTAATAGTGCTAATTCACACTTCCACTCTTTTTCGGTATCTGGAATTTCTTTTAATGTAAAGCGACCATTTTCTTTCACCCACTCAACTTCAGAGGTTATTAACCCTCTAAGATTACCGTTTTCATCTCCCAAAAATTCTTTTGTAGAAATACTCCAATTACGCTCCACTCCTTCTTGATGGGAAGAACTGGTTCGCAATCTCATAGGCCAAAACGGCCAGGGTTGATCCACAGGGCGTTCTGTAGTACCTTTTCCCATAATCTCAAAATTAGTAACAGAAGTTGCCCCATGACGTACTGATGTCCCAATACAATCTGATCCTGTATCTCCTCCACCTATTACAATCACATCTTTTCCTGTTGCCAAAATCTCTTCTCCAAGATCCTTTATACCATCTACTCTACGATTATTTTGTGGCAGAAAATCCATGGCTTGTACAACACCTGTTAGATCAGAACCTTTTACTTGCAAATTACGACGAACAGTAGCTCCAGTACACAATACTATAGAGTCAAAATCTGTTTTTAGCTGATCTGCTTTGATATCTTTGCCTATATGTGTATTTGTTTTAAAAATAATACCTTCTTCTACTAAAACAGCAATACGGCGATCTATTACACTTTTTTCCATCTTAAAATCAGGAATACCATAGCGCAACAGTCCTCCTACCTTTTCATCCCGCTCAAAAACAGTGACCAGATGCCCGGCTCGATTTAATTGTTGTGCTGCCGCCAGACCCGCAGGACCAGATCCAATTACTGCTATTGTTTTACCCGTTCTTTCCTTAGGAGGATTTGCCTGTACCCAACCGTTTTTAAACGCCTCTTCAACAATATTCTTTTCTATATTTTCGATTGTTACAGGATCTTCATTTATCCCTAATACACAAGCTTCTTCGCACGGTGCAGGGCATAATCTACCTGTAAATTCAGGAAAATTGTTTGTAGCGTGTAATATACGCGCTGCTTTTTCCCATTTACCACGATACACAGCGTCATTAAAATCAGGAATTAAATTTCCTAACGGACACCCGCTATGGCAAAACGGAATCCCACAATCCATACATCTTGCTCCTTGATTTTTAAGCTTACTCTCCTCCATCGGTATGGTAAACTCTTTGTACTCTTTTATACGATCCTTAACAGGCTGGTACTGTTCAATCTCTCTTTCAAATTCTAAAAATCCAGTTATCTTTCCCATGGTCAATATCGTTTTATGCTTGTGCTAGTTTTTCTTCTTCTATTCTTTTTAAAGCTTGTTTATATTCTTCTGGGAAGATCTTGATAAATTTTGGTAATTCTTTTTCCCAATCTTCTAGAATTCTCTGAGCCAATGGACTTAAGGTTGCATTATAATGTGCTTCTATCAATCCTTTTAATTCTATGACATCTTCTTGTAATTCTACAGGATCTAAATTCAGTGACTCTTTATTACAATGTTTCTCAAATGTCTTTTTATCATCATAAATATAGGCAATACCTCCAGACATTCCTGCTCCAAAGTTTCTACCTACTTCTCCAAGGATAACTGCAATCCCACCGGTCATATACTCACAACCATGATCTCCTATTCCTTCTACTACAGCTCTAGCTCCAGAATTACGTACACAGAAACGTTCTCCTGCTTTACCATTTATATAAACTTCGCCATCGGTGGCTCCATACAAGGTAACATTACCTGTTATTACATTTTCTTCTGGTATCAAAGTAGCTTCATCCGGAACTTTGATAATTAACTTAGCTCCAGACAACCCTTTTCCAAGGTAATCATTCGTATTTCCGTTTACGATCATGGTTAACCCTTTGGTGGCAAAAGCTCCGAAACTTTGACCGGCTGCCCCGGTGAAATTGAGTTTCAAGGTGCTATCAGGTAATCCCTGAGCTCCATAAATTTTAGAAATTTCATTACTTAAAATAGCACCTACTGCTCTATCAGTATTGGTAATATCAAAATCTAATGTGGTTTTTTCTTTTCTAAATAAAGCCTGATGCGCCTGCTCTATAATCTCAAAATCTATAGATTTTCCAAGACCGTGATCTTGTGTTTCAGAATTATATACCTTTACTCCTTCTGGTGCGTCTACCTGATGTAATATTGGAGAAAGATCAACTCCTGCAGTTTTGTAATGCTCTATCGCTTGTTTACGATCTAATTTATGAACTTGCCCCACCATTTCATTAATAGTACGAAAACCAAGTTGTGCCATTATTTCTCTGAGCTCTTGCGCTACAAAATACATATAGTTCACTACGTGTTCTGGCTTACCTTTAAATTTCTTACGTAATTCAGGGTTCTGAGTTGCAATACCGACAGGACAAGTATTGAGATGGCATACGCGCATCATAATACATCCCGAAGCTACTAATGGAGCAGTTGCAAAACCAAACTCCTCTGCTCCTAACAAGCAGGCTACAGCCACATCTCTTCCTGTTTTGAGCTGTCCATCGCACTCAAGTACTATTCTACCTCGCAGGTCGTTACCCACTAATGTTTGTTGTGCTTCTGCAATGCCTAATTCCCAAGGCAGTCCTGCATGCTTTAATGAGGTTAGTGGTGATGCACCTGTTCCTCCGTCAAAACCTGAGATCAATATTACATCTGCTTTTGCCTTAGCAACACCAGCAGCTACAGTTCCTACGCCAACTTCTGATACTAATTTCACATTTATTCTTGCACTTCTATTAGCTGATTTTAAATCATAAATTAGCTGAGATAAATCTTCAATAGAATATATATCGTGATGTGGTGGTGGTGATATTAATCCTACATACGGAGTAGAATTACGAGTTTTGGCAATTTCAGGATTCACTTTTGGTCCTGGTAACTGTCCTCCTTCTCCTGGTTTAGCTCCCTGAGCCATTTTTATCTGTATCTCTGCTGCATTGGTCAAATAATTTGAAGAAACTCCAAAACGACCGGAAGCCACTTGCTTAATTGCACTGTTTTTCCAGTCTCCATTGACATCTTTATAAAAACGCAAAGGATTTTCTCCTCCTTCACCAGAATTACTTTTACCTCCGATACGATTCATCGCTACTGCCAGATTCTCGTGAGCTTCCTTACTAATAGATCCATATGACATGGCACCCGTTTTAAAACGTTTCACAATCTCTGTCCAGGGTTCCACTTCTTCTAACGGAATCGGGTCATAGTTTGAAAATTCTAGTAATCCGCGTATAGTCATCAAGCTTTTTGACTGCTCATTAATTAGTTTTGCATATTCCTTATAAGTCTTAGGATCATTTTCTCTTACAGACTTTTGAAGCTTAGCCACTGATAATGGATTAAACTGATGTTTTTCTCCGTTACGTCTCCATCTGTACTGACCTCCTATTTCCAGATCCAGATCTGCATCCACTTCTCGCTCCAGATAAGCTCTTTTATGGCGTTTTGCGATCTCTTTCTCTATTTCATACAATCCAATTCCCTGAATACGTGTTGCTGTATTAGGAAAATACTTATCTACAACTTTAGTATTGATCCCAATACATTCAAAAAGTTGAGAACTACGGTATGAATTCAAGGTAGAAATCCCTATTTTGTTCATGACTTTCAATACTCCTTTGCCCACAGCTTTATTATAATTGTTTACTGCTTCTTCTACATCTAAATCTGTAATATTGAGATCTTCTATTTGTTCCTTTATGATTTCATTCACCATATAAGGGTTGATAGCACTAGCTCCATATCCAAATAGTAGCGCAAAATGGTGTACTTCTCTAGGTTCTGCAGATTCTATGATAATACTAACCTGGGAACGTTTCCCTAGTTTTTGTAATCCACTATTAATAAAAGAGCAGGCTAATAATGCAGGGATCGGAGCGCGATGCTTGCTTACATTTCTATCAGAAAGAATAATGATATTACTACCCTCATCAATAGCTTCTGAAACGTTATTCAATGTGATTTCCAGCGCATCTTCTAATCCATTAAGTCCTTTATTTATATTATATAACATAGGTACAGAAGTCACTTTAAAGCCTTTATCTGTATATGTTTTTATTTTATCCAAATCTTCTTTAGAGATAACAGGATTTTGAATTTTCAGCTTTTTACAATGTTTCTCATTAATATCAAAAATATTATGATCCGCACCTAATGTAAGGCTAATATCTGTTATTAATTCCTCACGAATCCCGTCTAAAGGTGGGTTCGTTACCTGCGCAAATAACTGCTTAAAGTAGTTATATATCAATTGAGAACGTTCAGAAAGCACAGCTATAGGTGTATCCGATCCCATAGAACCGATGGGTTCTTTAGCCAACTGACTCATAGGAACAATAATAGTATCTATATCTTCCTGCGTGTATCCAAATACTCCTTTACGTTTTGCTATAGTCTCTTCTCCTAAAAACAATGGGCAATCATTATAGGGAATATTCTTAAGATGTACTAAGTTATCATCAATCCATTCTCTGTAAGGATGTTTTGCGGCAATCTCTTCTTTAATTTCTTCATCATTGATGATACGACCTTCGCCCATATCCACCAGAAACATTTTTCCGGGTTCTAATCGACCGTGAAATTCTATATTTTCAGGTTCTAAATCTACAACTCCAGTTTCTGAAGACATAATCACATACCCATCTTTTGTCACAGAATAACGAGAAGGTCTTAACCCATTTCTATCCAGTACCGCACCAATATAATTGCCATCAGTAAAAGGAATAGATGCTGGACCATCCCACGGCTCCATAGCACAGGAATTATATTCATAAAAAGCCTTTTTGACTTCAGACATTTCAGGATTTTTCTCCCAGGCTTCCGGTACCATCATCATCATCACTTCTGGCAAGGATCTACCGGTCATCAATAGTAGCTCTACAACCATATCCATAGATGCAGAATCCGACTTTCCTTTTAATACGACTGGTAATATTTTCTTAATATCTTCTCCAAACCAATCACTTTTTAATAGTTCTTCACGAGAACGCATTCTTGTGACATTACCTCGCAAAGTGTTAATCTCTCCATTGTGACACATATAACGAAAGGGTTGTGCCAAATCCCAGGTAGGAAACGTATTTGTGGAGAAACGCTGGTGTACCAATGCCAATCTGGTAACTACCTTGGGATCCATAAGATCCGAGTAATACAACTTAATATCTTCGGGCATTAATAATCCTTTAAATATCAGCGTTTTTGTAGATAAACTAGGTAAATAGAAAAATTTACTTTCTGATAACTTAGAACTATATATGGTATGTTCTGTTATTTTACGAGCAGTAAACAGTTTAAGATTAAAATCAAAATAGCTTTGCTTTTCATCTTTCTTTCCTATAAAAATCTGTTTGATAAAAGGTTCTGTTGTTGCTGCTATTTCTCCTAAATGTATCGGATCTACAGGAACATCTCTCCATCCTAACAATACAAGACCTTGATCAATTACATTTTTTTCAAATGTATCTATGCAATATTGTCTTTGATTTTCTTTCTTGGGAAGAAAAACATTACTTACGGCATACTCTCCTGCATCTGGTAGCTCGAAATTACAATTTTCTATAAAAAAATCGTGAGGAATATCAATAAGTATTCCTGCTCCATCTCCTGTTTTCCCATCCGCACTTACTGCTCCTCTATGCTCTAGTTTTTCAAGAATTTCTAATGCTTTATGAATAATATCATTTGATTTTTTACCTTCCAAACTACATATAAATCCAGCACCACAAGCGTCGTGCTCGAATTCTGGCAGATACATTCCTTGTTTCTTCATATTATTTCCGACTTAAACGTGTTTCAAGCTGTTGAAATTAACAAAATATTAAGGAAGGAAAAAGAAAAGCAGAGCTTTAATCATTACTTTTCTTAGCAATGTAATAAAATGGAAGATTCTATAAAATAATCACAAAATAAAGACTTCTTATTGCGAATTCAATAACGCGGTTTTTCTTAAAAAAAGCAAATAAATTAAGGGGTATAGCTATTTGACCTCCAATCAATTTGAATAAAAAGGTTTCTGTAAAAAATAAAAACATTTGACTACGAAATATTCAGTAAATTTGTAAAAAAATAGATACCCCTAATTTTTTAGGGGGTAAATATCTTAAAATGATAAAAATTACGTGATTACCCTATAAAATTTTGATGTTAAAGAGTAATTAACATATTTTTGATTTGAATTTAACATTAATTTTAACTTTTTAGTCTTTATGAAGAAAATAGAAGCAATCATCCGGAGATCAAAGTATCGTGTGGTAAAAGAAGCTTTGCATGAAAAAGGCATAACATTCTTTTCTTATTGGGATGTAACTGGTGTTGGTAATGAGAAACAAGGACACGTTTATCGCGGGATTTCATATAGCACAACAGATATTCAAAGACGTT
This sequence comes from Aquimarina sp. RZ0, assembly GCF_008370685.1. Lineage (GTDB taxonomy): Bacteria > Bacteroidota > Bacteroidia > Flavobacteriales > Flavobacteriaceae > Aquimarina. The sequence goes on from NZ_VTZU01000002.1 coordinate 238,513, forward strand.
ATCTATCCATTGTAGTGAATGATGATTTTGAAGAAGCTGCAGTCTCTGCCATTCTTGAAGCTGGTAAAACAGGTGAGGTTGGAGACGGAAAAATCTTTGTATCAGATATTAAAGAAGCGTATAGAATTCGTACCGCAGAAAAAGGTAGCTCTACGTTATCTTAATTAATTCTCAATATAAATTACTCCAACCGAAAACAAAAAAAATAACTTTTAATAGTCAATTATATAATGGAAATTTTAACTATAAACAATGTATGGATGATGGTGTGTACAGCACTGGTATTTTTCATGCATTTAGGTTTCTCTTTTTTAGAAATAGGATTAACCCGTCAAAAAAATACAATCAACATACTTTTCAAGAATGTATTTATCATTTGTGTAGGTCTACTACTATACTACATTGGTGGTTTTAACCTTATGTATCCTGGTTTTGATGCAGAAGCAGGAGAAGGGTTCTTTAAATTTGCTGGCTTCGGTATCGGAGCTCCAGAAAATGGAATGACTCCGGAATATGCAGATGGAGGATATACCTGGTGGACTGATTTCTTATTTCAGGGAATGTTTGCTGCTACTGCTGCTACTATTGTATCTGGAGCCGTTGCAGAACGAATCAAACTTGGATCATTCATGATATTCACAGTCATCTATGTAGGATTGATATATCCAATAGTTGGATCCTGGAAATGGGGAGCTGGATGGTTAGATCAATTAGGATTCTATGATTTTGCAGGTTCTACGCTGGTACACTCGGTAGGTGGATGGGCAGCATTAGTTGCAGTATATTTACTAGGTTCCAGAATTGGTAAATTTAGCTCAGAAGGTAAACCTCAAGCTATTCCTGGTCATAATATTCCGTTAGCAGCTGCTGGTGTATTAATACTGTGGTTAGGGTGGTTTGGATTTAACGGTGGTTCTGTACTTTCTGCTGATCCAGAATTAACATCTCTTACCTTGGTAACGACTTGTCTTGCTGCCGCTGCAGGTGGTGTTGGAGCATTTATTTTCTCTACTATATTATATAAAAACTATGATTTGACTATGTTTCTAAATGGAATTCTAGGTGGATTAGTAGGGATTACTGCTGGTGCTGACCAAATGAGTCCTAATGAAGCTGTTATAATAGGAATTCTTGCTGGTATAATTATCGTATTGGGTGTTGCTCTTGTAGATAAGTTAAAGTTAGACGATCCTGTAGGTGCTATTGCAGTCCACTTAATCTGCGGTATCTGGGGTACTCTGGCGGTTGGAATTTTTGGTAAACTTGCGAGCGGAGAACAATTCTTAAACCAGTTAATAGGAATTACTGCAATCGGAGGTTTCTGTATACTTACTTCCTTTATTATTCTTTTTACATTGAAAAAGACAATAGGATTAAGAGTTTCTGAAAAAGAAGAAATAGAAGGCCTTGATGGTCACGAGCATGGAATGGATGCTTATCCTGATTTTAGAATTAATCAGCATTAGAATCTAATCTAATGCTTTACATAAATTAAAAGAGCGATCCATATGGATCGCTCTTTTCTTATTTTATAATTTGCATCGATAGCGGATATGAAGGTTCTTCTCCATTATTAGCTCTTATTGCATTAATAATAGGAAATACAATACAAAAAACACCAATAATTAGTAAACCTAAAACCCCCAAACCAAATAATAATATTAATGGTATACATACTACGGCATAAATAAACATACTAATCTGAAAGTTCATAATTGACTTTCCATGAATATCCATTCTTAAAACTTGTTCTCTCTGTGTAAGCCATAATATAAGCGGAACTATAAACCCTCCGAAGCCGGTAACTAAATCTAATAATTGTGATAAATGCGTGATTACTAATAATGATCTGTCTTGTCTCATGATTTTACTTTTTTTGATTGATGATTATTTGCTAATATTATTAGCAACTTATCTATATGACGCACAAAACTATTTTTTGTTACATTTTTTGTCAAATTATAAATCTAATACTCATAGGGTAATAAGGCAACTTCCCTTTGCTAGCATTAATAGTACTTATTATAGGGAAGAGATACGCATAAATAAACCAAATCGGAAGGGTTATAAAACCAATACAGCAAGTGAATCCAAAAAACATAGTAATTAAAAGATATAATAATGCTGAAAGCTGAAAATTGACTGCTGCCTTTCCGTGAATATCCATACCTTTTACTTTATCCTGTTGAGTAGACCATAATATTAATGGTAAAATAAACCCTGTAAGCAAACCACTTAAATGAAGTAATACCAACAACGAGGTATCTTCTCTTTTCATCAATTATTTTTTAGCAAACAAAAATAGATCTTTTTTACTTTATGAACTCATCTTTAGTAGTGGTTTTCAATCGAAAAGTTTAGCTTTTGTACTATAATGAAGTAGGTTTTTTTCGGCATAGCCATAGCTGCGGTTAAAAAAAACAACAAAATTAGCGTGTCACATGTAAATTTTGTAGGTCCAAGTAGTACTCAAGATGAGTTCTATATCATTTTTATCCTAGCACTTGTTTAAAAGCCTTATCTATTGATAACAAAGAGGTCAATCCTGAGGTTCAAATATTTCCTATTTTCAAGATTTAGAATATACTCCAAAATTAAAATTATTGATTTTTAAATTATATTCTTTTTAAACACACTCTTAGAACTGTCAACAGTGTTGTTTTAGATAAAAAAACTGTAATACCATTTGCCATTTGAATTTACTGGAATAAATCTTTATACCACCATTTTTGCTTTAAAATTACCCAAATAAAATATAGTTATTTTTGTTCAGTATAGCCCAATCTACGGTTAATTTTTATTTTGAAGCATAAGGGGAAAAGAACAAGTTTTAGTGGGTAATTTTAAGAATCAATGGTATAAAAAAACATCCTGAAAAATCAGGATGTTCTTAAATTCATTATCAGCAGTGCTTCTAATCTTAATTTACTATCAATTTTATAGTTTTCATCAATTTACTTTTATCATTTTGCAAATTAATGATATAAATCCCTGAGGTTAACGAAAGATCTGCCGCAGAGAACCTATTCGCACCAGAACTTAATTTTACAGAAGCTACTTTACTTCCTACTATAGAATATATTTCGGCCTTAAAACTATCTTTTGAAGAACCATTCATATAGATCGAAAAACCATCTGTTACAGGATTAGGAGATATAGAAACCTTCAATTCACTTTTCTCAGTACCTTCTATTTCTGATGCTTCCTCAGTAAGTTCTGCTAAATTTTCTACTCGGGTATTGACTGTAATAAATCTCCAATGTTGATTTTGATTTGTATCACTAGAACTCCATAAATGAACATTCTGACCATTGGCTCCTCCTCCTCTTCCATCTATCGAAAATCCGGGAGCATTTCTCTTCTCTAATCGATAAAATCCGCCGCCAAGATTTACTTTTTTCCAATGCTGATCAAAATTATTTTTATTGTATTGCCACAGGTTTACATTTTGACGATTTGCTCCTCCTGATCTTCCATCAATAGCAAAGTTGGTTCCTCTTTTTAAATAAGAATAAAATCCTCCACCCTGGTCAATTTCTTCCCATTGCTGATTAACATTCGTAGAACTATCTTCCCAAAGGTGTATATTTTGCCCATTAGCTCCGGGACCACCTCTTCCATCTAAGGCAAAACCAGTATTTCTTTTAACCATTCGTACAATAGTACCAGAAGGGGTAGGTCCACCGCTAAGCCCCATGGCATCCCAAAATTCGGGAATAGTAGCTCTTTCTCCAAAATTAGACCCTCCAGATCCTGAACACCCTCCATAGGCATGAACACCTACTGCATTTCCTGTTGCTGCATCAATAATTGGACTCCCAGAATTCCCACCAGTAGTATCTGTTCGATATCTCACAAATGTATTATCTACAGATGCTAAAGGCCCTGAATGGATTTGTTGTGTCTGATTATCTATACCTGTATCTGTTCCATATCCTGTAATTGTTATAGTACTACCTGGATTAGTTTGTGTAACATTAAATGATTTACCTTGTGCTTGTATAGGTGTCTGTCCTGTTTGAGAATTAGCACCTGCTGTAAACACTGCCCAATCTGTTTCTGGTCTACCTCTAACATAGTTAGTAACAAAATTACTAATTGGATATTGATCTTCTGGTCCTGGGTGCACAATGGAGCGATCAGGATTAGATTTTGGGACATTAAATTCTATAAGCTGCGCTCTACTCCCCCCACAATGTCCAGCTGTTACTAACCTCCCATTAGTAATAATCCATCCAGTACATCCAATAGGTACAATTCTTCCGATAGCATTATCATTAGAGTCTACACGATCATCATTAGCTCCGCATTGGGATTTTGATTTTACAGAAGTTTCTCCTACACCTATTTCGCCTACTGATACATGAATTGATTTTTCGCCTGGTGCTACATTCAATGTCAGCGTAACAGCAGCACCATTAAAATAAGCACTACTATTATTCCATTGCTCAATCGTTTCTGCATTCAAGGTTTGTGATGCCCCGTCATAATGAGAAGTGATCGTTACACTACTATTCTTTCCCAGATTCGCTTCTTTAAAAAACAATCGTAACCAAGTGGCTCCTTCCTGTGAGATTTCTTGAGTAATTCTTTGATAGCTACTCTTTGGCAAAGAAGAATCAGATTGTAAACTCATATCAGCATCGATATAATGCCTTGGTAATTCATCAGTTTGTGACCGAATCAACAATGGAAATAAAAAGCAAATTGACAATAACAGCAGGCTTAACTTACTAAGAAAAATGTGTTCATAAAACTTTTTGAGATTTGTGTTTTTTAGATTCATAAGAGTTAAAATTAAAAAGTGTTAGACATTTGATGAGCTCTACAATCATTACACTGCAGACGCACCTTAGTTATATCGTATTCCAATTTTAAATAATATCCCTTACAGTATTTTTTATGAGAATTTCCCCTAGCAATATAGAAAGAAAACAACAGTTAAAAAAGTTTGATTCTATTAAAATTTAAAGTCAGTTTATTAATCTCTATTTTTGTCTTCAAGTTTAAAACTTATGATTCAAAAAGATACTATAGTAGCGCTTGCTACTGCCTCTGGAGCAGGTGCCATTGCAGTTTTAAGAGTTTCCGGCGATCACTCTATTTCAATTTGTTCTAATCTTTTTCGCTCTGTGAGTGGTAAGAATTTAGTGGATCAAAAAACACATACTATTCATTTAGGACATATTCTCGATGGCGATCGTGTTTTGGATGAAGTTCTTGTGTCTTTATTCAAAGGAACTAATTCTTATACAGGAGAACCTACTGTAGAGATTTCTTGCCATGGTTCTAGTTATATACAACAAGAAATTATTCAACTATTACTGCGTAATGGATGCAGAATGGCCAATGCAGGAGAATTTACTTTAAGAGCTTTTATTAATGGAAAATTAGATCTTTCTCAAGCAGAAGCTGTTGCCGATTTGATTGCTGCGGATTCTGAAGCTTCGCATCAGATTGCTATGCAACAAATGCGAGGAGGGTTTAGTACTGAGATTAAAAAACTAAGAGATGAATTATTAAATTTTGCGTCTCTAATCGAATTAGAACTGGATTTTGCAGAAGAAGATGTTGAATTTGCTAATAGAACGCAATTTCAGGCTTTGGTATCCAAAATTACCAATGTACTAAAACGCTTAATTGATTCTTTTGCTGTAGGAAATGTAATTAAAAATGGTATTCCTGTTGCCATTGTAGGGGAACCTAATGTTGGTAAATCCACATTGCTTAACGCATTACTCAATGAAGACCGTGCCATTGTTTCTGATATTGCCGGCACTACACGTGATACTATTGAGGATGAAATTACTATTGGTGGTATTGGTTTTCGATTCATTGACACAGCAGGTATTCGAGATACTGAAGATGTCGTAGAAAGTATTGGAATCAAAAAAACTTTTGAAAAGATTGAGCAGGCACAAGTAGTTATGTATCTGGTGGATAGCTCTGAGTCAACCATTAATAGTTTACAACAGTTAAAAACTGAAATTGGTAAAATAAAGAACAAATACCCTCAAAAACCCTTGATTGTTGTGGCTAATAAAATAGATCTGCTAGAAGCATCTCAAATCTCTTCTCTTACTACAGAAATTAAGAACATTCATTTATTATCCGCTAAACAAAATATTGGTGTAGAAGAATTACAAAACAAACTTCTAGACTTTGTTAATACAGGAGTACTTCGAAATAACGAAACGGTTGTAACCAATACCCGTCATTATGATGCTTTATTAAAAGCACTAGAGGAAATACAAAAAGTTCAGTATGGAATCGATCATGGATTGAGTGGAGATTTAATGGCAATTGATATTCGACAGGCTCTATATCATTTTGGTGAAATTACTGGTGAAATCACTAGCGATGATTTATTAGGTAATATTTTTGCTAATTTCTGTATTGGGAAGTAACCTCACAAAACAAACAAATATCAATCACACAACAATCTATGTAAACAATTGATTTTAAGGACTAATTGTTAATAATTGGTATTCTTCGGTTAATATCTATTATGCGTTTGTTACGCATCTATTTGTACCTTTGTTGTACCTCGAAGCATTTGAGGTACAAATTTTAAGTATTAAGGCGAAATTATGGCACTTATTTCTTCTTAATACTACTTAATGACACTTAGGACTTCTTATTTATGAGTACAAATATTAGAGTACAACGGATTTGCCAACATTGTGGGAATGATTTTACCGCTCGCACTACAGTAACAAAATATTGTGGAGACAATTGCGCCAAAAGAGCTTATAAGGTTCGTAAACGCAATGAAAAAATAAATAATAGTAATAGAGAAACTAAAGAAATAATCCGTAAGCCTATCGAGCAGATTAAAGCCAAGGAATTTCTTACTGTAAATGAAACGGCAATTCTATTAGGTTGCTCCAAAAGAACCGCCTACCGATTGATTGAAAAAGGAACTATAAAAGCAGTAAACCTTTCGGAAAGAATGACAAGAGTGAAACGTGAAGAACTTGACAGGTTACTAAGTTGAAAATATTTTATTTTTAAAGGTACACCAATTACACTTTCTACACGATTAATAATAAAAGACAACGAATAAAAGACAGATGGCAATTAAAATTAGCTTAAGAAAAAAGCCTATCTCAAAAGGTAGACACAGCTTATACCTTGACTTCTACCCTCCTATTACTATTGCCCAGACAGGCAAAAAAACCCGTAGAGAGTTTCTAGGACTTTACATTATAGACAAACCCAAATCACCACTAGAAAAACTAGACAACAAAAACACCTTACTACTTGGTGAACAAATACGTCAAAAAAGAGATAATGAGTTGAACAAACCCGAAGTGTATAATGCATTCGAATTAGAACAATTGAAGGCTAAAGAAAAAGGTAAACTTTCCTTTATTAGCTATTATGAAGAACAGATGGAAAAGAAAAATGGAAAAAACTATGCAGTGTGGACTTCATCTTTTGCGTACCTAAAAGACTTTACCTCTAATAGTCTAACATTTGCTGACCTCAACGAAAAGTTTTGTAACGATTACCGTGACTACTTACTTACCGCCAAAAGTAAGAGAAGTACCAAAACTACCATTTCACAAAATACCGCTCAAAGCTATTTTAATAAATTCAAAGCTACATTAAAGCAAGCATTTAAGGACGACTTACTACCCAATGACCTCAACGGAAAAATAAAACCAATTAAGCAAGCAGATACAAACAGGGTGTTTTTATCTATAGAAGAACTAAACAAACTAGCTAATACAGATTGTATAAAACCAATATTAAAAAAAGCATCGTTATTCTCTGCGCTTACTGGGTTGAGGTTTTCAGATATTGAAAAATTAACTTGGAGTGAAGTAGTTCATACTAATGACAGAGGGTATTCTATACAATTTCAGCAAAAGAAAACCAAAAGTAATGAATATCTGCCAATTCCAGAGCAGGCTTATAATTTGATGGGGGAACCGAAAGAACCTACTCAAAAAGTATTTAGAGGATTGTCCTACTCTGCTCATCAAAACTCTCAGTTGCTAAAATGGGCTATTAGTGCTGGTATACAAAAACACCTAACTTTTCATTGTTTTAGGCATACGTATGCAACATTACAACTCAGCAATGGAACGGACATCTACACAGTGTCCAAAATGCTTGGGCATAAAGATTTAAAAACAACACAAGTTTATGCTAAAATAGTAGATGAATCAAAAAGGAAGGCTACGGAAAGAATTAAACTAAATATTTAAAATGATAAAAATCACTCCTGACCATAGATTAAATGAATCATTCATAAAGCTTAAAACTATTGCATACTCTAAGATAGGAAGCCTTCCTGTAACTGATAGAAAATTTAAATGTGAATTAGAACCAATTAAAGCATCCAATAGGGCACTAGAAAATATAAAGACCTATATCCAGGAACAATTATTTTCTATAGAAGAAAAAATTTGTCTTTTAGAAAATTACCTAATACTGTTAGACAACCGTATCAAAAACCCTACACCAATAATGGATGAAAAAATCAGTATGTTACCCAATTACTTACAAGAGTGTAAAGATAAAAATGAACAACCAAATAATGATATTATTAATTGGATAGAAGAACTTAAAAAAGTAAATAAATTAAAACCAGAAACAGACCAAATTCTTTATTATAAATTAAAAGATTACTACAAAAACATATTTAACTAGCAACAATCAATTACAAAATACTCAAAACTCCTTAGAAAATAATATAAATAAAAGTCTAAAATCAATTTCACCAAAGAACAATGGTTCTAAAATGGAATTCAAACAAAATATATTAAGTACACTAAACTATCAATTAGGAAGAATATTACATCTTTTTCAAGAACAGATAGACAATAATTATTATAAATACAATTTTATATTTAATGATGATGAAGTAATGTTTTTAAACATGAACGAATTAAAAGAATACATAACTTTAACACCCGTACGTAACACTATTTTTTTTAAAGGAATAGTTCAAAAGTGCATGGAAATAATCAATCTATGGAATAATAAAATCGCTCCTGCTTTTCTAGGAGAGATAACAGATCAAGAAATCAATATCACTGAAGATTTTTATTGCTTTTCTATTCATAATGATCATTGGACTAATTATCATCATTCCAAAAGTTTTATAGAAAAATTTAGGAATAATTTTAAAAACAATTATACAAGATTAAGCTGTCATCAAATAGCAATTAGATGTCAATCAATAATTAACTGCATAACTTTTGCATTTGATGAAATTAAAGAATATGTAAATCATCATAAAATTAATGACAACTATAATCCTAGAAAATTAGAACCAATTCTTACTAAAAAAGACATCATAACAGAAAGAAATAATCTTATACCAAAGGTTAGTATTGAAGATGTTTATGATTATTTTAAAATTCTAGTCACAGCAAAAAATAGAAATGATGAACATTATTTAACCGAAAATCAACTTGTAACATTTATTAAAGCGTCATTCATTGATTTAGAACCATCAAAACAGTATTTTAATGGTAAACCAAATTACAAAAAAGACATTAGAAGTTTATTTTATAGATTTTATGACCAATGTTCTGTTTATGAGTATAAAACTACCCATAAAAAGCGAAAGTATTTTGACATTATGTTTAAAGCTTTTCATGGATTCGATGAAGTTAAAGACCACTCAGAATGGAATAAGACAAACCAAAAACTAATAGGTAAAAAGATAACTAATAAACCTAAAAACTATTCTTGAACCCTAAAAACTGACCCGCAAGCCCTATACGCTTCGTTACACATTAATAATCAGATACCTATGCACTATTAATCATAAATAATAGTGTAATGGAAACATTAAAATTTGAGCAACTTCCTAATCTTGTTGCAGACCTCAAAAACGAGGTTAATGAAATGAAAGCCTTATTGATTCAAAAGGCAAATCCTCAACCTGAAGCTGACAACCCTATAACTATACAAGGAGTATCAGAATTAACAGGCTTAACAGTTCCTACTCTATACGGTTACGTTCAGCGTAACGAGATACCATTTTATAAAAAAGGAAATCGTCTCTATTTTTTCAAATCTGAAATTTTAGAAAACTGGATTAAAACAGGTAAGCAAAAAACTTTAAAAGAGTTAGAGGCTGAAGCAGACGAATTTTTATCTAACAAAAAGAAAGGGCTGCGCTATGAAAAATAACCGAAAGAACAGCCCAAATAAAAGACGAGATAAAGATAATGGATTCTATAATCAATTAAAAACCATATTTCAATATTTACAAGATCACATAGCTACTGCATCGATGGTTGCTGCTGCTACAGGTATTCCGCAAAAAAATATTTGTAGATATAAACGTGATTTAGAAAAAGTAGGAGCACTATGGGAAGTTGAAAAGAAAACCTGTAAAAAAACTGGATTCAAGGCTTGGTACTTAACCACTAATCCCGATTTAGTTCCTCCAAATGATCAACTATCTCTTTTCTAAAGTTGTGGTTGATTTTATAAAAGTTCACATTAGAGAATTTAATATGCAGCACTTAGAAGAAAATGAAAATTTAGAATTTACTAGAGAATTTGTTTGTAGTACTGGCGAATTAAAACCAAAGAAAAAGGCAAGTTATAAGAATCTGGTCTTTACTCTGTACGATTCGGGTTTGCTAATTATTCAAGGAAGTATACATAAGTACAAAAATGATGGAATACACAATTATGATGATTTTTCATTAAATCAAATCGTTGAGGTGTTAGATGAAATTTCTATCAAGTTTAATCTTCCCTTGAATAAATGCCGTCTAAGAAACTTTGAAGTTGGAGTTAATATTAATCCTCAAAAGAAAGCAGAAACGATTTTAATAATCTTATTTTCCATAAAGGATTGAAATTTAAAGATGTCTCGAGAAGTGGTGGCTATATCAAGCAAGCTGAACATAAACAATACATATTTAAGATTTATGATAAAGGCTTACAGTATAACCTACCTGAAGAACGTATAAGGATTGAACTAAAATTTACAAGAATGGAAAAATTAAATAAAATAGGGATACATACGCTATCGGATTTAAAGAATTGTGCAACATTTAAACCGTTAAAAGAATTGCTACAGAGTGAATGGAAGTTATTATTACTTTATGAACCTCCTTTATTATCCGACAGCCTGCCTTTAATAGTGAAAAACAAAAAACAATTTCAATGGAAAGACTTTGATTATTGGATTAACCTTACTAAACAAGAAAGGAATAGGCAACGAAAAAAATATCTAGAGTACGTTGAAACTCACACTAGTAATTTACATCAACAAATTGCCAATAAAATCAATTATAAATTTAATCATCTAATACGAAATGATTACCAATTGACCGTTTAATTATAGTGTCAATTGGTAATCATATTATAACCATAGAACCTAACAAAACCTGATATTGAAAAAAGGTATTCTATAATCTTCCCTAGAGTTTTAGGTTACGTAAACTCAAAAATATGCCAAAACCACATACATTTCCTCTCATATTTGATCAAATAAAAAATATTGATATTTCATTACTTAGAAAATGGAGCTACTTAAATCACTGCTATTTTAAAAGTGGTACAATTACTTGGAGTACAAATGGAATAGAAACTAGTAATATCTCTATAGCAACAAAGATGAATACCATAAAAAAAGTATTAATTCTTAGTTACAATTGTAATGGCAAATCTTATAAATATGAAGTCCCGTTGGTTTCTTTGCCTTCTAATTTAGGCAATGGTATTGTGTGGTATTTTAAATGCCCTTTTACTAACAAACGATGTAGGAAACTACATTTTATTGATCAACGTTTTATGCATCGGTCTGCCCTACCAAGTGGATTGTATGAAAAACAAATCCATAGTAAAAAATGGAGGCAAATGGAAAAGATTTATGGGTGTTATTTTGATCTAGACCGAAACTATCAAAAACTTTATAAAAAGCATCTTAAAAAACACTATAAAGGCAAACCAACTAAGAAATATTTAAAACTAATAGAAAAAATTAATCGAGGTGAAAGGTTTTCTGTTGATGAGATTGAAAGGTTATTTATGGCTTAACTAAAAATTATAAATCATTGACTAATATTATTCTTAGAAAAATAAAATAGGGGAAATATCTTTTTTTAATCTATTTTTGAAAAATTAATTTTAATCTAATTATGGGTATTCAAGCCAAACTTTTTGTAGATAATAAAGAGTTTATTGTAGAGCAGCATTATTTTAGTTTCTTCCAAAATACGGATCATACTGGTAGACCTAGCAACAAGCCTATAAATCGTACTTTTGATTTTAAGGTACATGGTAGTAAGGAAACTACCTTTTTTGAATGGTCAATTCATCCAGATATGATGAAAAACTGTAAAATTGTATTTTCTTCTCGGTTTGGAACAAGTAAAAGCACTACAATAGAACTATTGGATGCTTATTGCCTGCATTATAAATTACATTATCAGCACGATAGCACTAGTGCATTTATGGTATATTTTAGCTTATCTCCTGCGACTATTCTATTTAATGGTCAAGAAATGTTATCACACTGGTGGCGTAAAACTGATCCTACATTATTAGGGCAACCAATTATAGAAAGAGAGGAAGAAGATGCAGAACCAAAGGTTATTGATTATTACATTACCGATTTGAATAATAAAAGGGTAGAGAATGTGAAACCTAATGATAAGATTATTTTAAATATTCATACTAAAAATATGATCGATAAATTATTCACAATAAACCTAGATAATCCAAAAGTAGATTTTAAATATAATGGTGAGATTTTAACCAATGATACTCTTAAAGGTTATCTTATCGAAAAGAATTTAGAGAAGATAGAATTAGAGGTAATTAAACAAGATTAACTAAATGTCAAATACTATTTTCACATTAGAGACAAATGGAATTACGAAAACTTTAGAATTAAAGGTTGAATATACTAGGTTTTTATTTCACGGAGGAGCTAAAAAAAGTAGTGATAACAGTGCGTTTCATTTTGCCTCTTTAAATGTAAAGAATGACTATAATAATGACGGCACTATTATTAGAGAATCAATTAAATCTGCAAAAGAAGTTGTTGATAAAATAAATGCTCAAGAAGATAATAGCATACAATCAATTGATTTTTTCTGTCACGGAGATATGCTTGGTTTATATTTTATAGTAGGTGCTAGTATTTATTCTAATGTTTCTAGTGAAGATGTCGAAAGCAAAAATCTTAATGCCTCACTATATCTTGGGAAAGCAACTAGATTAATACAAGGTAGTGATTTGCACGATGACAGTAGAGTTATACAAGACATCGAACTATCTAAATTCACTAATGGATGTAAAATTGAAATACACGGGTGCTTAACAGCCCATGATATGTACGTAAAGGATAATATTTGCGAAGAGCTATCTGAATTACTATATTCTGAAGGAAAAAAGAAAGCTGTTGTTATTGGTCATACTGAAAGAGCTAATCCTAATATAAAAGACACTAAAAAGTGGGATGAAAAGAAAAAAGAATGGATTATAACTAAAACAACAAACAAAGAGCAAGATTATAGACAAGGTGAAAGAAAGGTTTTTCATAACGGAAAAGTTATTCTTACCACCACTAAAAAAGGTAGAATTACAGGTAAAGAAATCAATAATGTAATACCAGAATAGAACAATATGGATATTTTACTTTTAATACTATTGCTTGTTATTTCTATTCTGATCGGAGTATTAACAACCTATTTCTTAAAAATCAAAAAATTAAAGTTTTGGTACGTTGTTTTATTTGCTTGGTTGACTTCTTTGGTTATTTACTTAGCGTTTAAACCTTTTATACCTGAGCCTATTTTACAAGATGATATATTCATTCAGCATATTTATTTAGCTGTATTGCTAAGTATTTTAGAGCCTATTCATCATGTCATAGGTTTTGTTGCATTATTGGTAATACTTTTTAAGCGGTTTAATAAGAAATCATAAACTACTGGAGTACTAAACAATAGAACATACTCTGAATATCTGTATTGAGTTTTATTATTTTTAACTCAATCGAACCAATTGAGTTAAAACCTCAAGGCATAAAAGAATGAGAAAAATATTTTTTTTAATCATATTTCTAGCAATTTGTAAAACATCCTTTGGTCAACAAGTTTTAGAACTAAAACAAAAGAATAAGAAAATAGAGGCTTTAATTCCAGAAAACTGGAATGTAATTGCAATGGATAAAGATGGTGATCTAAATAATGATGGAATAAACGATTTAGTTTTTATTGCTAAGAAAGAGGATATCAACAACTTTATAACGGATAGTGAAATAGGAACTGATTCCTTAGATATTAATCCTAAAATACTTGGAGTATATTTTAAAGATAAAAGTGGATGTTATGAAAAAAAGCTGCAACACAATACCTTTATATTTCTAAATAAAGAACCCACTAGAGAAGAACCTTTCCAAAGTTTAGACATTATTAATGGTGAGCTAAAACTTGAATTTCAAGAATTTTATAATGCAGGTAGTTGGTATGTTAATGATGAAGCCTATTCTTTTAAATATATTGAAGGTTCATTTAAACTAGTTAAGTATGTAAATTCAAGTATGCATCGTGCTTCTATGGATTTTAAGGAAGAAGTTACTGATTATATTAAAGGAACTATATTTGTAACAAAAGAGACCTTTAATGAAGAAAAAGAAAATCCTATTACAACATCTGATACAATAAACTTTGCTCCTAAAAAACTAAAATCTTTAAAAGAACTGAAAATACCTTTTCTATTTGAATGAATTTATCTTTCATTTCTACATTTAAGTCTTTTGTATCGATATGAAAAAGTTTTGGATGTATAACATATTAATTGCTTTAGCTTTAGCTATTCTATTTTCTATTTTTCTATTTGTAGGTATCTCGGAAGTGTAATTATAACCCTGTCTCAGGGTTAAGCCCCAGGAGGGCTCTGGGATCTAGCTCCCAGAGCCCTCCTGGGGCTTGGTCGCTAAATCAAGTGCCACTCGATCTTCAAATCTAATATATAATTGTTGAATAATCAAGCTCCAATTTTGCAGTGGGGTTGTCCATTTCTTCTGAATA